>NZ_FQZY01000007.1:0-47282 GCF_900142165.1 Hespellia stercorisuis DSM 15480
GTTTTCGCGGACTGACAGTAACGAATGAAGATGTATCCTACATTTTTAAGTACACAACAATGTACTTGGAATAACAAGGTTATTTTAGCACAGGTGGTGGTTAAATGAAAGACGAAATAACTGAATAATCCACATTTTTTTAGGATTGGCTTCGTGGACCCATACGAAGTGCATAACAAAAGGCGTTAACAAGGAAAATGTGGATAAAGTGCTAAAAAACATACACAGTAGATGAGGGATAGACACAATTAAATTTATTCCTCAACGCTGTGACCAATTGTTTTTCATTGGACTTCTTTTCTTATCTATTGTATAATAAATGATTGAAAATGATGTTGGAGGGAAAATACCTTTTGACACGGTAAGTGTCCACAGAACTCCCCCGCTTCAGACGCGCAGATGGCAGCGAAAACAATTCGCTCTCTCCCATCTGCTCTGATAAAACAAATAGAAAGAAAAGAGGCAGACTCATGACAAACAACGAAAAAGCACTTCAGATGCACGCAGAATGGAACGGAAAATTAGAGACCGTAGCAAAGGCACACGTCAATACACGCGAGGATCTGGCCATCGCCTACACTCCCGGCGTAGCTGAACCTTGTAAGGTTATCGCTAAGGATCCGGAGGCGGCCTACGTTTATACCCAGAAAGCCAACACCGTCGCTGTCGTATCCGATGGAAGTGCAGTTCTCGGTCTCGGCAATATCGGCGCCCTTGCCGCTATGCCGGTCATGGAAGGAAAGGCTGTATTATTTAAAGAATTTGGCGGTGTCAACGCCGTTCCGATCTGCCTTGACACGCAGGATACAGAAGAAATCATCAAAACAGTCGTCAACATTGCTCCTGCATTCGGAGGAATCAATCTGGAGGATATCTCCGCACCGCGCTGCTTTGAGATTGAGGAACGCCTGAAAGAGCTGTTGGACATTCCGGTCTTCCACGACGATCAGCACGGAACTGCCATCGTTGTACTCGCAGGTATTATCAACGGACTGAAGGTTACCGGCAAGAAGAAGGAAGACTGCAGGGTTGTTGTAAACGGTGCAGGCTCCGCCGGCGTTGCCATCACAAAGCTTCTTCTCAAATACGGCTTTATCCATGTCACCATGTGTGATATCAGCGGTATCCTCGGGAAAGATTCCAAGGATCTGAACTGGATGCAGCAGAAAATGGTGGAGCTCACCAATCTGGAAGGAAAAACAGGTACACTTGCCGACGCGCTGGTCGGTGCTGACATCTTTGTCGGCGTCTCTGCACCGGGAATCGTCTCAAAAGAGATGGTTGCTTCTATGAATCAGGATTCGATCCTGTTTGCAATGGCCAACCCGGTACCGGAGATCATGCCGGATCTTGCGAAAGAGGCCGGCGCAAGAGTCGTGGGAACCGGACGTTCCGATTTCCCGAATCAGGTCAATAACGTCGTAGCATTCCCGGGCATCTTCAAAGGTGCACTGGAGGGCAGAGCCACCCAGATCACCGAGGAGATGAAGCTTGCAACCGCCCACGCCATCGCGGGACTCGTTCCGGATGAGGAACTGAGCGATGTCAACATTCTGCCGGAAGCATTCGATCCGCGGGTTGCCGATGTTGTGAGTAATGCCGTCAAAGCACTGATATAACATATGATAATGTCAGGGAATCAAATTCCTGCATGACCTTTCGACTTCGGTATCACATTTTTAAGAGGGGGAGATTTATGAGACGATGGGGTGAGAAACGGTACAATTCCCTGGATTATTACTGTAAGACAACATACGGTGAAAAACTGTACAAAGTCGTGCTGAACGGAGGCATGTCCTGCCCCAATCGGGACGGGACCATCGGCGTGGGCGGCTGCATCTTCTGCAGCGCCCAGGGATCCGGCGATTTTGCCGGGTCTCCGGAGCAGACCATCACGCAGCAGTTGATCCGGGGAAAAGACCAGCTAAAACAAAAACGGCCCATCCACTCTTTCATCGCCTATTTTCAGGCCTTTACAAACACCTACGGCTCCGTCGAATATCTGCGGCACATTTTTATGGAGGCCATCGCGGATCCGGAGGTGCGGATTCTTTCCATCGCCACGCGCCCGGATTGTCTGGGGGACGATGTGCTGGAGCTTCTGGCCGAATTAAATCAGATCAAACCCGTCTGGGTCGAACTCGGGCTGCAGACGATTCACACTTCGACCGCCGCCTATATCCGGCGCGGCTATACACTGGATGTGTTTGACCGGGCAGTCTCCGGCTTGAGGAGGATCGGAGTTGACGTGATCGTCCATGTCATACTCGGGCTGCCCGGCGAGGATTCTGCGCAGATTGCAGACACACTGCATTATCTCAACCGGATGGACATACAGGGAATCAAGCTTCAGATGCTTCACGTTCTGAAGGGAACGGATCTGGCTGCGGATTATCAGGCACACCCTTTTTGGATTCCTTCTATGGAGGAATACGTGGAACTGGTATCTACATGCATTGCTCAGCTTCGCCCGGACATTGTCGTTCACCGTATCACAGGAGACGGTCCGAGTGATCTGCTGATTGCACCGGTCTGGAGCAGCAGCAAGCGGACTGTACTCAACAACATCAATAAATATTTAAAAGAACAGGATATATGGCAGGGAAAATTCTATGCCGGAAAGGAGTCGTAAATGACCGAAACATTTACACTTTACAAATTAATCGTACTATTTATGCTGGAAAAGGTAGACTTTCCCATGACGACTTCACAAATTTCAGAATTTATTCTGGACAAGGGATACACCAGCTATTTCACACTTCAGGAGGCACTCTCCGATATGGTTGATGCTGAGCTGCTGCGCGTGGAGAATACCCACAACAGAACGCTATATCATCTGACAGAGAGCGGCGCGAAGACAATCTCTTATTTTCAAAATAAAATATCCCCCGCTATTCAGGAGGATATCAACGATTTTCTAAAAGAGAAAAAATATGATTTAAAAGAAGAAGTCTCCATCAAATCTGATTTTTACATGAACACCAACCACGAATATGAGGTTCGCTGCCAGATTGTGGAGGATGGCCATGATTTGATTGATCTGAAACTCACAGTGCCGACTAAGACCGAGGCCATAGCGATTGCAGACAGCTGGCAGAAAAAGAACCAGGAAATCTACGCGCTCCTCATGGCTAATCTTCTTTGATGTGCCGCATGTGTTCCACGATATTTTTTTCATATCCGTTGTCACTGGGTTCATAAAACACTTCATCTTTAATCTCGTCCGGCAGATACTGCTGTGCCACATAATGGTTCGGATAATCGTGGGCATACTGATAGCCCACTCCATGTCCAAGCTTTGCGGATCCCTTGTAATGGGCATCCTGCAGATGAACCGGCACAGTAGTTTTTTTATGCTTTACATTCTCCATCGCCGCAAAAATCGCATTGACCGCAGAATTGCTCTTCGGTGCCGTCGCCACATAAAGCACAGCATGAGCCAAAATGATCTGCGCCTCCGGCATTCCGATGCGCTCCACCGCCTGGGCTGCGGAAACCGCCACCGTCAGTGCCCCCGGATCTGCATTTCCCACGTCCTCCGATGCACAGATCATGATTCTGCGTGCGATAAACTTCACATCCTCACCGGCATACAGCATCTTCGCCAGATAGTACACCGCCGCATCCGGATCCGATCCGCGCATGCTTTTGATAAATGCCGATATCGTGTCGTAATGATTGTCGCCCGTTTTGTCGTAGCGCACCACTCTCTTTTGTATGCATTCCGATGCCACGTCCAGCGTAATGTGGATTTTTCCATCCTCGCCGCGCCCGGTTGTCAGGATGCCCAGTTCAATCGCATTTAATGCATTTCTCGCATCCCCTCCGGCAAGATCTGCCAGAAAGTCCATGGCCGCATCATCAATCTCGGCGTGGTAACTTCCCATCCCCTTTTCGTCATCGTAGACCGCCCTGTGAAGAAGTGTCTTGATGTCCTCTTTGGAGAGCGGCTTTAATTCAAAGATACTGGAACGCGAGATCAAAGCCCCATTCACCTCAAAATACGGATTTTCCGTCGTGGCTCCGATCAGGATCAATGTACCGTCCTCCACAAACGGGAGCAGATAATCCTGCTGACTTTTATTGAACCGGTGGATCTCATCCACGAACAGAATTGTTTTCTTCTGATACATGCCCAGCGTGTCCTTCGCCTCACGAACCACTTCCTCCATATCCTTCTTGCCCGCGACCGTGGCGTTGATCTGCTTAAACTGCGCACTAGTCGTGTTGGCAATCACCTTGGCAAGGGTCGTCTTTCCGGTTCCCGGAGGGCCATAGAAAATAATCGATCCCAGCTTATCCGCCTTGATCGCGCGGTATAGCAGCTTATCCTTTCCGATAATGTGCTGCTGTCCCACCACCTCTTCCAGCGTTGTGGGGCGCAGTCTTGCCGCCAGCGGCGACTCCTTTTCTTTTGTATTTTCTCTCATATAATCAAACAGATCCATATTCTTCTCCATTTCAATTCCTGGTTAAACCCGATATTTTCAATCCATCAGCAGCTCATCAACCGTCACGAACTCGTACCCCTCTGCCTGCAGCAGCTCGATGATCCGAAGCGCCGCACGCACCGAACTGTCGTAGCAGTCATGTAATAGAATGATATCATTTTCTTTCACGTTCGTCACTACCTTATTTACAATTTCATCCTCGTTCCCGGTGGCCCAGTCCATCGGATCCACGGTCCACATAACCTGGAGCATGGGCAGTACCTGTTCCAGGTTATCCTTCCACACACCAAAAGGCGGCCGTATATATTCTACGCTCTGCCCCGTCACCCCGCTGATTACCGCATTGGTCGCCTCAATTTCCTCCTGCGCTTCCTCAAAGGAGACTTTAGACAGCTCCACATGGTGAAACGTATGGTTTCCAATCAAGTGCCCCTCCTCCTGCGTCCGCAGGACAATCTCAGGATTTTCCTCCGCATTCTGCCCGATCAGAAAAAAAGTTGCCCGCACATTCCGCTCCTTCAGTCCGTCCAGCAAAACCGGTGTATAGACCGGATTCGGCCCATCATCAAACGTAATCGCAATCCGGGGCTTTTCTTCCGCACCACTCGGATCTGCCGATACGGGCACCGCTCCCCTGCTCCCAATCCCCAGAGCCACCACAAGACACAAAATACCGATCAGCTGCATCACAGCATCCCACTCACAATTCCACCGCAATCACTATCTCTCCCACACGCGTTCTATTTTATATGTAAAGCAACTTTACCTTATTTTTCCCCTCATACTTCATCTTATTATATGATTGTCAATATATGATAATAGTGTTATACTGTTTACGCTCTGCATCGAGGAAATAAGCGCGATCCGGATAGATGCTGTGAGCTTACTACAAAGAATACATTTGAGAGGAAATTTTATATGGAAAAGAATATACAGCAGGAAAACAAGATGGGAGTTATGCCCATCCCCAAGCTACTGATCACCATGTCTCTGCCGATGATTATCTCCATGCTTGTCCAGGCACTCTACAACATCGTGGACAGCATTTTCGTAGCACAGATTGGAGAAGATGCACTCACCGCAGTTTCACTGGCTTTCCCGATACAGAATCTGATGATCTCCATCGCAGCGGGAACCGGTGTCGGAATCAACGCACAGGTATCCAGACATCTCGGCGAAAAACATTTTGAAGAAGCCAATATCGTCGCCCGCAACGGAATTTTCTTAGGAATTATGAGTTCCATTGTTATGGCCGTCATCGGCGGCTTCGGCGCCCGGATGTTTTTCACATTCCAGACCAATGACCCTGCTATCATCCAATACGGTGTCTCTTACATGCACATCATCACGATCGTTTCCGTCGGTGTGTTCATGCAGATTACATTTGAACGTCTGATGCAGTCCACCGGGAGAACCTTCTATAATATGATCACGCAGGGGACCGGCGCCATCATCAACATCATTCTGGATCCGATCCTGATTTTTGGATTGTTCGGATTTCCACGGCTCGAGGTGGCCGGTGCAGCCATTGCAACCGTTGCCGGACAGCTGATTGCACTTGCAATGTCGATCTACTTTAACTGCCGGAAAAATCCGGAACTGAATATCAACATGATGCGTTTTCGCCCCGACGCAGAAACCATCGGTGAAATATACAAAATCGGCATCCCTTCCATCATTATGCAGTCCATCGGATCTGTCATGGTGTTTGGTATGAATAAGATCCTGATGACGTTCTCCTCCACTGCAACTGCGGTCTTCGGCGTCTATTTCAAACTGCAGAGCTTTATCTTCATGCCGGTCTTTGGACTGAACAACGGTATGATCCCCATCATCGCCTATAACTATGGGGCGCGGCACAAGAAGCGCATCACTTCGACCATGAAAATGAGTGTCATCCTCGCCATGGGTATCATGTTCATCGGTTTCCTGCTGTTCCAGTTGCTGCCCGCGCAGCTGCTCGAGATGTTTGACGCCTCCGAGCACATGCTGGAAATTGGAGTTCCTGCACTGCGAATCATCAGCATCAGTTTCCTGTTTGCCGGGTACTGTATCATCATCGGTTCTGTGTTCCAGGCTCTCGGAAACGGCATGTACAGCCTGATTGTCTCGGCGGCAAGGCAGCTCGTCGTTATTCTTCCTCTTGCATACATTTTTGCGGAGGTGTTCGGCCTGGATGCTGTGTGGTGGTCAATTCCGCTGGCAGAGCTGGTGTCTGTAACCTTGTCATCCCTCCTCCTGAAACGGATTTACCGTCTGAAGCTGAAGGGACTCGGGGAGGCTTAGACCTGGTGTAGGTGCACTGGTATTCCCGCGATACCGGGACGGTGTTTTTGTGATTTGGAAAGAGAGGTTTTCAATGAGAGAACAATTAGAGAGTACATTCAAAGAGTTATTCGGCAGTGCCGACGGCGCTGAATTTTTCTTCGCACCTGGAAGAGTCAATCTGATCGGTGAGCATACCGATTATAACGGCGGTCACGTATTCCCGTGTGCCCTGACTCTTGGAACATACGGAATGGCCCGAAAGAGAGCCGACAACAAGCTCCATTTTTATTCCCTGAATCTGACGAAGCCCGGCGTGATCGAAGTCCCTCTTGACCATCTGGATTACAGCGACAACTATAACTGGGCGAACTATCCTCTGGGCGTTGTCTGGGCATTTGCACAAAGAGGCAAAACACTGGATACCGGAATGGATCTGTTGATCTGGGGTAATATTCCCAGCGGCTCCGGACTGTCCTCCTCCGCTTCTCTGGAAGTCCTGACAGGGCTGATCTTAAAAGATCTGTATCATTTTCCGGATCTGACCATGATAGATCTTGCCCTGATTGGACAGTATTCCGAGAACAATTTTAATGGAATGAATTGTGGCATCATGGACCAATTTGCCGTTGCCATGGGCAGAAAAGACCACGCAATCTTTCTGGATACCAGTGATCTCAGCTATGAATATGCGCCGATACAGCTTGCCGATTCCAGGATTGTCATCACAAACAGCAAGGTAAAGCACAGCCTCGTTGATTCCAAATACAACGAGCGCCGCGAAGAATGCGCCACCGCACTGTCCCAACTGCAGACGGTCACAGGTATCCGTTCTCTCGGGGAGCTTGACATTGACACCTTTCTTCAGCTTCAGGATGTCATTGATCATCCGGTTGTGCGAAAACGAGCCCGGCATGCTGTTTGCGAAAACCAACGGACCATTCAGGCCGCAGCCGCGTTAAAAGCTGGCAATGTGAACCGTTTCGGGGAACTGATGAACCAGTCCCATCTCTCTCTGCGGGACGACTATGAAGTTTCCTGCGATGAGATCGATATTCTGGTGGATCTCGCATGGACAGTTCCGGGCGTCATCGGTTCTCGAATCACCGGCGGTGGATTCGGCGGATGCACCGTAAGCATCGTCCATAATGATGCTGTGGATACTTTTATCGAGACCCTCGGACCCCAATATCAGGAAAGAACCGGCTATAAGGCTGATTTCTATACCGTCGATATCGGGGACGGCGCGAAGAAGCTGGACGCTGCAGCAGCGTTTTAATCCCGCTCCCGCAGATCCCTGATCCACACATCCACACAGGCATCGCTCGGCATCCTCCAGTCTCCTCTCGGAGAGAGTGCGACCGTACCAATCTTCGGTCCATCCGGCAGACAGGATCTCTTAAACTGCTGAGAGAAAAATCTATAGAAGAACTTCTCTAGCCATTTTAATATGGTTTCCTCATCATACACGTTATCAAAAGTAATTTTTGCAATTCTGAAAATCTTGCCCGGTTCATAGCCAAATCTGAGCACATAGTACAGGAAAAAATCATGAAGCTCATAAGGTCCCACCAGATCCTCTGTCTTCTGCGAGATCACTCCGTCCTTCGGCGGAAGCAGCTCCGGACTTACCGGTGTGTCCAGCACATCATAGAGCACATCCTTCAGTGCCTGATCCTCCGTGATATCTGCCGCGTATTTTACAAGGTGGCGCACCAATGTCTTCGGCACCGATGCATTTACCCCATACATAGACATATGATCTCCGTTGTAGGTTGCCCAGCCAAGTGCAAGCTCGGACATGTCCCCGGTTCCGATGACCATACCGTTGTTCTTATTCGCAATATCCATCAGGATCTGCGTACGCTCCCGCGCCTGCGAATTTTCGTAGGTCACACTGTGATCATCCGCATCGTGACCGATATCCCGAAAATGAATGTTCACCGCATCCGCGATCGGTACCTCCCGGAGTGTGGCACCCAGTTTTTCGGACATTCTGCATGCATTCTGGTATGTGCGGTCCGTGGTTCCAAAGCATGGCATTGTAACCGCCACAATATTCTTCTTGTCCAGTCCCAGCATATCAAACGCCTTCGCCGTCACAATCAGCGCAAGGGTCGAATCCAATCCGCCGGAAATTCCCACTACCGCACACTGCGACCGGGTGTGTGCCAGACGTTTTTTCAGTCCCATGGCCTGAATCGTCAGAATTTCTTCGCAGCGCTCCGCTCTTGTCTTCTCATCATTCGGGACGAACGGCTTCGCCGGGAATCTGCGGGTCAGAAATGTTTTCTCGATTTCCACGTGGAACGGCACCCTCACCAGCTCTCTCTCCATGGAGGTCTGGAACGTCGTGTTCTTTCTGCGTTCACTCACCAGTCTGTTTACATCAATCTCCGTGTAGATAGTCTCGTTGTGAAAGCGCTTCGCTTCTTTCAGAATCGTCCCATTCTCCGCGATGATGTTGTGCCCTCCAAACACCAGGTCCGTGGTGGATTCACCCTCTCCCGCATTGGCGTACACATATCCCGCCAACAGCCTTGCGGACTGCCCCGCTATCAGCTCTCTCCGGTAGCTGTCCTTGCCGATGGTCTCATCGCTGGCCGAGCAGTTGACGATCACTGTCGCCCCCTCCATCGCCGCAAGAATGCTCGGTGGAACCGGTGACCAGACATCCTCGCAGATTTCCGCGGAAACAACCAGATTTTCCATGTTGGATGCCTGATAAAGAATCTGCGGTCCGAACGGAATCTCCTCGCCGTCAAACAGAATCATAGATGCCTTTTTCGGTCCCGGACGAAACTGGCGCATCTCATAAAATTCCCCATAATTCGGGAGAAATGTCTTGGTGGTCAATCCCAGCACTGCACCTTTGTTCAGCGCCGCCGCCACATTGTACAGCTCGCCGCCAATTGAGATCGGAACCCCCACAAATATGAGTGCATCCTTCTCTTTCGTATACTCTGCAATTCTGTGAAGCGCCGCTCTTGACTGTGTGAGCAGCGCATCCTGAGTAAACAGATCACTACAGGTATACCCGGTCACGCTCAACTCCGGAAACACAATGATCTTCGCCTGATTGTTCACCGCCTCATCAATAATTTCACAGATTTTTCCCGTGTTATATTCCACATCTGCAACCCGGATATCCGGTGTTGCTGCCGCCACTTTCACAAATCCCTGTCTCATCTTCCATCCTCCGATTCCCAATTCTTATCCAAATCCATATTGATTATTATTTACTCTTTTTCAGAATTTCACTCAGTTCCTCTACCGTGAAATGATATGCCGTATTGCAGAAATGACATTTCACTTCGATTGTCTCCCCGTCGTCGATCATCTCCTGAATGTCTTTCTTCCCAATGCTGATGATGGCTTTCTCGATCCGGTCCTTGGAGCAGTTGCAGCAAAACTGCGTCGGGGTGATATCCGTATACTCCACATCCAGCCCTGCGAGCACCTGTTCTAAAATGGCCTTCGCCTCATATCCATTCTCCGTCTTGTCGATTGTCTCCGAGGCCTCGCACTCTTCCAGCATTGTCGTCACCGGATGCAGATTCTGGATATTTTTCTCCAATTGATCCAGCACTTCGTCCTCCACAAAAGGCATCACCTGCACAATGAAGCCTCCCGCTCTGCGCACCGTATTGTCTTTGTTCATCAGCACACCGAGCCCCACCGATGACGGCACCTGCTCCGATGTCGCAAAATAATACGTCAGATCCTCCGCAATTTCTCCGGTCTGCAGTACCGAATGCCCCACATACGGCTCCTTCAGCCCCATATCCTTAATCACGGTCAAAACACCCGCGCCGACTGCTCCGCCCACATCCAGCTTTCCGTTCTTCGCCGGAAGCATCACCGCCGGATTCACTGAATATCCCTTCACGTTCCCGCGGCTGTCTGCCGTCACCGTCACGCCTCCGATTGGACCATCCCCCTTGATCTGAAGGGTCAGCATATCCTGCTCATTTTTCATCATGGTTCCCATCATCGCGCCTGCAGTCATCAATCTTCCCACGGCCGCCGTTGCAATCGGGCTGGAATTGTGATGTTCCCGCGCCGTCTCCACCATATCTCTTGTCGTTGCAGCAAACGCACGGATCTGCGCGTTCGCCGCTGTTGCTCTTACTATATAATCTGCCATTTTTTCTGTCCTCTTTCTATATTATTTGAAATCTCATTTCCTTACATTACATCTTTTCCAGATTCCCGCGCAATCACATATATCCGCTCGCTCTCCGCCGTGGGTGCCTCTTCCGTAAATGCATCGTATGCCGTGACAAACGCCAGCCCGGACGACTCAATCAGCTCCCGGATAACAGAAAGCGTATACCCCTTCTGATAATGCACTTCATGAAATTTGCGGTAAAGATTCTCGTCATGCTCCCTGTCCGCCTGAATGAACAGGTTCAGCTCATACTCATTAATCTGCTCATCCTCATAATAATAGTTGTCCCAGATAAAGCTGCAGTCCTCCCGGCATTCCGCGATTGTTCGCTCTCCGATGACATCCCGGTACTTGTGCTCCGTATTAAAATCAAATATAAAGACACCACCCGGTTCCAAAAAGTGATTCACCCTGCGAAATGTCTCGAGCAGTTCTGTCTCATTCGTCACATAATTCACCGAATCACAGACGCTGACCACGGCATCCGCGGTGCTGTACAATTCCAGTTCCTGCATATTCTGGAGCAGATACAGGATGTCCCGTCCGGATTCCTGCTTTTTTTGAATAGCAATCGCCAGCATTTCCCCCGAATTGTCTACCCCGATCATGTCAAATCCTTCTCGGGAAAGAATCTCTGTCATCGTTCCGGTTCCGCAGCCCAGATCGACGATAACGCCCTCTGCTTTCACCTGATATTTTTCTAAAAGACCGCACAGATAATGTGCCCACTCTTCGTAAGGCACATCATCCATGAACACATCGTACACTTCCGCAAAGCTTGTATAACTCTCCATCTTTTTCCTCCATTCACCAGCCACAACGAGTATATCACAGAACCACCATCTGTTCAATCATCTACTCGCCCTCCCGCACAGCCACTGCTTAAGGACGTTGAAAAAACCATCCCTTTTGCAGTAATATTTTTATTATACTACAAAAAAAATGGTTTTTCTTTCCTTTTATACGGTTTTATGCATAAAATATCATTTTCACTATCGAATGGCGTCCTTCATGGATTTTACATACGCCCTGACATGAGGCACGCATTCCTCCCCGTACTGCGCACAGAGTTTCACGATTGCTGATCCCACGATCACACCGTCTGCCTGCTCCGCCATCTTCTTCGCCTGCTCCGGTGTAGAGATTCCGAATCCCACTGCACACGGAATATCCTGCACCTCTTTTACCTTGGCTGTCATCGCCCGGATATCCGTTGTAATTCCGGTGCGCACTCCGGTTACTCCCAGTGAAGAGACGCAGTAAACAAATCCTGACGCATCTTTCCCGATCATTGCGATTCTGTCCTCCGAAGTCGGTGCAATCAGTGATACCAGCGCCACATCATACTGCTTACAGATCGGATCGAACTCCGCTTTTTCCTCGTACGGAAGATCCGGAAGAATGATTCCGTCCATTCCCAGCTCTGCAGCCTTCCTGATGAAACGGTCCGCACCGTAAGAGAAGATCACATTTGCGTAAGTCATGAACACCATCGGAATCTGTGTCTTTTCCCGTATCCGGGCAACCATGTCAAATATTTTATCCGTTGTCACACCGCCGGAGAGTGCACGCACATTTGCCGACTGGATCACCGGTCCCTCCGCCGTCGGATCCGAAAACGGGATTCCGAGTTCTATGAGATCTGCTCCGCTCTCCTCCATCGCATAAACCAGTTTTTCTGTCACCTCCAGACTTGGATCCCCGCAGGTAATAAATGGGATAAATGCTTTTCCTTTTTCAAATGCTTTTCTTATCTTATTCATGGATATCCTCCCCTCTGTATCTCGCGATTGCTGCACAGTCTTTGTCTCCGCGTCCTGAAATGTTAATGACGATCACCTGGTCTTTTTCCATCGTCGGAGCCAGCTTCATGGCATAAGATACCGCATGTGCGCTCTCGATTGCCGGAATAATCCCCTCCATTCTGGATAGATATTCAAACGCATCCACCGCCTCATCGTCTGTCACCGGCACGTATTCCGCACGTCCATTGTCATAGAGCATCGCGTGTTCCGGTCCGATTCCCGGATAGTCCAGACCGGCTGAAATAGAGTAAACAGGTGCAATCTGTCCATATTCATCCTGGCAGAAATAGCTCTTCATACCGTGGAAGATTCCAAGACGTCCCGTCGCGATCGTTGCCGCGGTCTCCGCTGTGTTCACACCGCGTCCCGCCGCCTCACAGCCGATCAGGCGAACCGATTCATCCTCGATAAAGTTATAAAACGCACCGATTGCATTGGAGCCGCCGCCCACACAGGCCAGCACTGCATCCGGAAGCTTTCCCTCTGCCTCCAGGCACTGTTCCTTAATTTCCTTCGAGATCACAGCCTGAAAGTCGCGCACGATCGTCGGAAATGGATGTGGTCCCATCACAGATCCCAGCACATAATGCGTGTCGTCCACGCGGCTGGTCCACTCTCTCATCGCCTCAGACACCGCATCCTTAAGTGTGCCGGTTCCCGACGATACCGAGTGTACCTGTGAGCCCAGAAGTCTCATGCGATACACATTCAGTGCCTGTCTCTCGATGTCCTCTTTGCCCATATACACCTCGCACTCCATATCCATAAGCGCCGCTGCCGTGGCGGTCGCAACACCGTGCTGTCCGGCACCGGTCTCCGCGATCACGCGGGTTTTTCCCATCTTCTTAGCCAGAAGCACCTGTCCCAGCACGTTGTTGATTTTGTGTGCCCCTGTATGGTTTAAATCCTCTCTCTTCAGATAAATCTTTGCGCCTCCCAGATCTTTTGTCATCCGCTCTGCGTAGTACAGTCTGGACGGACGTCCCGCATAATTATTCAGCAGATCCTCCAGTTCCTTCTGAAAGTCCGGATCATTTTTATAGTGCTCGTATGCTTCTTCCAGTTCAATCACTGCGTTCATCAGGGTTTCCGGCATATACTGCCCGCCGTGAACGCCAAATCTTCCCTTGCTCATCTTTGTATCCTCCATATGTTTTTATCCTTCATCTATTGATCTATGTATTAAGGGCAGCGCAGACATTCATAATCTGCTTCACTGTTCCCCTCTTCGTTCTTCACGATCACCTCGCATGTGCAGCCTTCACCGCCTCCCGCATCTTCTTGAGATCTTTCTTTTTTTCCGTCTCCACACCACTGGAAATGTCAATCGCAAAGGGATCTGTATCCCGGATTGCCTCCCGTATATTCTCCGGCTTCAGGCCTCCCGCCAGAAAGAACGGTCTGTTCACCCCTTTAAGCAGTGACCAGTCAAATACTTCGCCGGCTCCCATTCCGCCATCCAGCAGAATATAATCCGCGCTGCTCGCCTCTGCCAGTCTCACATCCTCCGGGCTATGTACCTGAAATGCTTTTATGATGGGATTTCCAATTCTCTCCTTCAGTTTCTCGATATACCCGTCATCTTCCTGTCCATGAAGCTGAATCACATCCACGATTCCCATCGCCGCAATCGCTGCGACGAGATTCGGATTCTCATTCACAAAAACACCGACCGTTTTAATCTCTGGATCGAGATGCTTTTTTAATGCTCTCATCATCTCTACATTCACATTCCGGTGACTTTTCGGATAGTTCATAATAAATCCTGCGTAATCCGGCTGCACCTCATTGGCATATTGGATATCCTCCGGCCGATAAAGACCACATATTTTTATCTTACTCACGATTCTCTCCCCTTCCGACTTTTTCCTTCTCTACTAACGTCTGTGCTCCGCCCTGCTGCGAAATTCCCGGAGCATTCCCGCTTTATCCTCCGACTTCATCAGCGCTTCGCCCACCAGAACCGCATCGGCTCCGACCTTTGCCAGCTGCCTGATGTCCTCCGCATTCTTCACACCACTCTCCGCGACAAAGACTACATTTTCTGGAATCCTGTCCCTCAGCCTTGCAGCGTTGGAAAAATCCACCGTAAAGTTTTTCAAGTTACGGTTGTTGACACCGATCACCCGCGCACCTGCCGCAACGGCGGAATCGATTTCCTCCTCGTTGTGGGTCTCCACCAGCGCGGTGATCCCCAGCTCGTCACAGATCTGAATGCAGGATCTGATGGTCTCTGTATCCAGCAATGCACAGATCAGAAGCACTGCATCGGCTCCCATCACCTTTGCCTCGTATATCTGGTATGCATCCACAGTGAAATCCTTTCGGATCATCGGGAGTTTTATTTTTTTTCGTATCTCACAAAAAATCTCATCGGATCCTTGAAACCATTTCGGCTCCGTCAGCACGGAAACACAGTCCGCCCCCGCCGCTTCGTAATCCTTCGCGATTTCCACATAGGGAAAATTTTCTGCAATGATGCCTTTTGACGGCGACGCCTTTTTCACCTCGCAGATAAACGACATCTCTGCCTTCTTCAAAGTGTGTTCAAAACAAAATTCTCCTTTTGGCAATGCAAGTGCTCTTTCTTTTATGATTTCTGCCGACACGGTGTTCTTTGCCGCGGCAACTCTTTTCTTTGCATATTCTGCCAGTTCATCCAGTATCATAAATCTCTCCTTAATTGTTTGACTTCTCTACAAATTCGTCCAGCTTCTGTTTTGCCTTTCCAGAATCGATCAGTTCTCCTGCCAGCTTCACGCCGTCTGCGATTGTTTCCGCTTTCCCTGCCAGATACAGTGCAGCGCCCGCGTTGAGCAGTACTGCATTTCTTCTCGGCCCCTGCTCTCCCTCTAAGATGCTTGTTGTGATGGCCGCATTTTCATCCGGTGTTCCACCCACAAGAGCATCCTTCGAGCATCGCTCAAATCCGAAGTCTTCCGGTTTGATCTCATAGCATCTGCTCTCACCGTTTCCAAATTCGCAGACCGTGGTCGGTGCACTCATAGAGATCTCGTCCAGTTTATCCTGTCCATAGACAACCATTCCTTTTTTCACCCCGAGGTTTTTCAGAACCTTGGCGAGCGGCTTAACCAGTGCCTCGTCATATACTCCCATCAGCTCCATGGTTGCTCCTGCCGGGTTGGCGAGAGGTCCGAGGATATTGAATACGGTGCGGATTCCCAGCTCTCTGCGGACCGGAGCTACATATTTCATGGAAATGTGGTAGTTCTGTGCGAACAGGAAACAGAGATTTATGTCCTTCAATAACTGTGCACTTTTCTCCGGATCAACGGTGATATTGACGCCCAGCGATTCAAAGCAGTCTGCTGTCCCCGATTTGGAGGATGCCGCCCTGTTTCCATGCTTCGCAACCGGAACATCCCCAGAGGCGATTACGATTGCCGCCGTGGTAGAGATGTTAAAGGAGTTGGATCCGTCCCCGCCTGTCCCCACGATTTCCAGTGCCTCCACGTCATTCAGCATTTTCACGCAGTGGCTTCTCATTCCTTCCGCACACGCTGTAATCTCTTCGATGGTCTCCCCCTTCATGGCCAATGCCGTCAGAAATGCCGACGTCTGAATCTGCGATGTCTCCCCGGACATAATTTCGTTCATTACTGCATTGGCTTCTTCATATGTAAGATCTTTTCTCTCTGCTAATTTTTTGATTGCTTCCTGAATCATTGTTTTTCCCTTGCGTGGTCGCCCACGTTTTCCTTTCTGTATCCGATTGCCTATTTAAGTACTATGGGGCAAATGTCCTTTAGCCCCTGTGTCATTAATATGTCTGGATTGTTTTCTTCACTTCCCGCGCTGGGTGCATCCCCCGGAGGGTTTTTATGTAATAGGAAAGTTCAGAGAACTTTCCTATTACATAAAAAACGCCCTCAACAAATAAACGAAGTTATTTGTCAAGGACGAGTTTATCCCGCGTTGCCACCTTGTTTCATAGCACATGCTATGCTCTTATCGAAATACAATCATATTTCTGGCTACTGACGTAAGCCTCACGTCGCGGAATACTCGGTAAACTCTTCAGCCTAACCTTTGACCGCGCCCTCCGTGGTCCATTTAATCATCTGCGTTCTGCCCGGCTCTCACCCACCCGGACTCTCTGTAAGTGCACAATCATTGTTATCTCCACTTCAACGGTTTAGCATATTAAATTAATAAAATAATATCACCCACATTTTTGTTTGTCAACCTTCATTTTATTTTTTGCATATTTTTCATTTATGATGAACCAGTGCTCTACCGGAACACTATCATAAATGGTTCATACGGTGTTACGGAAAACTTCGTTTTTTTCTTGACATCACCCTGCATGTGAACTACAATATACAAGGATAAAAACTTCGGTAGGTGAGGTTACCATAGGGATTAGGATTCATTTCCTGAGATTGCTGCCGCGAAAAAAGTGGAGACACTTTCGAGTTGGTTAGCAGGCGTTGTCGAGATAAGGCACCACCTAATGCAATTTTATATGCCCTATGATACTAAAGCTCAAACGATGGAATCATAGAGAGTTTTTTATGAATTGGATGTTCAGTCCTCGCCATTGTTGAGTTTTGGCGAGGACTTTTTTGTATTTCGTTTTCATGATTTGTACCAGAAAGGAACCTTGCATATAACGAAGTTTATTATAAATATCCGTTTTGACTATACCCGTTTCAATAATAAACACAAACTAAGAAAGGTGGTGAGGTAAGTGGACACTGACGCCAGTTATCATTCGGAGGACTTAACACACATACAACACGATTGGAGATGTAACTATGGAGAAAGAATTATTTGTAACGCTCTTACGGGACCGCCATTTCAAGGCCGTAAGGACTATTTTAAATGCAATGAATCCGGTGGACACTGCCGCACTGCTCGCAGAATTAGAGGATAAAGAACTGGCTCTTGCTTTCCGTTTAATTCCGAAAGAAGAAGCTGCGGACGTATTTGCCAACATGAACAATTCCATGCAGACTTATCTCGTAGAAATGTTCACAGAAAAAGAGTTAAAAGAATTGTTAGACGATTTATACATGGATGATACCGTAGATATTCTGGAAGAACTTCCGGCTAATCTCGTCGTTCGCATTCTGGAGAGCGTTGGACAGCAGAAACGAAATATGATCAATGTACTGCTCAACTATCCGGATGACAGTGCCGGAAGCATCATGACAACCGAGTACGTGGAGCTCCGTCAGCACATGACCGTTGCAGAGTCCATGACGCATATCAAAAAAACCGGTATCCACAAGGAAACGATCTATACCTGCTACGTAACCGACAAGAGAAAGCTGATCGGTATCGTCACTGCCAAGGATCTGATGACAGCCGATGATAATGTGCAGATCAAGGATCTGATGGAAACAGAAATCATTGCAGTTCACACACATACGGATCAGGAAGAAGTTGCAAAAATGTTCGGCAAGTACGATCTGATTGCGCTCCCTGTTCTGGACGCGGAAGACCTCATGGTCGGTATCGTAACTTTCGACGATGCCATGGACGTCATGGTCGAGGAGGCAACAGAGGATATCACAAAAATGGCCGCTATGAATCCCAGTGAAAAACCATACTTTGAAACTTCCGTTTTCAATCACGCAAAAAACCGTATCCCCTGGCTTCTGATCCTGATGCTCTCCGCCACCATAACCGGCCAGATCATCACCAAATATGAAGATGCCTTTGCGGTACTCCCGCTTCTCGTATCCTTTATCCCTATGCTGATGGATACCGGCGGTAACTGCGGCTCACAGAGTTCCACGCTGGTCATCCGTGGAATCGCTCTGGACGAGATCCACTTTAAAGACCTCTTCCGTGTGGTCTTCAAGGAATTTCGGATCTCCCTGATTGTCGGCGTTGTGCTTGCCCTTGCCAATGGATTGCGTATCTTCTTTATGTATCACGATATGAACATGGCACTCGTAATCGCACTTTCACTGGTTGCCACCATCATCATTGCAAAACTGATTGGCTGCATCCTTCCATTGCTGGCCAAAAAAGTCGGTCTGGATCCGGCCATCATGGCGGCCCCGCTGATCACGACTCTGGTGGATACCTGTTCCATCATCATCTATTTTACAATTGCAACAAAGCTTTTTCAATTATAATAAAGAGGCAGAATTTTGAATTTTCCCCGAAGACCAGGTCTTCAGGAACGTTTCAAAATTCCGCCTCTTTTCTTGACATTTATTAAAAGCAGTAAATCGGACCCTCAAAAACTATTATTGGACAACGCCTGTCGTTCCGCCAATATCAAACTGATTTCCATTCCCATCCACAAGATAAATTTCCACCTGATATTCGCCCGTTTTATAGTCAAAATCTGTTACTGCCACATTTCCGGCATAGCTGTTTCCATCCTGCGACTGCATCTGAATCCAGGTCAGATCGCTTCGATCCTCCGCTGTCCACACTGCTGCTAAAATTGATTCAATCCCCGAATTCACATTGCTGATGTCACTCACTACAATCGGCAGCAATCCATTCTCCACATCATATTCGCCTGCAGTTACCACTCCGGCAGGTACTTTTCCCTCTCTGGCAAGCAGTTCTGGAACGTCTGTGTTTATGTCTGCCAGATTCTCCATCATTTTTGAATTTCTGGACAATTCCATCGCCTCAGTCTCAATACCGTATCTTTCAGACAAAGTCTGTTCTGACGAAAAAAGATTCGTTCCCAGCCCCAGACGATTTCCTTCGATATCTACCCCGAGACTTGCCAACGTCGTTGGAAAATCATCAAATGTCGTATAATTTCTCTCGTTTGTGGCTTCCGGCTCCGTCGCTGGATTGATATAGGCTGTGTATACCTTTCTTGTATAGTCATCCGCTACATCATCACAAAAATCCGTATCCATTGTCGGATGGTCCCCGGAAATGACAATCGTTGTATCCTCATAAAAATCCTGTTTCTGTATCCACTCTACAAACTCTGCGACTTTTTTGCTGGAGCAGGCCATCACGTTCGCATATTGATTGTCGCCGTAGGTATCCGGACAGTCCTCGCACAAATAGCCATCTTCAAAATGCGTATCCACTGTCAGCATCGTAAGATTGAATGGTTCCTCCGATGAAGACAGATCCTTCAGGCGGTCTTTCGCAAACTCAAACAGGCGTTTATCCTCATATCCCCACCAAACTTTATAGCCTTCCGGTATCCATCCATTTTCTTCCGCATACGTGTAATCATATATATCAAAATCGCCATGATCGGTATACAGCAGGCTTCTCCCACCAAATTCCGCTTCGGAACCAATCAGGAGATCCTGTGTATATCCTTCATCCTCCAGAATATTGCCAAGCGTGGTCACCTCCGGGAAAAACGAATCCTGAGTGTCCATCGAATTGGATTCGATTGCAATATCCAAAGGAAGACCCGAGCTCTGCGCAAACATTGCGGCAACCGTCCACGTCGTACCCGGCATCGAATATCCGCCATTCAGAGCCTTGTCTGTGCCTGAAAAATCTTCATTTTCCTGGGCCAGCTTCGTCAATTCAGGAATGCACCCCTCTTTGAACCCGCCGCCATTCTTCTTGTCCGTATACGTCACTTCCATGGACTCCAAAAAAATATAAATCAGATTGCGCCTCTGCTCCGGGAACGTTAACTCCACCGAATTTGGGTTCACATAATTCGTATCAATAAATGTAGAATACGTACTTTTGTTTTCTGTATAATCCCCTACATCCAGCCCAGTCCAGGCAGTATATACCGCACTCCCGCCTACCAGAAGTGAAAGACCTGACACCACTGCCATCACTATGTAATATAATTTTCTTTTATTTTTAAATGCTGTAAATAAAATGACTACTATCAACAGGACAACCACTGCCGGTGCCACGCAGCTCCCGATATAATCCGTGACCATTCCCTCGTTCGTTCCATCCAGTGGCGCGTTCATATGATAGACCAGCTCGTCCATCGTCAGATTAGACCAGGTTGCAAACATCCAGTCTACACTGCAACGCAACAAGGCAGCAATTACACAGAGTAATGCTGCCAAAATTGTTCCTGCTATGAATAATATTTTTTTTACTATTTTAATCACTTTTTTGCTTGAGTTCATCTTCTATCATCCGTTCATCTTTTCTAAAGCTAACTCTCACATTATACCCATTCAGATGAAAATAGTCAAGGAACTCTCTCACTTTTGTGGCAATAGCAACCTATTTCACTTCCATTACCCAGCCTTCCGGAGCTTCGATATATCCCATCTGGATTCCGGTCAGTGTATCGTAAAGCTTCTGGATTGTCGGTCCCATCTGCTCCATTCCGCTTGGGAAACAGATTTCTTTTCCGTGGTCAACAATCTTGCCCACCGGTGAGATGACTGCTGCGGTTCCACAGAGGCCGCATTCTGCAAATTCTTTCACCTCTTCAAATGGTACTTCCCGCTCTTCTACTTCCAGATTCAGGTAATGTTCCGCAACGTAGAGCAGAGAACGTCTTGTGATAGACGGCAGGATTGAATCTGATTTTGGTGTTACGACCTTGTTGTCCTTCGTGATGAACAGGAAGTTCGCCCCGCCTGTCTCCTCCACGAAGGTTCTGGTTGCCGCATCCAGATACATATTCTCATCATATCCCTCTGCATGGGCTGTTACAATCGCATGAAGACTCATGGCATAGTTCAGACCCGCCTTGATGTGTCCTGTTCCATGCGGAGCAGCTCGGTCAAAATCGGACACTTTGATTGTAAGCGGCTTCGCGCCGCCCTTGAAGTATGGTCCAACCGGAGTCGCGAACACTCTGAACTGATATTCATCCGCCGGTTTTACACCAATTACAGCATTGCTGCCAAACATATAAGGACGCAGGTAAAGGGATGCGCCTGATCCATATGGCGGAACATACGCCTCATTTGCTTTCACCACCTGATTGACAGCATCTAAAAATCTTTCCGCAGGAAATGGAGGCATCTCAAGTCTCTTCGCAGAATCAACCATTCTCTGGGCGTTTAAGTCCGGGCGGAACACGACCGTTCTTCCATCCTCCGTCGTATAAGCCTTCATCCCCTCAAAAACTGTCTGAGCATACTGAAGAACACCTGCACACTCGTTCAGGACAATATTGGCATCCGATGTAAGTTCACCATCATCCCATGCACCATTCTTAAAATTAGAAACGTATCTTTTTTCCGTCTGCATATAGCCAAACCCGATATTCGACCAGTCAATCTGTTTTTTCTCCATTGTAAATCCTCCATTCCAATTTGCAAAATTTAACTTATGAACTATTATAGTCCCATACTTAAAAAAAATCAAGAGTGCACTCTGTTTTTATTTTAACGGGTAAAAGAGTATTGGCCGCAAAGCATCCTGATCCCTGACATGAGACCGGATGTTCTGCCGCCAATTTTAATACATCTGCTCCATGCCTTATCTTTCCATCATGCTGATAGATTCAATTCCGACACTTCCGCCGCGAACCACTTCAATGGTTTTAAATTCTTCCTTCATAAGCTTGATTACGGCGTCGTTTTTCGTCGCTGTCTGCACAAACTCGAGCAGAAGGCTGTCTTTTCCATAATCAATCACCTTTGCCTTGAATGTCTCGGCAATCTGGAAGATTTCGTTCTTATCTTCCTGCGTACATTTTTTTACTTTTACATAAAGAATCTCTTTCATCCTGACAAAAATATCCGTAAAATCTATTACTTTAATCACTTCTACCAGTCGATTCAGCTGTTTTTTGATTTGTTCGAATGTCTCGTCGTCACAGGCTGTTGCAATCGTCATTCTTGAAATAGTCGGATCCTCGGTCGTTCCAACTGTCAGACTTTCAAGGTTGTATGATTTCGCGGAAAACAACCCTGATATTTTTGAGAGAACACCTACCTGGTTCTCCACATAAAGTGAAATCCATCTTTTTTTCAAATTACTGTCCATTGTGGCAATCTCCTCTCTCTAACAATCCAGTATCATCTCTTCCAACGTGCCTCCCGGCTGAATCATCGGATATACCATCTCCTCCGGATCGATAATAAATTCGATCAGCGTCGGAGTCTTCGTGTTCTTCTTAGCCTCCTCAAAGGCTGGTGCAATCTCCTCGATCGTTGTGACGCGGATTCCCTTGGCCCCGTAGCTTTCTGCCAGTTTTACATAGTCCGGTGTGTACTTTGGATATTCTTCTCCGTTCGTTCTTCTTGACAATGCACCGGAACGAAGATTGGTCATTCCGTAGCGTTTTCCATAGAAGAGTTTCTGCCACTGGCGAACCATTCCCAGATATGTATTGTTAAATACACAGGCAATTACCGGAAGTTCCTCCAGAACCGCCGTGGCAAACTCCTGGATATTCATCTGCATTCCACCGTCACCGGAAATCGCGATAACCGGCGTGTCCGGATTGCCGATCTTTGCTCCGATCGCACCTGGAAATCCATATCCCATAGTCCCCATTCCACCTGACGTCAGCAGCTTTTTCTTCTCATTCAGTTCGATATACTGTGTCGTGAACATCTGATGCTGTCCTACATCCGTCACGACGATTGCCTCATCAAATTCTTTGTTGATTACTTCCAGAATATCCTGTGGTCCCATGGCACCGCGGTCGATCATCTTCAGCGGATGCTGGACCTTCCATACTCCGATCTCATCCAGCCACTTCTTTGTATCGCACTCCTCCACATACTCCAGCATTCTGTCAATTGCTTCCTTTGCGTCCGCAACGATTGGAACATCTACCTGTATATTCTTAGAAATCGAAGCCGTGTCAATATCAATATGAACGATCTTCGCATTCGGTGCAAACGCATGCAGTTTTCCTGTGATACGGTCATTGAAACGTGTGCCGATTGAAAACAGCAGATCACATTCGCTCACCGCCATATTGGATGCATACGCCCCATGCATTCCCACATTGCCCACAAAGAGCGGATGTTCTGTCGGGATGGCTCCGCGCCCCATGATCGTTGTGATAACCGGAACCTTAGTCTTCTCCGCCAGTTTGGTAAAATCCGCCCCTGCATGTGCAATATTCACGCCGCCGCCAATCAGAAACAGGGGCCGTTCTGCCTTGTTCAGCATCTTGATTCCTCTCTTCAGCTGTCCCACATGAACTCCCGTGCTGGGCTTGTATCCGCGGATATTCACCGTTGCCGGGTACTCTGCACTTCCCAGCTCTGCCATCACATCTTTTGGAAGATCGATCAGAACCGGTCCCGGTTTTCCTGTCCGCGCAATGTAGAACGCTTCTTTGATGATGCGCCCAAGATCCTCACGATTTCTCACCGTCACACCATACTTTGTGATATTGCGGGTAATCCCGACGATATCTACCTCCTGAAACGCATCGTTTCCGATCAGATGGCGGGATACCTGACCTGTAAAGCAGACCAGCGGTACACTGTCGCTGTTTGCTGTGGCGAGCCCGGTCACCAGATTTGTTGCCCCCGGTCCGCTCGTCACGAGACATACGCCGACTTTTCCGGTGGATCTGGCATAGGCATCTGCCTCATGTACCAGAGCCTGCTCATGCCTCGGCAGAATTACTCTCGTAAAATCCTGTTTATATAATTCGTCACTGATATCAATCGTACACGCACCCGGGTAGCCGAACAGTGTGTCAACTCCCTCCTCGCGCAGTGCCTTTACCAAAAGTTTATTTCCAGATATATTTCTCATTCTCCAACCTCCTATTTGCTTTGAACAAGATGAATGGCAAACCCGCCAGCCTCTTCCTTCAAATAGTTTTACTTTGTCCCGATCACTTTCACCAGCAGATCCCATGTCCGCTTCGTAGATGGGATATTCAGTCGTTCTGTATATGTGTGAACATCCATCATATCCGGCCCGATGGATACAGCATCCAGATTCTCGATCTTATCCGACAGAAGCCCGCACTCCAGGCCTGCGTGAATCGCCTGCACCTGTGGTGCCGCTCCAAACATCTCCGTGTACACTTTCACAAAGGTATCCCTGAGCTCCGAGTCCTTCCGGTACTCCCAGCCGGGATAGTCCCCGCTTGTTTCACAGCTGCCGCCCATGGATTCGATCATTGCTGCAGTCCTGTCCGTCAGGTACTTTTTCGCCGTCTCTATGGAGCTTCGAATTGCATAGCAGACGAACAGCTTCTGCCCGTCCAAATTCATGATTCCCAGATTCAGGGAGGTCTCGACCAGCCCCTTCACATCCATACTCCATGCCTGCACGCCGTTCGGCAGATTCATCAGTGCATTGAGTACCATGTCCTGGGATAGGTTTGTCAGCACATTCACCGTCTTTTCTCCCTGCTCCTCCAGCGTCGCCTTGATGTCCGGATCACTGGAGCTGTATTCTTTTCCAAGGATTTCCGATTGCTCCTTCAGAGCCTTCGCGAATATATCTTTGTCTTTTTCCTCCACCAGCACCGTCGCCTCCGTATGTCTCGGAATTGCATTGTCCTTGCTGCCGCCGGCCATCACTGCAATTCTCACCGGAACCTTCCTGCTGATCTCATAGAGAACGCGTCCCATCATCTGGTTGGAATTGGCGTGTTCATTCTGGATTTCACATCCGGAATGTCCCCCCAGCATGCCGGTCAATGCAATTTTGTAACTTTGACCTGTATAGGTCTCACAGGAGACCGGTATGGTTCCCTGCAGTCTCAGACCCCCAGCACAGCTTGTCAGAATGATTCCTTCCTCCTCAGAATCGATGTTAATCATCTTTCTGCCTTTTAACATGGACAGATCAACCGCCTCCGCACCGAGAAGTCCGATCTCTTCGTCCACCGTAAAGACCGCCTCCAGTCTCGGATGTTCGATTGAATCCGATGCAAGAATTGCCATTGCATATGCCACCGCAATTCCGTCATCGCCTCCCAGTGTAGTCTTGTCTGCCCAGATCCATTCTCCGTCTGTGTGCAGATCCAGTCCGTCTTTTTCAAAATCAATCGTCGAATCCAGTGTCTTCTCACAGACCATATCCATATGTCCCTGGAGAATGATCGGTTCGACATCCTCGAATCCAGACGTCGCCTCCTTGATCATAATCACATTGTACAGCTCATCCTGATATGCTTCGAGCCCGTGTTCTTTCGCAAACTTCATCAGATAATCACTGATCTGTTTTACATTTCCAGAGCCATGGGGAATCCCGCATATTTCCTCAAAATAATGCAGTGCTTCCCTCGGTTCGTATTGCCCCAGTACACTCATATTACTGCCCCTTTCTCTCATATCTTGCAAACACAAATTCCAGATTAAAGCATGTCTGTTCCTCACTGATTCCTGTCAGCTCCCAGTCCGGCATCTCATCCAGATTCGGGAAATACGTATCTGCCTCGTAGGCATGATCGATTTTGGTCACGTGTGCCAGACTGCAGTGCGGAAGAAACTGTCTGTATACGCTCTCGCCGCCGATGACGTAGATATCTTCTGTGGCATACTGCTTCAGAGCCTCAAGCACATCCTCCGCCGAGTGAAAAACCTCTGCCCCCTTCACCGTGTACTTTTTATCCCTTGTCAGAACAATATTGACTCGGTTTTTCAATGGCTGTCCCCCCGGAAAGGATTCCAGGGTCTTTCGTCCCATCACGATCACTTTTCCAGTGGTCGTCTCCCGAAAAAACTTCATATCCGAAGGAATGCTGGCCAACAGTTTATTATTTTTGCCGATTCCCCAATTTTTATCCACTGCTACGATTAAATTCATTCTTTTGTGCTCCTTTTTGAATAGTATATACTAAACCGCTATCGGAATATTCTTGATCTGCGGATGTGTCTCGTAATGCTCCAGACGGATATCGTCCGTCGTAAAGTCATAAAAATCTCTGATTTCCGGATTCAGCCAGAATGTCGGCGCCGGAAGCGGCTCTCTTGATATCAGTTCCCTGATCAGAGGAATATGTCTGTCATAAATATGTGCATCTGCAATCACATGCACAAACTCTCCCACCCTCATGTCACACACCTGTGCAAGCATGTGCAGCAGGACGGCATACTGACATACATTCCAGTTGTTCGCCGCGAGCACATCCTGTGAGCGCTGGTTCAAAATTCCATTTAGAGTCAGTTTATCATCATCTCCGCTTTTTGTCACATTAAATGTCATACTGTAGGCACAGGGATACAGGTTCATTTCATGAAGATCCTGATGTACATAGATGTTCGTCATGATTCGTCTGCTGTACGGATTGTTCTTCAGATCATAAATCACCCGGTCAACCTGATCCATCATGCCCTCTTTGTATGCATGCTTCACGCTCATCTGGTATCCGTAGGCTTTGCCGATGGAGCCCTCTTCATCCGCCCAGCTGTCCCAGATATGGCTGTTCAGATCGTGAATATTGTTAGATTTCTTCTGCCAGATCCACAGCAGTTCATCCACACAGCTTTTAATTCCTGTTCTGCGAAGTGTCAGTGCCGGAAATTCCTTTGACAGATCATACCGGTTCACCACGCAGAACTTCTTGACCGTATATGCAGAAGTTCCATCCTCCCACACCGGACGTACCTTCTCGCCCTCTGTGCTTGTTCCGTTGTCAATGATATCTTGACACATCTCTATAAATACTTTGTCCGCATAACTCAAATCACATTCCTCCCGCAATTCTCAGCTTCTATTCCCCGGCATCTTTCTGACGCCCTGAGTTTTCTGATATTCTATGGCTCTGAAATGTTGTACAACACCTTTTCAAGCCCCTTCTTTAACGCATCGACCTCTTTTTTGGTCATTCCAATCGTCAGCATTCTCTCTGTCTTCCTGCGGTCTGTCTCCATCCGCCGCTGGATATCATACGCCTTCTCCGTCAGATATATGTTCTTCCTGCGCTTGTCCGTCGCATTGGGAACGCAGAGGATAAATCCCTTCTCATCCAGACGCTTCAGGAGCCCCGTCACCGTCGGGTTTTTGAGATTCAGATGACGCTCCACATCTCTCTGGTTCACTTCTTCTTTGTTGGTCTGAAACAAAAAATCAAGCACCGCACACTGTGAGGAAGTGATCCCAAGTGTTTTCAGTTGTCCTGTAAGCTCTTTTTCAAACACATTGTTGATTGCTTTTACCGTGAAGCCAATTGACTGCTTCCTTTTCTCCATAGTCACTTTCCCCTTTTGCTTTCAGGCAGACGATAAACAATTACGAGGAATCTGCTATGCCGATTCCTCGTAATTTCTTGTACGGTTATATAGCGTGCTATACTTATATATAGTAAGCATTTTCACGCACCTTGTCAATCCATTCTATCTTCCAAAATAAAACTTTTTTTAATATTCTCTGATCACGCTGCTGACTTCCTTGATGCTCTCGATACTCTGCAGTTCATTCAGTGCATCTTTGAGGTGGTATTCTTTCACTACGTCGGTTACGATTACAAGTTCCGCCTGCTCCTTTGTCGCATTTTTCTGTACCACTCTCGCGATACTCACCTTGTGATCACCAAACACCTTGGCAATACATGCCAGTACCCCCGGCTCATTGGCTACCTGCATGCGGAGGAAGAATTTGTTCTTCACATCGTCAAAGGATTTGATCGGTGTGTCCCTGTAACAGGTGCAGCTTATGCGTCCGTTGCACTGATACTTCAGATTTCTCGCCACATCCATGATGTCTCCCACAACCGCGCTCGCCGTCGGAAATTCTCCGGCTCCGCGGCCATAGAACATGGCGTCATCCACTGCATCTCCATGAACAAAGACTGCGTTGAACGAATCCCGCACCGAAGCCAGCGGATGATCCTTATGCAACAGCATCGGGTATACACCTGCCTCGATCCCCTTCTCCGTATTGCGCGCCACGCCAAGAAGCTTGATCACACTGTCAAACTCCTTCGCATACTCAATGTCTCTGGAAGTAATTTTCGTGATTCCCTCCGTGTAGACATCCGAGAACACCACACGGGAATGAAATGCGATTGATGCCATGATTGCCACCTTACGTCCGGCATCCAGACCCTCGATATCGGCTGTCGGATCCGCCTCCGCGTATCCAAGCTCCGTCGCCTTCGCCAGTGCTTCTGCAAAATCCATATGATCTTCGAACATCTTCGTCAGAATGTAGTTTGTGGTGCCGTTTACAATTCCGATTACTTCTGTGATTTCATTTCCGGCCAGACACTGTTTCAGCGGGCGGATAATCGGAATCCCACCTGCCACAGCCGCCTCAAACAGAAAATCACAGTTTCCTTCCTCCGCAGCGTCCAGCAGTTCTTTCCCATGCGCTGCGATCAGATCCTTGTTGGCACTCACCACGTGCTTTCCCGCATGGAGTGCTTCCAGAATCATGGTCTTCGCCGGTTCGATCCCGCCCATCAGTTCAATGACGATCTGTATCTCATCGTCCTCGATGATATCCTTCCACTGATCTGTGAGGAGCGACGCATCCACGCCTTCTCTTTTCTTCTCCATATTATGAACCAGAATTTTTGTGATTTCGAGGTTTGCACCTACATTTTTTTCCATTCCATCCGAACGGCGCTGAATCAGTTTATAAACTCCGCCTCCGACTGTCCCCAGCCCCAGCAGTGCCATTTTAATTGTATTTGTTTTATTCTCCATGCTATTAATCCTTTCTACCACTTGTACCAGGATGAGATCCAACACTTCTTTTACACTGTATCTCATTAACGTATCGCGTTTTATTATAGCACACGTCAAATTCAGTTTCCATCATAGTTTATTATTTAACACCATTTCCGGTGTTTTTCTGCTATGTCGATATGATTTCGTCCGGCTCATTGTCTGCAATCGCGCAGCTCCTCTGCCCGATTCTGTGCAAGTCCACCATCTCACAACTTACGTTGCTCGATGATGGACATTCGCCGGGTGAAATTCATGCAAGCATGATTTCGTCCGGCTCATTGTCTGCACAAAAAAAGAAGTCTTTAAAAGACTTCTTTTTAGAGCGACAGACGGGGTTCGAACCCGCGACCCCGACCTTGGCAAGGTCGTACTCTACCAGCTGAGCCACTGTCGCATATATGATGTTTTGCATGTCTGTTTTACCAGAACAATAACTACTATATCGTATCATTTACAAATTGTCAACCTTTTTTTCGGTGTTAGAGGAGTGTTTTTTTCGGTGTTAGAGGAGTGTTTTTTCGGTGTTAGAGGAGTGTTAGAGGAGTGTTTATTTTTCGGTGTTAGAGGAGTGTTAGAAGATATATGAGGATATAGCAGAATAAATTTTCAGTCTGCAAGACGAAGGAATGAGGCGTAGCGGTGGCTACGTCGATTGACGACAACGCAGTCGATGGAAATTTAGGCAAGTGAAACATAAGGTTATTTCATGTCGCTTATACTAGATTAGTGCCATGCTTGGCATACACAGCAAAAGGGCAAACATCGGAATTATCCGCCTGTTTGCCCTTGCTTCAGAAAATTTATTTTCTTGATTTAATTATTGTTTTGAATTCTTTTTACGAGTTTTCTGGGTAATCCCGCCAATTACAATCCCACCTGCGGAAAGCATCAATATCGCCAACCACAAAAACATATTACTGTTATCTCCGGTCTGAGCAGAGGTTGCATTATTATTGTTGCCTTTGGCTGTAGCACCAGTTTTCTTCACAAGCCCGTCAATGGCTTTTTGAATGGCTGTAGCATAAGCATCAACAGTGGTCTGCTCCGTGATATTCTTTCCTCTTACTACTGCATTTTTAGCATCGTTCAATGCTTTTACGCTTGCGTCGGTGTAAATGGAAAGGTCAGCAGGTATTTTGCCAATAGCAGTATCTACCTTGCTGTAATCCGCATCTTTATATCTCAGAGCCTTGATCGCATCTCGAATGGCTGTCGCATATCCGTCAACAATGGACTGCTCTGCCTCAGTTTTATTTCTGTCAACAGCGACTTTTGCATCATTCAACGCTTGCACACTTGCATCGGTATAAATGGAAAGGTCGGCAGGAATTTCACTGATTGCCTTATCTACATCTGCGTAATCCGCTGCTTTTGGTGCAGGCGGAGCTACATAGGCACTAATGGCTATGCTCTGTACGTCAGATGCAAGAGTTGTACCGCTTGCTTTAACACGAATGTCATAGCTTTGGTTGGAAAGTCCTGTAATCGTAGTTCCAGTAATCGCCATCCATGCATCCGCAGAGCCAGATACTCGGTATTCCATCGTATTGTTCACACCACTGATTTTTCCGTTGTTATTTGCAGCCGTGGAGCAATCCGTTTTTGAAAGTCCAGTTGGCTGTGCTGCCTGTGTAACAGTTATCGTCTGTACATCGGAATCGGAGGTTGCCACTCCATCTCCTCTGTCATAAATCTGTACGCCATTTGCAGCGGTAACATCTGCAATATTCATTGTAGCATCTGTTACATCAATCCAGTTAGCACCGCCATCTACGCTGTACTGCATATTGGTTGTGACACCGCCAAGTGTACCGCCATTTTCACTTGTTGCGGTAAATGTTGCACTTGGTGTGGCTAGCTTTGATAAAGTGACCTCAAGTGCAATGTCCTGCATCGCACTTGCATAATCTGTCTTGTTATCTCCGTTTAATTGCTCGGAGAAAACTTTCAATGTGTAATTGCCTGCGCCAAGACCTGTCGGGATATTCACAGTCTGTGTTCCACTTGCGCTATTCTGTGCAATATTTCCGTAGTAAAGCACGTTGCCACTTGCATCACACAGCATAGTCGATACATATTCGTTTGAACCTGTTGCGGCATTATTATATGTTACATTAACTGACCAGTTACTATAACCAGTCGCCGCACTTGCGGTTGTACCCTCTGCTGCCTGTGCAGTAAAGCTACGATTTGAATCCAGCAGGGTCACTTTCCATGCTCTTGCAGTATTCGATGTATACTCAGAAACAGAATTTAACGCGGCGGCACCGACGGTGCCGCTTGATTTGCCGCCTTCGGCGGCAGATGAGAAGAGAACAGATTCCAGATTTAAGTTAAAAGCGGGACGCACACCCGGGTAGGTGTAAGCTACAATGTAAGAATCGACATAGCCGACCTCGTACACGAAGCCCGCATAGCTAGTATCATAGTTGTAGGGCGACCGCAGCCACCACCCGCCAGCGGCTCCGCCGCTTGTCGTTGTTGCAAGTCCCTCATCTCCATCATTTGCTCCTATGTAGTTTGCTGCTTCTTCTGCTGATAAATAGAACACCTTCTCATCTACAAGAGAACTCGTTCCCCAAGAAATACTATATTGGTTTGTTGTCTCATCTGTTTTGTTTACACTTTTAAGTGCTTCTTTTTCGGCACTCGTAAATGCACTGCTGTCTGCAAATGTTTTGCACCACGCCTGTGCAATACTGCCTTGCCATACATTCGAGTTGTTATCAAACTGCTTATGGCTTTGTTCGAGCAGATATTCAGACAGCAGGAACATACCTTGTGCTGCACCTGTATTATCTGCGTCTGCGTCAAGCACTTTCCACTTGATATCTTCGCTGTTGTAGTTTCCAAAGTACACGAAATCCTTGTCCGCTACGCCGCTTGTTCCAAGTTCAATGTTTTTGGTTGTGGTATCTTCGGCATTTGCCACCACACTGCTAAATGGCACGATACCAAGCACCATTGCCACCACTAAGAGTAACGATAAAATTCTCTTTTTCATTGCGTTTCCTCCTGACAAGATGATTGATTTGCAGGTTCCGATTTTTCATCGAGATATTTTTCCTTGAGCATACTACACATCTGCCACAGCATATCCATCTGGGGCTTTAAGTAACCTTCGTCCTCAAACAGCGCATAGTGTACGCTGGCACGCACAAAGGTAAAAATCATCGGCTGAATGACCTGCCACGGAATACCCAAACGACGCTCCAGCTGCTTTGCATACTCTGTGTATCTCTGCTCCACACCCTTGAAAAATTCTTTGCCGTATTCCAGATATTTGGGAGAGGTGTACACCTGATACATAAAGCGGTATTTTTTGCCGTGCTTTTTTGCTGTCCAGTAGGGCACTTCCTCCACAAAGCGTTTAATATCCGCCGGGTCTTTGGGGGACAGTGCCATAAATTCGTCCTCCACCTTTGCCATACAATAGGCGGTGGACTGAATAATTAAATCGTCGATGCTGTCAAAGTACACGTACATATTGCCGGTCGTCATACCACAAGCCTTTGCAAGTGCCTTCAGCCCTGTTGATGCTATACCGTTCTCACAATAACAGTCAAAGCACTGTTCCATAATTTCAAGTTTTCTTCGCTCGTGCTGCTCTGATACGCCCATGTTTAATCGCCTTTCAAGTGTAGTTACTAATTACTTAATCAGTATAGCGTAAATTCAAAGGATGCTCAATAGTTTTTCCGAAAAAGGTCTTGTTTTTTTGCTTTTAATAATTCCACACAGTCAAAGCGGATATTCGCAGATTGCTCCCTCTGCTGACAAATCGAGAAACAAAAAAAACCGAACAAAAAAACTGAGATAAATATCTAATCAACTTAGATACTTATCTCAGTATTCATGATAGAATGGATTCGGCGGTCACTGTAAATGAATGACCTTCCGAAATCCCTTCCTACAATAATTTTCAGAGCGACAGACGGGGTTCGAACCCGCGACCCCGACCTTGGCAAGGTCGTACTCTACCAGCTGAGCCACTGTCGCATATATGATGTTCCTGCATGTCTGTTTTACCAGAACAATAACTACTATACAGCAAGAACATCATATTGTCAATATCTATTTTTCTTTTTTTCTATTCCTATTTTTCTTTTTTTCTATTCCTCTTCGGCCGGCTTTGAAATCTCAATTCCAAGCTCCTCCAGCTGCTTTGTATCCACTGCTGCTGGAGCCTCGGTCATCAAGTCTGATGCATCCTTGATCTTCGGGAAAGCGATCACGTCACGGATACTGTCCTGTTTTGCCATCAGCATTACCAGGCGGTCCAGACCGTATGCCAGTCCGGCATGCGGCGGTACTCCATACCGGAATGCACGCAGAAGGAACCCGAACTGCTCCTCTGCCTGTTCTGGCGTAAATCCTAACAGTTCCAGCATCTTGGACTGAATCTCATTGTTGAAGATACGGACACTTCCGCCGCCGATCTCCGTCCCGTTCAGCACGATATCGTATGCTTTTGCACGCACTTTTCCAAGATCCGTGTCGAGCATCGGAATGTCCTCGTCCATCGGCATGGTAAACGGATGATGCATGGCAAGATAACGTCCCTGCTCATCGCTCCATTCCATCAGCGGAAATTCGGTTACCCACAGGAACTTGTACTCATTTTTGTCCAACAGCTCCAACTGTCTTGCGATCTCCAGACGCAGGTTGCCCAGCACGTCCCAGACCACTTTATTTTTGTCCGCAGCAAAGAGAAGCAGGTCTCCATTCTGTCCGTCCATCGCTTCGATGAGCGCGGTCATCTCCTCCTCTTTCATGAATTTTCCAAAAGAAGATTTGACGGTTCCGTCTTCATGAATCGCAATGTACGCCAGACCTTTTGCACCAAAATCCTTCGCAAAATCCACCAGCTTGTCAATCTTTTTCCGCGGCATGGAGCCCTGCCCTCCGGCGTTGATTCCGCGCACGCTGCCGCCGTTTTCAATGGCTCCCTTAAAGACAACAAATTCGCAGTCCTTCACGACATCTGTGACGTCCTTTAATTCCATGCCAAAGCGGGTGTCCGGCTTGTCTGAGCCAAAACGGTCCATGGCCTCCTGCCAGGTCATTCTCGGAATCGGGAGGGAGACCTCCACGTCCAGTACTTCCTTGAACAGCTTCGCCAGAAGTCTCTCGTTCACGTCAATCACGTCGTCCACATCCACAAAGGACAGTTCCATATCGATCTGTGTAAATTCCGGCTGACGGTCTGCGCGCAGATCCTCGTCTCTGTAGCAGCGCGCCAGTTGGAAGTAGCGGTCATAGCCGGAACACATCAGAAGCTGTTTCAGCAGCTGTGGTGACTGTGGGAGCGCATAAAATGTACCCGGATTCACACGGCTTGGGATCAGGTAATCTCTGGCGCCTTCCGGGGTAGACTTGATCATGGTCGGCGTCTCGATCTCAAGAAAGCCTTCCTCTGCAAGGAATGCACGTGTCAGAGTCGCCACACGGCTTCTCATCATCAGGTTTCTCTGGAGATCCGGTCTTCTCAGATCCAGAAAACGGTATTTTAAGCGCAGCTCCTCTTTTGTCTTGGAATTTTCCTCGATTGGGAACGGAGGCGTCTCTGATTCCGACAGGATGCGAAGCTCACTGGCGCGCACTTCGATCTCCCCTGTCGCCATATTTTTATTTACTGCACCGGAACGTGCCACTACCGTTCCAACCACTGCCACTACAAATTCCGAACGAAGCTTTGCGGCTTTCGCCATCAGTTCTTCCTCGTCCTCGAACACGATCTGGAGCAGACCCGCTCTGTCCCGCAGATCCACAAATACGATGCCTCCCTTGTTGCGGTTTTTTTGTACCCAGCCCATCACGGTGACAGTCTCACCGACATTTTTCATGGACAATTCTCCGCATCTATGGGTTCTTTTTAATCCCTGCATTGATTCTGCCATTTTATTATCCTCTTTCCTTCTTACTTATTTATATCATGAATTAAAGTTCAAATTCATGATCCTTATTCACTCTACAGCTGGTCGATCGAATCTGCATAGCAGTCCGTCACATCCGTGTAGCCCTGCTCCGCCAGCTGTTCCTTCTGGAACTTTTTATTTTTCTTCATGTTGACGATCATGACCTGCCGGCCTGCAGCGCGTTCTTTCTTCGCCAGATCCAGCACTTTGAGCATGCCCTCTGCCGGCATCTTCTTCTCGATCAAAAATGCCTTCTTCGGCTTGGTTGTCGGAAGCTCATAGCCTCGCTCCAAAAGCAGCATGACAATTCGCTCAAACCCGATGGAGAATCCGACTGCCGGGGTATTCTGACCCGTAAATTTGCCGATCATCTCATCATAACGGCCACCGCCGCCTACAGAACCGCCAAATTCATCCATGGATATCTCGAAAATAGTTCCTGTATAATAGGACATTCCGCGCACAAGCGTAGGATCAAAGGACATCTTAAATTCTGCCTCCTTTGCGCTCTCCACGCTGGAGATGATCAATTCCAGTCCGTCTGCCGTCTCCGCGTCCAGAAAACCTTCCAGCTTCTCTTTGCAGAAGCGGACTCCCGCAACGTCGTTGGTGATCTCCTTGAACAGATTCAGATACTTTTCGACGGCATCCTTCGCATAGCCGCTCTCTTCCATCTCCGCAGCAACGCCGTCCAGACCGATCTTGTCCATCTTGTCCAGAATGATAAATACATTGTCGTAATCACTTTCCGCAAAACCGCTGTACGCCGCCATTGCTTTGAGGATCTTCCGGTCATTGATCCGGATCGTAAAATTCCTGAAGTCCAGTTTTCCAAGCAGAGTCGTCGTCGCAAGAATCAGCTCGATCTCCGCCAGATTACCCGGCTCTCCCAAAATATCAATATCGCACTGCATAAACTGACGGAAACGGCCGCGCTGCGGTCTGTCCGCTCTCCACACATTGCCCATCTGCAGAGCCTTGAACGGAGAAGGCAGTTCGTTCGCATTGTTGGAGTAATAACGGCACAGCGGCACAGTCAGATCATAACGCAGTCCTCCATCGATCAGATCCATTTCTGTCTCCGCTGTATCAAGCTTCAGCTTCTCGCCGCGCTTTAAAATCTTGAATATCAGCTTCTCATTATCCCCGCCTGATTTGCTGCACAGATTCTCAATGTGCTCCACGCAGGGCGTCTCCATGGACGAGAACCCGAAGTCCTTATATGTCTCCTTGATCAGTCCGATCACATAGTCCCTGACCTCCATCTCCCTTGGGAGCATGTCCTTCATACCCGTAACCGGTTTCTTCTTTAATGCCATAACCATTCTCCTTTTCGTTCTATCATTTCATCGATCCGAGTGATGTACTCTTCAATGTCTTTTACATTCTCAATGCGGATAATGTTGGTAGTCCGCAGTTTTCCACGGCTCTCCAGCTCTATCTTCTCCGACAGCACGATCTTTGTAGACGCTCCTGCCCCGCACGCGATGATCGATTGTTTTTCCTCCATAATCAGTATATTGTAAATTCCCGCTTTGTCAACCTTTGCATAACCAACATTTTCAAAATTTCCTGCAATATTTTTCTGCCGGTACAGGTAATAGGGCACCAGCTCCAGCCGCTTCGCGTAGTCCGAAGCGAGATCAACCATCTCCTCCAGCCTCTTCGCCTCGCGGATCTTCGTCTTCTCCTGCCCCATCCTGGCCGCCCGCTTAATGGCCAGCGAATGCACAGTCAGGCTGTCCGGCTGCATATGGACAATCTGCTCCAGTGTGTCACGCATATCACACACCTCTTCCCCCGGAAGACCTGCGATCAGATCCATATTGATGTTGTCAAACCCCAGCTCTCTCGCCGCCTCATATGCATCATAGATCTCCTGCACCGTGTGCCGCCGTCCAATCGCATCCAGCGTCTTCTGCTGCATAGACTGCGGGTTGATGGAAATTCTGGTAACCGGATGGCTTTTAAGCACCTCAAGCTTTTCTCTCGTGATGCTGTCCGGGCGTCCCGCCTCCACGGTAAATTCGATCAGATTCTCGTAGGAAAATGTCTGCTCCAGATGTGACAAAAGACGTTCCAGCTGCTGCGGATTCAGTGTGGTCGGTGTCCCGCCGCCGATGTAGATCGTATTCAGCTTTCGCTCTGCGGAAACTGTTCCGACAAAACTCAGCTCCCGACACAGCGCATCCAGATATCCGTCCACCCGATCCTCCCACTCTTCCAACGGGGAAGAACTGAAAGAACAATACGAGCAGATCGTCGGGCAAAAAGGAATCCCTATATATAAGCTGTATCCCTCCCGGTAATCCAGCCGATCCAAAAGCGCCTTCTCCCTTTTCGCAATGGCAAGCGCAAGTTCCGCTTTCTCCCCCGTCACCAGATATTCTTCCGTCATCCACTCCAGCGCATCCCGTTCTCCCGCACCGGATTCCAGGCGGCTCATGATCATCTTGGTCGGACGGATACCCGTCAGGATCCCCCACGCCAGCGGATGCCCCTGCTCCTGCCTGCAAAAATTGTATAATTGTTTGTTGACCCAGTGCTTTCTCTCTTTTTTCTCAGAAAATCCGGCGACACCGTCCGGCGCAATGGAAAAGCAAGAACCATTTTCCAGTGTCACCGACACTTCCTGTTCTTGCTTCTCGTCAACCTGTTGTTCTATCTCTTCGTTTGGAAAAAACGCTTTTGTTATATGATAGATGTCATAGGCATATAACGCATCTCTGCACTCTATTCGAATCATACTGCTCCCCGACCGGCACTTTTCCGGTTCGTCCTGTTATTTGATAAAAGGATTCCGTTCTCTCTCATATCCGATGGTAGTCTCACTTCTGTGCCCCGCATGGACGATCGTATCGTCGGGAAGCGCCATCAGTTTTTCCTTGATGGAACGAATCAGGTCTTCCGTGTTGCCCGTCGGGAAATCAGATCGTCCGACAGATCCCCAGAACAAGGTGTCACCGCTGAAAACCACGCCCTCTTTTTCCAGATAGTAACTGCAGCCGCCCGCAGTATGTCCCGGAGTGTAGAGTACCTGAATGTGAAATCCTGCGATATCAAGACATTCCATATCCTTTACATACACTGCATCCGTAAATTCAACTGCCGGGCCAAAACTCGGAGACATATTCAATTTGGCATCCCCGAGCAATTCCTTTTCTTCCTCGTGGGCATATACCGGAATCCCATATCTTTTTACCAGCTCCTCAATTCCACCGATATGATCCCCATGTCCATGTGTCAGCAGAACCGCCTTCAGAGTCAGCCCCTCTTTTTCAATGTATTCCATCACATCCTCAGAAAACACAGCCGGGTCCACGATAAAGCACTCCTTCGTATCCTGATTTCCAGCCACATAACAATTTGTTCCAATCGGTCCAATCACAAACTTCTCAATCTTAAACATCACTCTTACCCTGCTGTCCTTTCTATGTCTATTACGCCTTCTAACTGTCTTAATTTTTCCATCACTCTTCCGAGTTCTGCTCTTCCGCGCACCACGAATCCCATGTCGATGGTGGCAGTTCCTCTTTTATTCGTACGGACATTCAGCGACTTCACATCGCTCTTTTCCTCCGTGAAGATCTTCGTGATCTCCATGAGCAGTCCCTGGCGATCCTCCGCGAACATCTTGAGTTCTGCCAGATACTGTCCGCCGTCCGCCTCCTCTTCCGTGCTCTCCCACTCTGCATCAATCAGTCTGGATCGCTCCCCATCGGACAGATGCATCATATTGACACAGTCGGTTCTGTGGATCGACATGCCACGTCCTCTTGTGACAAATCCCACAATCTCATCTCCCGGCACCGGATTACAGCACTTGGAGAATCTGACCGCAATATCATCGATTCCCTTCACAACAATTCCGGTCTTCGATTTGGAGACATGGACCTTCTGGTTCCCGGCCTCTGATACCTTCTCGAGAATCTGCTCGTTGGTGATTTCCTTCTTGTGTTCCTTCTCGTATTCCTCCACCAGACGATTGACGATCTGGCCTTCCTTCAGGCCGCCGTGTCCGATTGCCGCCAGCACGGAATCCCAGTCCTTAAAGCCATATTTTTCCTGCACGATCTGCATGTATTTCGGTTTAACAATATTCGTGACATTGATCGACTTCGCCCTGCAGTATGCAGTGATCATCTCTTTGCCCCGCACAATGTTCTCTTCTTTAAACTCTTTCTTGAACCACTGATTGATCTTATTCTTCGCCTGTGTGCTCTTGACGATATTCAGCCAGTCTCGGCTCGGCCCTCTTGAGTTCTGCGAGGTCATGACCTCGATTCGGTCCCCGTTCTGAATCTTATAGTCGATGTTGACCAGCTTGCCGTTGACCCGGGCACCTACCATCTTGTTGCCGACCGCGCTGTGAATGGAATACGCAAAGTCGATCGGTGTGGATCCGTTCGGCAGATTCTTGACATCCCCGTTCGGAGTAAAACAGTATACATCTTCGGCGAACAAATCCAGATCACCCTTCAGCAGACTCAGGAACTCCCGGTTGTCAGACATATCCTTCTGCCACTCCAGAATCTGACGCAGCCAGCTGAGTTTCTCTTCCTCCTGGGTCTTGACATTCTTACTTCCGTCTCCGCTCTCCTTGTACTTCCAATGTGCAGCGATACCATACTCTGCAGTCTTGTGCATCTCCTCCGTCCGAATCTGAATCTCAAACGGCTGACCGGACGGCCCCATCAGTGTCGTGTGAAGCGACTGGTACATGTTTGGCTTCGGCATGGCAATGTAATCCTTGAAGCGTCCCGGAATCGGTGTGTACATCTCATGGATCAGTCCCAGCGCGGCATAGCAGTCCTTCACCGAATCCACGATGATTCTGACTGCGAACAGATCATAGATCTGATCCACCGTCTTATCCTGATTCACCATCTTCTTATATATACTGAAAAAATGCTTCACGCGGCCATACACCTTGCCCTTGATGTGTGCATTCGTGATGTGCTTTGAGACCTCTGCCACAATCTGCTGTACGAACTCTTCCCGCTGGGTCTTCCGCTCATTCAGATCCTTTACCAGCTGATTGTAAATCTCCGGCTGCAGATACTTCAGTGCCAGATCATCCAGTTCTATTTTGATTTTGGAAATACCAAGACGCTGTGCCAGTGGCGCATAGATGTCCATGGTCTCCTTTGCTTTTTCTTTTTGCTTCTCCGGCCGCATGAACTCCAGCGTCCGCATATTGTGAAGGCGGTCTGCCAGCTTGATGATAATGACACGGATGTCCTTCGCCATGGCCAGAAACATCTTGCGCAGATTCTCCGCCTGAACTTCCAGTTTATCGGCGGAATAGGACAGCTGCCCCAGCTTGGTCACCCCGTCTACCAAAAGCGCGACCTCGCCTCCAAATTCCTGCGTGATCTCATCCAGAGTCATCGTGGTGTCCTCCACTGCATCGTGCAGCATCCCCGCCACAATGGTCTCCTTATCCATCTCCAGATCTGCCAGAATGATTCCGACCCAGAGCGGATGGATAATATAAGGCTCGCCGGATTTTCTCTTCTGCTCCGCGTGCGCCTCGGATGCGATTTTGTATGCCTTGTCCAGCATGGAGATATCGGCGGATGGGTGATACTTTCTTACACGCGCAACCAGTGCGTCATAAAGCTGCTTCGGATCCTGATAGTCCTCCGGTGCCTTGACCGCATGGCCGTCCACGATTTCAAGATTTTCATTCAATAGTTTATACTCTGTAGTTCCCGGCATACCCATTCCTCCTCGTGCAAGTAAATATCTAAATATCTTTAAGTATAACACACCTTATTGATAGTTGACAATTGTAATCTGAATTGTTCTGTTCCCTTTGTATTCGTTGATTCCGGGGTAAAATGTGACTGCAATCCGCTCATGCGCATTCATATATTCCAGGCATGCCTTCACATCGCCAAAATAAACTGCGTCCATCTCCACTCCATCTCTGCTTTGAAGGCGGCATTTTAACACATTCTGGTTCACGCCCAGAATGCGCGGGTGGATTGCCCGCACCTCCCGCTCCGCAAACAACGGCTTGGGATTGCCTTTTCCGAAGGGTTCCAGCACTTTCAGCTCCTCGATCAGATGTTCCGTGATATAGGCAAACGGCAGCTGCATATCAATGGAAATCTTCTCCACAAGATCCTCCGGTGTCAATCCAGTCTGTTCGTTCAGCAGAATGCGCAGTCTGTCCACCTGCTCCTCCTTCAAAGACAGCCCCGCGGCCATCTTGTGTCCGCCGAACCGCGTGAGCAGTTCCCTGCATTTACTCAGTTCCTCGAACATATCGTAGTTCGGAATCGAGCGGCCCGAACCCTTGACCCCGTCTTTCCCCTTCGTCAGCACATAGACCGGCTTATAATACCGCTCCCGGAGTTTTCCCGCCACGATTCCTGCGATGCTCTCGTGGCAGTCCGGCAGGAACACCACCAGCACCTTGTCCTGGCCTAACGGCGTGGACTCTACCAGCTCCACCGCCTCCTCCAGATTTTTTGCCGTCATCTCTTTCCGGCTGTCATTGAGTGCCTTCAGGTCGCCGGCAAGAAGAGCCGCCTCCTTTTTCGAGTTTGAACTCAGCAGCTCCAGTGCCCGCTTCGCCGTGTCCAGGCGCCCGCCGGCATTGATGCACGGTCCCAATACGAATCCGATGTGATAAGCAGACAGATGCTCCACGTCGATATTTGTGCATTCCATCAGTGCTCTCCACCCCGGATTCTTCGTCCGCTTGAGCATCTCCAGGCCCTGCCTGACAAAGATCCGGTTCTCATCGACCAGATCCATCACATCACCAATCGTTGCCACCGCAACATTTTCCATCAGATAATCGATTTCTTCCTCGTCCTTTCCCAACGAATCATACAGTGCCTGCATCAGCTTATAAGCCACCGCAGCCCCGCACAGCCCCTGGAACGGATATGTACAGTCCACCTGTTTCGGATCCACCACCGCATCCGCCGGTGGCAGAATGTATTTCCTGCCTTCCTCCGTCTCCTCATAAGGAACCTCGTGATGATCCGTCACAATAATCGTCAGCCCCTGGCTCTTTCCGTAAGCAATCTCCTCCCCGGCTGCGATGCCGTTATCGCAAGTGATGATCGTGTCAATTCCGTCCTCGATTGCCCGGTTGATCAAGGTGCGGTTCAATCCATACCCGTCACGGATCCGATCCGGAATATCCGTATCGACGACTGCCCCCAGGCCTTCCAGCCCCTCCTGCAGGATATAGGTTGCATTGACCCCGTCGATATCATAATCCCCGATTACACGGATCTGCGCTCTGCCCTCGATTTTTTCGGTCAGGATATCCACCGCCCGGTCCACGTCCTTAAGCAGCATTCCATCATTCAATTCCGCAATTGTCCCATTCAGATACAGGTCGATATTCTCATCCCCGACCACATTCCGGTTCCTGATCAGTCTTGCCACAATCGGCGAGATGTGATATCTGGCTGCTATCCCCTGAAAATCAGCTTTCTTCATCGAAACAAACCAATTTCCCATACACGTTCCTCCACTCTCTATAACGTAACAGAGCCGTTACAAAATGTAACAGCTCTGTCTGTTTTTATTTTCTTTTATTTCTTTGTTACCCATTTTGTCTTCATCACATACCATAATGCACCGGTAATACATACAGATGAGTATGCACCACACACAAAACCTACGATCAGCGGCAGCGCAAATTCACGGATAGAGCTCACGCCTAATACATAAAGTACAACTACCATGACAATTGTTGTAAATGAAGTGTACATGGTTCTTGTCAGTGTTCTTGTAATACTTCTGTTTACGATCAATTCCAGATCTTCCGCACGTTTCTTCGTCTTTAATTCCTCACGGATACGGTCGAAGATAACGATGGTCGCGTTGATGGAATATCCAACGATCGTCAGCATACACGCGATGAACGTATTACCTACCGATACACGCACCGCCGCATAGAAGGCGAGTACCACCAGCACGTCATGCAGCAGAGCCAGCACGGCACTTCCTGCAAAACGGATATCCTTGAATCGGAACCAGATGTAGATCAGCATACAGATGGTTGCAATCAGCACTGCGAAAATCGCATCCTGACGCATCTCGGAGCTTACTGTTGAGCTGATGTTTTCCGAAGTAATCTTGGTCTCATCTACTTTAAAGCTGTCGACCATAGCCTTGTTGAAGGCCTCTCTGGTCTTCAGATCCAGTGTTGCGGTTTTAAAGATCACCTGGTCGGTGTCCTGAACCTTCTGAACCTGAACATTCTTGTCCCCGGTCACGTCCTCGATAATCGGAACGATATTTTTGTCAATCTCTTCCAGTGAATATTGTTCATTGAATGTTACATTCGTCGAAGTACCACCCTTGAACTCCAGGCTGTAGTTGAGCATTCCATTTCCACTTCCCGCATTGATTCCCATAAACACGAATCCCGCAAGAACCACAGCGGTCGACGCAGCAAAGAAAATCTTTTTCTTCCCCAGGAAATTGATTGGCTCTCTCTCTTTTTTCGGTCTGCCGTACGCCTTAGGTGAACGGATACCGACCGCATAAAATGCAAAAATAATCATTCTGGAAATCACAAGTGCCGTGAACATGGAAATCACAATACCGAGTGCCAGTGTCTGTGCAAAGCCCTTCACCGTTCCGGTACCTCTCAGCCACAGTACCGCCGCAGCGATCAGTGTCGTGATATTGCCGTCGACGATCGCGGACAATGCCTTCTGGAATCCGGCCTTCAGGGATGTCAGCACAGATTTTCCGGCCGTCAGTTCCTCCCGCACACGGGCAAATATAATAACGTTCGCATCCACGGCCATACCGATACCGAGTACGATACCGGCGATACCCGGGAGGGTCAGTGTAATGTCAAATGCATTCAGAGATACCAGAACCAGACCTGTGTACACCAGAAGTGCAAGACTGGCAGCAAATCCCGGGAGCAGATATACCCCGCACATAAACACAAACACAATTGCAAGACCGATTGCTCCGGCCAGCAGACTTGTGCTGATTGCCTCTTCACCGAGCTGCGCTCCTACCACGTTGGAACGAAGTTCTTTTAATTCCAGATTCAGCCCACCGATACGGATCGTAGAAGCAAGACTGTCTGCCTCCTCAAATGAATTCTGTCCGCTGATCTGCGCCTCTCCGCCCTCAATCGGTTCATTTACCTTCGGCACGCTGACGAATGCACCGTCATAGTAGATACCGATGGTCTCCCCGCTGTTGTAAGCTGCTGTCGTCGCGTCTGCAAATTTCTTTGTTCCATCATCAGTCAGCGTCAGATCTACCACATATTCTTTGGCAGAATTTGAATCCTTCTGTGTTGTGACAGCCTTGGCATTCTTCACATCGGTACCGGTCAGTACGATGCTGCCGTCCTTCTGCAGCTCTTCGATCGTCTTGCTGAGCGTATAACCGGATTCCGCAGTAGAATCTGCAGTGTAGTTTGCCGCTCCTGTGCTGTCAGTCTGTGCAATAAAATACAGTGTACCCGGTTGTCCCAGTTCTTCCAGAACCGCATTGGCATCCTTTACGCCGGGAATCTCGATACTGATACGGTCATCGCCTTCCTGATAAACCGTCGCCTCTGTGCTGTACTGCTCCACACGCTTCTGGAGTTTATAGATCGTGTCACTCATATCCTCATCAGATGGATTCTTATCCACCGTCTGGTAAGTGATACTCACTCCGCCTTCCAGGTCCAGACCGAGCTTGATATTCTTTGACGCGCCTGTCTCACCTTTTCCAAATCCCACTATCGTCGTAAAGCCGAGCAGTGCAATCAATGCAACCGTAACGATCAGGCTAACGACTCCTTTACTTTTCTTCATGACTTACTTCCTTTCATTCGCTTAATCTACTCTGCAAGTGCTGCTTTCATCATAATCGCACATTCCACACGTTTTCGTTCCATCTCACAGCCCACCTCATATGTATCGTGAATCGTGCCATGGAATTTATATGAATTTGCCATACAGCCACCGCTGCAATAGAATCTGGCAAAACAGTTCTTACATTTGTCTTTGGAATACACACTGCAGCTTCTGAACTCATCTGCGATCTCAGGCCGCTTGATGCCTTCATCTACGTTCCCCATCAGGAAATCATCCTCGCCCACAAACTGGTGACAGGGATACAGATCTCCCCACGGCGTAACCGCCAGATATTCTGTTCCGGATCCGCAGCCGGACAGCCGCTTGTATACACAGGGGCCACCCTCCAGATCGATCATAAAATGGAAGAATGTAAATCCATTTCCAGACTTTTCGCGCTCTATCATAATTTTTGCAAGCTTATCATACTCCGCAAAAATCTGTGGGAGATCTTCCTCACGGATCGCATAAGAGTCCGTCTCCGGACCGACCACAGGCTCAATGGACATCTGCTTAAATCCAAGATCTGCGAAGTGAAGGATATCATTTGAAAAATCCAGATTGTTTCTGGTAAATGTTCCTCTTATATAGTAGCGTTCCTGATTTCTGCTCTCCGCAAGTTTTTGGAATTTCGGCACGATCAGATCATAGCTGCCCTTCCCGTTACGGAATGGCCGCATGGTGTCATTGACTTCCTTCCGTCCGTCAAGGCTGATGACAACGTTGTCCATCTCCCGGTTGACGAACTCCTGAATCTCATCGTTGAGCAGAACGCCATTCGTGGTCACAGTAAAACGAAAATGCTTGTCATAAAGTTTTTCCTGTTCTCTCCCGTATGCTACCAGGTCTTTTACCACCTGCCAGTTCATCAGAGGCTCACCGCCAAAGAAATCCACTTCCAGATTTCTTCTGCTTCCGGAATTGGCAATCAGGAAATCCAGCGCTTTCTTTCCAACCTCGAATGTCATGAGCGCTTTCCTTCCGTGGTACTCGCCCTCTTCCGCAAAACAGTATCGGCATGCCAGATTGCAGTCATGCGCAATATGCAGACACAATGCCTTTACCACCGTCTTTCTCTCCTTGACCGCATCGACGAAGCCCTCGTACACATCCTTCGTGTAAAGCCGGCCGCCCTCAGTCAATTCGATCACATCCTCAAGGATGTCCTCTAAGTCTTCTTTTCTGTAAATCTGTCCAAGCTTGTCTTTTAAATATGTAAAGGTCGTCTCATCCTGCAGCGTCTCCACCGTGTGCTCCGGATTCAGTCCCGTGAGACATTCGATCACATCGTAAGCACTCTGGTCCACCACATGGACCGCTCCGCTGTTCACATCAAGGACAATATTATATCCGTTATTCTGGTACTGATGAATCACTTCTAGTACCCCTCTTTCTATTTCATTTACCTGCTGCACTCCGTTCACCCGATAATGACGGTTCAACAAGCATAAAGCAGCGACCTTAGGCCGCTGCCTTTTCTTTTCAGTTTAAATTGTAAACATACACCGATTATTTCTTGTTTTCACAGGTCTGGTTTCCTACTGTACAAGAAGTCTTGCAGGCAGACTGACATGATGTCTGACACTCTCCACATCCACCTTTTTTCACTGTATTGTTCAATGTCTGTTCATTCAATGTTTTAATATGTTTCATGTTCGCTCCTCCTTTAATCACTTCTGCCGTATAGTATAACACAAGTATCTGCGTTTTTAAAGAGAAATCTTCAAGAAATCTTCGGCCATTCATACTGCCGCAGGGTGATTTCCAGCTCGTCTGCCAGCTCCGGAGTCAGTTCCACCTCTCCGTCAACAAGAATGCCTTCCCCGCGCGGAACCAGTCTGCACTTTCTCCACGACTCTCCCGCCTGCATATCCACACTCTTCCTCAGATCCAGCACTTCCCAATCCTCACCGTTCTCCAACCCCCACTGACCATTCCGGTACTTCAGATATCCACTCACCATCTCATCACCTCATATCACCATTCTCTCATATTCATCTACTTCATCTACACACCAGAACATTGTCTGCTGCTCACAGCCATAATATGACACGGACACTCACAGTTGCCCCACTGCCTGTCCATATACGTTCTATATCTCTACTGCTTTTCAGGTGAATCTTTTATCTTTTTCCAAAACGGGCTGTCGAACGAAAAAAGACACCGCACCCCGGTATTCAGGGGCACAGCATCCCGCTCATCCACACTATTCAATACGCACAAAAAAGACACACTCAGAGGTCTGTCTGTCTGTCTGTCTGTCTGTCTGTCTGTCTGTCTGTCTGTCTGTCTGTCTGTCTGTCTGTCTGTCTGTCTGTC
>NZ_FQZY01000007.1:47307-151235 GCF_900142165.1 Hespellia stercorisuis DSM 15480
GTCTGTCTGTCTGTCTGTCTGTCTGTCTGTCTGTCTGTCTGTCTGTCTGTCTGTCTGTCTGTCTGTCTGTCTGTCTGTCAAAATTATACTTTTCATCATTCGTAAGTCAACACCTTTCCAACTTATCTCAGTCAAAAACCATGTTTTTTATAACTACAGTGTATCATATTTTTTCTGTGACCTCCACCCATTTCAGGAATTTAATTATTATTTCCCTTTCCGTTCAGCTGAGCATCGCCCCAAGCATCCCTCCTCCGGCGCACATCAGAAACGACGATATGATCTGCACCACATTGCCCTGCATCGTCCGGTAGATTCCCAGCGAAACCAGCACCAGCAGCGCAAAATAGAGCACTCCGACCACCAGACCCCAGAAAAACCGTTTCACGCGCATCATTTTTCCTGCCAGAAATCCTCCCAAAAATGTCGCTGCAATATAGATTCCGGTAATTGCCGCCTTCACCGCTTTCTCCTGTATCTGAAATTTATACAGTACAAAAGCGAGAAGTAACAGCAGCATTCCGGTAAATATATAAGAGCATAATAGCGCCTTCAAAACAGAAATACTTTTCTTTTTCATACACACTCCCTCTTACTTCATCTCACACATTGACTGTTCAGCGGACAATCTGCACTGTCCATGTTCCATATCTCAATGTATGACCAAAGCCTTCGGAATATGCGTCACTGTTCCATCTGTTTTCCAAGAAAAATTGCACTGCACTGTGCCACCTTCTCCTCCCAGTCTGTAAATTCCTTTTTTCCTTTCTTCTGCATCAGTACCAGCGCACCGATCACATCCCCTTCGCACACCACCGGATAAATGATCTCACAGCCAAATTCCGGCATTCCCTCCACAATATTCAGATATTCCTTCTCCCCGCTGCCGGAATAAATCTTTTTCCGGTCCATCACAGCTTCCTCCATCTGTCTCGTCAGATATTTGTTCTGCAGTTCTTCTCTTCCGTAGCCCGCGGCTGCCACCACCTGATCCTGGTCGACAATGCAGACGGTACAATTCAGTGTCTGTGCCAGGCTGTCTGCATACTGTCTGGCAATGGTTCCGATTTCTCCCACAGGAGAATACTTTTTCAGAATGATCTCTCCCTCTCTGTCCGTAAATATCTCGAGCGGATCTCCCTCTCTGATTCTGAGTGTCCTTCTGATTTCTTTTGGTACCACAACGCGCCCAAGGTCATCGATTCTTCTCACGATTCCCGTTGCTTTCATATTCATTTCCTCCATTAGCAGTTTCCGATTATCACGTGATTTGCAGTACTAGTATTTGTAAACATTGGGATATTATGCAAAAATACCATGTTTCCAATTTGTGGAAACATGGTATCTGTTTTGCCCTGTTGCAGATGGCTTTTCTGCTTTTGACTTATATCGTTTTTTAATTCACGCTGCTTCTCTGCTTTCTCCTGCTCCCGGCTGCATTCACGAGCACGCACACCAGAATCGTAACTGCCATATCCGGAAGTGTATTGCCCACAGCGATATCCACCGTCATCAGATATCGATAGGCGATAAAACCGAACAGCCAGATCAGCAGATTACGGACACCAAACCGGCAGTCTACACAGTTTCTTTTTATGATAAAATAATCTGCGATCTGTATTGCGATCATCGGTGCAAAAACCGACCCGATCAGATACAGGAAATCCGTAATGTTGTCCATCGGATAGACGATTGCGCCTATTGTCCCGACTGCGGCAACTGCGATTGCCGCCCATTTCTCGTTGATTTTCTTCGAAATGGAAACACTGGACACCCCAGCCGAGTATGCGTCCAGAAATGTGGTCGTCACCGTAGAAAATACAATAATCAGAAGACCTGCGATTCCGAGTCCCGCCCTGACCATGATCTGTGCGATATCCGATTCTCCGGTGTAGATGGATGCCCCCATTCCGATCACATACATCCAGCAGCTGATGATTCCGTACACGACAGTGCTGACAAGCGTGGCTCCGAACGGTTTTTCAGCCTCTCTCGTGTAATCGCTGATCAATGGCAGCCAGGATAGCGGCATCGCCACCGCAAGTTCCACTGCCGCGCCGAAGGACAGGGAATCATCCGTGAGCATTCCCGCGCTGTTTCCATCGAAGAAAATCACCTTGCACAGGATCAGTGTGAGTATAAAAAGTGCTGCCATGGCCACGGTATTGATTTTCCCCAGATTACTGATGCCGATCAGGATCCAGATGATGATCAGTCCACCGATGACGAGGCACCACACCCAGGCACCCACACCGAAGATTCCGTTTGCCGCTGCCGCGCCGTCATAGATCATTATGGCCGTCCAGCCGACCAGCTGCAGTACATTCAGGAAACTGAACAGAAGGCTCCCCTTCTGTCCGAAGCTCATTTTCACGGTCTCCATGGCGCTTTTTCGTGTCCGCCCTCCGATCAGTCCCGCTGCGAACAGCATGGCACAGCCGATGACATGTCCGAGAATGATGGCGAGCAGCCCCTTTTGAAATCCCAGACCCGCGAAATATGTTCCGGTCAGTATTTCCGCAATGGAAACGCCAGCGCCGAACCAAATCAACCCGTTGCTGAACAGAGACGTTCTTTTCCCTTCCATATCAACGCTCCTCCCGTCCGAAATCACCGCACACATCAAACGCGTGATTCATTGGTCCGCTCCCATGTCCCAGATCAAGCATGGCTCCCAGCGCGCCGGATATGTAATCCTTGGCCCGCCCCACTGCGTTCTCCAGATCATATCCCTTTGCCAGGTTTGCAGCGATGGCACTGGAAAGCGTGCATCCGGTTCCATGGGTGTTGGTGTTGGCGATTCTTTTTCCAAGAAACCACCGGGATTTTCCGTTTTCATATAGCAGATCGTTGGCATCGTTAATCTGATGTCCGCCTTTTAGCAGTACCGCACAGCCAAAACCAGTACTGATTCTTTCTGCCGCAGCTACCATGTCCTCCGCCGCCGTGATCTTCATGCCCGTCAACTCCTCTGCCTCCGGAATATTGGGGGTCAGAACCGCCGCCAGCGGCAGCAGCCTTTTTTTCAAGGTCTCTATGGCATCATCGCTGATCAGCTTTGCTCCGCTTGTGGCCACCATCACAGGGTCAACCACTATGTTTTTCGCCTGATATTCTATAAGTTTTTCAGCGATCATCTCAATCAGTTCGCAGGATGAAACCATCCCGATTTTTACTGCATCCGGAAAAATATCCGTAAACACACAGTCTAGCTGATCTCCCAGAAAAACGGGAGTCACCTCCATAATACTCTTTACGCCGGTTGTATTCTGTGCAGTCAGGGCGGTCAGTGCACTCATGGCATATACGCCATTCACTGTCATCGTCTTGATATCTGCCTGGATGCCGGCGCCTCCGCTGGAATCACTTCCCGCGATTGTTAATGCTGTTTTCATCTTTCTTCTCCTCTTTTCTCAGGTTTTCTTAAGCATTACTTTTCTTGAGCGACAGAAGGTGGTGCCCCCAGTCTGCCGCTGTTGTCATTTCGTAAAGGGCCTTAAGTCCAGTGGCCCGTTCACAAGCGTGCTGCAAGTGTCTCTTTCTCCGTGAGATAATAGTCGCACACATTCTGCAGTTCTCCCTGCGAAGCCCTGCTGCTTTCATCAAACACTCCCACGGTACCAAATCCTGCCCGTTGAGCTGTCGACGCCGCAAGGACCGAGTCTTCAAACACCCATGTCCCTGTGCACTCTGTCTTCATCTTCTCCCGGGCTTTCTCAAAGATCAGCGGCTCTCTCTTTGAGGTTTCATACTCAGAGCAGGGAAATATACCCTCAAAGCACGACGCGATCTCCAGCCGCTTCAATGCTGCCTCCGCAATTTCCCGGTCGCTGGATGTCGCCACGGCCATCCGAATGCCACGCCGGCCAAGTTCACGGAGCAGCTCCGGTACGTATTGTTTGAGCGGAATCGTCTGCTCATAGGCCTGCCGGACCGTACGGTTGATTCCATTCATAATCTGTTCCAGATTCTCCTCCAGTTGATACTGTTCTTTCAGATATCGGGCCCCCTGCTCCATATTCATCTCGAGCAGAATCGTTCCGAGCTGCGGTTCCGGGCTTATCCCCATCGACTGAAGATAGTGTTCTCCGGCGTGGTCCCACACGGACATGGAATCCAGAAGGACTCCGTCCATATCAAATATCACGCCCTCCATCCGGCCGGAATCCATCAGTTTCCGCAGTTCTGCCTTCATTCGCCATCCACCATTCTTCTCGTCTTCTCCCTCAGGCCCCGTGCCGCCTGCTCAATGTCCGTCTTCGCAAACAATGCACTGATCACTGCAATCCCGCAGATTCCAGATCCCTGCAGCTGCATCACATTGTCTTCCCCGATCCCGCCAATGGCAATTACCGGGATGGATACCGCCTCACATATCGCTTTCAGCGTCTCGTGGCTCACCTCATCTGCATCCGCTTTTGATCCCGTATGGAAAACCGCTCCGACCCCCAGATAATCCGCGCCGCGCCGCTGTGCGAGAAGTGCCTGCTCCACCGTCTGGGCAGACACACCAAGAATCTTGTCCGGCCCCAGCTTCTCACGTACCGAACCCGCTTCCATATCACTCTGTCCCACATGAACGCCGTCCGCATCCATGGCAAGTGCGATCTCCACATTGTCATTGATCACAAAGGGGACCTGATACTTCGCACAGAGTTTCTTGATCTCCACTGCCTCCTGAAGGAACTGCTCCGTATCCAGCATCTTTTCCCGCAGCTGCACAAATGTAGTTCCGCCGCGCAGAGCTGCCTCTACCTGTTCGCTGAGAGCTGCGCCGTTCAGCCAGCTGCGGTCTGTCACAGCATATAACAATAATTGTTCTTTATCGCACTTCATATTTTGCTCCTTTTTCCAATATCTCCCCGTCCATATGATAGATTGCATCAATAATCCGGTTTCTGTAGGTTGCGTTTCCATCCTCCGGTTTCATGTGGCTCCAGCCAATCTCTCCCGCAAGTCCCATCGCGCATACTGCCGCCGCTGCCGCCTTCAGTTCATTTCCCGAATTCGCCACCAGAAATGCCGTCATCAAGCCAGAGAGCTGGCACCCTGTCCCGGTAATTCTTCCCATTTCCGGACGTCCGTTTCGGATCACATAGCAGGTTTCCCGATCCGCCACCAGATCAATGGCTCCCGTAACTGCTATGATGCAGTGCAGCTTTGCTGCCAGATCTTTCGCAAATGCAATCGTATCCGTCAAGGTCTCGTCCGTCACCGCATCCGCCACGTCGGCATCCACACCCTTTGTACTTCCACTTCCGAAAGCCAGGGTCTTGATCTCCGAAATGTTCCCGCGAATCACATCAAACGGGATTTCCTTCATCAGCTTCAATGCCGTCTCGGTGCGAAGAGAACTCGCTCCGGCTCCTACCGGGTCAAGCAGTACCTTGTGCCCCAGTTCCTTTGCCTTTTTTCCGGCCAGAAACATGGACGGGATGGTTCTCTGATTCAACGTTCCGATGTTGATATTGAGACCGCCGCAGATGGCGGTGATGTCTTCCACATCCCCCTCATCGTCAGACATGATCGGGCTCCCCCCGCAGGCCAGAAGTACATTGGCCACATCATTCACCGTCACATAGTTGGTGATATTGTGCACCAGCGGTGCTGTCTTTCTCACAAGCTCCATACATTGTTTCATCTTTCATTTCCTCCTTACAGTTTTCATTTATTGCGACGTTTCAGATTCAGAAAAGACTGCAGGAACACCAATCTCTGATATTCCTACAGTCTAAGTATGCTGTCATTATATCCCTACGTTGGCATTATCCAAATCAGGTCGAAGGTCAAAGCGCAATAGCTTTATCTCAGCCCACTTCAGTGAGCACCCTTTTTATTTACTTCTTAAGTATAACACTTATCGGCATGAATACAAGCCCCGGTTTACTGTGCGGCGTCCTCTGTTGTCTCTTCCGCGGCCTCATCGTTAGATGCCTCGTCGTCCGTGTCCGTTGAGGAATCTGACCCCACTGCGTAAGGCTCTTCTGCCTCCTGCTTCATGGTCACTCCCTGGTTCACGAAATCGACTTTCTTCCAGACATTCTTATGTTCCTTGATGTCTGTGTCATCACGCCATTTTTTAACCAGTGAATCGTACTGATCCTGTTTGCGCTGCTGAACGATCTCTGTCTTCTTCGCATCCGTTGCATCCCGATCCATCAGGCTTGTAAGCTGACAGATATAATCGGCAGAATCCGTCTCGACCAGTTTGGTTACATCGCCCACCTCAGCAAGTGCATCTGCCGCTTTCACAAGCTCCTCACCGAGAGTTGCCGTAGAGTCTGCGTCAAATGTCTGTGTCTGCAGATCATATCCAGCTTTTTCAGCCGCCGCCTTGAACTCTTCCACACCCGCATCCTTGTTGGCGTCGTAGAAGGCCTGTGCAGCTTTCTTCTGTGCGGCTTTCTCATCGTCTGTCATATCACTGCTCTGGCCGCTCTCATCCGTCTTGGTGTAGCTGAACGTCACGTATTGCATGGCTTTCTGAGCCGCCTCCTCGTCGGAGACCTCCTCGTCCACGCCCTTCTGCATCGGTTCGGTCATCTTTTTCTGATACGTCAGCAGTTCCAGCAGTTCCTTGACGTATTTTTTATCACCGGAAACAAGTTCCTTATCCTCCAGCGCATTATCCTCCAGGAACGTAGCCACGGCCTTGTCGATTGCCTTCTTATCATCCTCGGACAATGACACATCATAATCCTTCGCGTGCTGTTTCAGAAGATACATATCCTCCAGCTGCTCCAGTGTGCTGCTTTTCACAGAATCCTCATAGGTCTCTCCATCTGAGACTTCTGTCGTCCACATATCGTCGCCCATATAGCTTGCGTAATAAGTTTCATACTGTGCCTGCTGCAGCCTCGCATAGAAGTTCGCCACACCCATGCTGACTTCATCACTTCCGACCGTTGCCACAGAATCCTTGTTGTTGATCTTTCCGCAGCCGCTGAGCGAAGTCACCGCTATAGCAGAAACCATTCCTATTATCGCTATTCTTTTCCCAAAACGTTTCATAACATCCTCCTAGTATATTCCCAGATCCAAATCCAAAAATAATCCTTTATTTCTTATAGTCTAACTTGTGCTCATTATATCATGTCATCCGCAGTGCCGTTCGATTCCGCTCTGCTTCATCTCACTCGCGGGCTTTCGCCCTATCAGCAGATAACGACAAGTATTTACTTATGTGCAAGCACAACGTAAATACTTGTCATTATCTGCTGGCACTGCTCTCTGCCGTCGCGTACATTATATCGTGTTTTTCCTCATCTAGCAATGATTTTATGTCATTTAACAGCTTTTTCACGAGTTCCAGAACGTCCTCATCCTTCTCTTTTCCGTTTTTTCCTTTTTTACGATAAATGAAATAAGGATTCGTATCGATCTTAAATGTGAGTGCTCCCCTGTAGCTCTCCAGCAGAATCGGGATTTTCACCGGATTTGCTTTTGCCTTCTCATACATGGTAAACCGGTATTCCTCCCCTTTCTGTTCCACCGCGGTCACATACGCGCTGTGCGCCAGTGCCTTCAAATGTGCGATGGTCAGAAGCTGCTGTACCTTACGCGGAATATCTCCAAAGCGGTCGATCAGCTCTTCCATCATGTCGTCCATCTCTTCCTCGGACTCGATTCCGGCAATACGCTTGTAGATGTCCAGCTTCTGATACTCATTGCGGATGTATCCCGCAGGAATATACGCGTCCACACTCAGGTCGATGGTGGTGGTGAAGACATCCTCCTCCACTTCCCCTTTCAACTGTTTGACCGCCTCGTTGAGCATCTTGCAGTAGAGGTCATATCCGACCGCCTCCATGTGCCCGTGCTGCTGGGCCCCCAGCAGATTACCCGCCCCGCGGATCTCCAGGTCGCGCATGGCAATCTTAAATCCGGATCCCAGATCTGTAAATTCCCGAATGGCAGCCAGTCGTTTCTCCGCCACCTCTTTCAGGAGTTTATCCCTCCGGTACAGTAAAAATGCGTAAGCCATACGGTTAGAACGCCCCACACGCCCCCGGAGCTGGTAGAGCTGGGATAACCCCAGCCGGTCCGAATCATGGATGATCATGGTGTTTACATTTGAAATATCCAGACCGGTCTCAATGATTGTCGTAGACACCAGCACATCGATGTCACCGTTGATAAAGTCATACATGATGCTCTCCAGCTCATGCTCCCGCATCTGTCCGTGGGCAAATGCCACATTTGCATTCGGCACCAGCTTCTGGATCCGGTTCGTCATGTCCACGATATCGCTGACCCGGTTATATACATAGTAGACCTGTCCCTCTCTGGACAGTTCCCGCTCTATGGCCTCCCGGACCATCTCGTCATCATACTCCATCACATAGGTCTGGATCGGCATCCGGTCCTCCGGCGGCTCCTCCAGCACGCTCATATCACGGATTCCAATGAGACTCATGTGAATTGTTCTCGGAATCGGTGTCGCCGTCAGAGTCAGAACATCAATGTTCTCTTTGAGCTGTTTGATCTTCTCCTTGTGTGCCACACCGAAGCGCTGCTCCTCATCGATGATCAACAGTCCCAGATCCTTGAACTGTACATCCTTCGAGAGCACTCTGTGTGTTCCGACCAGCACATCCACCTGTCCCTTTTTCAGATCCTCCAAAGTCTTCTTCTGCTGGGCACTCGTCCGAAAACGGCACATCAGATCCGCACGCACCGGGAAATCTTTCATTCTTTGTACAAAAGTGTTGTAATGCTGCTGGGCAAGAATTGTCGTCGGCACCAGATACACCACCTGCTTGCCCTCCTGTATTGCCTTGAAGGCCGCACGGATGGCAATCTCAGTTTTGCCGTATCCCACATCCCCGCAGATCAGGCGATCCATGATCTTCGTGCTCTCCATGTCCCGCTTCGTGGCTTCGATCGCCAGCAGCTGATCCTCGGTCTCCTCGAAGGGGAACATCTCCTCAAACTCTCTCTGCCACACCGTATCCGGTCCATATACGAACCCTTCCTTCTCCTGCCGCGTCGCGTAAAGCTTCACCAGATCCTTTGCCACCTCGCGGACGGCGCCGCGCACCTGGGTCTTCGTCTTCTGCCACTGGGAGGTTCCCAGCTTATTAAGCTTCGGCTTTTTCGCATCCGCTCCTGCATACTTCTGGATCATATCCAGCTGGGTTGCCAAAATATAAAGTGCTCCCCCGGCCGCATAGCTGATCTTCATGTAATCCTTGGTCACCTTATCCACTTCGATCTTCTCGATTCCCTCGTAAATTCCGAGTCCATGATTCTCATGCACCACGTAATCCCCGACCTTCAGATCAGAAAAGCTCTGGATTTTCTGCCCCTCATATACTTTTCTTTTTTTCTTTTTCTTCTTTTTCCCGAAAATGTCCGTCTCGGAGATCACCATGAACTTCAGCATCGGGTACTCGTACCCTTCCGTCACATGGCCGTAAGCCACCATGATTTCTCTGGGCTTCACCTCCCGGCTCATGTCCTCACTGTAGAAGCTGCTCAGATCGTAATCCCGCAGATCCTCCGCCAGCCGCTTTGCTCTCGTGCGCGAACCGCTAAGAAGCACCACGCGATAGTCATTTCTCTTGAGACGTTTCAAGTCTCTGGTGAGCATCTCGAAGCTGTTGTTATAGGGATTGACGCCCTTGCTCTCCACCGAAAATGTATCCCGCACTTTGAAATTTCCACATTTCGACTCCAATGTGGAGAACCCGATTCCGGAGAACCCGTTCATTTTGTCCACGATCTCCCTCGTGGAGAAGAGACAGAGCTCCTCTTCCTCCTGAAAATGCCCGGACTCCTCCCGGTTTTTCCGACTGTTTACAAATTCCTCCTCGACCTCGCCAGCCCGCTCCTCCAGACGCACCGGCTCATCCAGAAACAGAATACTCTCCTCCGGATCAAAATAATCCAGAAATGAGACCTGTTCCTTTACCGCCCCCAGCATCTCAGATGCCGGAGAAATCTGAATTTCCTGAAGATTCTCGATGGACCGCTGACTCTCCACGTCAAAGGTTCGGATCGAGTCCACCTCATCGCCCCATAGTTCAATACGCACGGGAACCTCCTCCGTCAAAGGATAGATGTCAAGGATTCCGCCCCGGACAGCAAACTGTCCCGGACCGTCCACCTCCGCCTCACGGGTATATCCGATGTGCGCCAGCCGCTCCTGCAGCCTTGTAAAGTCCAGCGTCTCACCGTTCTCGATCACAAAGCAGTCCGCCTCCAGTGATTTCAGTGTGGGAAGTCCGTCCATGAATCCGTCCACGGTAGTGATTACCGTCACCCCGCCGTCCGGGCGCTCCATCAGCGCCTGCATGACCTCCATTCTCTTTTTCAGCAAAGCCTTTCCTTTGATATCCGCATGATAAAAAAGTAGATCCTTCGCCGGATACAGATAGACATTCTCCTCCAGAAACCGATACTCCTCGAAGCATGCCTTCGCCTTTTCCTCACTGGAAAAGGCGATGATCCTGTTTTTACAACCATCGCTGAGTGCATACATAAGATGCGTTTTCTGAGAGGTTACACAACCCGCTATTTGTAGGATTCCCTTTGCCTTTCTCCGCTTTCCCGCGATCTCCTCATAATCCGCCAGCTCTGTGAGCGGCGCCAAAAATGCCTGCATACCTTCTACTCTTCTTTCTTTTTTCGATTATAGATCCCCATGGCTCCATCAATGTCTCCGCCCAATATCTGTACCACTGCCTCAACTGCCTGAGCATAACTCTCCTCCATGGTATCCCGCTCTGTCCCGGAAAAATGCCCTAATACATAATCCGCCAGATCATAGCCCTTCGGCTTCTCTCCGACCCCGACCTTGATGCGTGCAAACACCTGAGTTCCCAGATGCGCAATAATGTTTTTGATTCCGTTATGTCCGCCCGCGCTCCCCTTCTTGCGGATGCGCAGCTGTCCCACATCGAGACTGATGTCATCGTAGATGACCAGAAGTTCTTCTTCCTCGTCAATCTTGTAGTAATCCAGCAGGCTTCTCACGCTCTCACCGCTGAGATTCATAAATGTCTGCGGTTTTGCGAGGATCACCTTCTGTCCCTCGATCATTCCTTTTCCAATCAGTGCTCTGTGTTTTTTTGTGTCCACTGATATGTTGTATTTATCTGCCAATGCATCTATTACCGCAAATCCCACATTGTGTCTTGTTCCTTCATATTCTTTTGTTGGATTTCCCAACCCTGCTATAATAAACATATGCTCCACCTCTTCTATAAACATCCTGATGCACCCCGCTGATGTTCTCCCATCCGGTGCCTTTATCTCTTTCCATAAGTATTTATTATACAAGACACTCTTCCGTTTGTCACGCAGTGTGTGTGAATAATTTCCCCACGGCCTTCATACACTTATAGAAAGCTTAATCGGGAGGTTCTTATGAGTTCACGTACAAAAATTATTGTCTTACACCTGAAAGAAATTATCTACACAGTCGTATTCCTGCTGCTCGGTCTTCTGCTGATTGCCCTTCTCTTTATCATGTTTCGTTCTCACAAAGACAGCACGGTATCCGAACAGACCTACACGCCCGGTGTCTACACCTCCACGCTGACACTCGGCAGCACCAATCTGGAGGTGGAAGTATCGGTGGATGAAGCTCATATCAACTCCGTTCGCTTTGCCAACCTGGATGAGTCCGTCACCACTTCGTTTCCACTGATTCAGCCCGCTCTTGAGGAGATTGCCCAACAACTCTACGACACGCAGTCACTGGACAGCATCTCTTACTCCGCGGATGCCCCCTATACCTCCAAGGCGATTGTGGACGCCATCTCGCAGGCATTAGAAAAAGCCGCAGCACATTAGGCCGCGGCTTTTTCATTGGTAAGGATTATCCCTCCACGATCAGATACTGTCCGTTCGGAAGCGAGAATACCTCCGATGCATCCTCCAGTTCATCCAGGGTCATTCCATCCACGTCCAGACCCTCTTCCTCAAAATACTCCTTTACCTCATCCAACGAATCTACAACGATTGCCATACAGTCTTCCAGAAAAGCCTCAGCCTCTGGTAATGTTTCCGCTACCGGTTCATCAAATAACTGTGCCTGGTTTTTTATAAAAGTCATCAAGCATTCCTCATCATATTCATACATCGTCTTAGACCTCCTATTTTTTCGCCCGGATACAAACCTTCCCGCAGATCGCGGGTCTCCAGCCCCGTTTCTGCCAATGTCGGTTCCTGAATAAATCTATCATAGTATGAACGCAGGTAAATTTCAACTAGAAATAGTAAAAATTTAAGATTTTATTCCGGGCCCAGGAGATACTGTTTCATAGTATGCAATGCATTCTTTTCCAGACGGCTGACCTGCGCCTGAGAAATGTTGATCTGAGTTGCCACTTCCATCTGCGTTTTCCCCTCGAAAAACCGAAGCGATATAATATGTTTTTCCCGTTCATTGAGGCGCTCCATGGCTGCCTCCAGGGACAGTTCCTCAATCCAGTTTTCCTCCCTGTTTTTCTTGTCACTGACCTGATCCATCACGTAAAGTGTATCGCCCCCATCGGTGTAGACCGGTTCGTACAGACTCATGGGACTCTGGATCGCATCGATGGCCATCACAATATCTTCCTTGGATATTCCGATTTCATCCGCAATTTCCTGCACGGTGGGCTCCTTCATGTGCTGCTTCATGTAACTTTCCTTTGCGTAAATCGCCTTGTACGCCTTGTCCCGCAGGGATCTGCTGACCCGGATGGAATTGTTGTCCCGCAGGTATCTGCGGATTTCCCCGATGATCATCGGGCAGGAGTACGTTGAAAACTGCACCCCCAATTCCAGCTTGAAATTGTCGATTGCCTTGATCAGGCCGATGCAGCCAATCTGAAACAAATCGTCCGCATTCTCCTCTGATCCGGAGAATCGCTTTATGATCGACAGCACCAGCCTGAGATTCCCCTGGATGAACCGTTCTCTCGCCGCCTGGTCTCCTCCCTTGAGGCGAATCATCAGCTCCTCTCTCTCCTGTTTGGTCAGCACCGGAAGTAACGATGTATTGACACCACATATCTCTACTTTATGAAAAGCCATAATAAGAATCCTCCGTCATCTAGATTGTTTTCTCTAGACTTAAGAGTTCTCATTATGGCTTTTTGTTATTCCCGTTTCGCGGATATTTAATAAAGTTTTGCCCCTTGACAAGAATTTGTTCACCTGCAGATACCGTGGATAATCATTCTTCTATAAATTTAAATATTTCGCATACACCAGCTTCTTCTCATTAATTTTTTGCAAAATGCTTAAAATATTTCCGGTACGTAAATACAAAAAGTACAACGGAAAGTGCTGCGGCCAGATAGTCTGTGACCGGCTGTGCTGCGGCCAGCATTCTTGCGGAATCAAAAACCTCGCGGAAGATCAGGAGAATTGGAACGTAGAGCAGTCCCTGTCGGCTGATCGACAAAACCAATGACGGCAGGGATGCACCAGTGGACTGAATCGCGTTGATGAACACAAACAGGATTCCAAGAACCGGTCCCGAATATATGTAGATCCGTGCGAAGGACATGCCGTAAGCAAACGCATCCGAATCCTGCAGAAATGCCTTTACCAGCGGCCCTGCTCCGCAGTAGCAGATAACGGTCATCACTATACTCAGGGAAAATGCCAGTCCCAGTGAAAACTTCAGCACAGACAGGTAACGTTTTCGGTTGCCTGCGCCGTAGCAGTAGCCAAGCAGCGGCTGAATTCCGGTTCCCAGTCCAATCAGCAGCATCACCGCGATCATATTGACCTTCATAGCCACACCGAGGCCTGCCACCGCCATATCCCCGTAAGCTGCCATCACGTTGTTGATGATAATGTTCGACACGCTCATAAGAATGTTGTTCAAGGACGCCGGAACTCCGATTGCGAGTACTCCCTTTGCTACTCCGTCCCGCATCTTATAGTCCTTGAGCCTGACTGAGAGAATAGATTTCTCAGATACGAGATGTCTCAGATAAAATCCGGCTGAAAATATATTTCCGATAACCGTGGCAATGGCCGCTCCGGCCACATTCCAGTCCAGCAGAAGGATCATCACCGGATCCAGAACTACATTGATCATGTTGCCGATGATCATTCCCATCATCGCAGTCTTGGCATTTCCCTCCGAGCGGATGATGTTGCTGAATGTATTACTGACGATCAGAAAAGGGATTCCCACAGCCACAATATTCAAATACTGTGACGCATATCCGATGGTGTCATCACTCGCACCAATGGTCCGGCAGATTGGCCGGGCAAAGATCCAGATGACGACCATGGCGATCACTCCGATCCCCAGACCGGTCCAGAAACAGAAGGAAGACGTATGCTTTGCCTTTTCGTGTTTCCCTTCTCCCAGCATTCTCGAAATCAGCGAGGTTCCACCGATACCGAACAGCATTCCCACCGCCATAAACAGTAAAAATGCCGGAGTCGCCACCGATACAGCCGCAACCATCAGCGCATTGTGGGTCTGACCGATAAAAAATGTATCCGCCAGATTGTACACCAGCACCATCAGCATACTGATGATCGACGGCACCACATTGCTGATAACCGCTTTCGAAACCGGTGCATCCCGAAAAATTTCTGTTGTTTTATCCAATACTGCTCTATCCTGTGTCACTTTATCCTGTACTGCTTTTTTTGCCATCCCTACTCTCCTCCATTCCAGGCTGCACACTGCCTGATGTTCCTGTAAATCCGCTCCAGATAGCCTCTCAGCGCAGTCTGCTCTTCTTCTGTAAATCCCTGATACAATATTTCATCCTTCTCCCGCTTGTGACGGTCCACCTCCTGCATGATCTGTTTTCCATGTTCTGTCAGACAGACCGGTTTGCTTCTCGTTCCCTCTTCCTTTCGAAGAATCAAGTCCTTCGTCTCCAGCAATTTCAGAATGTGAATCATGCTGGTGTGCTTCACGCCAAAGCTGGAGGCGAGCTCCGTCAAAGTGTTCGTTTCATCTTCGTGGTCATGCAGATAATCCAACACATCCATCTGTGTTCCCGTCACATCGTACTCACGCAGAGCACGGCTTCTTCCGCGCTCCAGACCGTGGTGTATTTTTTTGAAATATATGGTTGTCCCATTCATATTAAACACGCTCCTTTATTTTAACTGCTGCATAATATCCTGATTCATCCTGATCAGGCAAGCCCCTCTCTTCAATTACAGGAAACCCAGACATGTAGCACGCTACATATTAGCGTAATTTCCATTATTTGTCAAGATGTATTGTTAAAAGAACTTTCCTGTGAGAACAAAGAGTTTCGCCTGCGAAACGCTCGCGCCGAAGTGCGGCCACCTCAGTGACCATATTCCATAAAAAATCCAGGTGCAATCCCAATTGGATCGCACCTGGATTATGTAAAACAGCAGTCTTAGATTCCTGCAATCAGATATAGGCCGCCACGGGCACGGCTCATTCTCTCTCTCCTCTCAACTGCCAGAGACGAAATACCTGTTCCGCCGTATCCGTCAGATTTTCTTTTGCATTTTCCGGTCTCATAGCCTCCTCCAGTGTGCTGATTCTACGCAGAATCGGGAAAAAAGCATCGATTCCGTTTTTGTTGCATTCCACTGCTTCTTTTGTGACACTTCCCGCAAATGCGAACACCGGTTTTCCATATTTTTTTGCCAGCTTTGCCACGCCAACCGGAGCTTTGCCCATAGCCGTCTGGAAGTCCAGCTGGCCCTCTCCAGTCACCACGACATCTGCATCCTGTACGTAGGATTCCAGGCTTGTCTCATCCAACACGATCTTGATTCCGGATTCCAGCACTGCCTTGGTGAATGTGACAAATGCAAACCCGAGTCCGCCAGCCGCTCCGGTTCCCTCCTGCTCTGCATCCGCCTGCGGGAACTGCTCCCTTGCCAGCACGGCATAGCAGGCGAGCCATTTGTCCATCTGCATGATCATGGACGGAGTTGCCCCTTTCTGTGGTCCGTATACCGCACTCGCGCCATTTTTCCCACAGAGTGGATTGTTTACATCACAGGCAATCTTAAACTCACACTCCGCCAGCTCCGGGAGGACACGGTCGGTTGTGATCGTCTCGAGAAGCTCCAGTCCCTTTGCGCCGAAGGGAATCTGATTCCCCTCTTTGTCTAGGAATCCAAAGCCCAGTGCCTGCAGCATTCCGACACCGCCGTCGTTCGTCGCACTTCCGCCGATCCCGATGATGAATCTGCGCAGCCCCTTTGCGATCGCGTCCCTGATCACTTCTCCCACTCCGTATGTAGTCGTATTCAGCGGATTTCTTTTCTCCGGCGGAACCAGTGTGATTCCAGCCGCCCCGGACATCTCGATAACCGCGGTCTTTGACTCCTCGATCATACCATACACGCAATCAACCGGATTTCCCAGCGGCCCTGTCACCATCACGTTCTGCACTCTTCCGTTCATCCCGCAGACCAGCGCCTCCACAGTCCCCTCGCCTCCGTCAGCAAGAGGACGCACCACGACCTCCGCATCGCCATCCGCTCTGCGCACACCCTCTGCGATTGCATCTCCGGCCTCCATCGATGAGAGACTCCCCTTTAATGAATCAATTGCCACTACGATTTTCATATTCATTTCCTCCTTCATACTGTGCCATGCCTCTCGCATATGTTCAGCGACAGTTCATCCGGAACATTTCCGAACCTGAGACATTTCTGATATAAAAATTTCTTTCTTACGGTTTCCTGACATTTCCGCCTGGTTTTATATTTCTTTCTAAATGATGTAAGGGTCAAAAGGTATTTTTGACCCTGGTATCTTCTAAATAAAAATATAGCAGATATGGGCGTGAAAATATATGGTACACATAATATATTTTTTCATCTTTATATAATTGATTTGTTATATGTAACATTTTTTGTTATACTTTCCATATAAAATAATCAGGGGGATTACCTATGATAAAAAACATTGATCAAACCTTAGCTCAGCAGATCGTCGATACCGTCAAAGATGTCTGCGGGCAGAACATCAATTTCATCGAGCCGTCCGGCATCATTCTTGCCAGCACCAATCCGAATCGAATTGGCATGTTTCACGAAATCGGCCAAAAAGCAGCTTCTACAGAGACAGCAATCGAGGTGGACGCAAATGACGGGTTCACCGGAACCCGGCACGGAATCAATGTTCCGATTTTTCACAACAAGACCGTCCTTGCTGTCATCGGTATCACCGGGGAGCCGGAAAAGGTACGGAAGTACGCCTATCTGGCCGAGCGAATCACCAATCTGCTGATCCGCGAGAAAGAGCTGAACTCTATCCGCCGCAGTCAGGCGGACATCCGGCAGTTCATCATCGATTCCCTGATCCGCAGGGAGAATGTAAACTATGATTATCTGCGGAACTGTCTGCAGAGCATGCAGATTAATACCGACAGTGAAAAGCAGCTGATCCTGATTCAGATTGATTCCAAATACAGCCCGACAAACCTTTCTTTTGTGGAGCAGAAGATCCAGCAGCTTTTTGAGCGCATGCAGCTTGTGCTGTACACTTTTCACTATCCCAACGAATATCTGGCTGTCATCGATTCCAAAAAACTCACGGACCAGCTTACCACCCTGAAAAAATTTGCTTCCGCCCACAGTCAGATTCTCAAAATCGGTGTTGGCAGATCGGACGCACTCTATCGGCTGGACCAGTCTTATCAGTCTGCCGTCATCGCCTGCAACAGCCTGGTGGAAAACGAGCAGAATCTTGTGCTTTTTGACGATCTGACTCTGGAGATTGTTCTTTCCGAGCTGAGTGAAAACAGCCGGGAGGCATTCCGGCGCAAAACCATTGCCCCACTGACCGATGAAGAAATTACACTGCTCCAGATTTATTTTGAAGAAAACATGTCGCTTGCCGCCACCTCCAACCGGCTTTTTCTTCACAAAAACACCATACAGTACAAGCTGAACCACATTTATCAGCAGAGCGGTCTGAACCCCCGCTGCTTTCAGGATGCCGTTTTACTGTATCTTGCCGTCAGACTGCGGTAACTGAAGCCCCCAAAACCATCTCAGCAGATTGCCGTATTCTTCAATCACATCCTCCGGAAGGGTACTTGAAGCAGTAAAGCAGACATGAAAATTCTGCTTCGCTGCTTCTTCAAGATTTGCAATCAAAAGGGACAGGTCTCAGCCTGCCCCTTCTTTGTAAATGTGCCCCTACTATTTTGTCTTATCCGGATCCCATCTGTCCGCCAGATTGTAGATCTGTGTCTCAAACTTCGCCAAATCCTTGTTCGCCACCCCTTCGTTCTTTCTGATTACCTCCAGCAGGTATCTGCCTGCCTGAAGCAGTCTCTCGAATATAGTATTCGCCTGCGTCTTCATTGGTTTCTTTGATTCTGCCGGAATACGGATACCTTCACTGATGATTTCACCTGTTGCAAGATCCACCTGTCCGCCCGAATACGGTGCAAATGCTTTGTATCCAAACGTGTCGGTAACGGTCTTTGCAAATTCATCCGTCACGGTATCCTCACCATGTACAACAAAAACATGTTCAAGTTTTGTCTCAAACCCTTTCAGCCAGTTGAGCAGTCCATTCATGTCCGCGTGCCCGCTGATGCCGTCCAGATTCCGGATTGTCGCACGAACCTCGATCGGCTCACCGAATATCTTTACCGAAGTCTCACCGTCCAGAAGCTTTCGTCCCAGCGTCCCCTCTGCCTGATATCCCACGAAAAGAATCGTACATTCCTCCCGCCACAGGTTGTGTTTGAGATGATGACGAATACGGCCCGCATCACACATTCCGGATGCCGAGATGATGACCTTGGATTTCTCATTGAAATTGATTGCACGGGAGTCCTCGCTGGTCACCGAGGTCTTCAGACCATCGAATATCAACGGGTTGATTCCCTGTCTCACCAGCGCCATTGCCTCCTCGTCGAAGCATCCGTCGATATTGCGGTCAAATATACTCGTCGCCTCCACCGCCAATGGGCTGTCTACATAGACTTCGAAGTCGGGATATCTGGTGACCAGTCCCTTCTCCTTGATCTCACGGATAAAATAAAGCAGCTCCTGGGTACGCCCAACCGCAAACGACGGAATCACCAGATTGCCACCCTTCTCAAAAGTCTCATTCAAGATCTTCGTAAACTCACCCACATAGTCCGGCTTTGTCTCTGCGTGCAGACGGTTGCCATACGTAGATTCAATAACGACGTAGTCCGCCTCCGTGGTCAGCTGCGGATCCTTGATGATCGGCTGGTCGACATTGCCGACATCACCGGAAAACACAATCTTTTTGCTCACTCCGTCCTCCGTGATCCAGACCTCAATACTGGCGGATCCGAGCAGATGTCCCACATCTGTGAACCGCACACGAACCCCTTCACACAACTCCACGATTTTTCCATACTCACAGGATTTGAACAGCTGCAGGACATTGATTGCATCCTGCATTTCGTAAATCGGCTCTATAGGCGATCTTCCTGCTCTCTTCCCCTTGCGGTTCTTCCACTCTGCCTCAAATTCCTGAATGTGCGCACTGTCACGCAGCATAACCTCGCATAGATCCGCTGTGGCGTGAGTGGTCACCACGGTCCCCTTAAATCCATTTTTGGAGAGGAGCGGAAGCATTCCCGAATGATCGATATGCGCGTGGGTCAGCAGCACGTAATCGATCTGGTTCTCCTGGATCGGAAGGGGTTGATTCTCATAAAGATTACGTCCCTGTTCCATTCCACAGTCGATTAAGATATTTTTCCCGTTCGTCTGCAATACATGGCAACTCCCCGTCACTTCATGATCGGCACCAATAAAAGTAAGTTTCATAAGCTTCACCAACCTTTTTCTTTTATTGTAACACTTTTAATGCTTTGCGAAAGTATTATTTTCTAATCTTTTATTCAAAAAACCTATACTATGGTGTTTATTCATACCGCACCATCTCGCGCCTCAGTCTTGCCATGATCTTTTTCTCCAGACGTGAGATATAGGACTGGGAAATTCCCAGCAGATCTGCCACTTCTTTCTGTGTCTTCTCCTCCGCCTCAGGGCTCCCCAGGCCGAAGCGCATTTTCACGATAATTTTCTCTCTGCTGGTCAGCTTATTGATGGCCTTCATGAGAAGCTTTCTCTCCGCCTCCGTCTCCAAATCCTTGTAAATGGTATCCTCCTCCGTCCCCAAAATGTCGGACAGCAGCAGTTCGTTGCCGTCCCAGTCCACATTCAGCGGCTCATCGATGGAGACCTCCATCTTCGTCTTGTTGTTGCGCCGCAGATACATCAGGATCTCATTCTCGATGCAGCGGGATGCGTAGGTCGCCAGCTTGATGTTCTTCGTCGGGTTAAATGTATTGATCGCCTTAATCAGACCGATGGTTCCGATGGAGATCAGATCCTCCACCCCCACTCCGGTGTTGTCAAACTTTTTCGCGATGTAGACTACCAGCCGCAGATTATGCTCGATCAGAAGCTTTTTTGCCTCCTGATCATATTGCGTTCCAAGACTGTTGATCGCAGCCGATTCCTCCTGTGTCTCAAGCGGTGCCGGCAGTATTTCCGACCCGCCTATGTAATGAACTTCCTTCGTCTTTGAAAAAAACAGACTTCTGAAACTCGGTATCACTTTTAATTGAAATTGATGTGGTGCTGCCACTTTTACTATCATGTTAACTGCCTCCTAAGATATCAGGATTTAAAATCATCTGATACTCCTCCCTCGAGGATATATTTTCTTCACAAATGCCTATCATTGGTTCTTCTATCCAATATTCACGATCTGCCTGTACCTGCAGTCTCTGTACCCTCACAACCGGAATCACACTCTCCCGCCCGATGGAAATATACGGGATGTACCGGACAGAATACAGCGCTGTATCCGGAAACAACCTTCTTGCCGTCCGTTTATCCACAATGTTTACCGACTTACCGCTCACCCCATCGTACAGACTGTTTCCCGTATCGATCAGCGCCTTCAGCGGATAGATGCCGGAGCCGGTATACACGACTACCTCGCAGATTACTTTCTTCATCCGCGCCTGCCGCTGTATAAAAAGCCAGATTCCCCAGACACCATAGCCTGCCGCCAGTGCCGCTGCAAACAGCACACTGAGTGGCGCCACGATGGTGCGCATACTCTCCAGAATCCCGCCCAATAAAAATGCACTGATATACAACATAACAAGTGCCTCAAAAAAGAGCTTTTTTTCTTTTACACGCAGGCCAAGCCAGATCATCAGCGTATTGACTACCGTATGAAACAGCAAAATCTTTATGATGGGATATGGAATTGGAACTGCGACGATGACACAGGACGACAGTGCGCCCGCAAGTGCCCCCAGAAAGAGAGATCCATGTGTGGTAGAACATTTCAAAATCTTTCCCACCAGTCGAAGCAGGAGAAAATCCATCATAAAATTAATCAGGAACAGCAGATCAATATAGAGCTCATAATCCATGTTTCACCTTCTTTCTCTTACGTATCTGGATTTATTATAGAAAAACCGGCTTATAAATTTTGTCGAACGGAGAGAAACGAACTGCTTAATTTTTCGACAGGAAAGCTTTGAGATTTAGAAAATCGCCGCAAAAAAAGACCATCGGCACAATGCCGATGGTCTTCTTATTATCTAATGATAGTATATTATTTTTTGAAGAAATCCGGAATCTTGATAGACTGCTCTTTCACCTTGCTTGACGGTGTTCTCGGAGGTGTCTGCTGTACCGGAGGAATGGAACTTCCTGTTCTGGCTGTCCCGCCTGTTGATCTGGTCGCTGAAGCAGGGATGCTTCCATGCGTTCTTCTCTCCATATCAGATACCGCTTCACCGGAAGGAAGAATTGATCCGGCTTTCTGCTGTCCTTCCAGTCTGGATTTGAGTTTTGACGCACTGCCGCCTACGTTGTGAAGACCGGTAGCGATTACAGTGATGGTAGCCTCGTCTGACTTCGTGTCATCGTAAGTTGCACCAAAGATAATGTTCGCGCCCTCTCCAGCAAGATCCTGTACGTATTCTGCCGCATCACTTGCATCCATCAATGTGATATCTCCAGATACATTGATGATAACGTGTGAAGCACCTGTGATGGTCGTCTCCAGCAATGGACTCGCAACTGCCTGTTTTACTGCCTCCAGAGCCTTGTCATCGCCCTTGCCTTCACCGATACCGATATGTGCGATACCCTTGTCCTTCATAACCGTCTGAACATCTGCAAAGTCCAGGTTGATCAATGATGGAACGTTGATCAGGTCTGTGATACCCTGAATACCTTGCTGCAATACCTCGTCCGCCTTTCTGAGGGCTTCTGGCATTGTCGTTCTGCGATCTACTACTTCCAGTAATTTATCATTCGGGATCACGATCAGTGTATCCACGTTCTCTTTCAGTTTTTCAATACCGGACAACGCATTCTCCATACGTGTTCTGGACTCAAAGCGAAAAGGCTTTGTCACAACGCCTACTGTAAGTGCGCCCTGCTCCCTCGCAATGCGCGCTACCACAGGAGTCGCACCTGTTCCGGTTCCACCGCCCATACCGCAGGTTACAAATACCATGTCGGCACCTTTTAATGCCGCTGATATCTCCTCTGAGCTCTCTTCTGCTGCTTTCTCGCCTACTTCCGGCTGTGCTCCCGCACCAAGTCCTTTGGTGAGCTTGTCTCCGATCTGCATAAGTGTTGGAGCCTTGCACAACTGAAGAGCCTGCTTATCTGTATTAATCGCAATAAACTCAACACCTGCAATCTGCTCATCTATCATTCGATTCACGGCATTGTTACCGCCACCGCCGACGCCACATACTATAATCCGTGCGGCCGCCTCTGATTCGTTCGTTTTAATTTCTAACAAGAGTATTTCCTCCTTTGTCTTCCTATCATATTATACTATACAACCCAATAAGTCTATAATATAGTCTTTTCCCCAAATAATCAATAGAATTTTGCGTATTTTCTAAACTTTTTACTCAATTCACACTACTTTCATAACCTATTGAGCCGTATCTCCACCCGTCTGAATGTTCCAGCCTGTGTTGGCATCCTCTGTCACGGTCCAATCCGTGCTCTGATTCTCCGTTCCATTCGTACCGTCCCCGGAGATTGTCGTATTCTCCGCGCTGCCGGAGGTATCGCCGGTCGGATCTGCATAAGTCTGTTCCTCACCGCCTGCCGCCGCATCGGCTCCGGTTTCGTCCACTGCCGTCTCCTGCTGAGCGGCTCCTGTACCGTTCTCCGCCGTATCTCCCTGCGCTGCCGCCTCCTTCGCTTCTTTTGCCGCCTTAGCCGCTGCAGCTGCCTCCGCTGCGGCCTGCTCCACACTGGCTGGAGTGAAGCTGATTGAGGACTGGTCCGCCGTATAGTTCTCCAGATGCAGCGTCCCGCCCTGTCCGGGATAGAGTTCCTTCAGTTTCTCAAGGATCGGGGGAATCTGTGCCATTTTATCGCCGAAGTTCTTACTTCCAAGCGAAACTACAATGCTGTCAAAGTACAGCGTGATCTCCTTCCCGGACACGCCGATCTTTGTCGCGGTCAGCTCCTCCTTTTTCAGATTCTGAGAGACCTCAGCAACATTTGCAAACGCTTCTTTATTCGTCGTCTTGAGCACTTCATGGACCACGATTTTCGTCGTGTCCGCATCAATCCCCTCCACACATGGAACCCCGTCAATCACATCCGTCGTCTCCAGAATCACAACCCCGTCCTTGTCAAAATAGACGCGGCTTCCATTCAGATCCAGATAACCGACGATCGACTTCTCATATACATTCACTTTTATGGTCCAGGGATTCTGGAGCGTGACCTCCGTCTCATCAACCAGCAGAAGCTGCTCCACATCCGTAAAATTATATTTCCACCAGACGTAAATTGAATTTGTACTGTATTTATCCTTTGCGATCCATTCCCGCACCTCGTCCTCCGAACAGTACTGATTGCCCGTCACGTTTACCGTCCGCACATGGAACAGAAGAAGGATGGCCAGCAGAGCGATCGCAATTCCAAGCAGAATGATCACTGCCCTCGAAAGACCGCTCCTGCGCCGCTTTCTTCTTCTCTTTCTGGGACGTGTGATTCCATCGTCCTGATCTGTATAATATCTCTGCTGCTGCATAATTTCCTCCTTATTGTATCCCCTTATTATATTCCCCTTTTTGTGTCCTCTTTTCGCATTCCCTTCATAACGATTCCGAATCGTTGTTCTTTATTTTATCAGATTTGACACACTCAGTACAACCCCCATTTCAATCAGCAAAAACATCACGGACGTTCCGCCGTAACTGATGAAGGGAAGAGTGATTCCAGTATTCGGAATGCTGTTGGTCACCACCGCCACATTCAGCACCAGCTGAATCATCAGATGCGCCATAGTCCCCGACACCAGCATGGTCCCGAACAAATCCCGGCAGCTGCTCGCAATCACATAAAACCTCCAGATAATCACCAGAAACAGCACAAGAATCAGTATGGTTCCCACCAGGCCAAGCTCCTCGCAGATGATGGAAAAGATCATATCATTCTGCGCCTCCGGCAGAAATCCCAGCTTTTGGACACTGGCGCCGAATCCCCGGCCGAACAGGCCGCCGGAACCGATTGCGTAGAGTCCCTGCAGCGTCTGATATCCCTTCTCGTATTTCTCCGGATTCTTCCAGATTGCAATCCGCTCCAACCGGTAGCTCTCCAACGCCAGAAAGATTCCCATCATCCCGGCTCCCAGCACGCACATCCACACGAACTGCATGTATTTCGGGCTGGAGATAAAAATCAGGATCATCGCAATCCCCAATATGATGATCGCCGTGCTCAGATTATTCGTCCCTACCAGCCCCACAATCGGGAGAATGCTGACCAACACCAGAAACAGGCTGGTCAGCTTTCCCATCTTTTTGATGTTCCTGGTCACCAGATAGGCAAGAAACACGATAACTGCCACCTTGGCATACTCCGACGGCTGAAAAGAAAGAGGTCCAAAAGACAGCCATCTTTTGGACCCGTTATATTCGTTCCCTACCAGCAGGACCAGCGTGGACAGCACGAGTGCCACCAGATAGCCCGGAACCGCCAGCTTCTTCCACAGGTGGTAATCCACATGCGCCACCGCATACATACAGAAGATTCCCAGTATTGTCGCAAAACCCTGCTTTTTCAGATAATAAAAGGCATCCTGAAACTTGACCTGCCCATTATATGCGCTGGTACTGTAGAGAATCACCAGCCCTGTGACCAGCAGCGCAAAAATCGCCGCGATCAGCGTCTTGTCATATCCACGTTCCCGAGGAGGTTGTTCCAATAAGCTCACTTCCTTACAGATTGTTTACGATCTCTTTGAACTTATCTCCGCGTTCTTCATAATTTTTAAACATTCCCCAGCTCGCGCATGCAGGTGAAAGCAGTACGGCTTCTCCGGGCTTCGCGCCCTCCGCACACAATGTTACCGCCTCCTCAAAGGTATCCGCAAGAACGATATCCGTGAACCCAAGTTTTTTGGCCGTAGACGCGATCTTTTCGCGGGTAGCACCCAACAGCACCAGCCGGACCACTTTTCCGTCAAATGCCTCGATCCATTCATCGTAGGTGGAGTCTTTATCGTATCCGCCCCCGATCAGCCAGGTCGGCCTGTTCATCGCCTGAATCCCTTTGATTGCCGCATCCGGGTTGGTTCCCTTGGAATCATTATAATAGACCACCCCGTTCTTCTCCGCCACAAATTCGATTCTATGCTCCACACCGGCAAATGCCTGAATCGTGGTGCGTATGATCTCCATCGGTGTTCCATACGCGGCAGCCATGGCAACCGCAGCCATCACATTCTCGAAATTATGGGTTCCCAGAAGCTGTAGTTCCTCCACATTGCAGACCAGAACTTCCACGCCGTCCGCATTGTATATTATATTCCCGTTCTCCAGATAAATGCCTTTTTCCAATCGTCTCCGGCTGCTGAAATAAATCACACGGGTATGTAAGGTCTCCCCGAAGCTGCGGGTCTCCTCATCCTCATAGTTCAGAACACAGGTGTCCTGCTCCGTCTGGTTCTTCGTGATATTCTTCTTCGCATTCATGTACGCTTCCATCGTATGATGGCGGTTCAGATGATCCGGTGTAAAGTTAAGGATCGCGCTCACCTTCGGCCGGAAGGTGTCAATGCTCTCCAGCTGGAAACTGCTCATCTCTGCCACTGCCACGGAATCCTCCGTCATCTCCAGCGCCGCGCTCGTATATGGATTGCCGATGTTGCCCACCACGAACACGCTCTCTTTATAGTTTTTCATGATTTCACCCAACAGGGAGGTCGTCGTCGTTTTACCGTTTGTCCCCGTAACCGCAAGCACATCGCCCCTGCCGTAGACATAGGCCAGCTCCACCTCTCCCCAGATTGGGATCTGCATCTGCCGCATCTCATTTACCACCGGCAGGTCCATCGGCACTCCCGGGCTCATCACCACCAGGCTGAGGCTCTTTTTTACCTCATCCGGAAGTTCTCCCAGAATCACGTCAACGTTTCCACCGATCTCCCCGGCGATCTTCTCCGCGTCCAGAGATGTATTGCCGTCATATAAAATCACATCCGCATCCTCGTGCTGCAGCAGTCTGCTGGCTGCCACGCCGCTGATTCCGGATCCAAATACCAGTACTTTTTTCTTCTTCAGGTTCATTTTCTTCATTCCTCCAGTTTCTCTGATTCCTGTACCTTCCTATAATGCCATCAGGGCAATGAGGCAAAGGATTGCTGTCACGATAGAGAATACTGCAACAACTCTTGTCTCAGACCATCCACACAACTCAAAATGATGGTGGATCGGTGCCATTTTAAAGAACCGCTTTCCTCCGGTTGCCTTGAAGTACGTCACCTGAATCATAACAGAGAGTACCTCCACCAGATAAATCAGTCCCACAATTGCTATGAAGAGCGGCATTTGCAGCATATACGCTGTGCCTGTCACGAATCCTCCCAGTGCCAGAGAGCCTGTATCTCCCATAAAAACACTCGCGGGATAAACATTAAACAGCAGGAATCCAAGCAATGCGCCCACCACCGCACAGGTGATTGGCTCAATCCCGCTCTTTGTCCCAATCGCGACCACGGAAAAAAACGCCGCCACCAGCACGGTGACGCTGGATGCCAGACCGTCCAGACCGTCTGTAAAGTTGGTTCCGTTCACAGTACCGATCACAATAATAAACAGAGCCGGAATCGCAAACCACCCCAGATTCAAATATCTGCCGCCGGAAAAAGGCAGCAGCATGGTCAGCGGTACGTGTGCAACCTTCACGATATAAAACGCAAAAACAGCCGTCACCACGATCTGCAGTGCCATCTTCTGCTTCGGGTACAGTCCGTCGGAACGCTTCAGGACCACCTTCAGATAATCATCCAGAAATCCGATCAGTCCAAATCCCAGTGTAAGGAACAAAATCGGAATAATCTTCGGATAGTCTTTAATATAAAACACGGAAGTAATGACGATACTCGCCAGAATGATCACGCCTCCCATGGTTGGCGTTCCTGCCTTCTTCAGATGGGATTGTACCCCGTCCTCCCGTTCTGTCTGCCCCATCTTCAGCCTTCTCAGAAAGGGTATTATCACCGGTCCCATAACCACACTCAGTGCAAATGCAATCAATACCGGAATCATTACGTAATAATTCATAAATCCACCTCGTCTTTTCATTAGTTTACAACAAACAGTAGTATACCATACCCGCCCTTACTTTTTCAACTATCCTGCCCTGATTTCTCCTCTTCCACCGATTCTGTCGTTACTGTTCACAGATAAATCTGTTCCAGTAACGTCGCCGGTCCATTTTTAAATCATCTTCGATGATGGGTCCGGCTCATAGTTACATTCACTTGATTGGCGCATAGCTTGACAGCAGGTGTCAAGCTTGCGTGTGAACAGTAACATTATGTCGCCGTAATTCCCAGATAAGGAAGTACATTATCGAAAATATCCCGCAGCACCGGAGCCGCGATCGTCCCGCCATAATAGACCCCCTGGGGATTGTAGATTACCACCATACCCAGTACCTTCGGATTATCTGCGGGGGCAAAGCCAATAAAGGAGGAAATGTACTTGTTGGCACTTCTCGGGAGTGTCTGGGAGGTCGCTGTCTTGCCACCAATTCGATATCCCGGGATTGCCGCATTCTTTCCAGATCCCTCGGAGACCACACTTTCCAGCAGCATATCCAGCGTCGCAGAGGTCTCCTCAGACAGAATTTTTTCCCCCTTCGGATACGCGAACTCCTCCAGTACATTTCCATCCGCATCCGCCACCCGCACGCCCAGATGAGGGGTGACGCGCCGTCCCCCGTTGATCAGGGAGCAGACCGTGGTCGCCATCTGGACCGGCGTGATCTGAAACGACTGTCCGAAAGTCATGGTTGCGAGCTCCACCAGCCCGATATCCTCTTTTTTGTGCATGATGGTCCCAGCCTCCCCCGGCAGATCAATTCCTGTCATCCCCAGCAGACCGAACTGCGAAAAATAGTCATAGAACTTCTCCGCACCGAGACGGAGCCCGATATTGATAAACACCGGATTGCAGGAATTTTGGATTCCCTGCACAAACGTCTCTGCGCCATGCCCCCCCACTTTATGGCACCGGATCTTCCGATCCTCCACGACCGCATATCCAGGACAGGAAAAGGTATCTGAGAGCTTCACAACCCCCTCCTCCAGACAGGCCGCTGTAGTGATGATCTTAAATGTGGATCCCGGCTCATAAGTGTCATTAATGCACCCGTTTCTCCACATCTGGTTCAGCGCATCCTGTTTCTGTTCCTCTCCGAGATTCGCCCCGGAATCCGCCGTATTCAGGACAAAGGGTTCATTCAGATTAAACTCCGGTACATTTACCATTGCGAGAATCCCTCCGTCCTGGGGATTCATGAGAATGACCGCCACCTTATCCGCCTGCTTTTCTTCCATCACATTCTCCGCGGCCTGCTGGGCAAAGCTCTGGATATTATAGTCAAGACTGGTATACAACGTGCTGCCCGGTATGGGCTCCCTGCGGTTTTCCTCCTCCCCCTCAAGTTCCACACCCCGCGCGTCCGTCACCGTCAGGATGGTACCGTTGATTCCCTTCAGGTATTCCTCGTACATTACCTCCAGCCCCACAATCCCCTGATTGTCTCCTCCGGTGAAGCCGAGCACCTTTGAAGCCAGCTCCTCATAGGGGTAATAGCGTTTATAATCCTCATCCACCTTCACCCCCTCCAGCTCATAGCCGCGAATCCGGTCTCCCACCTTCTTATCCACATTGGTCTTGATTTTTTCCATGGAGGACACCTTCTCCACCGATTTTCTCACATCGGCTGCATCCATTCCCAGCTCCCTTGACAGCACCTCGATCACCTGCCCGCTGTCCCGGATCTGGCTGTGGATGACCGAGACCGTACAGACCGTCTTGTTCACCGCCAGTGCCGTTCCGTTCGCATCTGCGATCACGCCGCGCGCCGCCTTGATCTCCCGCTCCCGCTCGTGGAGTGTCTCTGCTTTTTTCTGGTAATAGTCCGCCTCAAAGACCATCAGATAGACAAGCCTTGCGGTCAGCACGGTCACCAGCCCCAGAAAGCCCAAAAAAATAATCAGGATTTTCTTCCTGTTATATGTTCTGCTCTTCATAAAAATAACCTTACAAAAGACATTTTTACAATGTATTACATCTTTTGTAAGGTTATGAACAGTTCAAGATAATTCTAAGTATTTCTAAGCCGTTCTGCTCTTCTTTTATTCTGTTGTGGAACTGTCCGGCGTGGAAATCCAGTCCGTATAATCCGGTGTGTAGCTGTCATCCGCATAGTTACCGGAGGCGTTGGAATAATCCTCCGTATAGGCCGAATCATAATTCTGGTAAGTACTGTCTTCCGGAGTCTGTACTGCGTCAGCCGACGTGGTATCTGCCGCATCCGACGAAATCGTCGAAACATTCAGATACGGGAACGCCTGCGCCATGATCTTCTGGGACAGTTCCAGCACATAAGAACTGGTGGACTGATCCGGAACATTTGGCTCGTCGATCACAACATAGACCAGTACCTCCGGATTCTCCTGCGGTGCATATCCGATATAAGACAGAACGTAGTTGCCCTGATCTCTCGGAATCTTCTCCGCCGTTCCGGTCTTCGCACCGATATCATACCCTTCCACCTGTGCGCTCTTTCCTGTTCCGTAATCCATTACGGCTTTCATGTATCCTTTCACCTTCGTGGATGTCTCCTCGGAAATGGTCTTTCTCATCAGTACCGGATCCTTCGTCTCCAGCACATTACCGTCCTCGTCCTCTATCTGCTTCACAATGTGAGGCTCGTAATAATATCCACCGTTGATCAGTGAAGAAAACGCGCTCACCATCTGTGTCATTGTTACATTAAAGTTCTGTCCGAAGGAGTTCGTAGCAAGATCGGTAACCTCCATAGTATCCTTCGTATACAGCAGCGACGCCGTAGACGCCTCACTCGGCAGGTCGATTCCGGTGTACTGACCAAACCCGAATATCTTCTGGTATCTTGTAAAATCGGCTATGCCGATTGCTTCCGCAATTCCCATCAGAGACACATTACAGGAATTGGCGATTGCCTGCTCTATAGTCTGCTCGCCGTGTCCGCTTCTCAGATGACAGTAGATATCGTAATCGCCCACATGGAGATATCCACCGCAGTTATAAGTCTCATCCCCGGTGATTGCCCCTGTCTCCAGTCCCGTAGCCACCGTAAATGGTTTCGCCGTCGACCCTGGTTCAAATGCATCACTGACCGCAAAATTGCGCCACACTTCATTGTAAGCCTCCGTCAGCTCCTCATCGGTCATCTTGTCCAGTTTTTCCTTTGAGTACGCCGCGGTCAGGTCTCTTGGATTGTTCAGATCAAAGTTCGGATAGGAAGACTCCGCAAGAATCTCTCCTGTGTTGGGATCCATGATAATGACAGCGGTGTTCGTACTTCCCGGATCCTCCTTGCGGTACTCCCCTTTGTGAGCATCGTTAAATTCCAAAATGCACTGCTCCACAATATTCTGCAGCGTCACATCGATGGTGGACACCACCGTGTTGCCATTCTGCACTTCTTTCACCGTCCGCTCTAATGAGGAATCCTCATCCAGATAGCCGTATTCTCTTCCGTCTGTCCCGTTCAGGATGTCGTTGTAGGAACTCTCGATTCCGATGGTTCCCTGATTGTCACTTGTGGAAAACCCAATCACGTCCGACGCAGTAGAATTGTATGGATAAAGGCGGTTGTAATCCTCCTCCAGCCAGATTCCCTTGACATCCGGATATTTTTCATTATCCGAATCGATCTTATCAAATTCCATCTTTTTGTCGTATGACACATCGGTCTTGATCTTGCTGTATCTGCTCTTCGGATTGTCGGCAATCTCCTGCCGTACCTCGGCCTCGTCGCATCCGAAGCAGTCCACCAGCACCTTGATCGTTGGTTCCAGATAATCCTTTTCCGCGAGCAGCTCCTGCACATCCAGAATCAGATTGTACACCCGTTCGCTGGTTGCCATCTTCGTGCCGTTGCGGTCCACAATATCCCCTCGCTTAAAGGGAATGATCCTGCTGTCATACTCCTGCTGGTTCAAGACCACTTTCGTGTATTTGTCCCCGTTGGACGCATTGATATATGTGATTCTTCCTATAAGAACAACAAAAACTAGCACAATTCCTACGAATAATATTGCTAGTTTTTCCTGCATTTTTTTTGGAAATTTTCTTTTTAAAAAGCTATATTTCTTTTTTTTTCTTCTTTGTGCCATATTTATTTCACCTGTTAATCTGCAGTATTGGCGGACTGCGCAAGTATGCCGTCTTTCGGTATATCCTGCAGCTGTTCCAATGAATCGCCGCTTGGACTCTCATACTCTACGACCTGTCCCTGAGATGCATATACCATTCCCATCTCATTCATGGCTCTGTTACGGATATCCTCCAGATTCACAGAGTCCAGAACCGCATTATACTGCGTGTTGTTCTGTTCCGTCAAGCCTGCCAGTTCCTCCTGCAGGGTTGTGATAGATTCGGAACGATTCTGAATGGTTGTCTGCAGCTGCAGATACTGTACGCACACAAACACTGCGCACAATGCAGCAATAGCCAGAAAAGAAACATACGCCGGATTCAGTCTCAGCGCTCTGTTTCGATTTTTCCGGACCTGACGGCTCGGTTCTCTGACTGGTTTTACTGGTTTCGCCCGTCTCGCCGGTTCACGGCGGCTCGGTGCTTCTGCCGGCTGGCGCACTGTGTTTCCGTAGACATACGTCTGTCTGCGTGATCTGCCTGTACTATCCTGTTGTCTTCTCGTCGATGTCTGTCTTCTTGCAGCCACGTTGCACCACCCTTTCTATCGGCCCATACATTGTCCATGCTCCCCATGGACGCCCTGTGATCTAAGCCCGTTCAAAAATACGAAGCTTTGCGCTCTTTGAACGACTGTTATGTAACAACTCTTCCTCACTTGGCAGTATCGGCTTTCTTGTTATTACTCTCCCTTTTGAAACCCTTCCGCACACACATGTCGGAAAATTACTCGGACAGATACATGGATTTTCGTTCTTTCTAAAACTACTCTTCACAATTCTGTCCTCCAGCGAATGAAATGTAATAATACAGATTCTTCCGCCCGGATTCAGTATCTCGATCATATCATCCAGCGAATCCCTGAGTACATCCAGCTCCCTGTTCAATTCGATTCGAATTGCCTGGAATGTACGCTTGGCGGGATGTCCCGATGTCTTCTGTACCTTCATCGGAATCGAATGCCGGATCACCTCGATCAACTGTCCCGTTGTTTCGATGGGCCCCCGCTCGCGCTCTATCACGATATGTTTGGCGATGTTCTTCGCGAACTTGTCCTCGCCATAATCCCTGATCACGCGATAGAGGTCCATCTCACTGTAGTCATTGACGATATCCCTTGCAGTCATCTCCTGCCTCTGATCCATTCTCATGTCCAGTGGGGCATCTACCCGATAAGAAAATCCTCGTTCTGCCGTGTCCAACTGATAAGAAGACACGCCCAGGTCAAGTACGATCCCATCGACTTTGTCAACGCCTATTTCATGGAGCTTCGACTTCATTTCGCAATAATTGCTCCTGATTATTGTTACTTTCTCCCCGAAGTCGCCTAGTCGAACACCGGCTGCCCTGATGGCATCGGCGTCCTGGTCTATTCCTATAAATCTCCCCTGTCTGTTCAGCTGACTGCACACCTGGTAAGCATGTCCTCCGCCTCCGAGTGTACCATCCACGTAGATGCCATCCGGCTTAATCGCCAGCCCATCCACGGTTTCTTCAAGTAGTACTGATGTGTGTTCAAATGCCATATCATCCTCCATTTGGTTCTAATTAGATCTGAATCCCCATTGCTTCCATCTGGCCTGCAATTGCATCCATATCTTCCTCTGATACATCGCTTTCTTCTTCCCAGCGAGCCTTGTCCCAAATCTCAACATGATCCTGAACTCCAACTAAGACAACGTCTTTCTCAAGACCTGCCGCTTCTCTCAGTTCCGGTTTGATAAGAACTCTCCCCTGCTTATCAAAGGTACTGTCCGAAGCACTTCCGAAGAAGTAACGCTTAAAAGTCCTGGCGGCTTTGTTCATCAGTGGTAAGGTCTCCAGCTTGTCGACGAAACTTTCCCATTCGTCCTGTGAATACACAAATAAACATCCCTCTAATCCCTTACAAATCACAAGACTCTCTCCCAATTCCTCTCGTAACTTTGCTGGAATAATCAAGCGACCCTTGTCGTCAATACTATGATTAAATTCACCTAACAACATACGGATCACCTTCTTTCAAAGAGGTTATTGATGCGCTCCACTTTGACACCACTATCTACCACTTCCTACCACTTGACTCCATTCTAACCCACTTCATCTCCCTTTTCAACCCTTTTTTATTGTTTTAGTAAATTTGTACAATCGCGTAAAAGTCTGATTTTTCGAAAAAAACGGCACAAAAAAAGTGGTGGCAACAAAATGTGCTATACATTTTGTTGCCAACCACTTTATGTTGTACTTCTATGATAATGAACTCATATACTCTGTAATTGCGTCGTAATTAATCTCCACTGTACTCCTCGGCTGGTTCGCCGTGTATGTACCATATGCTGAATATCCAAGCCATCCCACCAGCGCCAGTGCCACAAGACTCAGTACCGTCTTTCTGACTATATTCATGAATTTCTGCTTTTGGGCAATTTTCTTTCTGTTTGCCTTTTCTTCTTTATAACGTTCTACTTTCTCCTGACTCATACTGCTTCCCTTTCCGCGTATATATTTTGATGACCTGTGCCGTCGGCACTGCTCATTGCTATCGCGAACAGTATACCACAAAATAGCATAGGGGTCAAAATATTTTCCTGTCCGGGTGTCACAGTACGACGATGATTCCGCCGTCACTTGCATAGAGACTGCTGATTCCTTCCGTATCCAGAATAAAGCTTGACTTTACCTGAATCCGCTCACGGATCATGCTCTCCACCATCTTCGCCCGCTCTGGACAGTTACAATGTGAAATCGCAAGGATCTTCCCCTCTGTATCTTTGGCGTCCTTCACAATGTGGTCCACCATCTTCGCCAGCGCTTTTTTTATGCCTCTCGCCTGACCAAGCTGAATGATGCTTCCCTCTTTTGTCGCTCCCATGACCGGCTTGATGTTCAGGGCACTCGCAACCACGGCCTTGATTCCGGTCAAACGCCCGTTCTTGCGCAGCGCATCCAGTGATTCCAATACAAAGTACGTATTTCGTTCGTCCCGGTCTGCCTCCACATTCTCCACGATCTTTTCAAACGGAAGTCCCTGCTCCTCATACTTGCGGATGTCCATCGCAATCAGTGTCTCGGCGATGGATGCGGAACGTGAATCAAACACATGGATATTTTTCTCCCCACATTCCTCCACATAGAGATTTCTGCCGAGCACGGCACTGTTATAAGAGCCGCTCAGCTGTGATGACAGTGTAACTGCATAAGCCCGCTCAGTCTCTCCACCGAACTCCTGCATATACAGCTCCGGCGATGGACAGGAAGACTTCGGGCAGTTCGGACTCTCCGCCACCATTCTCAGAAAATCGGCCTGATCAAATGTCTCGTCATCCACAATATATTTATCGTCAACCTGAATCGTCAGCGGTGCATTCTCATACACACCGCTTTTTTTCATCTCATCCGTCCACTCGCAGCAGCTGTCTGTAACCACTTTATAGTTCATCTTTTTCCTCCTGATAACATCTGCAGCAATATTCGCTCCTATCAGATGTAGTTTTAAATACTACATAATCATATCATATTTCCTGTTCAATGAAAAGAAATATTTATGTATCACTTAGCTTAATTGATCTGGAAACGCTCAGGGCAATCCCCATCTCTATCAGCAGGAACAAAATCGAAGTGCCTCCATAGCTGATAAACGGAAGTGTCACTCCCGTTGTAGGAATCAGGTTGGTTACAACTGCAACATTCAGCGTAACCTGAAGTGCAATGTGTGCCAGGATTCCTGTAGCAATCAGAGATCCATACAGGTCCGGCGCGTTGCGCGCAATGAACATCAGCCGATAAATCAGAATCCCAAACAGCACCACCACAATGATCGCTCCAAAAACCCCCAGCTCCTCGCAGATAATCGAGAGGATCATATCATTCTGGACTTCGGGAATCACCCCCAACTTCTGTGTGCTGTTACCCAGGCCTTTTCCGAAAAATCCTCCGGAGCCGATCGCATACAGCCCCTGCATCACCTGATAGCCTCCCGCATCTGCGTGTGCCTCCGGCTGCAGCCATACCAGAACTCTGCGGAGCCGGAAGTTGTCACTGTTTTTAAAATATACAGAAAAGAATGTCACTGCCGCTCCAACAAGAATCGCTCCGGCAATCAGCAGCTTCACAAAGGGCTTGGTATCCGGATAAACGACAAAAATCAAAATAATCGTGATCGACATTACGATGATCGCCGTGCTCAGATTCTCCGTCAGGAACAATACTGCTGCCGCCGCAATTCCGCCGTAAGCCAGCAGCCTTAGGATTCCGTCTCTGCTGCGCGCCTTCTTCTCTCCCATCTGACAGATCAGATACGGAATAAAAAGAATGATCGCGATCTTCGCCACCTCCGATGGCTGGAATGAGAATCCCAGCGGCAGAGGGAGCCAGCGCTTCGCCCCGTTTACCTCAACTCCCAGCGGAGTCTGCACCAGCGCCATCAGAAGAAATGCAAGTCCATAGATCTGCACTGCAAACGGTGCATAGAAGTGGTAATCCACCCGCGAGATACCAATCATCCCCACGAAGCTGAGTGCTGTGATGATGGCCTGCCTGCTGAAGTAGTGCATACTGTCACCAAATGCGATCTGTGCGCTGTACGCGCTGGTGCTGTAGAGCATGACCAGCCCGAAACAGATCAGGAAAATAATCACAACCAACAGATTATAGTCGAAATACTGAATCTTTTTTTCTTTTTTTACTTTCTCTTCATACCGCCTTACCGGCTGTACGGTTCTACTTCTCATACTCACGTCTCCCCATGCTTAATTCTTACTCTTTTTAAGCAACATGAATCATTACCTTGCCGGAGACTCTTCTTCGATCCTCCGGCTGCCTCTTATCCTTGCTCCCCACATTTATCTTATACTGTTCCCCGACAATCCCTCTATGCACGCCCGCTTCAGTTACAGTGTGCTCGCCACCGCATCTCGCTTCATCTGCGGATGGACCGGCTTGCCATGTCCGAAGTAACGATCATACCACACAAGGAAGATATAAACGGTCCAGATCTTCCGGCTGTTATCTGTCTTCTCATTGGTATTGACGCCGTTCCTGTGATCCTCCAGAAGCTGGTTCAGATACTCTGTATCAAAGAACTTCTTTGCTCCCTCGGAGGCGAACATCTCCTTCACGATATTATAATACTTCTCTTCCTTCAGCCATACGCGGATCGGAATCGGAAATCCCAGCTTCTTCTTCTCCGCTGTCTTGGAGCGGATCACTTTCTCTGCAGCACCACGGAGTGCCACCTTTGTCTTCGGTGCACGCACTTTGTAGTCCAACGGCAGAGTCTCTGCCAGCTTCAGAACCTCTCTGTCCAGGAAAGGAACACGCACCTCAAGGGAATTGGCCATTCCCATCTTGTCACCCTTCATCAGGATGTCATGTACCAGCCACAGGTGCAGATCCAGATACTGCATCTTCGTCACCGGATCCTTGCCCTTCACTCTCGCATAAAGCGGCGCCGTCACCTGCTGGATCTTCGGCTCACAGCCCTTCTTCAGCACACGGTTGGCCTCCTTCTCTGTAAAGATGTTGGTGGCATTGGCAAAGTAACGCTCCTCCAGAGTCTTGCCGTGACGCATCAGAAATCCGCGTCCCTTGGTCCCCACCTTCATGTGGTTTTCCGCAAATCTTCCCAGCGCTCTTCTGACTGGCATCGGGATTATATTGAACCGGGTGTGCTCCAACGGTTCGCAGTAGATATTGTATCCGCCGAAAAGCTCATCAGAGCCCTCACCCGACAGCACAACCTTCACCTTCTTCGAAGCTTCTTCGCTCAGAAAGTACAGTGCGATTGCCGCCGGATCAGCCACAGGCTCGTCCATATAATACTGAATGTCAGACAGATTCTCCCAATACTCCTCCGGGCTGATCACCTTCGCATCGTTCTCCATGTTGATGCTCGCCGCAAATTCCTTCGCATCCTGAATCTCACTGTATTTTCCCTCATCAAACCCGACGGTAAACGTGTGATCCACCTGGCCCAGATACGTCAGATAACTGGAATCCACACCACTGGAGAGGTAAGATGCCACCTCCACATCGCTGATCTTGTGCATCTCCACGGACTCCTTCATCACCTGCTCCACATCATCCACTACTTCCTCAAAGGATTTTTTATTATTTCCGGTGAAATGTGGTTCAAAATAACGTTTGATTTCCAGTTGGCCATCTTCATATGTAAAATAATGACCCGGCTGCACGCAGAAAACTCCCTTGAAAAATGTCTCGTTGGTCGGAACAAACTGGAAGGACAGATAGTTTCCCAGTGCATCCTCGTTAAACTCCTTCACAAAATTCGGATGCTCCATAAATGCCTTGATCTCCGATGCAAGCATCAGCGTATCGTTCATATGCGCATAATACAGCGGCTTGATTCCAAAGATATCCCGCGCACCAAACATCTTCTTCGTCTTCTTGTCCCAGATTACGAACGCGTACATTCCGCGCAGTCTGGCCAGAAGCTTCTCGCCCCACTCCTCATATCCATGAAGCAGTGTCTCGGAATCGGTGTTGGACGTGAAGATATGCCCTGCAGCCACCAGCTCTTTTCTCAGTTCCTGATAGTTGTAAATCTCACCGTTGAACACCAGCACCTTGGAATTGTCTTCATTATAAAGGGGCTGGGAACCGGCCTCCGACAAATCGATGATACTCAGACGACGGAATCCCAACGCCGCAGTGTCATCCACAAATCTCCCCTCACTGTCCGGTCCGCGGTGAACGATGGTGTTCATCATGTTCACCAGTACCTTCTCTCTGTTCTCGACCTGTCCTACATATCCTACAAAACCACACATATTATACTTCTCCTTTGTCAATCTGACCTAGTTTATGTTGCAAGGAATCACTGTCCGGCTCCCGCCGGATAATAGCATATCCTGAAATGATTCAGAACAACAGACGCACACGTTGTAACCGTCTGCGCGGGAGACACCTCCTTGGTCTGTTGTTCTGAATCATAGTTTTTTATTTAATTAGTATACCCCGATGTCCCGTGAAAAACAACCTGTTTTTCACGACATCTCGTTTTTCAACTTTTGTTCCGGCCCAGTCTCCCTTACATCAGTTTCGAATCCTTCAGACGTCTCTCGAAAAATGCTGTCAGTTTGATCAGTGGTCTGCGCAAAACCAGTCCCAGAAGAAGTGCTGCCGGAACAAAGAGAAGCAGCCTTCCCACATCCAGCCAGAATGCATTCTTATATACACCGCCCACACACTCGCGCAGAGCGTTGATTGCATAAGTAAACGGCAGCCATGGATAGATAGCTCTGAAAAACGGCGGCGTCACCTCGATTGGGAACGTTCCACCAGAACCGCCAATCTGCAATACGAGGATGATAACGCTGACCGCCTTGCCTATATCGCCGAAAGAAACCGTCAGCGCGTAAACAATATTGACGAACACAAAGCTGGAAATCCATGCCCCGACCAGAAACAGTCCCATATTCGTGCACTGTATCTTTAAATAGAACAAATCCCCCAGCGCGATGATCGTAGCCTGCACCAGTCCAAACGTCAGAAACGTGAGAGACCTGCCCAGATAGGAAACGGTCGGACGCACCTTCCGAATCTCGTCATCCTCATCCACCTCCACCTTCAGAATCGCCACCAGTACGATTGCGCCGACCCAGATTGCCAGAATAGAATAAAACGGTGCCATGGCTGATCCATAATTCTCAATCTCATAAAACTGTGTCGTATCCAGCTTCACTGGGGAAGACATAAACTCTCCGGTCAGCTGCGGGTCGTTCTTCAGCAGTTCGATCAGCTTGTTCAATTGTTCGTCCTGCCCCACCGACTGCACTTGACTGATGATGTTATTCAGCCTGTCCTGTGTCTGCGTGATAACGGATCGGGTGTTTTCCAGCGCCGACTTGCCGGAGGCGAGTGCTCCGTTCACTCCGTTGAATATCTCGTCCAGATTCCCGAGGCTGCCCTGCGTCGCCGTCAGAAGTCCGGATACATTGGCCGTTGTTGTCGCAATGTTATCTAAAAGTGTGTTCATATTCGGCTGCACCTCTGTCTCGAAAGATGCTCTCACGCCGCTGATATCTGCTTTGCTCTGGTCTATGCCGGCTGAGATCTGCTTTCTTGTATCCTCTGCCACCGCCGTCGAGCTATTGATCTGACTGACTGCCTGGTTGATGGAATCCTTTAGATTATTCTGGTGCTCTGTGGCCTCCGCCACTTTTGTCATCATGCCGTCTATCAGCCTCACGCTTTCCGCATCGTCTGGAAGAATGGTGAGCAGTTCCCCCCGCAGTGTCTCGAGTTTTCCGTACACTTCATCATTTTTTCCAATCACCTCGTCACAGATCCATCCTGCACTTCCCAGCTGATTTGCTGCAAAAGCCGCATCCGTCTCCAGATTCTGCAGTGCGCTGTTTGTCAGTGATGACACATTGTCAAAAGTACTCACCGTCGTACTCATCACATTTCCCATTGTACTTCCAATGGTTCCCGCTGTATTTCTCGACGATTCCAGCACCCCCGCGGAATTTGCCGTGAGCTGATTGCCCTGGCTGAGCACGGCAGAAACGTCCGGAATCGTCAGCTGTGCCGTCTTCGTCAACTGGACCACACTGTCCGTCACATCCTGAAATGCTTTGATCGCTGCCTCATATTGACTCAAATCCGAGGAGACAGCCCGCAGATTTGCAATCAGTTTATCCACGATAGTGACACCGCTGCCCTCAAGCTGTGCAGATGTCACATTCAGCACATTGGCCACAGTCTCCGTCGCCACACTGATGAACTCTGTGTTGACCTGCTGCTGGATCGTGGTTGCTCCTTTGTCCGTGATCTTCGGAGCAATGGCGTTCTTCTTCTCATTGATATAGTACTCCAGCTTCGGGCTCTCCAGTTTATCTCCCAAAATGCTTGACATGGCCTCGCTGAAATTCTCCGGGATCACGATCGCCGCATAGTACTTCCCGCTCTTTACTCCCTCCACAGCCTTTTCCCTGCTCATAAATGTCCAGCCGATCTGCCGGTTGCCCTTCAGGTTTTCCACAATTTTCGATCCGATCTCATACTGCACGCCATCCACCGCACAGCCCTTGTCATTGTTTGCAACCGCCACGACTATCTCGCCCGTATTTCCATACGGGTCCCAGTTTGCCGCAATATTAAACCACGCATAAAGTGCCGGAAGTACACAGATTCCAACCGCCACCACCAGCGCGACTACATTTTGTGATAATCTCTTAAAATCTCTCCGGTATATCTTAAATATCTGTTTCATCCTGCTCCCCCTCCTGCTCTTCCTCACCGACCTCTTCCTCGCCGGTCTCTTCCTCTGCACTCATCACCGTTTCCATGTCCTCAAAATAATCCTTATAATGATAGTAAATGTATTCCACAGTGATCAGGTACCCCGCGATAAGAATAATCGAAATAATCCAGCACGTCAGGCAGACCAGTTTTGCCTCCACGCTGAACAGCAGGATCATAAAAAACAGCGGTATCGTAAATATCGCAATAAAGCCGGATCTGATCAATCTCGGATAAAGTTCAAGGAACCGATGATATTTTTCAAGTCTGGCTTCGTATTCTTCCACTAGCTTCTGTAATATTTTTTCATCCATATGTATAAATCCCCCACATTTCTGCGTTATGCCTCATTAATTATACATCTCCACAAGTTCTGTGTAAAGAATTGAAAAGAGCCCGGTAACCACCGGACTCTCTGAGTCGGGGTAACAGGATTCGAACCTGCGACCTCACGGCCCCCAGCCGTGCGCTCTAACCAAACTGAGCCATACCCCGATGTAATGTATTATATTAAAAATTCGGTGTCTTGTAAACTACTTTTTCCATAAAATGTACCGGACCCCTATGAAATTTAAAACATCTCTTTATAATAAGATAGTATCAGGGGCACTTGCTGCCTTAACCGGTAACACGAACCCTTCTGATCAACTTCTAAATCAAACGGAGGATTTCATCTATGAAAATATTATTTTATGGCACCAAAGAATACGACCAGATTTATTTCGAAAAATACCTGCCCGAATATCCGGGCATCGAAATCGAATTTGCCCATGCTGAACTGGAAAAACAGACCGTGTCCCTCGCCGCAGGCTGTGACGCAGTCTGCGCATTTGTCAATGCAGAAATCCACCGCGAAGTATTGCAGCGGATGGCCGGACTGGATATCCATCTTCTCCTGCTCCGCTGCGCCGGCTTCAATCAGGTGGACCTGAACGCCGCCGCTGAATACAAAATCACCGTGATGCGCGTGCCTGGCTACTCTCCCGAGGCTGTCGCCGAGCACGCGATGGCACTTACCCTGACCGCCTGCCGTCGTATCCACAAAGCCTACAACCGGGTTCGAGAGAACGACTTCAGCCTGCAGGGGCTGGCCGGCGTGACGCTCTGCCAGAAAACTGCCGGAATCATCGGTACTGGAAAGATCGGGGCGGCTATGGCGCGCATCTGCCATGGCTTCGGGATGAGAGTGCTGGCCTATGACGTCTATCCCAACAGTGACCTGGATTTTGCCTCCTACGTTCCGCTGGACGAGCTGTTAGCCCAAAGCGATCTGGTCTCACTCCACTGCCCGCTGACCGACGCCACCCACCACCTGATCAATATCAAGACCATCCATAAAATGAAAGACGGCGTCATCCTCGTCAACACCTCCCGCGGAGGCCTGATCAAAACAGAGGATCTGGTGGAGGGCATCCGTGCCCACAAGTTTTTTGCGGTGGGCCTGGATGTCTACGAGGAGGAGAAAAACTACGTCTACGAAGACTACTCCTCCGCTATCCTTTCCCATTCTACCACGGCAAGACTCCTCTCCTTTCCCAATGTCGTCATCACCTCCCATCAGGGATTTCTCACCGATGAGGCACTCACGGCGATCTGTACCACCACCCTGGAGAACGCAAGGTGTTTTCTGGAGGGACGAACCAGCGGGAACGAAGTCACCGCATAGCGGAGTCTGCACATTTCCCCCTGTTTTCCATACAATGATATTACAGATTATTGTATAAGGAGTAAAACGAGTATGCCAAATTATTCGCCGAACATGCGCAACTATAACCGCTGTCAGCCGCACGCTCCCACACCGCCTGTGGCAATTCCATGTACCTGCAGCCACAACGACGTGCTGGAAGGGCTCGCACTCGCAATGGCCTATGTTCCATGGCAGGAATGGAGTGTCCCCTACGATCTGAATAAAGGATTACAGCGGGGAACCATCTGGAAGGATCTCGACAAACCATTTACCGGGAAAGGGGACTGCCGATCATGAGTGCACCGAACAAACACGCCCTGTTAATGGAAATCACAGCTCTCGGATTCGCTGTGTATGACGTCCAGCTCTATCTGGACACCCACCCCTGCGATGTCAACGCCCTGGCTTATTTTCACGAGAAAAATAAGCTCTACAACCAGGCGATGCGTGAGTACGCCTCTCTCTACGGTGCACTGACCATCGACACAATGATGTCCTCCTGCTCCGACAGGTGGAACTGGATCAATGAACCATGGCCATGGCAAGAAGGAGGATGTTAGTCTATGTGGAATTATGAAAAAAGATTGCAGTATCCCGTAAAGATAGCAGAGACCAACGCCGCACTGGCGCAGGCAATCGCCACCCAGTACGGTGGTCCAGACGGGGAGAGCGGCGCCGCCATGCGATATCTGTCGCAGCGGTTCGCCATGCCTTATAAAGAGGCGACCGCCGTACTCAACGATGTCGGTAGTGAAGCCCCGGAAATGGACCGATAACTCCATTTTAGAGGCAGCATATTCAAATATACATCCATATTATCTCTATCATTTATTACCATTTTATCAAGCAGCTGCGTGTAAAATTCATCTTCATATTGGATGCCGTTAATAAGCTCATTCACAACATTTTCGATTTCGTCCCTCTCCGAAGAATCCGCTGAATCAGTTCCTGCCGCATCCCCTTCCGCATCCATAGAAAGAACGGCATTTATTGTGCCGATTAAATGATCTGCGATTTTCCTGCGGTCATACTTTAATCGTCTGTAAACAAGGTACATGAGATAGACCACTTCTTCATTGCGGATGCTTTCGCCAGGACAGCCCACCTGTTTTCCCTCCTTATCAATATGAGGACTGCCGTGCTTCACGCCTTCAAAGCAGCGCCACGCCTGATAACGACTTCCGTCTTTTCGAGTTTTATATCGCGCCACATAGCTCGCCCCGCATCTGCCACATTTGATTTTTCCAGAGAACGGATAGCGATTGCTGTGCTTTGCTTTTCCTTCCTGCGAGAGTGATTTTTCATCTAAAATACGGTTTGCCTCTTCAAACAGATCTCGGGATATAATCGGCTCATGATGGTTTTTTAATATCACAAATTCTTCCTGCCCCCTGTTGTATTTCTTTTCGTGCGACAAAAAATCTGGCGTGTAGGTCTTCTTCTGCACCAAATCACCACAGTATTTTTCATTGCGGATAATTCGCAAAATAACAGTATTCTGCCATTCCTTCACTCTCATTGGACGAATGTCTTCCTCAAGAAGTTCACGGGCGATGACGCGCGTTCCCTTCCTTTCATCCACAAACTTATGGAAGATCCTTCGGACAATTTTTGCGCCCTCCTCGTTGATATACATATTGCCATCCCTTACATCATAGCCAAGCATACTTCTGCCAAAAACAACGCCCTGCTCCATTTGACGTTTTTGTCCCCACTTAACACGCTCCGAGGTTCTGCGGCTTTCCTCCTGCGCAATCGAAGACATAATAGCAAGCCGTAATTCTGCATCGCCGTCCATCGTATTGATGTTATCATTCATAAAGATAACGCCGACACCGTGCTTTTTCAGATCACGGGTATAATAGATACTATCAAGAGTATTTCTCGCAAAACGGGAAATTTCCTTCGTAATGATCAAGTCCATTTCCCCATTTTGGGCACAGGCTATCATCCGGTTAAACTCTTTACGCTTTTTTGTATTTGTGCCGGAAATACCTTCATCTATCTAAAAGCCGTCTTTGATACAATGTAACTTTGCCCTTAAACCTTTTGACTTTGCCTTGCACTTTTTAACTTTGCCACATACTTTTTGACTTTGCCCCTTGGGGGTATACATTTTCAGAGGGGAAAGTTAAAAGGTTCAAAAAAGCAGAAAAACACCCCGCATTTTCTGCGGAGTGCCGTATCTGCTATCAGCCTTATATTCTGATTTCCAATCCGTTTTTCATTGTGAATACCACATCGGTGGTGCTGTTGATTGTCACATAATCCACCAAGGCACACCAGCTGTCCTCGTCAAAAATGCTGATGATGTCCGGCATGGCTTTTACTTCCGTGATAAATTTTTTCATCATTTCTCGCTGTGCCTGTTTTTCCAAAATGGACTGCCCGATTTTCTCCAACTCGCCCTTGGCTGTATCAAATCGCTCTGTCAGCGAATTGTAGTGATTTTCATAATCATCCTGATTCTGTGCCACTCGTGCGTTGTCCGCAATGCTATGCTCGATAAGTTCCACCACAACATTCATTTCAGCCTGCAACTCTTTTTGACGGCTTTCCAAGTTCGTGGTGTCAAAGGCAGTCTGTTCGATTTCCTCGTATGCACCGATGATGCCATCTCGCTGTCCTGCAAGAATGTTCATGGCTTTGATGAACATTTCCTTTATGGTGTTCTCATCGAAGTGTGGGGTATTGCAGCCGTCTTTGAATTTATGATTGCACTGCCATATAACCTTTCGGTATTTATCGTTGGAGTGCCATACCTTTGAACCGTACCATGAACCGCAGCACCCACATTTTATTCTGCTTGAGAAAATGCTGACCGAGCTGGCTCTGTTCTTGCCGGGAACACGAGACTGCATCATCACCTGCACCGTGTCAAAAACGGATGGCTCGATAATGGCTTCATGATTGCCTTCCACATAATACTGGGGAACTTCTCCCTCGTTCGGCTTTTTCTTTTTGGTTAAAAAATCTGTGGTATAGACCTTCTGCAATAATGCATCGCCCTTGTATTTCTCATTGGTGAGAATGCTCTGCACCACTGCCTTGCCCCATACCTTTTTGCCGCCGGGGGTAGGAATGCCCTCTGCCGTCAGATGTTTGGCAATGACATAGGGAGATTTTCCTTGCAAAAACAATCCGTATATTTTACGGACAATCTTCGCCTGTTCCTCATTGACTACAAGGTTGCCATTCTCGCCACGGTCATAGCCAAGGAACCTGCCGAACGGAACGCTGACCTTTCCATCTGCAAATCGCTTTCTCATGCCCCATGTGCAGTTCTCGGAAATGCTGCGGCTTTCTTCCTGTGCCAGTGAACTCATGATAGTAATCAGCAATTCGCCTTTGCTGTCAAAAGTCCAAATATTTTCTTTTTCAAAGTAACATTCCGTGCCGTTTTCCTTTAATTTTCTTATGGTAGAAAGGCTGTCTACCGTGTTTCGTGCAAATCGGCTGACAGATTTTGTTATGATAAGGTCTATCTTTCCAGCAAGTGCATCCGCTATCATTCGATTGAAACCATCACGATGTGTTGTTGATGTTGCACTGATTCCTTCGTCCGAATACAGGGATACAAACTCCCAGTCCTCACGGCTCTGAATGTAGTTGGTGTAATAATCGCACTGGGCAGCGTAGCTTGTTTGTTGGTCTTCCATGTCCGTGCTGACACGGGCATATCCTGCCACTCTGCGTTTCTTTTTTGAGTTGATTGGCTTTGCCGTATACTTGCTGATGGTAGCAGGTATTGTCGTTACGCTTTTTGCCATACTTTCGTTCTCCCTTCGTAAAATTTGAATGCAAGGCTACCGTCTGCAAGCACTGTGATTTTCTCAATCTGCTGTGTAAAAATATCCTCATCGAATTCTTCCAATTCCAAAATCTCTACACTTATCTTTTTTAAATTAATCTCAGAAAAATTATGATTTTTGCAGGTTCTGCCTACTTCCTTTTTCGCTCTGCAAATCCAATGCACATAGGTCTTTCCTTTAACCTTGCTTTTCTTCCTTGTGTACGGACTGCCACACATCCCACACACGATTTTGCCTGTAAAGCAATAGGTGGGATTGAGCATTGCAGTCCGTCTTTCAAATTCCTGTAGCACCAATGCGTAAGTTTCACGGTCAATGATAGCCTCGTGGCAATCCGCCATATAATACTGAGACAGCTCGCCTTGGTTCTTTACCTTTGTTTTGTTGATTGGATCTGCTATGTAGCATTTCTGCCGTCTGATATCCCCGGCATAAATCTCATTATGCAATAGGCTGTTAATGGCTGCCTCCTGAAACAGCATACCGTTTATGGTTCTGTAGCCCATATCATTTAGTTCATCGCAGATGGCACGAAGGGATACCTTCTCCAAATAAAGCCTGAACATTCTTTTTACAATCTCTGCTTCTTCTGGAATAACCACATACTGCTTTAAATCTTCATCGTATTGGTAGCCGAGAATATGCTTGTTTGCAGCACCAATCTCCCCGGACTGAAACCTTTTTCTGATACCCCATTTGCAGTTCTCCGATATGGAACGGCTCTCTTCCTGTGCAAAGGATGCAAGGATAGAAAGCATCAATTCTCCGTCCCCGGAAAAGGAATTGATTTGCTCCTTTTCAAATCTGACCTCCACTCCGATTGCTTTCAGATGCCTTACCGTAGCCAGAAGGTCTACCGTGTTTCTCGCAAAACGGGAAATGCTCTTGGTCAGAATAATATCGATTTTGCCGTTTTCGCAGTCGGCAAGCATTCTTTGAAATTCATCTCGTTCCTTGATGCCCGTTCCGCTGATGCCTGTGTCCGCATATACTCCGGCATACTCCCAATCGGGATGATGTTGAATCAGATTACTGTAATAACTGATTTGTGCAGAAACCGAATGCATAAGACGCTCTGTATCCCTTGAAACACGGGCGTATGCAGCGACTCTCTGACGCTTTTTGACTAACGGCATTTGTGGTTCGATTTTTCGTATTTTCGCCATAAAACCACTCCTTTCCGTTACTATACATCACTCTAAAAGGCTATAAAGTCAACGGATTATCCGACAATAATATAGCAGAAATAGGCTGCCATTTTTCGAGTAATTTTGTATCAATTATGGCTAATACTTCGGCAGAGATGATGCCACTCTGGAACATAGATTTTGCAACCGATATGGCAAGATAGTATTGCTGCTCTGCCTCTAACTGTTTTTCATTCATGGCCGCCACCGCCTTTGAACCTTGCATTGATATAACAGCTGTGAGAGCAGTATTTTCTTTTGGAATTTCCGTAGGCTTCAAATGGTCTGCCACAAGCGGCACACACAAATTGATAAGTAGCTTTATGGTTCATCTTTTCAGGATGCTCTCTCCACCATTTTGTTTTACAATCCGAGGAACAGAATACTCTTGTTTTCATTCCATCTTCCTGAACAAGTGGTTTCCCACACTCACGGCACAAATCCCTTTTATCTTCACTGACAGAAAGATTCCCTGTCAGAGCATTTCTTCGGCAAAAGGCAGCTACAGCATTCTTTGTCATCCCGATTTCAGCTGCAATTTTTGCGTATCCCATGCCGTTTTTTCTCGCGGATACAATCCGATTTCTTTGTTCTTCCGTCATTTCAAAACACCTCCTACTTCTTAGCCACGGCAAGAAGATAAACTTGAGGGTATTCTTGAAATTATATTATTTTCATAAAACGAATATGCAACAAGAACAAGTGTAACAACTATACCTATATATAAAAACAGAACAATAATAGGTAGATAGGGGCTTGTATGCGCGTAAGCATTTATAGGGGATTCCGTTGCACTTGTTCCTGTTGTTGCAAAAAAATAATGCCTGCCAAGGATTTCACTCCAAGGCAGGCATTATCAATTCACAACATATTCAGTTAAACCTTAGTGCAGTAATCCAGTGAAATCCAACCAGCACCGCTTTTCAAGCGTCCCCATTTGGAAGCACCCTGTCCGTCAGCTTCCTCCACGATGGTGTATGTACCCACCGGGATGTACTGCGTTCTGGCATAGTTCGTGCCGGGACCTTTACGGATATTGAGGTCAGAAATGGACACACGCACCATGAAAGGCACAGCCGATGGAGATGCAGCCGCATTTGGATAGATTGCCTTGCCTGATTCATCAAATACCGAATATCCTGCATTCTTATCTGCACAGGCTTTCGCATTGGAAAGGCTGTGGTAAGCACCAATCTGACTCTTGCTGTCTGACCAAGTCTTACGCACACGGTACCAAACAGAAGTATCCGCTGATGGGGTCTGTGCTGTACCACCAAGAGCCGCCGTTACCTTTTCTGCTAAATCGCCAAGCCTTGCATACAGCCAATCACCCGGACAGCTTTTATTGGCAAACCAACGATGCACGGTAATTACCATCTCATCAGACTTTAGATTGTAATTCAAGGACTTGTCCTTATCTGCAAACCACAGTAGTTTACTTTTGCCATTACGCTTACAAATATCGGTGCAGAGCTTCACGAGCGTTGCATACACCGCACTGTTCATAGTATACGGCTCTGTTTTATCACTGGCACACTCGATGGTAATGGCTCTCTGGTCATTGGCATTGCTGGAGGTACACCAAGAGCGGTTCTTCTCCTCCACGCACAAAGACACTCTGCCGTCTGTGCCGATACCGTAATTGCAGCTTGCATCACGGCCTGCCGGGAAACAGGCACAGATGGTTTCTGCGGATAACTGACCCACCACACAGTGAGGTGTAATGCGGTCAATGGAATGGGTTCTCTGCCCGGAATGATTAGGACTTAACCCTGTGTAAGATACTAAAGAACTGTTTGTATAAGCCATATTATTTGCCCTCGCTTTCTGCTCTGTCATGGAGCTGTGCTAAAATGTCTTTGAGTTTTGTCGGGATTGGCAGACCAAGGTGTCCTGCATTTTCCAGTAGGGATACTCCTTCATTGGAGATGTAGAAGAAGATAATAGCGGTACGCAGTACACTTCCGCTTCCAACGACCTGCACATCAAGGATGTTGGCGATGCCTACCAATGCAAAAATAAGTACCTTGCGGCAGATGCCCTTAAAGCCTACCTCGCTGGATAAGCTATGGTCTTCGATGGCACACATCACTCCTGTGATATAGTCCACTACCACAAAGGCGAGCAGTGCATAGAGCAGGCCGTCACAGCCGCCTAGGAAGTAGCCGAGCCACCCTCCGATGGCTGCAAAAATAAGTTGAATCGTGTTCCAGAATTCTTTCATTTGAAATTCCTCTCTTTCATTTTTTTGTATGAAAAAAGGACTGTCCAAAGTTGGATAGTCCTCATTTCCAAGTATTAAGTTGTTATTGCTCCTGAATGATATAAGTGACCTTCATGGTCTTATCCGCCGTTTTCGTCACAGGCTCAGACAGGTTATTGATTGTGGCAAGATAGTTAGACATGATAAAATATCCGATGGTTGACCAGCTGCCGTAACTTGCATACCACAGCATCGGTTCATTCAGCACCGGGGTGTAGCAGGGATAATTACTTCCGCCGATAATGCGGGATGCCTCCACCTTTAGGATTTCATTGGTATCAAGATTGATGACATACAAATAATAGGTACTGCTGCCATAACCCTCAATATAAACTCTGCCATTGATGCCCATTGCAAACGATCCTGTAATACTTGTAAGATTCACAAGTTTCAGCAGCTCCACATTTGCTGAATTGCCAATCTCCATCTTGTAGATATGATTGGAATTGTTATAGCCACGGAAAAGAATATATCCCCTGTGGCAGTAGGAAGAACGCATACCGTTGAGATTAATTCTCTCTGATGTGGTATTCGTCATAGTGTACTGTGTAACCTTCCAAGTGGAGAAATTGACCTTTGTAATATAAAAAGTACCGTTTGCTTCAAGATAGTAGGCTGCACTATTTATGATATACAGGCAGTTGTCGGCAGGGTCAAAATTGTAAGAAATATAATTGGTTGGCAGTTCTGTTTTGAGTTCATCCAGTTCAAAAGAATCCATGAGCGGCTTCTTGGAATACGGATTTTCCAGTACCGACACCGATTTCATATAGGCTCTGCGTTTTGTAATCGTGATTTTCGTGGAGTTGTCAATTCGAAAATAGTACACAGCATCCTCTGCCATGTTGATGAGGAACATTGCTTCTGTCGTACCAATGCTTATTCCAGAATATTTATCTCCCGTTGTTGCACCCGTATAGTTGTTGTGTACATATTGCAAATGTCCGTCACAAACCTGCATACCCAGTCCATAGTTACTTCCAAACGGTGCGTCCTTGCCGCCGTAGGAAGTGTACCCGCCATTCTTATGGGTCAGGCAGACACAGGCAATGGTTCCATTCGCCTGCGAGGTAGTAAAATCATACACATATTTCATATAGCGGTCGGTCATATTCAGTTCGCTCTCTGTCTGGTTGAAACCGCCACGGAGCGTTCCTGTGGTATTGTTCTGCACACCGTAGGATGCACAGCCGATGAGATTGACATTGGACGGTGGGTAGACATTATCCGCATTTTCCTCAATCTCTGAATCAAACAGCAAAAGTCCTCCCAGCACCGACTGGTAATACGGATTCATGCCGTTTATCAGCTTTGCAGGAGATTTATCCAGTCCCATCGGCTTGAAGATATTTGCCAGTGCATTGGTCACCATATTTTCTTCCAACACGGTTTCCGTTTCGCCTGTATGAACATCTGTCATTTCTATTTTCATTTTGCCTTTCAGCATTTGCGTTCCCTCCTTTAATTGATGTAGGTAATCTTAAAGCGTGAAATAGCTGCATTATCATGAAGTGTAAACCGCAGAAATAATCGCTTTTCCTCGCTCAAGCTGTTATAAAGTTCCTCCACATCGGTATTCAGCCATTCGCCCAACACCATATCCTCCGTGTAGGTCTGACCGTTATCGACAGAAATCGACACCGTGACATCTCCGGAATACTCCGCTGTCATCATCTTGATGCCGAGAATCGAAATGTGGCTCATATCCGCCACGGCTTCCAGCACCTGTGGATACGGATAGGCTTTTACATTTGCTTTCAGCAGCTGTTCCGTTCCTCCGGCTTTCCACAGATACATCTGCATATTGTCGATTGGTGTCAAAATTTCTGTGGGCGGTATCTCTTCAAATCCATATTTTAAGAACATCGCCGCTGTCATATTTTCAATGGACACCTCCTGCAGGGTTCTGTCTGCGTAAGTATAAAAAGCATCTGCCTGCCGTAAGAGATAGGCAAAGGAATAGGTATCTGTTTCCTCATACATGGCATACACAATATTCCAAGTGCGGCCGCCCTCATCCTGATGATAAAAGCTGACCTGCGTACCGGCTCCGCTGCCATCAGCAAGATTCAGTGCTATGGTTGTACCGCCGCATATCAAATCCGATGTTCCAAGATACCCAGCATTGGTCGGAGTCTGAATCACATTGAGGAACATATCGTTATTAGACAGCAGGAATAATTCAAATATCAGACGGGTAGCTTCCACACGATTGTTGTAAGCTGTGTACCCCTCAAAGCGGATTTTTAGAAATTGCAGTCCGTTTGTAGTTTCTCCCAGCTGTCGGTAGATTGCAGTGGAGCAGCCGTCCCTTCGCAGGATACGAAGCTGTTCTGCTCCTGTGCCAAACCCGATCCAATGATTGCTTGAGATATACAGCGGATTGGCGGCGATGCCATTGAACATAAATCCGTCCAGACCCTCTGTGCTGAAGGTGCTGTCGTCGTTGTAGCCGTTGCTGATGGTTTCCATATTTTCTGCCGTGTTCAGGAATGGGAGCAGGATTGTTTTCTCCTGCCCGACTTCTGCAACAATGCGTATTTCAGACAGACCCACATACTTTACTCCCGTTTCTGCATCTGCCGTAAGTTTTAGGATAATGCGGTCACAGGAGAATGGCTGTACCGGCTCCATATCGCATCGGCTCTTGGATTCCTGCGGAAACTCACCTGTAAGCAACGGCTCTGTCATTTCTTCATCCGCATAGACTTCTACGGATTTTGTGATATGAATATTTCCGGTCGGCTTATTGACCAGCTCAATGCGGTAAATTTTAAGTGGCTGTGCAAATATCCATAAAAACTGCACATCCGTCACACCTTCCGCACCCTCCCAGTGGGTATCCCCATTTGCATCCAAAGCACGGAATGGGGAATAATCCGCACCCGCCACTTGATGCACAGAAGCGGCAGAAACCTCGCCCCACGAATCATTGTCCGTGAATACAGGCTGCTGCCACTTCGACCAGATATATTTTGATGCATCTATCAGCACATCGTCACCTCCATTTTCTCCACTCGCTCAAACGGCTCTGTGTTTACCGTCAAATGCTGCATCTGTCCGGCATTGATTTCCTCAACAGAGGATACAAATACATAATCGCTTATCATACAGAACGCACCATCCTCATTAACCTCAACCACGGTCTGGTCATAATGCGGTGGGAAGTCCTTATCCATAGTGAAGGTCTTGATAACCTCCACGGCTGTCACACGCTCGTTCAGGCGATGGTAACTAAACTCGCTTTCCGTAATTGGAATGCGTGTCAGTGGCTGTGTAATCGGACGAAGCACCAATCTTGGGAAGATAGCCGCAGCAGTATCCGTAAAGGCATCATAGCCGAATGCGGTCTGTGCAATCGGAATACGGTCAATGGTCTCGGAAATACTGATGCGTCCGTTCCAATCACCGATACCTGCTACAAGTCCCTGTCCGCTGATGGTTGCACGGATTTGTGATTCTCCAATGGTAAGCGTTCCGCCACTCATCTTAAAGAACACCGACAGCGTGTTTTCGCTGTTAGCAATAACCTGTGTGATAGGGAGGAACAGCGTCAAAATGTGTTTTCCGTTGATGCAGGTCTTTTTCGGATAGAAAGTTTTGACCTCTTCATCATTCATTTTGTAGGTAACAGTCAATTCACTCTCCCCAATTTTGGGGTAAGTGAAGGACACCTCTTTGGTAATAGGAACCGTTTCTCCCGCTTCATTTTCGCTATCTTCCGTCACAGTTCCGCTGACCGTTTCAATAACCTCATCGTTGCTGACTTCAAACAGTATTTCTGCCAGAAAGGTAGCCGTGGTTTCTTCCTTTGAGGTAAAGGCAATCGCCATGATTTCCGTATTGGAACTGCCGATGGTAAAAGGCGAAGCGTTGACGAAGTTATATACTACGATTTTTCCTGCTTCAATCTGATTGAGCAGTCCCGTGATATTCTTGTCATTCTTGCTTTTTGCCGCCGCCAGCTTTGGATTTTTACCCACACATTTTAGGCTGTGCTTGCCGCCGATTTTATAGGTAATGCTCGTAATGCAGGACAGCTGTTTCTCATCAGCATGGCCGCCGGAGAACCGCAGAATATCCATAGGGTCAAATGCCGGATTGCCGATGGTGGTGCTGTCAAGGGGGACATAATCCACTACAGCGATGGCATTTAGAATATTGGTTATGAGCCTTGCTCTTGTGGTTTTCAGACCAAATTGCAAAAGCGGATTTACACCAAGATTTAAGGTCAAAGCATCATCCGGGTCAAGAGCATAATACTCCGATTCCTCTGTGATAAGATTTGTAGAGGATACTGCGGTGTATCTCGTGACAAAATCAGAATAGCTGCTGTCATAGCGGTGCCTACTGGTTACCTCTGCCACAGGAGAAATGCCGTAAGGTATCAGTTCCAGCTTTCCTTCACGATTTATCTGACAGACACAGCCAAGCACCTGTGCCACATAGAAAATGAGGTCACGGTAGCTTTCCATATCATTGTCGGAATAGATGCCCAGTGTTTCCTTACCGTTCATCAGGGCTTCAATTTCAGCCTTGGTCTGGGCAAGTTCCACATTGCATTCGGTGCTTGCCATCAGTAGAAAACTATATGTCGTGCCGCCGGATGCCGACAGCTTGAGTGCTTTCTCAAAGCGGAGCATATAATCGTAGGCTTTCAGTTCCAGTGTTTTAATGTGGCGGTTTGCTTCGCTGACCTCAAAAACACCCATTGGTATGGTTTCTTCCGTGCCGTCTGGAAGAACAAGGTGGAAATATATCCTGACTTCAGCCTCATCCAGAGTGTAGCGGTCAATATCCGAAAATAGGGTAATGCCCATCTCTGCCGCATAAACCGTACCAAGTTCTATTTCATTACTGCCACAGCACTGCCTTGTGATATATCCACTGCCCTTAACAATGTCCTCATTGCCAAAGGCATACTCTTTTTTATTCTTTGTGACAATGGTGCCTGTCCAGTAATATTTTCTTGTGTTGCTTTCGATTGCATCCATAAATGCCCCAGATACAGGATACACAGACACCACCTCCTAAAATTCATTAAGCGTAAATGACACCGACCACAGACCTTTATACGAAGTGTCCTTATAGAGCTTCGCCTTGTAGCCTGTAATGTACATTTCAGTTTCTTTCAGTGCCAAATCCTCTGTATCAAAATACTGCACGGCTATCTTCGGCTGTTTGGAATATACCGTCAGCCGTTTCAGCCATGCGGCACTGACCGAGAAGGACACTCCTATCGTGACCACCCCGGCACGAACTACATCACGCTGAGTTGTTCCGGCCTCTGTTTCTCCGCCGGAGTCTGCTTCCACATCCGTCAAGTCCAGATCATAGGAATCCGGCAGAGGGAGTGGTGTGCCATTGAACTTCAAATATTGTATAAATGCCATTTATCTCCCTCCGCTTCTTAGATTGGTTCTCTGCTGTGCATTGACTACCACCTCATCAAGCATGGTGCCGCCAAGGTAGACAGGAATAACGATATCGCCACCTTGAACCCCAACACCTGCAAGTGCTTCTGTAATCGCTGTGGTAATGCCTGCAATGGTATCTCCAGCAGACATTCCGCCTAAGATACCGCTGGTGTCTGCCGTGCTGATTTTCGGATTGACCACCATATCAGCCGCCACTCCATCCATTGCGCTTGCCACCATGCCCTTGCTCTTTTCGATGCCCTTTGCCAGTCCGCTCATGAAGTCTGGCATCCAAGTTTCATAATCTGTCAGTGGTCCCTCATCTGGCACAGAGAAGTGCAGGAAGGACTTGATTTTATTTGCCACTCCACTGACAGCATCACCCACGGCACCGATACAACTTTTAATACCGTTAACAATACCCATGATTAAATCCTTTCCCCAGTTAAAGGCAGAAGATGCAAGGTTCTTGATATAACCGACTGCGTTATCGAAGCCACCTTTGATGGTATTGTAGATACCGCTGATGGTGCTTTTGATGCCATTCCACATGGCTGAAAAGGCATTACTCACAGCAGTCTTGATACCATTTACCACAGAAGTCACCGTAGATTTGATATTGTTCCAGACCGTGGTAATCGTATTTTTAATGCCATTTACCACCGTGGTAATGACGGTTTTAATCGCATTCCAAATTGTTGTGAATACCGTTTTGATGGCATTCAGCACTGTGGTTATCACAGTTTTTATGGTATTCCAAGCCGTGGTAAGGAAGGTCTGAATTGCTGTAACAATCGTGGTAATAAAGGTGCTGATGGCATTCCATACCGTGGTGACCACCGTCTTTATCGCATTGAAAACTGTAGTGATAATGGTCTTATAAATATTAAAATAGGTGGTAACAATGGTGCTGATTACATTCAGCACGGTCTGAAATACCAGCTTGATTCCATCCCATATCGTTGTGAAGAACGTCTGGATTGCCGTGAATACAGTGGTCACCACGGTTTTAATCGTAGTCCATGCCGTGGAGAGGAATGTGGAAATGGCTGTCACTGCCGTAGTAAATACAGACTTGATACCTTCCCACAACCCAGTAAAGAAATCTCGGATTCCATTCCACACGGTTTCTGCGACAGATTTAATTCCCTCCCAGACTGCTACGAAAAACTCCTTGATAGCATTCCATACTGCAATCGCAACTTCTTTGATATTCTCCCAAAGGTCAATCCAAAATTGACGGAAGTCCTCGTTGGTATTCCACAGATAAATGAATGCCGCCACGAGGGCTGCAATGGCTGCGATAATCAACACGATAGGGTTAGCAAGCATGGTCAAATTTAGTGCTGCAAATGCAGTTTTTACTGTATTGATGACTCCTGCAATTTTAGGAACCACCGTCATAATGGTACCAACCGCTGAGATAACCTTTCCAACCACAATCAGCACAGGTCCCAGTGCTGCTGCCAAAAGAGCCACGGTCACAACAACCTTTTTTGTACCCTCGTCCATGCCGTTGAGCCAATCTACGAACTTCTGCACCCAGCCGACAATCTGCTTGATGGCAGGCATTAAGAGCTCACCAAAGGAAATGGCAAGTCCCTCAAGAGCAGATTTTAAGATGGTCAGCTGACCTTGGAGGTTATCCAGCTGTGTGTCTGCCATCTGCTGTGCCGCACCGCCACTGTTGGTAATGGACTGCTGTAAATCATCCCAAGTATCGCCTGTGTTGGCAAGGAGAGCATTCACAGAGGACAGGTCGGTCTTATTAAAAATGTTATTGATGATGTTGGACTTCTCTTCGGAGGTCATACCATCCATGCTCTTATTGAGGTCACCCAAAATATCGTTCATGGAACGCATATTGCCCTGTGAATCATAAACATCCACACCAAGAGATTTCATGCTTGCCGCCGCTTTATCCGTAGGGTTCTGCAGGGAAAGAATAATATTACGAAGATGGGTACCGCCCTCTGCTCCTTTGACACCATTATTGGCAAGAATACCAAGAGCCGTGTTCAGTTCCGCTGTTCCGCCCTTGACAGACTTTGCAGTCGCACCAATGGTAAGAATACCTTCTCCAAGCTGTGCAACAGAGGTGTTGGTAGTAGATGCGGTCTTTGCCATCTGGTCTACCATCGTTCCGGCTTCACTGACTCCCATACCAAGAGCAGACATTGCATCGGTAACCATATCCGATGCAGATGCCAGTTCAATATCACCAGCCGCCGCAAGGTTAAGTACTGTTGGCAAGGTATCGCACATTTCCTGTGTATCATATCCGGCAAGAGCGAGGTAGTTCAGTGCTTCGGCACACTCACTTGCAGAAAATGCCGTTTCCGAACCCATCTTCTTTGCCAGCTTGCCAAGGGTATCCATTGTATTAACCGACTGACCATCTACCGTAGACATGGAGTCCTTGGTAATACCCATAGTAGCCTGCACCTGTGACATGGAGGACTCGAAGTTTGCCGCCGTAGCAACAGCCGCTGTTCCAAGTCCAGTCACGGCCGCTGTCACAGGAAGCAGTTTCTTTCCTGCATTGGAGATGTTATCACCAGTGGTTTTTAGCTTTTCTCCCGTAGCGGCAATCTTCTGCATTGCCGTGGCAGACTGATTTGCTTGTTCTTCTAACTTTTTAAGATCATTTTCTGTTTCAATAATTTCTCGATGAAGAGCATCATACTGCTCCTGTGAAATATCACCGTTTGCAAGTGCCGTATTTGCCTGTTCAGCCGCCGTCTTTAGGGTAGTCAGCTTTTCTTTGGTTTCAGATACCGCATCGGAGAGGAGTTTCTGCTTTTGTGCAAGCAGTTCTGTATTGCCGGGGTCCAGCTTTAGGAGTTTCTCTACATCCTTCAGCTGTGCCTGCGTGTTCTTGATTTCTCCGTTGACACCCTTTAATGCCGTTTGAAGTTTAGTGGTATCGCCGCCAATTTCCACTGTGATACCCTTAATTCTGTTTGCCATGCCAAAACACCTCCTTCCTGCGGGCATAAAAAATACACCGACCTTATCAGCCGATGCATTGGTTAAAATAAATCAAAGTCTTTTTGTGTTGCAACTTCTCTGTACTTAAAATCATCATTCCTGCTCTCTGCGAACATATCATTGACCATGCCAATTGTGAGTAAATCCAAATCACGAATTGATAAGCCAAGCTGTACACAGCGGAGCAGAAACAATGGTGTTGTCATTTCCCGCTCAGTTGAGCGAAGTTTTTTTTAGACTGAACATCCGTCTGCGTATTCAGTCCCCAAAGCTGAATCAGCTTTGGAAGAACTTGATAGATAGAAAATGTGTTGAAGCTGTCAAGCCAGTCCTCCGGAGAATCTGGGATAGCCGGGTCTGCGTGTTTCGCCATGATATAGGCGATATTCTCAAACATCTCAAGGGAGAACATATCTAAGTTGGAATTCTCCTCACTGCCGTCACCCACGGATTTTTCCAAGGAACGCAGGTCTTTATAAATGTCACGATGGAACTTCATTCTGTAGATACGAGGAATGGCGGCAGATGCCTTGAACGGCACCTGCTTTCCGTCAATCTCGATATTCTGTTTCATGCTCATAGATTAGACCTCCTTCGTAGTGGCAGTTGTCTTTGCTGCTGTAGTTGTAGTAGATTTTGCAGCCGATACAGACTGCACAGCAGGTTCAGCAGACGATTCTTCTTCCGCTGTTGGGAGATATACCGTCTTGTACCAGTTCTGATAAACCGCATCCGTGGTATCATCCCCGGTCTTTGCTTTCACATAACCGTTGGCAAGAGGTGTGGCAGTGAGTGCAAGCGTTTCTGTCTGCACCTCGATTTCATCTTCGTTGGTAGCAGATTCGATGCTCGGACGGCTTGCCGCACAGTTATACAGTACATGACGGATTTTCCTTACATCACCGTCAAACTCAAAAAGCAGTGCAAAGTTTGCAGTTTCCACATTGGCATTCTCCACCAGCACCTTATTGCTGTCCAGTTCCTCTTTCAGCACCTCGGTACGGAATTGCTCCGGCACCATCGCAAGTTCCAGATCACCGTCATAACCCATGTTGTTAGAAATCGTATAATACGCATAACCATCAGCATAGAAATTGCTCGGCTCTCCGTTGGCATCCAGTGCCAAGGAAACTGCACCCGGCATCGCCACAGGTGTGCCGAAAGTCACTGCACCATCTTCTGCAATATTCTGCAAGGCATAATGCACATTGCAGATATTGAATTTTACTTTATTCTTCTTAGGCATTGTTTTAATACTCCTTTCGGGAGGATTTACCCTCACATTTCAAATTGATATAGGACTTCATACAGCTTTTCGCTGTCAATCCATGTTTCGGACTTTTCATAGAAGATGCCGTATTTGTCCAGTACATCCTCCAGTTTCTGCTCCGCCGACAAGTCCTTGGTATCGGTGTACAGTTCGATGTTCACATCATTTATCTTATAATACACTCTGCCATCAGCGGCAAAGTTGTCACTGCCGGGGAGCAGATAACAGATAAAGGGTGGTTCTGGCGATTCGCCCTCTGCAAAATGGTCATAAGCAAAGGGGATACCGACTTTGTTCATAATAGCAATCAGCTTATCCATTTTGCAGGCTCCTTTCGATTTCTTCCTCCAGCTGACGGACTGCCTTTTCCTCTGCTGGAGCAATATGTGCTTTTCCTGCTACACGGCCGCCGCCACGCTTGGCATGACCATGCTCTAAAAGGTGTGCCAGCTGATAGCGGTTCTTGGAATGGACAGTCACTTCCAGCGAGTTGGAGGTTTCCTTGGTATTCTTCACTACCCAGCTTTTCGCATAGGCACCTGTGTCTGAGGGCGCATTCTGCTGTATTTCTTTTTTCACAGAAGTACCTGCTTTCTTAACCGCCTTTTTCATATCATCGGTGGCAAGATTAGCGTATTCCGTGAGTCCCTCCATAATGGCAGATGCCATATTATCAACCGATGTTCTGTCACTCGCCATATTACCGTCTCACTTTCTGGCATTTGAATTTTACGGACTTGTTTCTGTAATTCATGTGGTCAACCGAGAGAATATTGTAAATCTCTCCGCCAAACAGCACTCGGTACTCCGTGTTATTGATTTCTGACACACTCAGGCAATATCTGACAGAAAAGCTAAGGTCGGAATCGTCCACGGTAATGCCTGCCGCTGTAGTTTCCTTGCCATTCTCTCCGCTGACTGTAGCATAGCAGGAGTAAAATTCTGTCCATTCATTTTTGTGATTGCCGATGGCATCCACAACTACTGCTGACTTCTGGAATACCACTCTCACATTCAAAAGTGCAATGTCCATCAGAATCCCTCCTGTCTGCTGCCAAAGAGCAAAGCCCTGAGTGTAATCATTAGTGCGTGATGATCTGCATCCTCACGATGCTCATAAAGATATGCCACCGTATACAGCACCGCCGTCTTTGCGTTTGGCTCAGATGTGAGCCTATCAGAATCATCAGTTCTCATAATATCCATGCAGATTTTCTCCGCACTGGACAGAAGATACTCAATCAGAGAATCATCATCTGCAAAATCCACACGAAGATACTGCTTCATTTCATCTAATGCTACAAGCATATTTATCACCACCTCAATCCTAAAAGATTAGGCAGTGCCGCCACATTTGACAGCACTGCCATTAGATTACTCAGACTTCAACTTCAAAATCTGTACGGCTTCCGGCAGAATCAGCTTGCCGTCCACTCGTTCCTTTGCAACATAACCAATCATGCCGTTGCCTGCGAACAACTCACGAAGTTCGGAGAAAGAACGGCTGCCGCGATCACCGATGTTGTAATACTTGTAATCGCCAAAAGCAATGGCATCAGTCGGTGCATAGGCAGAAGTATGAACACTGTAACCGAGGATTTTATCCGGCTCACCAGCCTGATAAGAAGGCTGCCAAATGTAGGCTCCGTTATTGTCCTTCAGCTTACGAAGTACAGACAATGTCTGATCATTCAAAATGAAAGATGCATCCTTACGATACGGACGTTTAAGGGCATACACCAAATCCAGCATATCATCAGACTTGATTGCCGCAGTCAGCGTGTTTGCGATATGACCACCGCCAGTAGCAGCGAACAAACCAAGTGGTTTTCCAGTGCCGTCACCATTAAGGAACGCATCCTCTTCGGCATTTGCCAGTGCCTTACCAAACTGTGTGATGATGTAGTTCTCAAGACCGAATGCATTATCATACAGAAGTTCCTCCGTTACCTTGATGGCAACATGGAGTTTGTGTGCATCCAAGAGGATCTGGTCAAAGGTTGCATCGCCCCAGCTAAGTGCGCCGCCCTCTTCAATCCAAGATGCCGCAGGTTTTGTTGCTGCGATATTGATTTTATGCTCACCGCTTGTGGTAATCTTGGTAGCAAGGTTACGCATGATATTTTCTTCTGTCAAAATATCAATCAAGCGATGGTCATATTCCTCCGGCACAAGATAACCGCCATCGGCATCCACACCCTCCTGCAAAACATTGCTGACACGCTTGAAGTTGGAGCGGAAGGCATCCAGCATAGCGGTTTTATAAGCATTCGATGCACGGCCTGTTTTTTCCTCCGGCTCTTTGCCCATACCCGGTTTGGAAGTCAGCGGCTTATTGATAGGCTTAGAAAGTTCTGCCTCCATCTGCTCCTGACGCTCCAATCGGCTGATTTCCTTGCCGAGGTCATTGATTTCCTGCTCCATCTTGGAATAGGTGGCATCGTCCTCTGCGTTCAGAGTACCCTTGTCGGTACGATGGGAATCCAAAAATGCCTTTGCTGCATTCCATGCTGTGTTACGTTTTTCTCTCAGTTCTAAAATAGTCATAATAAAAATCCTCCTTAAATGTGTTGTTTGATAATATCGAGACGCTCCATGAGCGAATCAACGCTTCGTTCTGTGCTTTCCGGCACAGGCGGTTTCTTCTGGATATGACACTTCTTCGCAATCTTATCCATCAGTGAATTGGTCACTGCCACTTGGGAATACATCATTGAAACCTGTGGCTGTTCTACATTTTCCGTATTCTCACCACGATTCATGATTTCATCAGCAAAGCCAAGTTCCACAGCCTTGTTTGCGTTCATCCAGCTTTCCGCATCCATCAGATGGGACAGCTTCGCACGGCTCATTCCTGTTTTGATTTCATAGGCATTGATAATGGATTCCTTGACTTCCGAAAGCATATCAATGGCTTTCTGCATATCTCCCATATCACCAAATGCAATGGTTGCAGGATTGTGAATCATCATCATAGAAACAGGGGATACCAGCACCTTTGTGCCTGCCATTGCAATGACAGATGCCGCCGAAGCTGCAATGCCGTCAATCTTGACCGTAATATTTCCTTTGTAGTCCATCAGCATATTGTAGATTTGTGCAGCCGCCACGCAGTCACCACCGGGACTGTTAATCCATACAGTAATATCTCCACTGTCAGCTAACAGTTCCTCCTTGAAAAGCTGTGGTGTGACATCATCGTCAAACCAACTTTCCTCTGCGATTGTGCCGTTTAGAAACAGTGTCCTCTCCGCTTTCTGTTCCTGCGTTTCCTGATTGGTCACTGTCCTGTTCTTCCAGTTCCAAAACTTCTTCATCGGTTTTTTCCTCCTCTCCGCCAGTTCCTGCACTGGCTGCAAAAATGCCTGCATCTGCAAGCTTTGTCATATTTCCGTTTATCAGATATAGGTCACCTCCATCTTCAGTAGAGATAAGGTCGAGATTTTCCAGTTCTCTAATATCGTTAGCACTCATCCAGCCGTTCTGCCTTGCCGTAGCATAGCCGCTCATACGGCTTGCGTAATCACCACGAAGCAGTCCGTCCACATTGAATTTGATAAAATAATCCTTTTTATCCTTTTCAGAAATCAAAGCACGGATAAGTGATTGCTCCCAACGAACCAGCCATGGTTCCAAGGTGTATTTCACAAACTCCAAGGACTGCTGCTCAATATTAGAAAAGCTCGACTTCTCCAAATCTCCTACCATGTGAGGAGGGACTCGGAAAATTCGAGCAATCTCGTCTATCTGAAATTTTCGTGTTTCCAAAAACTGTGCCTGCTCCGGGGAAATGGAAATCGGTGTGTACTTCATTCCTTCTTCCAGAATTGCCACCTTGTTGGAATTGTGACTGCCGCCGAAACCTTTATTCCAGCTTTCTCTGATAGCATCTGGGTTCTTGACCGTTCCCGGATACTCCAAAAGTCCGCCCGGTGTCGCACCATTTGCAAAGAACTTGGCACCATATTCCTCTGTGGCAATGGAGAGTCCGATAGCATTTTTCGCCATTGCAATGGGCGAATATCCCACAAGACCATCAAATCCAAGTCCCGGAACATGAAGCACATCCGATGGCTTTAGGATAACCGTTCCACTTTTCATGGTATGAGCATCGGAATCCGACACTTGGTATTGATAATAGATATTTCCCTTATCATCTCTGTCCACGCTCATGCGGTTTGGCATCAGCGGATACAGTGCTACCACCTCACCCTTGCCGTTTCGGATAATCTGCGAGTAGGCATTTCCCCACAGTAATAGGTGGGTCATAAGAGTTTCCCGAAAGACAAAGGATGTCATTTCCGAGTTCGGCTCATCATGAAGGAGAAAATACAGCGGATTATCCAGTGCTTTTTCTTTGCCGCCACTATCGGTATAACGATACAGATGCAGTGGCAGTCCTGCAATAGACTCAGATAAAATTCTCACGCAGGCATACACTGCCGTCATCTGCATGGCTGACCGTTCGTTGACAGGCTTTCCTGCTGTTGAGCCACCGAATAAAAAGCGGTAGGCACTGCCCGATGTACTGTCGGTCACAGGCTTATCCCTTGACCGAAACAGTCCCGATAAGATTCCCATAAGCATTCACACTCCTTTCAAAAATGGGCATAAGAAAAGCACCTACCGTTTCTGATAGATGCTCTCATCATTATTTCTGATTTATAAAATCCTCAAATGCTTTTAATGCATTAATGCAGGTTTTACTTGACCGCATTCCAATAGCTTCATATTCTCCGCCATAATCATACTTAGAAACAATGAAATGAATGTCTTTTGTTAGCTCTGCAAGCGTAATATTTTCGTTCTTACATACAAGTTCAATACGGTTATAGTAGCTATATACCGTACTTTTTCGTCCGGATTTTGTGTATTCTGAAAATCCCTGCGATACCAAATAGTCATAGAATTCTTTTAGCATAAGAAACAACCACCTCCATAAAGCAATTGTACCACATTATCGTGCAGCCGAATTATGATTTTTTAAAATCATAGGCGGTTGCACATCTGCATCAGATAAACAAAATTCCTCGCTCGTCATAAACCGATGCACCACTGTCGGCACCACAGCGAATGGCTCTGTCCAGTCCCATAATCGTGGCAATGGCACCGTCAATCTTCTCCGTGGATTTTTCCTTGTCTGCCTTGATGTTTCCGGCAGGGTCGGTTCGGATGAAGATGTTGTCCATGTTCCATCTTAGAACCGGGTGGCCGCCGTGGGCGATTTTCTGCTCCAGTGTCAGTTTCATCAGTTCCTTGGTGGGAGGACTCATATCCTTAAATCCCTGTCCAAAGGGAACGACTGTAAATCCCATTCCCTCAAGGTTCTGCACCATCTGCACAGCACCCCAGCGGTCAAAGGCGATTTCACGGATATTAAACCGTTCGCCCAGTTTTTCTATGAACTTTTCAATGTAGCCGTAATGCACCACGTTGCCCTCCGTGGTCTGCAAATATCCCTGTCGTTCCCACACATCATAGGGGACATGGTCACGGCGAACACGCAGGTCAAGGGTTTCTTCCGGTATCCAAAAATATGGGAGAATGATGTATTTATCTTCATCGTCCTGCGGAGGGAATACCAGTGCAAATGCTGTAATATCTGTGGTACTGGAAAGGTCAAGACCGCCGTAGCAGACACGGCCTTCCAAATCGTCCTCATTTACAGCAAAGGAGCATTTATCCCATCTGTCCATTGGCATCCAGCGGATTGCTTGTTTTACCCACTGATTCAGACGAAGCTGACGGAAGGAGTTCTCTTCGCTGGGGTTCTGCTTTGCCGACTCACAGGCGGCTTTTACCTTATCAATCCCTACCGTAATATCAAGGGAGGGATTGGCTTTCTTCCACACCTTTGGGTCTGTCCAATCATCCGACTCATCGGCACCATAAATCACTGGATAGAAAGTTGGGTCGATTTTTCGCCCCTCTAAAATATCCTTTGCTTTCTGGTGCGTTTCATAACAAATGGAATGAGTATCTGTCCCGGCTGTTGTGATAAGGAAATACAGCGGCTGCATACGGGCATCGCCGGAACCCTTGGTCATAACATCAAACAGTTTTCGATTCGGTTGGGTATGCAGCTCATCGAATACCACTCCGTGTATATTAAAGCCGTGCTTGGAGTAGGCTTCTGCTGACAGCACTTGGTAAAAGCTGTTGGTTGGGATATACACAATTCTTTTCTGCGAGGTCAGTATTTTCACTCGCTTGGACAGTGCCGGACACATCCGCACCATATCCGCCGCCACATCAAAAACGATGGTAGCCTGCTGTCTGTCGGCGGCACAGCCATAAACCTCTGCTCGTTCCTCTCCGTCCCCGCAGGTCAGAAGAAGTGCCACGGCAGCTGCCAGTTCTGATTTTCCCATCTTCTTCGGAATTTCCACATAAGCTGTATTAAACTGCCGATACCCATTGGGTTTCAGCGTTCCAAATAAATCACGGATAATCTGTTCCTGCCAGTCAATCAGTTCAAATGGCTTTCCTGCCCATGTACCCTTGGTGTGGCAAAGGCTCTCGATGAAGGCAACAGCGAAGTCCGCCGCATCCTCATCATAGTGGCTATCCTTTACCTTGAACTTGGTAGGTCTGTATTTCTTTAGCTTTCGCAATGCCGTCACCTCCGTTTCATGGCATAAAAAATGACCTGCCATCGGCAAGCCTCAGTAACAAGATACAGAGCCGCTTGGCTCCGTTCTTGGAATGTTTTATTGTTTTTCCTCTTAGAAAAGTTCCTCAATTTTTCTGAGTTCTGCTTTCAGTCGAGTTAAATCCTGTGCAATGCAGGTTCTGCGAAAACCGTTTTTGCAGCTTTTTCCCTCACGGGTAAGCTTTTCAATTTCAGCTTTGCGTTTGGTAATTACCTCGATTTCGTTTCCGTCCTTAGCGTCCTTGTAATCTTTCTCAAATCTTGTCATTTTCGTTTCCTCCGTTTGTGTTGCTTTCCCTTTCGGTAGTACACATATTACCGCTATGTGCCGACTATATCCACTCATTTCTCGGCATAATCTACACAATCTTTTGGGAGGAAAACTGTGTATTTTACAGCAGTTATCCACGCATGGAACGATGGACGGTTTCGAGAATTTCTTCCTGCTCGGACGGCTTTACACCAATGCTCTCCAAGGCTTCTCTGGTGCCGCAGTCCGGGCAGATGAGGGTTGCGCTGTCTGCCCTCGAAAGAGCAGGTACACCGTGATATGCTTTGCCGCAGCGTGGGCAGATTTTAAGTTCAGTGATTTCTGTTTTCATATCCAAATGCCTCCTCTGATTTTAGCTGTGCTTCTGCAAGAAAATGTTCATCAAAGCCAAAGCTGATGTACCCCTCAAGGCAGACGCTGACATAAGCAAGTGACGGAATGCCGATGCTCCGCTCCTCGTGCATGATATACACAAAGCAGTCACGGATTCTGGTCTTGCCGGACTTGATGCCTTTAATCGGCAGCTGCATTTCCTTCTTGTAATAAAAGGTGGGGAATCCCTCGTAGCGGTCAAGAGCCGCTTCATCCTCATCGGTCACCGACCAAACTGCTACTGGAACGCTGCCCCCAGATTTGGGTTCAATGGTAAGATACGCTCCTGTGTGGCTGCCCTTGAAAAGCAGCTCATAATCCTTGATTTCTGCTGTTCCAATGACTCGTGCCGATGGGCATCGCATCCGCATCTGACGGACGTTTAAGTTGCTGCCGTAGGCAAGGTAGTATCGTTTCTTCATAATGGTATCCATCCTTTCCGAAGGAATCACCCTTCTACCACCTTAAGACCGCCGAAGCGGTCGGAGGTAAGGTGGCAGGAGGCTAACTCCTGCGATTCCTTCAAGCGGCTCTGCCGTTTCTGAAGGCTGTATCTCCTGCAAGTTTCTTGGTAAGGGTTTCTCTTGCTGTTTTGAATTCCTCTCCGATGAAGCCAAGCCTTAAGAGCCAAGTCCTCATGGCGTATTTCGGATTCTCATTCTGCTGTGGCTTGGGACTGGCAGTCTTTACTGTTTTCGCCATTTGGCTGAGTGCAAGGCAAAGCTGAATGTAGCTTTTCAGCTGTCCGGCATGAAGTCCGTTTAGTTTGCCGTCTGCCGGGGCATCAAATTGGAAAAGTCTGAATTCAATTGTTCCCTTGGTAAAGGTTGCGTGGTAGTTGAGCATATGGTAGCGGCTGTCGTTGTAATGGTGGTCTCTGCCGTAGTTGGCTCCGTTGGAGGAGTACCAAATGTCTGCAAGTGCCGCCATCGTCTTTGGCTTTTTCTTGTTGACCTGCTCCAAGAACCGTGGGTCAACCGTTTTGCAGTAGCGATGCATCCTGCCCCTGTCGAGGTCAAGGGCATCGGCTATCAGGCTTTCGTGGCTTGCCATGATGTTTGCAAGATTTCTCATGGTCTGTGGGGTATGTCCGTTTGCACCGATGTGAATGTGAACTCCGCAGCCCCTCGTGGCATCGCTTTTTGCTCCTGCGTGGCGAAGGATTCGGATAAGTTCCTGCAAGGTTTCAATGTCGCTGTAGTGAAGAATTGGGGTTACCAATTCGCATTTCTCGCTGTCGCACCCTGCGATGCTGACATCCTTTTGAAATTTCCACTCTCTGCCATCTACATCCCAAGCTGACCAAGTGCTGTAGCCGTTGCGTCCGGCTGTGTTTTCGTGTCTGCCTGTGCCAAAGTAGGTGGCTGCAAGCCTTGCTGCCTTATCCCTTGTAATGCCATTCATCTCGACCTCAACTCCGATGGTCTGCTGTTTCATTTCTTCAACCTGTCTTGTAGTTTTCTCGCTCATTTTATGTACCTCCGTTTGGTTTGTTTTCCTTTTGGTAGTACACATATTACCGCTAAAACCACTATATATCCACTCAATTCTCGCCATATACTACACAATCTTTGGGGGGCGAAATTGTGTATCTTACAGCAGTTATTCATTGCTGATTTTCCTGCATTTGTCCTCGCCATAGACCACATGAAGTCCGCTTCCGTTGTCCCAGCGAACCATGATGGAGGCGGTATCATCCACCCCTGTTACCGTTCCTTTTGTGCCGATTGGCGGAGCCTGCAAATCATCCATCTGGGTAAGTTCCACCCTTGTTCCAACGGGGTACTGACTGCGTACCCGCTCCACAATTTCTTTACTCGGAAATCTCATCGTCTGCCGCCTCCTTTTTCACATCATTCTTGAATGCACTGCTGCCTGTCAGATTCTTCAGCAGGATTTTTCTGTCCCGTTTATATTCTGCTCCCACAAATCCCAAGCGCAGGAGCAAGCAGCGGAATGCGTATTTTTCATTCTCCACTGCCTTTTCGGTGTTGGAGATGCGTTTCTGCTCTCGGCTCATCCTGCACAGGGCTGCGATGAAGTCGGTGTAGGCTTTGACCGTATCGGCATCCAAGTCGTCTGAAAACCAAGGGAAGGAAATCTTCTCTTCATCAATGATGATGGGAAGTTCACTGATTCCCAATGCCTTCTTGATAAGACTGCCCTTGGCTTCCAAGAGGTTGGTAAGATTGCCGACCAATACCTTATCCAGCGGCATTGCCACCGTAAGCCCGACTGTTTCGCCTTGTGGCTCGGTTTCCGGCACTCCGTATGCAGGTTGGCAGTCCTCCAAAGGCTCCTCACAGCCCGTTTCCAGCTGGGGTTCATCGTACTCGGAACTCTCGCAGCGGAAACCTCTCTGGTCAAGTTCCTCAAGCACTCGCTCGATTTCCTCGCTGTCTGCCATGTCATCAAAGGTAAGGTTGCCCTCGCGGGTCACGGTAAAATAATCCACCGTGTATGCGTAGGTTGGGGTTTTCATGTAGACTGCTTTCGCCCCTGTGATTTCTTCCAGTGCCTTTACAAAAGGCTTTCTGTCGGTAATGTTGTAAATAACTTTCATGGTAAGTACCTCCTTTGTTTTTCGGTACTACATATATCACTCTAAAGGGAATAAATAGCAAGTCATTCTGTAGCAGAATATCTCACAATAAAAAGTCCGGGAGTTGTGAATAATACACGATGCCGGAAAGCACAAATACCACATTTGGAAGTGCTACACCGTTGCCCCACATCTTATATTCCGCAGAATCGGAGTGCGGGTCTTTCAGCCATTTAATGATCTGCTTTTCTGTCTTTGGTTTTGAGGAAGTCCCCATGATATGACGATGGGTCTCAAACACCTCTGCCCACCACTTGATTTCTTCCTCTGTCGGTTCTGCCGTGCCAAGATTATTGCACCACCAGTCCGGGAATCCCTGCAGCCTTGCACATTCCGTAGGGGTAAGCCTGCGGACGATGTACTCCGGCATCTCACTGACATCATTTACGATTGGCGGGTCTTTATAATCCGTAGCCACCAGTGTGTTTGCCAGTTCTTCCTCCGCAGAAGTAAAGAAGGATGCCTTGCTGGAAGAATAGACGGGCGCAGCCACGGCACTTGGTCCCTGTGCATTCAGCGTGGAATTGATGCCGTCCTTGGAAATACCCATCTTCCTTGCATAATTCTGACCGCAGTTATAGCTTTCACGGTCAATGGCATACACCACTGCGTGTTGTTCGATGGTATTTAAGGTATACATGACATCCGATTCCTTATAGCCGTCACCCTTGTGGGATGGTCTGCTGCCGTTTCCCTCCACCACAACAATGCCCCCTTGATTGCAGGCAGGGTTGCCGCCGTTGGCATCAATGGTACGGGAGGTATCCGCTTCATAAATTCCACTATGGGGATTATCCGACTTCATGGAATTGCTGTCCTTGGAGCAGATGCCGTATGCCTTTGGCACAAACAGTGTCTGGTCATTATTACAGCCGAGGGTGGCAGACAAATCATCCTGAATCAATGCACCCTTGCCGCCACCCTCACAGCCGCTGCGAATTTTCAGCGTTTTCGGTGTTTCCAATACAAACGGCTGATTATTTCCACCAGTGCCATAAGTAGAACTGACCGTAGGAGCCTGTTCCAAAGGACCCGTGTATCTCGTATCCTGACTATGATTTTCAAAGACCAGCGGAGGATGGTTGGACTCTGCACGGAGGGTGCAGGTCAAATCTTCTGTCACATCCATGCGGTTGCCGCCTTGGTCATTGAGTACCATGACACCATTTCTGCCTGTTGCTATTCCACAATTCACACCAAGAGTAGCTGCGACTTCGTCCGCAGAACCGTTATATCCATCTATGCCGATGCCTGCCGCTCCAGTGCAGCCTTCAAAATCTCCGGCAGTTCCTTGCCACGGGCAGATGCCCTTCGGAGGATACCCTGACACGCCCTCTGACTCAAATAGTATTTTTCCGGCACATTGGCCTGCAAAATCTGCGACAAGGTAGATGCGTTTTCTTCTTTGGGGAACTCCCCAATACTGCGCATCAAACACCCGCCATGCAAGGGAGAACTGTTCTCCCACGATTTCTCCTGCGTTTGTCCATTTTCCAGACTGAGGAACAGAAATGCTATCGTCTTTGACTTTGCAGATTTCTTCGAGGACTGCCTTGAAATCCTCGCCTTTGTTGCTGGAGAATGCGCCGGGGACGTTTTCCCAGACCACAAATCTTGGATACTTGCCATTTGTCTTACACCTCATTTCCTTCACGATTCGCACCGCTTGATAAAATAAACCGGAACGCTCTCCGTCCAGTCCGCTTCGCTTGCCCGCCACAGACATATCTTGGCAGGGACTTCCGAATGTGATGATATCCACGGGCGGAACTTCCGCACCGTTTAATTTGCTGACATCACCGTAATGCTTCATATTAGGAAATCGCTTTGTGGTTACCCTGATAGGAAAAGGCTCGACTTCCGATGCCCACAAAGGGGTAATCCCGGAAATCAAGCCTCCTAAAGGAAATCCTCCTGAACCATCAAAGAGGCTCCCCAGTGTTAAGTTATTATTCTCCATCGGCACTTACCTCCAAATCCCAGAAATCAAAAAATGCACTGTTCTGTGCCAATTCCACAAAACGAATGCATTTCTCAACTACCTGTTTTTCAATCCAGAACGGTATTTTTCCGATATCATCATAGCGACCATACGCACCGAACATACACCTCATGCCTATATTCCTTGCTCGTACAGCATCTTCAAAGGTATCAAAATACCCTAAATGGATTTCTCTTTGTGCCACTTTTATTCTCGCCCTGAATTTATTTCTTGCAGCATACCAGCTAACACCAGCTACCCCAGATGTATTATTTTTCTGGAGTGGCTGATTCATCTGATTTTGCTGATGAGTACATACTCGAATGTTACATGAACGATTATCCAAAGTATCAAGACTGATATGGTCAATTTCATATCCAGCGGGACAATGAAATAAATAGCTGTGCATTTTTCGTCCTCTGCAATCCATCATATAAGGTCTTCCGCTTTCACAGCTTGCATACCATTTGACATGGCGGATTTTATCGTAATCCCTCCTGTCAAATATAAATGTCATCCCATTCGATAATCTTCCGTATCCGATGCCTTCTTCAAAGTTATAAGTAACATTAGTCATTGGTTACCTCCGTTTCTGATGCAACCTCCAAATCCTCAAATCGAATAATCACACCGTCACGGATGACTGAAATATCATCGGTCTTTCCGTCCTTGAACTGAGCATAGCGTTTCACTGCTACATCCACAAATTTAGGCTCCAACTCAACTCCATAACAGATTCTGTCCAGCTGTTCGCAAGCCATCAGTGTGGATGCACTGCCGAGAAAGCCATCAAGCACAATACCATTGGATTGTGTACACTGCTTAATCAAATAGGCAATCAGTGGCACAGGCTTTGAGGATGGATGCCCACAGCCATCTTTTTCAGAGTCTTTGATACCGTCAAATTCAAAAACGGCAGTCTGCTTCTGATCGCCATACCAGATATGCTTGCCGTCTTTTCTCCAACCCCAGATGATAGGCTCCATGTTGAACTTCCAGTCGGTACGCATAAATGGTGCCCTTGGCTTTTTCCAAATTAGACCTGCCCCCACTTTAAACCCGGCATCCTCAAACGCATCGTAAAACACACGAGTCTTCATGGTCGCATAGAATTCATAAATGGATGCATCTGCCGCCATAGCATTTTTGAAATTAGTAAAGACCTTTAACAGGAATTCATACCCCTGCTTATCATTCAGATTGTCATTAGCAATCGTGCCAGACTTGTTTTTCAGTTCCACAAAATATGGAGCGTCCGTACACACAAGATTGACCTTGGTTTCGCCCAGCAACTTTTCAAAAGTTTCAGGAGCAGTGGAATCTCCGCAGATTACCTTGTGCCTGCCAATTATCCAAATATCGCCCGACTTTGACAGTGCAGGATTTTGCAGTTCTGCATCTACATCAAAGTCATCTTCTTCGGCATCATTGTCTTTATCAAAGAGAATCGACAGTTCCTTTTCATCAAACCCGGTCAAACCCACATCAAAGGATTCTGCCTGCAATGCTTCAATCTCCACACGCAGAAGCTCTTCATCCCATCCGGCATCCATTGCCATACGATTGTCAGCGAGTATATATGCTTTCTTCTGTGCCGGAGTAAGATAGTCCACAAATACACACGGTACTTCCGTGATACCTTCTTCCTTTGCTGCGAGAATGCGTCCATGCCCAGCTATTACATTGAACTCTCTGTCAACAATGACAGGATTGATAAAACCGAACTCTCGCAGGGAGGAGCGAAGTTTCGTAATCTGCTGTGCGTTATGCGTTCTGGCATTATTCACATACGGCACTAATTTGGAGACTGCAATTAGCTGCATCTCTGTTGTTGTCTTTCCCATTATCCACACCGCCTTTCCAACAATTTATGCAGTCCTTTTTCTGCACCCGCAATATCTCCGGCAAAAGCCTGACCCTTGATGGTGCGGAACTGCTGTGTGCTGAGGTTGCGTTTATTGGCTTTCAGTTTTTTCATAAAATCTGTCAATTCTGTTTTCATTTCAGTTTCCTTTCCTTGCACGGAGCAGACGCTCCATCACATCATTCTGTGGTGCTTCATCGCTGTATTCGGTATTGCAGTTTTCCTTTACGATCTGGAATATCTCATTCCACAAACGCACCGCTTGGTTCATATAGTTAATCCCAATATTGATAAATGGGGAAGGGATAGGCTTCTGTGTGGTCGGATGCTTTGAAAGGAACCCCAACTTGCTGGTCATTTCCTCACACTGAATCCAACGAGCCGATGCCATTGCATATCGTTCCAAAAGCTGACTGGATACTTTCTGACTGCATCCGATCCTTTTCAGCCACTCCCATGTTTCTCTGTAAATATCAGCGGCCTGCAGTTCACTGCCGTCACGCTGTTCTGCTGATAAAAAATCGTGTGGCTTCGGCATCTCCACACCTTCCATCTCTGGAATATCCAAAACCTCTAATGGTCTGCCTCCCGGATTTCCGTTTTCGGATTTCTCTTTTACAGCAGATTTCTTTCGTCCGGCACCTGCTCTGGCACCGCCTCTGCCGCCTGTATTATTCGATTTTGTAGGCATATTTTTCTCGACCTCCTTTATTACCCTTTTGAAAACGCCCTTTTTGTGCGTGAAGGGGGGCGCCGTTTTCCCGGAAATGGACCCGCAGAGATAAATTGACCCCCTCCGGGGTCAGTCACGAATCTGACGGTCACCCATCTCTAAATGAATTTTGTTATGACAGGAACGGCACAGACTCATAAGATTGCTTCTTTCATGCGTTCCGCCCTTTGATATTGGTACCTTGTGATGCACCTCATCCACGGGAACTAATATCCCACGCTCAAAGCACTGTTCACAGAAAGGATGCTCTCTGACATAACTGTCACGGATGCGTTTCCACGCTCTGCCATACTTGCGGCGTACTGACGGGTCACGGCTGTACGTCTCGTAGCGTTTGGCTTCTGCCTTCTTGTGTTCCAAGCAGTAGCTGCTGCCTTCCTCGGCATACATAAGACAGCCGGGGTAAGCACACCCTCGTCTTGGTTTTCTTGGCAATTGCTCCACCTCCTTTAGGGCATAAGAAAAACCCTGCAGGTCGGTGTGACCCACAAGGCTTGACTTTTTCTCCTATTTCACTGTCTTAAGTATAGCACACAAGTTTTGTGCATAGTAGTGAACTATACTGCACTTTTTTTATCTTCACGATATTTTAGGATTCTTTTAATCGCCGGAACAAGCTTTGTAACGTTGGTGTTTATATTTTCGGTGTCTATGCGTATTACATTCCAACCCTCACCCAATTTATCAGCAATCACTTCATCTCGTATTGTTTGCGCTTTTTCATTATCCTTTGTATGGAATGGCCGTCCGTCAATCTCCAAGGCAACCTTAAATTCTGGGATGATAAAGTCGACACTGTATTCATATACGCTAACTTGGTGATTGATTTTCAACCCACGCTTTATCAACTCCACTGCTGTCATAATTTCCTCTGTGCTCTGAAACCAGCCCGCCTTATAAAGATTCTTTTGGACAATCTCCAGTGCCTTTTTGTATTTGGCTATATCCGTAACTTTTGAAATTCTTTTAATCGCTGTATCAAATTTCTTCTGCTTTTTATCCACCTGCAACACTTTCTTGTTTTTTACGTGTTCTTCTACCAACAGTTTCTTACAATCAGCACACGTATATTCCGTACCTCTAATGTAAGACCAAGTAGAAACGGGGCTTCCACAAATCCTGCATGGTGGAAAATACCACCCGAATCCATCGTGTTTTTCCATCGGAATGTTATCTTGTATCGCTTCAGCGTATCCCATTATCTTTCACCTCCATTTGCTTTTCAAATTCCTGTAGTGCCTTACCATGCAGCTTGTATATCCATCTTAGGCTATAGTGCATTTCGTTGGCTATTTGCTCCCAAGTATAATAACTGAGATATTTTAGTTCCAACACGGATTGATAATCAACATTCTCCAGCCCATGTATCAGTTCCATGATAGTGGTTTTTATTTCTACAAGCGCACTAATTTCTCTTGTGATTTTTTGCTCCACGTCTATAATTTTATCAATACACCTCACATAAGGAGCCTCTATATTTCTATTTGGATTGTAATGTGCTTCAAAATTACAACCTGAAATCCTACCAGACAAATCTCTCCAATGTTCCAATTCGCGGAAATCAAAATTCATCTGTATCTCAATTCTTTTTACCTGCAACAAATAATCTTTCGCTGTCATATCCTTACCTCCGAATTTTTGTATTCCTCTCGGATTGGCTTGGATTGTCATAGGTTGACTCTGATTTTCATAGATTGGCTTTTACGGCATCAATCAAGGCGGATTGGGTACTGTCCTTGTCAGACAGTGCTTTTAATATGCGTTCATCAATAGTGCCTTCCGTAATAATGTGCTGTATCACTACAGTTTCGGATTTTTGACCTTGCCTCCATAAACGGGCATTGGTCTGCTGATAAAGTTCCAACGACCATGTTAATCCGAACCATACAAGGCAGGAGCCGCCTTGCTGAAGGTTGAGTCCATGACCTGCCGATGCAGGATGTATCAGTGCTACGGGATATTCTCCATTATTCCATCTTTTGATGCTGTCATCGGTATCCAATTTAACAAAGGGAATCTTCAGCTGATGCAGCCTTTCACTGATACGCTTATAATCATGCTGAAACCAATATGCCACAAGCAATGGCTGTCCGTTTGCCGATTCGATAATATCCTCCAATGCGTCCAGCTTTTGATTATGAATACCTACAACGCTCTCATCATCAGAATAAATCGCACCGTTTGCCATCTGTGATAGTTTCCCAGTCAGTGCCGCTGCATTGGCGGCTGTAATTTCACCATTTGGCAGTGAAAGCACCAACTCCTGTTTCATTTCATCGTACCGTTTCTGTTCATCCTCGGACAAATGAACGATATACTGACTGCTAATCAGTTCAGGCATTTTCAGATGATCGGTGGATTTCATGGAAATCGTGATATCCGCAATCTTGCTGTAAATGGCATCCTCTGCACCGGGAAGTGCTTTGTAGGAATACACGATGGGACCATTGCATTTGTCCGGCTTGAAATACTGCTGCCTGTACTGACCGATAAATCTTCCAAGCCTTGCACCCATGTCCAGCAGCTTGAATTCTGCAAATAAATCCATCAGGCCGTTACTGCTTGGTGTTCCCGTCAAACCAACAATTCTCTTTACCTGTGGTCTGACTTTCATCAATGCCTTGAATCGCTTTGCTTGATGATTTTTGAAGGAAGATAATTCATCTACAACCACCATGTCATAGTCAAACGGGCTGCCACTTTCTTCAATCAGCCACTGCACATTTTCACGGTTGATGATATAGAGGTCTGCTTGTTTTTCCAGTGCTTGTTTTCGCTCTGCCACATTGCCCACAACAATGGAATACCGAAGGTCGGAGAGATGATTCCATTTCCCGATTTCATCAGACCATGTTGTTCTGGCCACTCGCAGGGGACCTATAATCAAAATCCTATGAACATCAAAATTGTCAAACAACAGATTATTGATTGCCGTCAGCGTGATGCTCGTCTTGCCCAGTCCCATCGACAGGAGAATGGCCGCTATCGGATGCGTTTCGATATATTCTGCAGCATATTTCTGATAATCATGTGGATTGTATTGCATCCAAAATCCCTCCAATCTGCTCCGGGTCATCCAGCACATAGACCGCAAAGCCAAGTTTTCTCAAAAGGTTATGCCTTGACACCTGCAGGGGTCTTGGCTTTTGCCCGGTAGCCTTTACTTCTACGAATGCTATCTTTTTCTTCGGCAGAAGCACAATGCGGTCGGGCATCCCGTCATATCCGGGAGATACCCACTTGGGGCAGATACCTCCCATATTTTTTACTGCTGTTACCAGCTTTTGTTCTATTTGTTTTTCTCTCATTCCATTTCATCCTCATCAGTGGGCATTTCATAGACATTTGCTCCACGTTCTACCGCTTTATAAATTTCTCGAATAACACTAATAGCTTTGTGAGCAGTGGCATAACCTCCCATTTCAACTCTTCCATACTCCAAACTATTAGAATCAATTACCGCTAATATCAAGAACTTTCCGCTGTTCCCATTTGATACTGCAAGTCTGCTAAATGCACTCATGTTATAAATCTGTGTGTTTTCTTTATTTATAATCCACATAATAAATTCCTCCATTTTCTTCATACCGGAAACAAGCAACGAGATGTAACACCTTCCCCTATAATTACTACGCGGGTGTTACAGGTACATATTTAGTACTATAAGTACCCTTTTGTATATAAGGAATATAGTTGTTACAAATGTTGCTTGTACCTCTAAAAGCCTTTAGTTATCAGTGTTTTGGGCTAAGCAACAGGTTCTCTCATACAGGCGTTGCTTACCATAGGGAGAACACTTGCGAACCTTTGATGTTCGTTGCCAACCGTCAATCTGAGTCATAAGGGCTGCTATCGCATACGAGTCAGACGGTTTAAGGTCAGCCAAGCTGCGTCCAAAGCATTCACACCATATCTCTGCATTACTTACCGTATTTCTTCGTGTTATGCCTTTCACGGTTGTAGGCGCATCACGTTCAGCCAGATAGTTCTTCCTCGCATAAATATCCATTGACTCCCAGCTTAAAGGCAGAAGTGTTTCCAAATATTCCTCCACCATGCCTTGACGTTCATCGACTTCCATTGCTTCACGCTGTACCTCTTCTGCACGGGAAATCATATCGCCTTCGAGATACAGCTTTTCGCCATTTTCATAATAGTATTTTGACTCAGCCCAAATCTGGTCTCTGTCCTCTTTGGTGAAATTCCATGTCTTTTTCTGCTCGGTCTGATTCAGCTTTACCACCCAAAAGCGGCGGTTGCCTGTAATATCACGCAGATATCCACGCTCACCATTTACAGAGGCAATGATGATACACTGTCTCGGATGGCTCTCCACGGTCTTGCCGTAGCTTGGTCGGTACTTATCATCAGAGGTAGAGAGGAACGCTTTCACTTTTTCAATATCAGCTTTTTTCATCCCGGCAAGCTCCGCAATCTCCATAATCCAGAACCCCTGCAGTTTCTCCGCACCCGATTTGTCATTCATATCAGTAAGGGACAGAGTTTCAGAGTAATATTCATCGCCCACAAGGTCTTTGAATAAGGTACTTTTACCAATGCCCTGAATACCGTCAAGCACCAGAACGCAGTCATATTTCACACCCGGATGATAGATACGGGCTACGGCTGCCGCAAAGGTCTTACGGGTCACTGTTTTTACATAATCGGCATTGTCTGCCTGCAAGTATCGAATCAGCAGATTTTCCACACGCTTTTTTCCGTCCCATTCAGGTAGACTATTTAGGTAATCACGGACAGGATGGAAACTGCGGTCATCTGCCACCTTGGTAAAGCTGACCTCGTGATTACGAGAGGAAAATGGAATATAGCGAATGTCAATGAGTGCTTTCATCTGTGCGGTATCGGCATCGCGCCAGAACTTATTATCCTTTGGTCTATCCCACGGCAAGGGACCTGTAATCTGTACACGATTTGCCATTTCGTTGAATGCAAAATTTGCATAATCGGGGTCATTGTTCAGAATCAGCATTTCATTCCACACGCTGTTTTCCAGCAGATTGCTCCTCGGCATATATTTGAGAAGCGATTCCCAGTTTTCACTGCCCTCAAAATCCTTATCCACTTTTTCCTTGCGTTCTGCCGCAAGCTGGAGTTTCACCTTATCGAGGGATAATGCTAACTCGCACATGGCATTGAAAGATTTTTTTGCATCAAGATCTCCGAATTTGTGAATACGTACAAGGTCAAAACCATTCAAAAGTTTCTCACAGGCAGGGTCGGTAGCATGATGACTGTAAGCAAACAGGTCATCATAAATCACAACACCTGCGGAGCCTTCGCCGGGGATAAAATCATATCGTCCAGACCCGTCTGCTGTTGGTGTATAAATATCGGAAAGGAACTCCTCTATTGTTTCCTGAATGGTGGGAAAGGCACGGCAGAACACACCAACAGTGCCTGCCTTTTCAAGTGGATTTTGCTGTTTTCCCACTGCCGTTTTAATTACCTCGGACTGCCTCGTTGAGGTCGGCCACTGTGAAATATCATGCCAATCCTCATACATGGAAAGCAGTGCATCCACATCAAGCGGCTGTGCCTGATTCTCTTCAAAGGCAAATTCTCCGTTTGAAGGGCAAGATGCCCAGTACATCATACGGTTTGCCTGATAGGTAGAATCATCAAAATAGTCCATTCCTATCTGTTTGGCAGCCATACGCATCAGTGCCGGATACTCCTCCTCACTAACCTCACGAGAAAACAGAAATACCACACGGTATCTCGGAGTCTGTGCTGTATGGCTGTGAGTGGAATAAATGAAATAGGTCACATTGCCATAGGCTGTTTTGACTTCATTGCAGAAATCCACCTCTGCAGGGATGCTGTCGGCATCGAGAAGTCCCAATGTACGAAACAGCACATTTCCGTTTTTACGGATACCGCCTCTGAGCCAGCCACCGACCACACCACCGATGTCTTTTAAGTTGCTGCGTTGGTCTTTGGTCATCTTAGGATATTCTTCAGCGGTTTCCGAAGTACGCAGGGGATGCTTGTTGCGGTCAACAAGGTAATCCCAGTCCAACTCCTGATTCTTATATTTCTTATCTGTTCTGTGATTGCACACAGCAATCTTCACTTTACAATTCATGCTGTACCTCCTTTAAATCACTGCCGAAATATCGCAGTCTGTAATTTTTTCTTCTGGCTCTCCTAATTTCAGCATCCATTCCGGTTGATATAATTTCTCCAAACACCCACACCTCGCTGCAATGGCTCATCATCACATTTCCAAAGTGCAGTCCCATCTCACGTTCCGTTATATCGTTATCGTTAAGAAACTGCGGAAACAGCAAATGCGGAGCAATGGGAATGTATCCCTGCTCCACAGCAAAACGGCTGTACTTTCGTGCATTTGCAATGTTCCCGGCAACATCTCCCGAAAACGGGGAGCATACATACACGATTGGTCTGTATGCTCTTGCTGCCTTCGTTTCTTGTTCGATATTGGATAAAGCACCGTAGGTAGTTGGGTCAGGATAGCCTTCGCTGTTATACCTGCTCACACCCACAAGCCTGACCTCCCATCAACTTTTTGCTGCAGTTCTTACACATCACTGCTGTACCGAAAAGATCAATCTCACCATCGGCAAAAACCTCTGCAAGGTCAACCTGTATCTCCGTACCACAACGGGGACAGCGGCAGAATACATTCTCATCGTTAATTTCAATGGAAACCTCCATTGCATCATTCAGCTGTTCTTTCACATAAAACATATTATTTTTCCTCCTCTAATTTGGTTTTGTACCATTCTAGATGGCGTTTGCGGTCTTCATAATTCGGAAAAGCTACAAGCAGTCCCACATCGACCTTTTGCAAAGTTTCCAGCATATCAATTTGTTCCTTTGACAGATACGGTCTGATGCTTTTGCCCTTTTCGATGTCATTGGCAAGCCTGAACTGCTTTGCTGTCATGCCCAGCACAATGCGGTTTAACATATCGCACTCATTGCTGAAGTGATAAGGCTTCGGCTTATCGTGGAGCAGCTTTATGTTTGCCGTAAGGAGTGGGAACTCTTGTCTTGCCGACACCAGTGCTTTGATGAACTTCTCCATCTCATTGAAACGCTTGATGTAGAGTTCCTTGAATTTCAATGCTTTTTGACCTGTGAAACCCATAACAAGAAGCACAAAACCATCTCTTGTCATGGCGTATGCTCTCTGTGTTCTTCCTCTGGAATCACGATAGGTAATACGCTCAAAATTGAGCGTATTAAATTCTTGGCTTAGACCAGAATCCGATGCGGTCAATCTTTCAATTTCACGCACAACATTCTTGTGTTCCTTTTCAAAAAAGTCTGCTACAAACAAACTGTCCACCCTCGCTGTGTCATGGTTGTCGGCAAAAATGCCATACTCGTCTTTTGGTATCAGTTCTTTCAAATTAATATCCTCCTCGTAGTTTTTTCACGAGAAAAAGCCTCCCGTGTACGGCGGGGAAATTACTCCCTACTTCTTAGCCACAGGAGGCTGTAAAACTTGAGGATAATTTTAATCTTTTTTATAAAAACTGCATTCGTACCCATCAGCCCTAAGAAGCAGTCTATCAATCCACGGCGGGGTCCTGCCCATCTGTTCGCAGACAGCATCAAGGGAAACTCCCATACTGCACTCAATAATCAGTTCATCATGGACATGGCCGCAGATAAAGCAGTGGGATAAGGTACACATAGAATAGGCAAGAATGTCACGGCTAATTGCCTGCACGATATTTTCCACGAACTTGGGACCGTAGCTTTCGATGCGTTCCCATTTCTTTGCACCGCCCACGCCTTCGTAGGTCACAGCCTCGCCGCCGAAACGGTTCTCTCCCATGCGTGGCTTCACATAGGAAAGCCGTCTGCCGCTTGGCAGCTGAATGAACAGCATCCCGCTCTGGCAGAAAAAGCGGATACCGTGTGTTTCTGTGGTCACTCTATTCCTGACCGTATCCTTCACACAGCGGTCAACATCCCACCAGAAACGCACAATGTTCGGATTAGCGGCTCTCCATGAATCCACAAGCGGCTGGAGTTCTTCCTCCTCAAGTCCCATATCCAAAGCGCCCATTGCTTTTAAAGCACCGACCGAGCCGCCGTAACCAAGAGCCAATTCAGCGATTTTTCCCTTCTGACGGAGATGTCCGTTGACACCATGCTTTTCCACAGGCACACCGAACATGGCAGATGCCGATGCACAATAGATGTCCCCGTTATTCTGAAACACCTCGCTTCGCCAGCTTTCCTTTGCCAAAAAAGACAGTACCCTTGCTTCTATGGCAGAGAAGTCCGCCACCACAAATTTCATCCCGGCTCTCGGCACAAAGGCTGTACGAATGAGCTGCGACAAAGTATCCGGGATATCGTCATACAAAAGTTCCATCGCTTCATAATTGCCAGACTCCACAAGACCACGAGCCTGTTCCAAATCCGGCATATGATTCTGCGGAAGGTTCTGCAGCTGTATCATTCTGCCTGCCCAACGCCCGGAACGGTTGGCACCGTAAAACTGAAACATTCCTCTCGCCCTGCCATCCTCACAGACTGCATTCTGCATTGCCTGATACTTTTTTACAGAGGACTTGGATAACTGCTGCCGCAGAAGCAGAACCTCCGCCAGTTCCTTCGGAGCAGTTTTGACTGCCTGTGCCACTTCCTTTTTGCCAAGACTGTCCATCTCCAGACCGTTATCTGCAAGCCACTGCTTCATCTGCACCACAGAGTTGGGGTTATCAAGGTCAGTCAGTTCCTGCATTTTCTCTGCCAGTTCTGCCTTGGACTTTGCATCAAAAGCAATTGCATTCTCCACCACATCCATATCAAGAGCAATCCCACGGTCATTGATTTCTTGGTCGAGGTGGTATTCTTCCCATACAAAATCCGGCACAGGATATTTTTTCAGCCTGTCCTGAATAGACATCTCCACTTCCACATCACGCTTGTTATAGAACTTGAACAGATTCCATTTTTCCATATCATGCTCCGGTAGATTGCGTGTCCTGCCGCCATTAACCTTGGTCGGCTTACACGGAACACAGAAATATCGGATGAGGTCTTTGCCTTCCTTCAGCTTCTGTTCTTCCAACCCAAGCACCGTGCCAGCCCCAGCAAGAGATAGCGGCAGTCCCATATATGCTGACCATATCATGGAGCATTTCCATGCCGACGGGTCAAGGTAATCTCCAACCCTATCTTCATTTATGCTGTAGCTGTGGAAATATGCAGGGTAGTTCCTTTGCAGCCATACCGAAAGGCAGACCCTCTCGAAAGCTGCGTTAAATGCCCACTTTGTTACCGTATCATCAGTCAGTGCCGTAATAATCTCCATTGGCAGTTTCTCGCCACGAGCAATGTCAACCACTTGCACTTCGCCGCCATCCACGCTGTATCCAAACAGCAGAATTTCAAAATTAGGGGACTGCGTATAGCGATACACACCACATTTCTGTAAATCCACATCAGAAAATGTTTCAATATCTATTTCCAAATTTGTCATTGGCTCTCCTTTCAAAAAGAGGTCGGCACAAAATTGAGCCGACCTCTCGTATACCTTGCTAATTATGGATTAACCGAGAAAATCCTCGTCCTCTTCCGTTGCAAAATCATCTGCTGCACGGCTCTTTCCACCAAGCGGCTCTCCATCACGGATTTTCTGCAGGTTGTTGAGTCCGCAGGCAATGCCCTTATTTCCGTTAGAATTAAAGGCATAAAAATTAATGGAAGCACGGCCATACACACCGCTGTATACCTCACTGCGGTCGATAATCTCCTGACGGTCTGCATCCACAATGCCGGGAGCCGTACCACTGTTGGCATTCACGAAATAGCAGCCCTCATATTCCGGTGCATCGGGACGTTCTGCATCGCCATCACGAAGCGGGGTCTTCAGTACACTGAGTGCAGGGACAGATTTGCCGCTGCCTTTCAGTTTGCTTTCTCCCTCCTTGTAGGCAGCCTCAATAGCACTCTTGATTTTGTTTACCGTTACGGTATCGGATTTTGGAATCAGAAGGCTGACACTATATTTCGGAGAGCCTCCGTTGATAGATTTCGGATCCCAAATATTAGCATAAGACCAGCGTGTGTTTACTCCTGTGATAACCTTTGTAGGGTTGGTATAATCCTTTGACATAATTTTTTTTCTCCTGTTATTCTTCGTTAAAATCTTGTTTTGCTGTATTCAAAGCCGGACGCTTGTCCGACATCGGAACCAATACGGGTTTGCCTTGTGGCTTTTCAATCAAGCCTCTGCTTTCGATGACTTCGACAAAGTTTTTCTTGCCAAGCAATGCGGTCATGGCTGTAACACCCAGCAGTTTTTCTTCATACGGATTGTAGCCTGCTTCGGTGACAGCTGTTGCCACCGCTTCATCACTGACATATTTGCGGTTACTGCGCCCCTCGACCAGTTTCCAATCTGTCCATGCCTTGCCGCTGATTGCTGCATGAAGTGCAAATTCTTTTACATCTGCTGCCCACGACACCAGCTCATCTACCTTAGACAGAACTGCTTCAATCTCCACATCGTCCAACATGGCAGGAGTTTCAAAGTCATATTTTGCAAGTTCCAGATTGTACTCGGCGCGTTTGCGACAGGCAGCTTTCGCTTTGCAGAAACGGCAATGCTCTCCGGCACAGAATTCGCCCTCGCCATCAAAGGCAAGTTTTGCGGTAGGAACAAGGATATCTTCCGCCCATTGAAGCAGTTCCGTTCTTGTAATGATGTACTCGCTGACATTCTCTCGCCTTGGCTGAAAGATGACCATGCGGACTGTATCGATATCGTATAGGGCATCGAATAACTCCAATGCACCCAGTGCATAGCACATCATTTGAGGATTTTTCTCTGCCTCCACAAGCACACCTTTTCCGTGCTTATAGTCACATATGGTAAGCTGACCGTCTGCAATAATAACGGCATCGCCCGTTCCAAAGCCCTCAGGGACAAAGCGAGAATAATCAAGACGCTGTTCTATCAGCACAATGGGGTCAGAGCAGTTTTTCATCGCTGCTGCCAGCTGTTCCATTACATAATCGGCATAGCTTTCTGCACAAACTTCCATCTCTGAATCATAATAAGTAAGGTTCTCAGTAGGGTCATCAGCCTTGATGCCCAGTGCTTTCTGCAATTTATACTCACAAAGACTGTGGGCATCCGTGCCTTGCTGTGCATATTCGCTGCCTTTGTCCTCATAGGATTCGCACAGCCTTGCAGACGGAGGACACGCAAGCCATCGGTGACTGGATGAGGCAGATAATAATGCGTGTTTTCCCATTACAATCCCTCCACATCCGCAAGCAGCGATTGATATTCTTCCGGCTTAATATCCGAAAGTTTATCCGCCCCATGCTTGATAAGCAGTTCCTTTACCTGTGCCGTTTTACCGCTTCTGGACTTTTCTGCAAGAATCCCACGCACCTCCGTGAGTGTTGGCAGTTTTTCTTTGGATTCTTCTTTCGGTGCCGCCTTTTGCTTTGCCGTGGTCTTTGCTTTTACATCTGCTTTTCCCACTGGTGCCACAATCTTTGGCTGTTCATCGCTACCGAATGCCTCCACCAGAATTTTCAGACTTCCTGCAAGACCCTGCAGGCTCTCAGCCACCGTGCAAACACCGTCAATGACATCGAGCATCAATTTAACATGACTCATTTTCACATCCTCCTTCTTTGACTTCACAAATGGAAACTTCCTCTACGCTGTCACCGGGTACGAGAATCGTAATTTTCTGCTTTTCTCCGAAGAGAAATCTCAAAATACGTTCTCGCACACCAATGTTGCGACAGGAAAGAATACCGTCTGTTCTTGGTTCCTTTGAAACACTGATTTTCAAATTTTGTTTCATCGTCTTGGCTCCTTTCCGAGAGTGCTTTATGTGACCCTCTACTTGTTAGCCACGGGCGATGCTAAAACTTGAGGATGTCGGAAAAACTTTTTTGAAATTCTTCTCTGCAGTCTCCAAACGATGCGATACGGCACTGGGCGTGATACCGTTGCGGGCTGCATATTCCTGCTTTGGTACCTTATTAATATGTATCTCAATCAGAAGCTCCGCCTGTTCCGGCTTGAGATACTTGCGGAGCATTCCGCAAACGGCTTCGTATTCATACTGCTTGTCCCGATTGATGACATCCGTCATATCCGGGAACAAATCGATAGTATTGCCTGCAGGCTCGTCCGATTCATCATCGACAAGCTGTACTCTGCCTTTTGTGCCGTCCAGCTTTTTCGGTGCAGATGTGGGACTGCTGTGGCGGTCATGCCTGTGCCAGTTGTTGTACTCAGGGCGATTGAACAGTTCGTTGAATTTTTCCTGAATGCGTTTTTCCATCTCTGCGGAAGTCATGCCATCTGCATCTCCCAAGGAAAGAGAGAGCCACATTTCGTCACGGTCTACCTCCAGTGTCTGTTTGGTGTTGTCATAGCTTACTTTGATTTTCATTTGATTGTCCTTTCCGTCTGAGTGGAAAGGCATGGACAACACCTTCTGCAATGGCATGAAGCACCTTGTCTGCGGACAAAAAGAGCGCAACAAGAGAAGGGTACTCATGCACTGCTTTTCAGAGGTCTCTCATGGAAACCAAAGAAGCTGCAGTATGTGTATCCTTGCCTAATTGCGCACTCAGACAATCGATATTTATTTTCAGCTGTTACGGTCAGCTTTGCACCTGTGATTGCTTGTCCTTACACTATTACAAGGACATGAGCGGTTTGTTTAAGAACCACTTTTGTTAAAAAAGTTAAAAGTTTGAAACCAACAGAGAAAATTTGTGTTCGCTTGATTTCACTTCTTGTATTTAGCAGAAACTTGTGTTATAATGTAAAAGAGTATAACTGTCTGTCGCTGCGACTTTTCACATACAACACTTGCCGGAGGTTTAACCTCTGTAATTATTATAAAAAAAATAAGCCATCCCGACAGGATGACTGCGGAACGGCTCGGAGTTCTTCGGATGTTTTCGGAAAAACTCGGAAATATGATGGAGGTGCATAAAATATGCTATTAAGCGAATTCGTAAATACCTTATATAAATACAGTGATGGCAGCAGAAAAAAAGCCGATTACTTTGTTTTTCTCTTTGATACGTTAATTAAAGACTCGCCTGAATGTATCAATCCATTTTATGACCTTCAGGCAGATACCTTAGAGCGTTATTATAAGGAAACGAGTGTTGCCAAAACAAAAGCACATAAAGCAAGAGGCATGGCTGATATACATAAATTTGCAAAGCATATCAACGGCTTAAGTGATAGCAACCAGTTATCAATGGAAACTGAATTCAAGAATCTAATCCCGGATTTTAACAAAGATGACAACCTCGGTTATGCCTGCACGGACTTATTTCTTCAGATACTGGACGAAATATATGACGGAACTTCCGTGCCATGTAAGAAGCCTTCCGCTCCGGCAGATAACAGTAGTCACGCACAAGTAAGAAACAACTTCTCTTTTCCTTTTCCTGATGTTGCTCCGGAACTAACTGGTGACCCTCTGTTTATTGTTACGGGAGCGGAACTGGGCATAACAAGGAGCGATGATGATTTCTCGGAATATCTGGAAAACACACAGGAGAAATACCAGACTATAAAAACGTTGCTCTATTCTGAAGTGCCAAGACCATTCTACGATTTTTATGTTTGCAACACCCTTACCTATAAGGTAAACAAAGGCAGAAATTCCTATGAACTCCGTACCATCAATCATGTTACGGCAGATATATTAGGTGACTGCACCAACTTTGTCATTATCACAGGCACAGGTGGTCTTGGAAAATCCATGATGATGCGACATCTCCTCTTGGATTGCATCGAGCAGTATCCTATTATAGAGAAATTACCGATATTCATTCCACTAAAGGACTTCGATTCCTCTTATGATGATTTGACCGAATATGTATATGAAAAATTTGATGCTCTTGGCGGTGGTATAGATTTAGAAGATGTATTATCAGAAGGAAAATGCTTATTACTTTTTGATGGATTGGACGAAATCCACAGTGATGTGCGAAAGCTGTTTGAAAAGAAATTGGATATATTTGCCGATAAGTATTCTAATAATATGTTTGTCATATCCTCTCGTCCTGCAATGTCCTTTGTCGCATTTAATCGATTTACAGTCTTTGAATTGCAACCCTTTACTAAATCGCAGGCATTATCGCTGATTGATAAATTGGAATTCCGTCCAGATGAGCCGACTATTAAAGCTGTTTTCCGTAAAAAGCTGGACGATGATTTATATCGCACCCACAGAGAATTTACAGAGAATCCACTCCTGCTCACTATTATGCTTATGACCTTTGAGCAGTTTGCGGAAGTTCCATCAAAAATGCATATTTTCTACAGGGAGGCTTATCTCACACTCTCTCAAAAACACGATGCCACAAAGGGAGCCTACAAACGAGCCTTATGCACAGGAGTAACCGCAGACAGATTCTCCGAGTATTTTTCGGAGTTCTGTGCAAGAACCTACTGTGATGAACGCTTTGATTTTACCGATGAGGATTTTGATAGATATTTTACGAGCATGACTGAACCAAAAAAGGATAACAGTCCGGCAACCACAACTGACTTCATCACAGATTTGGTTGCTAATATGTGCTTGATGTACCAAGAAAGCAGGAAGTACCACTTCACGCACCGTTCATTTCAGGAATACTTCTGTGCCGTGTATTTTTCAAAACAGAAAGATAAAAACCTTGGTGCTATAGGCGATATGTTTGAAAGGAAGAAATCTCGTTTCAATCAGGACAAAACCTTTAATATGCTATATGACATGATTCCAGAGAAAATCGAAGAATATGTGTTTCTGCCATATTTGCAGGCACTGTTTGATGAATGTAATGCCAAAGACGGCTATTGGACTTTTCTTCAGAAAATATATCCAACCATCGAATATGATTGTGGAGATTCCGCTTCCTCTGAAAACGAATCAGAATCTTTTTTGTTTAACTTTATAGCTACCATAATGAAATTTAAAGGTGTTCACATTTTCACCGAATTTCCAGAAGAAGATAATTTCATCACAAGTGAATGGGTTCAACTGGATGATGACTATATGCAGTTTGACTCTGACTATCATGGTGACACGATTGAAAAAGATGATGTTCCTTGGGAATACACCCATGAATGCGGCTTTGATGATCCGGAGGTTGTCGGTTGCAATTATTCATTTGAAATTGAAACCATCTTTAATGACCGTGAAACGTATTCTGATTTCGTGGCTATATTGGAAGATGAGTATTTCACCTACCACGAAGAATATGATAAGGCACGAGAATATCTGGAAAAACTGCTTGAAAAACAGACCCCAAAGAGTCAGAACCTATTTGATTTATTCCAATAATACAGGAGGTGCGAAATGCGAATCAGCTACAATAAATTATGGAAAATATTGATTGATAAAGACATGAAACGAAAAGACTTGCAGGAGATTGCGGGTATCAGTTCTGCTTCTGTTGCGAAACTTGGCAAAGGCGATAACATCACAACCGATGTTCTGTTGCGTATCTGTGAGGCATTGGATTGCACGATTGATGATATTTTAGATACGATAAAGGACGAATAAGTCCTGATTATGGTACAGCCATTCCTTTATAATGGAAATGTGGCAGTATCAAAAACAACAAAATGGAGGTTATATCTATGCCAAGAACAATTACTGTTAAAGGAATTGGTAAAGCATTCGCAAAACCGGATTATGTGGTTCTTTCCATGCATTTAGTATCTCAAAACATGGATTACGAAGAAACCATGCACTCCGCTTCTCTTCGGATACAGCATTTGACCGAAACACTGGTATCACTCGGATTTGATAAAGCCGATTTGAAGACTACCAACTTTAATATAGAAACAGATTATAATAGCGAAAAAGACTGCAACGGAAACTACCATAGAGTATTCAATGGCTATAAAGTCATCCAAGACTTGAAACTGGCGTTTGACTTCGACACCAATCGTCTTGCGACCGCACTTTCCGCCATCAGCGGATGCATTTCAAATCCTGAACTGTCCATTCGTTTTACCGTAAAAGATGCTACCGCAATCAACGAAGAAATGCTGCGGTCGGCAACAGTGAATGCCAAACGCAAGGCAGAAATATTATGTGAGGCATCCGGCGTTGAACTTGGACAATTGATGGCTATTGACTACAACTGGGGTGAATTAGATATCTACTCTCACACTCGCTATGATATGGCAGATGAATGTATGGCTGCTCCAATGATGGAACGCTCTATTGAAATTGAACCCGATGATATAGAAACAACGGATACTGCCACCTTTGTGTGGGAAATTAAATAATGGAGGAAAGATAAATGGCTGAAAAGAACAATGCCACAATAGGCTTTGAAAAACAAATATGGGATGCCGCCTGCGTTTTGTGGGGACACATTCCAGCTGCTGAATACAGAAAAGTAATCGTAGGATTGATATTCCTACGCTATATTTCCAGCACCTTTGAAAAACGATATGAGGAACTCAAAGCGGAAGGCGAAGGTTTCGAGGAAGATAGAGATGAATATCTGGGAGAAAACATCTTCTTCGTTCCAGAAAAAGCAAGATGGAGTGCTATTTCTGCCGCTGCTCACACCCCTGAAATCGGAACAGTTATTGATGAAGCCATGCGAGAAATCGAAGCCGAGAACAAGACATTAAAGAATGTTTTGCCGAAGAACTATGCAAGTCCAGACCTTGACAAACGAGTGTTGGGCGATGTCGTAGACCTTTTTACCAATATGGACATGAGCGATACGGAAGATGGAAAAGACCTGCTCGGCCGTACTTATGAATACTGCATCGCTCAGTTCGCTGCATACGAGGGTGTAAAGGGCGGAGAATTTTATACTCCTTCCAGTATCGTAAAAACCATCGTTTCAATACTAAAACCATTTGACAACTGCCGTGTATATGACCCCTGTTGTGGTTCTGGCGGGATGTTCGTGCAGAGTGTAAAATTCATTCAGGCACATAGTGGCAATCGCCGCAGCATCTCCGTTTATGGGCAGGAATCCAATGCTGATACATGGAAAATGGCAAAAATGAATATGGCAATCCGTGGTATCGATGCTGATTTCGGACCATATCAAGCGGATACATTTTTTAACGATTTACACGCAAATCTCCGTGCGGATTTCATTATGGCCAATCCTCCGTTTAACCTTTCTAACTGGGGGCAGGACAAGCTAAAGGAAGATGTCCGTTGGAAATACGGTACTCCGCCTGCTGGAAATGCCAACTACGCATGGATTCAGCATATGATTCACCATCTCGCACCAAACGGAAAACTCGGTCTGGTGCTTGCAAACGGGGCATTATCCACCCAGTCCTCCGGCGAAGGTGAAATCAGAAAGAATATCATCAATGCTGACCTCGTAGAAGGAATTGTTGCACTGCCTACCCAACTGTTCTACAGCGTTACTATCCCGGTAACCTTGTGGTTCATCAGCAAGAATAAGAAGCAAAAAGGTAAAACGCTGTTCATTGATGCCCGCAAAATGGGTTATATGGTTGACCGCAAGCACAGGGATTTTACTGATGAGGATATTCAGACATTGGCAGATACCTTCTCCTCCTTCCAAGATGGAACACTGGAAGATGTCAAAGGCTTCTGTGCTGTTGCCGATTTGCAGACCATCGAAAAACAGGATTATATTCTCACACCGGGTCGTTATGTCGGCATAGAGGAACAGGAAGATGATGGAGAGCCGTTTGAAGAAAAAATGACCCGCCTGACTTCTGAACTCTCCGATATGTTCGCCAAGTCCCATGAACTCGAAGATGAAATCCGTAAGAAATTGGGGGCGATTGGGTATGAAATATAATTTATCTGATATTTGCTCCTTTCGGAAAGGAAAGACAGATGTAAGTACGCTTGATAAAGGTACATATATTTCTACGGAAAACATGATACCCAATCGAGGAGGAATTACAACAGCGAGTTCTCTTCCTACTGTTGATTTAACGCAAGAATACAAAGTTGGTGATGTTCTTGTTTCGAATATTCGTCCATATTTCAAAAAAATATGGCAAGCGAAGTTTAATGGTGGCTGTTCCAATGATGTTTTAGTTTTTGCAGCTAAAAAAAACACAGATGCAAGCTTTTTATATTATGTCCTTGCAAATGACGAGTTTTTCACTTATTCAATGGCAACCTCAAAGGGAACAAAAATGCCAAGAGGTGATAAAACCTCAATAATGCAATATCCAGTACCAGTATTTGATTTGAATACGCAAAAAAATATTTCAAGCATTTTGCAAAGCATAGACGATAAAATTGAACTTAATCAGAACATAAACAAGAATTTAGAACAGCAAGCAGATGCTTTGTACCAGTCATTCTTTTCACCCAAGTCAGGAACGCAAGGCAAACTGGTTACACTTGATGAATATTGCTCTATTTTCACTGGCAAAAAGAACGCTAATGCATCTGTGGATGGTGGAAAATATAAATTCTTTACTTGTGCTCCTGAAGCTTTGCAAATTGATAGCTACATTTATGACGGAAACGCTATCATTGTTTCGGGTAATGGGGCATATACAGGTCGAACACGCTTTTATAGTGGCAAATTTGACTTATACCAGAGAACATATGCTTGTACGCTGCTTGATAATGTAAATCCAGAGTTCATATTTCCTCTTTATTGGTTTGTAAAATTAGAACTCAGCAAGAAAATTATGGGCGGAACTCGTGGCTCTGCAATTCCGTATATCGTAATGAATGATTTAGCAAAGTTTGAGTTCATATACAACGAGCAAACATTCACAGAATATATGCCAATATTCAAGAGTCTCACCGAAGCAATACAAGCAAATGAATTTGAAAATGAAAATCTTGCTCAAATCCGTGATTCGTTATTACCGAAACTGATGTCCGGTGAACTTGATGTCTCCAACCTCGACCTCTAAGCCGCTAAATTCTTGTTTAAGCTATACCAATAACCCCTGTGAGTGGCAGGAGTTGAACTGAGGGACTGCCACTCCTTAGTCATTCTCGATTTTGAAAAGGAGAAATGACTATGAAACAGAAACTAATCACAGAAATTATACAGGGAATGCTTGGCACCCTTAACAATGCCCAGCTTGCAAAACTACAGAAGGTGTTGGAGCATACCCTCTTCAGCAAAGAAATTACAGACACGGTGTCCGAGGATACCATAACACCCAATGCGAAACTTTTAGACGCTTTCCTTGCCGCAAAACGCATAGAAGGCTGTTCTGAAAAGTCGCTGAGTTATTATAAAACAACGATTGAAACCATGCTGGCAAAGGTAGGAAAAGGTGTCCAGACCATTGAAACAGATGACCTCCGCTCCTATCTCACCGAATATCAAAAGGAAAAGCAGTCCAGCAAAGTGACGATTGATAATATTCGCAGAATTCTTTCCAGCTTCTTTTCGTGGTTGGAGGATGAGGACTACATTATAAAAAGTCCAGTTCGCCGCATACATAAGGTGAAATCAGCACTGACGATAAAAGAAACCTACACCGATGAGAACTTGGAAACCATGCGTGATAGCTGCGAAGAACTGCGAGATTTAGCATTGATTGATATGCTTGCATCAACGGGTATGCGTGTAGGTGAACTGGTTCTCCTAAATCGTGAGGATATCAATTTTGATGAGCGGGAATGCGTTGTGTTCGGTAAAGGCAGCAAGGAACGCATGGTGTACTTCGATGCCAGAGCAAAAATACACTTGCAGAACTATCTGGACAGCCGAACCGATGATACCCCCGCACTTTTCGTTTCGCTGAAAGCACCATACAAGCGATTGCAGATTGGTGGTGTCGAGGTAAGACTGCGAAGCCTTGGAAGGCAGTTGGGCATTCATAAAATGCACCCGCATAAATTCCGAAGAACACTTGCTACAATGGCAATTGATAAGGGAATGCCTATTGAACAGCTGCAACAGCTTTTAGGGCATCAAAGGATAGATACGACTTTGCAATATGCAATGGTCAAGCAGAGCAATGTTAAAATTGCTCATAGAAAATTTATTGGATAGAGAGGTAAGATAATGGGAGAATGGAAAGACTGTACAATTGGAGATATAGGAACTGTTGTTGGTGGTGCTACGCCATCAACAAAGAAAACCGAATATTATGAAAATGGTAACATTTCATGGATTACGCCTAAGGATTTGTCAAATTTTACAGGTAGATTTATTACATATGGTAGCAGAAATATTACTGAAGTAGGGTTAAAGAACTGTTCAGCACAGTTAATGCCCCGCCATACAATTCTATTTACCTCGAGAGCACCTATAGGTTATGTTGCTATTGCTGATAGAGAAGTCTGTACAAATCAAGGATTTAAGAGTGTCATTCCGAATGAAAATACTGATTATTTATTTTTATACTACCTATTGAAGTACAATAAAGATAATATTGAAAATATGGGAAGTGGCACAACATTCAAGGAAGTATCAGGCAATACTATGAAAAATATCGGTGTACGCATTCCAGCTTCGTACGAAGAGCAAAAAGCAATCGGATCTGTTTTGGATACATTGGATAGAAAAATTGAAGAAAATGCTCGCATAAACAAGAATTTAGCGGCTTAAATAGTAATGTTGGAAACATCGAGTTCACCAGACATCAATTTAGGTAATAAGGTATCACGCGCTGTAGCCAATCGTATATTCTCATCTTTGTTGTGACCTATCATTTCAAAAATAGGAGTTACAACAGATGTATAATTGTGAACTACATCAAAATTCAGGTCACATATCAGCATTGAAGCTATATGTTGAGGATAAATATGTGGTTGTGCGGAACCTGTTTGAGCGTCATAGATTTCTTTCTGTCTTTTTTTGAGTAGTACATACCAAAAATAGACATCGTCTGTCATAGCACTATCAATGAAAGATGAGTCAGATGACCAGATGGGTATATTCCATAAGCTAACATACCCTGCATTTGCACCTGAAGCAGATATAGCAAGAACAGGTGCAACGGTATTAGAACTATTGTGGTAAGTTGATGGTTCTAAACCGCCAGCAACTACTGGAACATTTCCAAATACAGCGTTTTTGGATAATAAACCTTTACCTCTTTTGGGTGTAATACTATCTCCGATAGTTTTTTCACCACTAGAGATATTAGGAAACATATTATCAAATATTGCCTGAGCTTGTTGCTCTAAATTCTTGTTTACACCGTACCGCAAGCGAACTAAAATACTAAAGTAAAGGAGCGAATACTATGTCAGGATTATACACTGAGGCGGATTATGAAAATTCTGTAGTCGAATTATTCCGCAATATGGGCTACACCTATTTATACGGTCCCGATGTGGAGCGTGAGTTCAACAATCCTCTCTATGAGGAAGAACTGCTGTCCTCTCTCCACCGTTTGAACCCCTCTCTGCCGGAGGACGCAATTTCCGATGCCCTTTTTAAGCTGAAGAATTTTGAAAACGGTGAACTTGTGCAGAAGAATGCTGTCTTTATGGATTTCCTGCAAAATGGTATTCCTGTACGCTTTTTTGTCAAAGGTGAGGAACGCTCTTCTATCGTCTACCTCGTGGATTATAAAAATCCCGATAATAACTCTTTCATCGTAGCAAATCAGTGGACATTTGTTGAAAACAGCAATAAGCGTCCCGATGTTTTGCTGTTTGTAAATGGGCTTCCCGTTGTAATTGTTGAACTGAAATCTCCATCCAGAGAAGAAACGGATGCCTCTGCCGCATACCGTCAGCTTCGCAATTACATGAAAGAAATCCCGTCCATTTTCATCTATAACGCCATCTGTGTTATGAGTGACCAAATGACCTCAAAAGCTGGAACGATTACCTCCGGCGAAGACCGTTTCATGGAGTGGAAAACAGTTGATGGCAGCTATGAAAATACACAATATGCGCAGTTTGATACTTTCTTCGAGGGAATGTTTCAGAAGGAACGATTGCTGGATATTATCAAAAACTTCATCTGCTTTTCCAATGAAGGGATAAATTCGTTTAAGATTTTAGCAGGATACCATCAGTATTTTGCTGTAAATAAAGCAGTCGAATCCACAAAACACGCTACCAAAACAGACGGTAAAGGCGGTGTGTTCTGGCATACACAAGGCAGTGGAAAATCCCTGTCTATGGTATTCTATGCCCATTTGCTGCAAGAAGCATTGGATAGCCCTACCATTGTTGTGCTGACGGATAGAAATGATTTAGATGACCAGCTGTTCGGTCAGTTCGCAAAGTGTAAGGACTTCTTGCGACAAGACCCAATGCACGCGCAGAGCCGTGAAAATCTGAGTGAGTTACTTGCAGGCAGACAGGCAAACGGTATTATCTTTACCACGATGCAGAAATTCGAAGAATCAAATGAAGCACTATCTGAACGCAGAAATATCATCGTAATGGCTGATGAAGCACATCGTGGGCAGTATGGCTTAACAGAAAAAATCAAGCTGACTACCAATGAAGATGGCGAAGAAGTCGCAAAGCGAGTTGTCGGCACAGCCCGTATCATTAGAAACAGCTTGCCTAACGCTACATACATCGGTTTTACAGGAACACCAATCTCTTCTAAAGACCGCAGCACCCGTGAAGTATTCGGGAACTATATCGATATTTACGATATGACCCAAGCTGTTGAGGATGGAGCAACCCGCCCTGTTTATTATGAAAGCCGTGTCATTAAGCTGAACCTTGATGAGGCTACGCTGAGAATGATTGATGCCGAGTATGACATTATGTCGAATAATGCAGACCCGGAAGTTATCGAAAAGAGCAAATGCACACTGGGACAGATGGATGCCGTTCTTGGCAATGACAATACCATCAATTCACTTGTGTGCGATATTCTCGACCACTATGAAAATTATCGTGAAGGACTGCTGACAGGAAAGGCTATGATAGTAGCCTACTCTCGTCCGATTGCGATGAAAATATATAAACGCATTTTGGAATTGCGTCCGGGCTGGACAGAAAAAGTTGGCATCGTTATGACCTCCGGCAACAATGACCCGGAAGAATGGCATGATATTGTTGGGAACAAGCACCACAAGAATGAACTGGCAAAGAAATTCAAGGACAATAATAGTCCTTTGAAAATTGCCATTGTAGTAGATATGTGGCTGACAGGCTTTGATGTTCCTTCACTTGCCACGATGTATGTATACAAACCAATGAACGGTTACAATCTCATGCAGGCCATCGCTCGTGTCAATCGTGTTTTCCGTGATAAGGAAGGTGGACTGGTTGTTGATTATGTAGGCATAGCCGCTGCACTAAAACAGGCAATGAATGATTACACAACTCGTGACAAGAAAAACTATGGTGATACCGATGTTGCCAAGGTTGCCTATCCGAAGTTCATTGAAAAGCTGGGTGTTTGCCGTGATATGTTCCACGGCTTTGACTATAGTAAATTCACCACAGGAACCGACCTCGAAAGAGCCAAGTCCATCAGTGGTGCCGTCAACTTCATCATTGCCCGTGAAAAGCAAACAGAAAAAGAAACCTTTGTTAAGGAAGCACTTCTGCTCCATCAGGCACTCTCCCTCTGTTCTTCTCTTGTATGTGAGAAAGACAGATTTGAAGCAGCTTTCTTTGAATCGGTTCGTGTTTTGGTTATGCGTCTTACCAATGCCGGAACAGGCAGAAAAATTTCCCTTCCAGAGATGAATGCCCGCATTAACGAATTGCTGAAACAGAGCATTAAGAGCGATGGTGTTATTAACCTATTCTCTGATGCACAGGAAGAATTTTCACTGTTTGACCCAAAGTTTCTGGAAGAAATCAGCCGTATGAAGGAGAAAAATCTTGCTGTTGAACTGCTTAAAAAGCTGATTGCAGAGCAGGTTTCTATTTACCGTAGAACCAATGTTGTAAAATCAGAAAAATTCAGCGAGATTATGCAAAAAGCTATCAACTCCTATCTGAACGGAATGCTTACCAACGAGGAAGTAATCGCAGAAATGCTCAAACTTGCGAAGCAGCTGGCAGAGGCACACGAAGAAGGTCAGCAGCTTGGCTTGACAGCAGATGAACTGGCATTCTATGATGCACTCACTAAGCCACAGGCAATTAAAGATTTCTATCAAAACGAAGAACTCATTGCTATCACAAAAGAACTGGCAGACACGCTCCGTAAGAACAAGACGATTGACTGGCAGCGCAAGGAAACGGCTCGTGCGAAAATGCGTACTCTAATCAAGCGACTCTTAAAACGCCACAAATATCCACCGGATGGCATGGATGATGCTGTCCAGACAGTTATGACCCAGTGCGAATTGTGGACAGATAGCGTTATGGAAACGGAATAAGGGAGATAAAAAATAGATGAATGATGAAATAATTCTGGATACCAAATTAGTCGGAGAAGTCACTGGAGAATTTTTCGTTCCTTCCTATCAGCGCGGATACCGTTGGGGCAAAGACGAAGTGACACGACTTCTTGAAGATGTATATACAAATGGAAATAAAAACTATTGCCTGCAGCCCGTTGTGATTCGCCGGGATGGAGATAGATTTGAATTGATAGATGGTCAGCAACGTCTTACAACACTTTTTATTCTGCTTCAATATATTAAGCGTGAGTTCAAACCGAGAATTGCATTGAAATATAAGCTGTCCTATAAAACCCGTGAGAAATCTGCTGATTATCTTGATCATATTGATGAGGCACTGGCTGACAGCAACATTGACTTTTATCACATCTATGGTGCATATAAAGCAATCGATAACTGGTTCAATGCCCAGACCGACAGTGTAGTAGTAGCCGATGATATCTATGGATATCTGGTAAAGTATGTGAAAATCATCTGGTACGAAGTCGGAGAAAATGAGGATGCAATTTCTCTGTTCACTCGACTGAATATCGGCAAGATACCGCTCACCAGTGCTGAACTTGTAAAGGCTATGTTCTTGAGCCATGACAGTGCCGATAACATGGACAGGGAAAAGCAGGAAGAAATATCCTTACAGTGGGATAACATGGAAAAGGAACTTCACAACGACTCCCTGTGGTACTTTCTCACTAACAGCACAAAGAATCAGTACCAGACCCGCATTGACCTTGTGCTTGATTTGATTGCCGGAAAGCAAGAAAACACAAGAGAAAAATATTATACCTTCTTCCGATTCGATGAAATGCAGAAGGAACAATCTCTCGATGAAATCTGGCGAAAGATTCAGCAAACCTTCCTCATTCTAAAGGATTGGTTTGAAAACCATGAATTATACCATAAAATCGGATATCTGATTGCCTCTGGCATGACACTTCATCAGATTTTTGAATTATCAGAAAATAAAACCAAGGATGCATTCAATGCACTTTTGGATGATTACATAAAATCCAGCATTCATATTTCTGGTAATTACTCAGAATTAAGTTATGAAAAACCTCTGGATTATAAAAAAATCAGCACTCTTCTGCTCCTATTCAACGTGGAATCTGTGCGCCAGAACGGTGAACATACGCAGTGGTTCCCATTCGACAAGTTCAAGTACAGCAAGGGCAGCAAGGTTTCCTGGAGCTTGGAGCATATTCATGCACAGCAATCCGAAGGTATGCGAACACAGGAAGTTTGGAAGGAATGGCTGAAGCTGCATATTCCCTCTGTCGAGGCAGTCAGCGATAAGCAGGACGAACTGATTCAATCCATGCAAAACGCAATTGACAACGCAAAACTTGAACGTGCGGAATTTGATAATCTTCAGCAGAAAGTGATCAGTCTGCTCTCTGTATCAGGGAATACCGAATATCTTCATTCCATTGCCAATCTTGCGTTGCTCGACATAAGCGATAATGCAGCACTGAATAATGCAACCTTCGATGTAAAACGAAATGTCATCGTTGAAATGGACAAAAAGGGGCAATACATACCATTCTGCACGAAGATGGTTTTTTTGAAATACTACACCCCGTCTGCCGAAAATCAGCTTCACTTTTGGGGACAAGCTGACCGCGTTGCTTATGTCCAGGCAATCAATACGGTACTTGCAGATTATCTATCTGAGCCGATTACTTTGGAAAAGGAGGAAGCATAATGGGTACAACACTCCATTCCTTTATGGATATTTTTGAAACAGAATTCGATGTTGGCGGTGACAAGGTTCTCTTAAAGAAGATTGCAATTCCGCTCATTCAGCGTGATTATGCGCAAGGCAGAATTGACTCCGATATAAACAGAGTCAGAGACCGCTTCCTTTCTTCTCTGTATGATGCCATAACAAAGGAACCTGTCACTCTTGATTTTGTTTATGGTGATATTGATGCAAACGGAACAATGACCCCTTTAGACGGTCAGCAGCGATTAACCACCCTCTTTCTGCTCCACTGGTACGCCGCTAAAAAACAGAATATCTCTGCAGAAAAGTATGCTTTTTTGAAGATGTTCAGCTATGAAACCCGCTATAGTGTGCGCTACTTCTGTTCCGAGCTGGTGAAGTTTAATCCATCTTTCAGCAAAAAGATTTCCGAAGAAATCATCAATCAGGCATGGTTTCCTCTGGACTGGAAGAAAGACCCAACCATCAGCTCTATGCTTGTCATGCTGGATGCCATCGATGAACAGTTCAAGGATGTGCCGGACATTTGGAATAAACTCTCCGATAAAACCATTACCTTCTACTTTCTTCCGATAAAGGACATGGGATTAACGGATGAGCTTTATATCAAGATGAATTCCCGTGGAAAGCCGCTTACATTGTTTGAGCATTTTAAAGCTGAACTGGAGCGTAACATTCGAGCAATAGACGAGCAGCGCGCTGTGACAATCATTGATAAGATTGATAGAACCTGGACGGATTTGCTGTGGCGATACAGGGATGGAGGCAACGGCAATAGCGATGACAATATTACTGATGATGAGTTCCTGCGGTACTTCAAATTTATCTGTGATATTATCTGTTACAGAAATGGTCAATCACCGCAGGGTTATAGCAGTGATGAATTTGATTTGTTGCAGCAGTATTTTTCTGTTTCTAACAAAAATGTCATAGCTAACATTGCAACACTTGAAGCCTTCTTCGATTGTTGGTGCTACATTGATGGTTTTTCTAATCCTTCCGAGTTTTTAACATCGTTTATGAGTAGTCAACACGAACCCGGCAAAATCATTGTCGATTCTCGTTATATCATTGATATTTTCGAAGATTGCCTGCACTCATATTCTGACAAAACCGGGCGGACACGTCAATTCCCATTGAACCGTATTGTCCTTCTGTATGCGATTACGGTGTATTTACAACACCAAGCCGAGGTGTCGCAGGGTGAGTATTCCCGCAGGATTAGAATTGTAAATAACCTGATTCAGAATTCTGAAGATGAGGTCAGCGACAGAATTGACCGAAATAGAATCCCAGCTATTCTTTCAGAGGTTGATGCTATTATCCTTACCGGAACAATTGATGATACAGTTGAAAACAACTTTAATGTAAACCAGTTGCAGGAGGAAAAAGAAAAAATCGCATTCCTCGCAGATCATCCAAAGTCTGCAGATACATTATTTGAATTGGAAGACCACCCAATGCTTAAAGGTCAAATCAGCATCATTGGTCTTGAAAACCTTACTTATGCAGACCGATTTGCATCGCTATTCACCTGTAGTTGGGACAAGATTGATTGTGCATTGATGGCAACAGGAAACTATGGTCAGCAGGAACGAAACAAATGGAGACATCAGTTTGCTTCAAAGAGTCTGCAGCTTGCTTGGGATGAACTGTTCCACAAGAGCGCAAATGCTGGATTCGATAACACCAAGAATATTCTGGTTCAGCTGCTCTCTACCAACGAAACCTTCACTGATGATATCCTTGAAGGCATTGCTACTGCTTTCACTACAGAATGTGAGAACAGCAAAAACTATCCTTGGCGGTATTATTATGTGAAATATCCGCTATTCAGACCAGGCAGTTTTGGAAAATTGAGCAATAGCAAATTGGAAGAAAATCCGTATCTGTTCTCTATCATGCAAACGAAATCGCAATGGTCTCAGAACACCTATATGCCTTATCTTAAAGCTGCTGACGATGCCCATCTCTCAAGGGATGAAATGGGGCAATTTCTGGAATATGGAGAACAGTATATTTATTGTGAAAATGCCGCCTATCTTCTCTGCAAACTGGACGGCGAGGATGAGGTAGAACTTGACCGAGTGGATATTTCGCAAGACGATAGCGGTACTGACACCGAAGACAGAATAATCAAGTTGAAAAGATACTTGAAAAGAAAGAAATTACAAGGATAAATCCAGCTGTCGAATAATGATTTGCACAGCTGGTGATGTCCAAAGGCAAGAAAACCACAAAAAGTGAATACGAAACCTTTTGACTTTGCCTTTGGGGGTATACGCATCTTCTCCAAAGGGTATACGCTTTTATTGCAAGGGTGTACATTCTTTCGCCAAGGGTATACGCAGGCGAGCATACCCCAGTGAACCACAAAAACGGAATATAGGAATAAAAACGGCTCTCGGAGTGAAAATCACACTCTTGAGAGCCGTTTTTGCATATATTAGAGGGCAGAAACCCTGTATTATTGTATCAATATGAGGTTCTATTCATCGGCAAAAACCTCAAACAGTTCCCAATCCGGATTGCGTTCAATATACTGTCTGAAATAACGCTGTTGACTTTCGAACGAATTAGCCTGATCTTCATTATCAGTAGAGACACGGCAGTATGCCGCAACTTTTCTTTTCGTATTCTGTATTTTTCTTTCTTCATTCAAGTTTACATATTTTTCGATCGACATCAAACTTCTCCTTTTTGCTTTTCAATTTCCCAGACACAGCGCTGATACTGCGCGTGGTTTAAAAGCTCTCTTTTTTCCAAAGAAGCAAGGATTGATTTTTGAAGCTGTAGCAAAAACGCTGCATGCTCCCGCTCCGTAATTTGCTCAACAGCCTCACCGACATACATAAAGTCTCGACATTTCAACCGATTAACACCCCCTCGGTAAAATGTATTCGTGCCGGTTTGTACCATATTACAAGGGATGATCATTCTTCTGAAATCTTATAAGTGGAAAGTACAAATTAATTGTGTTAGAATAAACACAAAATTGACATTAGATAATCTTCGTTCTCTAAAGCCAAGAACAGACTTACTATTTTTACAATAGATTTTTTTTGAAAGGAGTATTTATGGACGATACATTTCTATCCGATTTAACAACAGCAGACACACTTTCCTCCAAGCAGGATATTCTGCTTGACCTTTTAAAACAGACTTATGCCAGAATTACGGTTGTCAATATTAAGGAGGAAACATTCACCGCCCTCTACGATGCGACTGGAGTGATGAAAGAAGGGGAAGTATTATCATATCATCAGGCTTTGGACGCATTTTTAGTTCAAAACATCATGGTGGAAGATCGGAATCCCGCTCAAGCAGCACTCTCATTAGATGCACTGCGAGAATTTTATCACAGTGGTGTGGAGAGTAAACGTATGGAATTTCGTTCTCTCGTCAAAGAATTTGTCTATGAATGGAGTGAAATGATTTTGACTACCGCATCGGCAAAGCAACCGGATACCATCTACATTTTACTGAAAAATATCAACAAAGAAAAATTGATGAGCGGAATTATTGACCGCTTTATTTACCATGACTGCGATTATTTTATTTACCTCGATGGTAACTGTTCAGAACTCCATTAGTTAAAGATGATATCGGAATTCCCTAAAAGGGCTTCTCTGATTGCTGTAAAAGCATTTATTCCATGCTTATGAGCAGTCCCAATATAGCTCATGATTGTAAGATATTCCTGTGCGCCTTCCTCACTGCGAAAACATCCTGAGACCTTGGTTTTAACCTTAATCATGCGCAAATCACGTTCCGCAAGGTTATTATCAAACGGAACACAGAGATTCTTTATAAATAAGCAGACTGATGCCTTGTAATTCACAAGTCTGTCAATTAGATTTAGTACCTTGGTCTTTTTCTTTCG
>NZ_FQZY01000004.1 GCF_900142165.1 Hespellia stercorisuis DSM 15480
TGATCCGGCTGGGGGACAATGTCAGGTGGGGAGTTTGACTGGGGCGGTCGCCTCCGAAAGGGTATCGGAGGCGCTCAAAGGTCCTCTCAGAATGGTCGGAAACCATTCGCAGAGTGCAAAGGCATAAGAGGGCTTGACTGCGACACCGACGGGTGGAGCAGGTACGAAAGTAGGACTTAGTGATCCGGTGGTATAAAGTGGGATTGCCATCGCTCAACGGATAAAAGCTACCCTGGGGATAACAGGCTTATCACTCCCAAGAGTTCACATCGACGGAGTGGTTTGGCACCTCGATGTCGGCTCATCGCATCCTGGGGCTGAAGTAGGTCCCAAGGGTTGGGCTGTTCGCCCATTAAAGCGGTACGCGAGCTGGGTTCAGAACGTCGTGAGACAGTTCGGTCCCTATCCGGCGTGGGCGTAGGATATTTGAGAGGAGCTGACCTTAGTACGAGAGGACCGGGTTGGACTGGCCGCTGGTGTATCTGTTGTTCTACCAAGAGCATAGCAGAGTAGCCAAGCCGGGAAGGGATAAACGCTGAAGGCATCTAAGCGTGAAGCCCCCCTCAAGATGAGATATCCCATAACGTCAAGTTAGTAAGACCCCTTGAAGACGACAAGGTAGATAGGACAGAGGTGGAAGTGCAGTAATGTATGGAGCTGACTGTTACTAATAGGTCGAGGGCATAACCAAACGGAATAGGTAATAGGAT
>NZ_FQZY01000151.1 GCF_900142165.1 Hespellia stercorisuis DSM 15480
AAAGAATATGACAAAGACACCATTCTGGCGGATGAAGTCTTTGTTGAGATATTCGAACAGGAAGATGAGATACAAAAGGCCCGGATGCTGCTGTCCCTGCAGGACGCGGCAAAGGCTCTGGGCGTAAAGGGGCAGTTTGATCATATGGTTTCGGCGTATACGAAGGCCGCCAAAGAAACGCGAAAGAACCGGGCAAATTCTACCATGGTGGAGAATTGGACGAATTTCACCGGATCCTATGACAACATGTTGTGCGGTTCTTGGATTGCATCGGATGAGGGCATTTACACTTTCAATAAGGATTATACCAATGAGGTGATTGTCTGCTATCATCCAATCCTTCCGGTGGAGCGGCTAAAGAATCTAGAGAGCGGGGAGGAACAGTTGCGGATCGCTTACAAGAGAAACCACAAATGGAATGAAATTGTGGTGCCAAAGGATCTGGTCTCTTCAGCCAACAAGATTGTCTCTCTATCAAAGCTTGGAATTGCTGTTACATCGGAGAATGCCAGACTGCTGGTCAAATATTTGTCCGATCTTGAGAACCTGAACGATGACAATATCCCGGTGCAGATGTCCAGTTCAAAGCTGGGATGGGTGGGTGAAGGCTTTATCCCGTATGATACTGACATTGTTTTTGATGGAGATATGCAGTTTAAGTACATATTTGAGAGTATAAAGGCCCATGGGAATAAGCAGCAGTGGATGCAGCACGTGAAAGATCTGCGGAAGACTGGGAGAATTGAGATTAAGTTTTTTCTGGCAGCATCCTTTGCCAGTATTCTCGTGGGGATGCTTGGGGGCCTGCCGTTTATCGTTGATCTGTGGGGGGAGACAGAAGGGGGAAAATCCGTAGCGATGATGTTGGCGACATCGATCTGGGCGAATCCAGACGAGAACCAGTATATTGGTGATTTTAAGACAACGGACGTGGCGTTGGAGATAAAGAGCAACCTTCTCAATAACCTGCCACTTATGCTGGATGATTCCAGCAAAGTGAGTGCCCGCATCCGGGATAACTTCGAGGGTGTCGTGTACGACCTGTGTTCCGGAAAGGGGAAGAGCCGGTCAAATAAAGATCTGGGAGTCCGGAAGGAGAACCGGTGGAAGAATGCAATTCTAACAAATGGAGAGCGGCCGCTGTCGTCCTATGTGTCGCAGGGCGGGGCAATCAACCGGATACTGGAAGTGGAGTGTCAGGAAAACGTGTTTCCGGATCCGCAGTACACAGCGGAACTGCTTAAAAAAAGCTATGGGCATGCCGGGATCCAGTTTGTCAAAATTATAAAAGAGATGGGAATCGATGAAGTACGTGAGATACAGTACGAGATTCAGAAGGACATTTACCAGGATGACAAGATGCAGAAGCAGAGCATCGCGTTATCCATCATTTTAACGGCGGACAGGATCGCGACGGACTATTTGTTCAGAGATGGCCAATACATTGAATATGAGGAGGCTAAGCGCGTTCTGGTAGACAAGAATGAACTGTCGGAGCA
>NZ_FQZY01000025.1:0-27634 GCF_900142165.1 Hespellia stercorisuis DSM 15480
AAAAGCGTGGTCGAAAGAAAAAGACCAAGGTACTAAATCTAATTGACAGACTTGTGAATTACAAGGCATCAGTCTGCTTATTTATAAAGAATCTCTGTGTTCCGTTTGATAATAACCTTGCGGAACGTGATTTGCGCATGATTAAGGTTAAAACCAAGGTCTCAGGATGTTTTCGCAGTGAGGAAGGCGCACAGGAATATCTTACAATCATGAGCTATATTGGGACTGCTCATAAGCATGGAATAAATGCTTTTACAGCAATCAGAGAAGCCCTTTTAGGGAATTCCGATATCATCTTTAACTAATGGAGTTCTGAACAGTTACGGAATTTCTATATTTGAAATTATGATTTTAGGACACATTTTCACCTCGTAAAATGGTTACCTCCTAAAAGAGTAACCATTTCATTTTTTATTTTATATTCTTTTTTTGTAAAAAGCATATTATTCCTGCTATAAGTGTGAGAATGGCTGATATAATTCCAAGTAAGTTAAACGAAAAAACTGACAAACCACCTATCATAATCGTGGCCACAATCAACATGATTCCTGCTGTTTTTGGTGCTTTACGGGAATAGCATGCAAATACTATTGCTATAACACTTCCGATTAGCATTCCGACCAAATAGAAACTGCCAAGTTCATTTGCTGATTCCGCACTGTCCATAGCTCCAACCATACCGCTACACATACTTGAACATAAAGCAGACGGAAGACCCAACGCTCCACCAGTTATTCCTAAAATTATAGGAGCATTAGATGTTCCTCTTACTTTCTCCTCTGACTTTTTTATTGTTTCTGGTTTCTCCGTGACCTTACTGTTTGGAACAGCCTCCCCGCAATTTGGGCATACCGACCATCCTTCCTGTACTTCTTTTCCACATTTTTTACAAAACATATTTTCTCCTCCTGTTTTTTTATTAAAACATCGTGTTCTCAATGTTTTATACCTTTAACTACAAATTGCTTATCTTTCTTCTGTTACAATTATGAGTACACCATCCATATAAGGATTACCAAAATTATTATCACCTCTAAATACGCCTGCCGCATACCCGTAATCTCCAGATATAACATTACCTATTACTTCACCATTTGCATTATATACGTTTTTTTCTTTATAAGAGACTTCTAAACCACCTTGTCCCTCCCATAAACCAATAAAAATATCATCAAATACTATTGAGAAGATTCCTTCCATAATTATGTTTTCACCGATATATGCCTCTGGATTTCTTGCTAAGTCGTCCGCTGTCACACTAACACAACTATCTACATATTCTTCAATTGTCATATCTGCTATTTGCTCTGTATCATTTTCTTTTGAAGCAGTTTGTGACACTTCTGTGCTAGGCCCCTTGTTTTCCGCTTCCTCATTTGAAGAAGAGAAAAAGACATTCCATACGATTAGTGCTACCACTATATTTGCTATAATGATGATTCCCGCCGAATGCTTTCTCTGCGTCCCTTTCACATCATTTTCTAACTCTTTATAATTATTGGGTCCATATGCCAACCATAATCCAAGACTGCAAATAGAACCCTCACCATAAAACCGGAATATTTCCGGTAGTATAACACTAAAATCAGTTGTTAAAACATTGAAAAGTCTGTAAATTATATACAAAAGAATTGGTACACATAAAACAAATCTTACAGGGTGCTCTTTCCACATTGCCTTAAGTAATTTTATATCTTCATCTGAATCACTTGCTCTTTCATCTGGTTGCATTTCTTTATTTATTCTACCCTCAAAAGTTGCTGATTCATTAAGCATTTTCCCACAATTAGGGCATACTTTCCATTCTTTTTCAACTTCCTTCCCACAGTTTGCACAGAACATATTTTTTGTGTGATATTTAAATATATCGCTTTCTCCTCTCTTTTATTTTCCTTTTTTCAATAATGTTCTAAGATATCTCTCTGTATATCCATATTCCTTTGCCAACTCCCTCAAATTTTTACCATCATATTTTTCCTCTATTTCTTGTAAGACATATTCTGTCTTATACAAACGCATAGGAAAAGTCACTTGTTGTCCTTTCAGATTGTTGTATATTTTTTCTGTATTCTCTACACCAATAATATCAACTAACTGGTTATATATTTCTGCAAGTCCCTCCTTTTTTCCTGATATTATAAGCAACACGCTCACCCCCCACGTTTTCCTTTTTTTTACTATACACAAATCACATTGTTTATTCATCTGCTTTTCCTCTTGTAAATATCCTTATTTATTTTCATTTGTCTATACAGAAAAGAGCACCTATCAGACGCCCTTTTCTGTACTATTTTATTATGTGAAATGGCATTCCTTCATACACCCTAACAGGATTGATTCCCTCTTACAATCTGCGTATGTTCCTTCAATACTGAATTGACCAGCTTCTTCTTTTCTGCCTTTTCTTTTTCCTGTAATATAACACTCGGCTTTTCCAATGCATCTTTCTTATTCACATTCCGCCGCCTTTTTGCCACAGTGGAATCTCTCAAACCGGACATATTAATTTCTGTTGGCTTTTATTCAAAATAAAATATCTTACCGCTTGCTTTAAACGGCAACCTATTTCCTTTCGGCAATAAATAGGCATGTTTATGTCGTATATACAGTCTATTTTCAATCATCCCATCCGTGATAATCAGAATTGGACCGTCCTTCGGGAAATCTTTTGCCTGCTCTAAGCAATTTATTCCCGGCTGCAATTTTGTTCCACCTCTGCCTTTTACTTCCACCCGATCAGCAATTATTTCTGGTGACATATATCCAGCATCGTAGGCTTCTGCATCACAAAACACAACTCTCACAAATGGTACTTCTTTTGCAACTGCATAACTTACAATACTTCCCAGAGCCGTTCCCAGCTGTCTGGTACTGACAGAACCGGATGTATCAATGACAACTCCGAATGCTCTTCCTTCTCTTACTATTTCATCCATTACATATCTCGGTCTGGCAATATCTGGTGTGGCTCCCTGTCGTCTGCTCGGTCTTGCATAGGAGCACTTCTTTTCCTGTGTTAGAAAGTTCTCATCAAACCATCTGCCGAGCTTCACATCCCATGAAATTGCGGGCATAGATAGCGCACGGATTTCTTCGATCAGCCCCGCCGGAATGTATCCACGTTGATTCACCTGCTGATATTCCAGTCCTTGCTGCAATGCATTTCTGCACAATTCATCCAGTTCTATTCCCGATAGCTTTGACCTGCTTCTATTCATGCTTCCTGTCATATCTGTTGCCATATCGCCTTTCCCATATCCGCGTAATGTATTCATTTTCCGAAAACTTTGCATTTCCCCTATCATCAGATCATAGATTTCTTCTGCCGATTTATTTTTCAGTTCTTCATCATACAGAACTCCTTCCAGCATCTGTCCAATCCCCATATCTACCAACCAGCTATTGATGACATAATCGCATGCCACATTCCACAAATATGAATCTCGTCCTTGACATCTAGCATAATGCTGTAATCCGACATGCAAGAACTCATGCGCCAGTACGAATTTCAATTCTTCTTCGATAAGTCCTGCTGTCGGATTTACATAGATTTCTCCACACATAACATTTACTGCAGCAACCTGTATTTCATTTTGTATACAGAAACAATAATCCTCTATAACCTGAAATGCAGAAGCCATTCCACCCAGAAGCGGATAATGATTCACAAACCATCCAGCTGTCTTCTGTGATTTCGTCAACTCCTCTTCATGTCCCGCCGTATATCCTCCCGCAACATTCACTGCATCTGTCACCGCATAAGATAAGGCAAATGCAAATTGTCTGGCATGATAATTCTCTCTTCCCGGTTCATATACTTTGGGATGCTCCAATCCCTGCATATCCATAAGATGAATATCTGCTGTCCCAAAATATTCCATAGAATTTTCAAAATGATTCTCCACAAGATAGTCATATATACTTTTTTCATCCATCAGGCTTCCCCGGCAAATATCCTCTGGATTGGAACTGATTGATGTACCACATTTAATATCATTCAGAAACTTTGTGACATACATATCACATGCCATATTCCACAAATACAAATTACATGCAACTTTTTTCTCTGTCCCCCCATCTTCTTTCATAATTTCGTACCCTGGCATCTTCTCCGCATCAAAGTGCCCGAATGCAAGATGGAGCTGACAGTGAGCGATTACGTTCAACCACTGCATCGGTGTCATCCGATAATCCGCATTTAGAAATATCTGCCCGCCTGAATTTACGATTGCGGCTGTCTTCTTTCCAAGCATTGCCGTGTTTCTGACATATACATAACCACCTAACTTTAAAAATAGTGGATTTTCCTGATACAGAGCAATTCCCTGAAGAAGATTTTCCTCGGAAACACTTTTTCTTATTTCCTGCCCTCTTTCATTCTTTTTCTTTTGCTTTGCCACTTCTTTTTCCTTTCCATTATTCCCTAACAATTCTTTTCCATTTCGAACATGACCTTTTTCTTTCTTCCCACTCAGCAAGTGAATCGGTTCGTTCTGATTATGCTGTTTTCACAAGTCTTGGTAAATCTCTGACCACTTCAACCATAAACCATTCTGGAAGTTTTTCTCCCTCATCAGCTAGAACTACCATCTGTGCTACCTCTACATTGATAACTGCCAGTTCCTTAATCATCGCTTTCGCACGGTAAGCCAATGCCTGTGCATCCTTATTCATTTTCTCCTTTTTCTTCGGAAGTTCATGAATTAGTTTTGCCCGAAACGACTGTGCCAGAAAATACAGCACATCACGTTCTTCTGGTTTTACAGGCCACTTCTCCGTTCCTTTGATAATGTCACTCAGCAGGTGTTTGTTCCCCAACTGCTTTGTATATGCCAGAAACATTCCTGCATGTGTTGCAGAAACACAGCCATATATAAGCATTCGAAGTGTGTCTTGTGAAATCTGCTTTTCTCCTGCTCCATATTCCTTTAATATATCACTCAACATATGCCACGAACGAGGTGTTGAATATGGTTCTTCTGTCTTTGGTGGCTCTGAAAACAGATGATCCGGACGTTGCGTAATGTAATCTAATACCCACGGATGGATACCATTTTCATATGCCCATGTAAGCCACTGCTGTGGATTAGCTTTGAGCTGTACATGGAACATTCGATTCACCAGTGCAGAAGACATGGTTTTTACTATTGCACTGTCCTGCACTCGGTTGCCCGCACCAATTACGATACTGCCCTTTGGCAAATAATATTCTCCAACTCGTTTCTCATAGATTAAACTGTAAAATGCTTTCTGTACTTCCTGTGAACAAGCATTCAATTCATCTAAAAAGAGTACATATGGTTCTTTTCTCGCAATCATTTTGGGTGGTAGAAATTCTGATGTTTCTCCACTTATCTTCGGAACTCCGATTATATCTTCCGGCGCGAGTTGACTTCCAAGCAGCGACACACACGTCAATCCTACATCGTTTGCAAATTTTTCCACCAAAGACGATTTTCCAATTCCCGGAGCTCCCCATATAAAAACTGGTCTACTTGGTGCAATATTCAACAAAACTTCTGTCAACTCGTCCTGAGTTACATTCATTGGTAAATTCATTTTTCCCTCTTCTTTCTATTCTTTTTATATCACTTACCTTTACACTCTTGAATATTACAACAACAGCATAATCAACTTTTACCAAACCACACTTTATCAGTAATTTTGTCAACACAATGATTTGCATATTTTTTTATTTCATCTAAATCGTAAAATCCCTTGTAACTACCGTTTAAAAAGGAAACTGTGTTTATTCCCATATGTATATGAATATTTCTGGTATCATCATGAACCGCAAAGACCACCTGCCGTTCCATACCCCAATACGCCGCCAACATTCGCCCAATTTCTTTCACCTGCAATGTTTTGAAACATAGCGTCCTCTCTACAGAAAACACTATATGAAAGATTTGTTTTCCATCTGTCTTTCCATAATATTGCTTCACTCTAATAAACTGATTAATAATGTCACTGAGGCTTGTTGGTACAATACCGTATCCACCTACCAGCTGAGGATTGTCTAATCTTAATATATAGCTAATAACCTTTTCTACCGCGTCTTGATTGTCATATTTCCCTTCCGGAATGCTTACTTCTATTCTTCCCATAATGCCTTTTCAACCTCCTGTAGCCTTTGTTCTTTCTCTTCTTCTCCTAATTTCGTTGATTCAATAAATTCTGTAAAGAATGTAGACAATTCACATTGAAGCGCAATTATATTCATGGAACCGCTATCTTGCTCATGCAAATCTCTATGAATAATTTGTCTCAGATACTCACTTGTTCCTATTTTTAATTTGCTTGCTTTTTCCCTTAATAATACTAGGTCACCCGTCATTACTCTTACAGTCACCCTTTCCTTTGGCTTGATATCACTCTTTTTGTTCATTCTATTTTCCTCCCTTTACACATTTAGCAGGTAATGCAATGTCAGACACTTTTGTCTGTTATGCATTACCTTGTTGAATTATTTAACTGTTAGATACTTTATTAACAATTAATTTCTTTTATCCCGTAATCTCTGTTAAAATCTTTAGAGAAATTTTCTTTTCTACATCATAAGTAAAAGTATAAATTACACGGAGGTATCAAACAATGTTTCAAAACGACTACAACGACATGGTAAGCATTGATGACCTATGCGAAATGTTATCCATAGGGAAAAACACGGCTTACCATCTTCTTAAAACGCAGCAAATAAAATCCTTTAAAATAGGTAGAATCTGGAAAATCCCGAAAGAATCCGTCATAAATTACATTCGATTACAAAGTAATTCAAATTCTTCTTTTTAACACTAAGAATAAACCGCCCCTTCATACACAGAGATAGGACAGTTTATCGCTGTCCCATCTCTCATATTTCTATCACTTTTTCCAATACTCCGATTGATCGTTCTTTTGTCTTTGCATTTACATGTGAGTACACATCCATCGTGGTTGTAATTGTAGAATGGCCTAACAGCTCCTGAATCACTTTCATTGATTCTCCTTCGTTAATCAGCATTGATGCAAATGTATGCCGTAAATCGTGAAATCTGCATCTCCGAACTCCTGCATCATCTAAAATTTTGTGGAAATCTCTCAAAAGAGTCCTCGGATCACGAAAGTTTCCATCTGCTGTGGCGAAAACAATATCGTTATCTCTATAAATTTCTTTGTATTTTTCTTTTAGCTGGCATTGCACTGATTTTTGCTGTTTAAGCACTTCAACTACATAATTAGTTAACGGAATTGCTCTAACACTTTTCTTTGTCTTTGGTTCCAGTAATACAAGTTTGTACTTTGTTGTTGCATTTTTCTCGTCGTTCTTAACTCTACAAAGATTTTTTCTCACATATAAAACTTGCTTCTCCAGATCAATGTTCTCCCATAGCAATCCCAAAATCTCCCCTTTTCTCATGCCTGTAAATACTTCTAATACTATCAGTGGATACAATTCTGTATTCTTGGCATACTGTAATAACTTGTGCACCTCCGAGATTGTAAGTGGATTTATTTCTGATTCGTCTTTTTTCGGTAATACTGTAAACTGATTCACATTTCGTGTAATCATACAGTTTCTGTATGCCTGCTGCAATGCACCACCGATAATCGTGTGTAAGTATTCCACAGTTCTCCGTGATAAAGGCTTTTCCTCTATATTGTCTCCACTTAATTTTTCGTTGTAGTACTGCTGTAGCATATCTGTTGTAACTTTGCTCAGTGGCGACTGACCAACTGTTGTACCACAGACATGTACCCGAATATTCAACATATAATTTTCGTATGTAGTTGTCTTCAGAATCCCTTTTTTGTATTTTTCCATCCAAGTAATCATCCAAATTTGTAACGTTGGTTCACTGACCTGTTTTTGGACAATCGAATCCAGTTCCTTAAGTTTTTCTTTGACATCCTTCTGAGTTTTCCCATATACATATTTACGCTTAACATTCCCGTTTCCAATATCAATATACTTGGACGCACACCATTTTCCATCTTTTCTTCTAAAAATCGTTCCCTCTCCATTGCTTCGTTTCATTACTTTCCTCCATTAAAAAAACCGCTGAAAACAGCGGTTTTTCATCACATATTAACTTGTTCCTGCATCCACTTCTTCAATGCACTCTTTGGTACTACTCTTCTCTTTCCCAATTCAAGTACCGGAAGCTTCTTTTCTTTCACCAGCTCATATGCATAGCTTTTACTAATTCCGAGAATCTGAGCCGTCTCCCTCACATTATAAGTCATTTTTTTCATTATTGTCGCTCCTTTCCATTGTGTCCAGACTGTCCGTCTGATTACGCTGGTGTTCAAGAGCTTATAAATTTGTATTTTCAATCTTTTGAATAATCGTTGTTTTGCTTTTTCCATTTCTCGCTACATAGGGTAATTCCATCCATTCCATCCATTCATTGAATGTCGTAGCATCAAATCCGCCGTCCCTTCTTTCTATCTTCCGATAATCTATCTCGCCTTCAGCTCCCCCTATGACATTCATATACCTTTTGACTGGTTCTCGAATAAATAATTTTAATTCTGTTTTTTCTTGTCCTCCTAGATATTTGTCTAAGTACTTTTTTTCTTCTTGATTTTTCTTCTCTTCAATTCTTTCCAAGACTTCTATAACTTGTTCACGATAATGTTTCTTCATATTTTCTCCACATTCTCTGTGGATATCTTTACAATCGTCTTTACTTTTCCCTATCCATGATGCTTGCTTTTCTACAAATGCCCACTCGTCTGCACTTATCGCTTCAACCATCTCCGCATAAAAGCTTTTCAAATTTCTGTATCTTTGTACTGCAAAAGAATTGCATGCGAGAACCCCTTTAACAGAGTAACATAGTTTTTTTGCAGCTTCATAAGCTCCTCTACTTTCAAGGATTTTATGAAGCACTTTTTCCTGTTGTTCCATTCCCCAAGGCCATCCCCAAGAACATATAAATGCCCACATTTTCTTTGTAACTTCATATGGAGTTTTCAACAGTATTTGTCCACCTTCTACTGGAACATGAAAACTATTGTATAAATCATTACCGAATTTTTCATAAAAATCCGACACAACATTCAAACTTGCAATTCTTCTTTTGAAATGACCTATGTCTCTTTTACATATATATAGATTCAAATGTTCCTCACTTATGCGCTTTCGCCCAAGCATCTGGATAAATTCTTCCTTATCATCTACAAGTATAACTATGTTACGCAACTCACAGTCTTTGAAAGACACTCCATTGTCAAGCACTGCCGTCGCAATAATTATTTTTTTGCTTGTGCATTCTTGCTCCGCCACTTGCATCACGCTATCAGTTGCTGCCTTATCTTGTGCATAATCTGCATCGATGAATACAACATCTTCTTCACACATTTTACTTTCTGGATTTTCTAATATTTTGTCAACAATCTCGTCTTTAATGTTTTTACCTCGTTCAATACTATCTGTAAAAATCAACCACTTTTCCTTTATGTTTCGAATAGCATTAATCAACAACCAGTCCAAATCAGCCATAGTTTCAAAAACATGTAAATCTACGAAATCATAATCATTAGAAATTTCATAAATTTTTATTCTTTCTTGCGTTCCATTTCTCATCATTTTTCCAGCGATTTGAAAATTACTTGTTGCCCTTTCGAGCACACTCTGGCTCATTTGTTCCATTGTGGCTGACATGTATATATGTAGTTTGGATTGAAACTGGTCACACAAACAATCGTACGCCAGTTCGGTTCTCGTATTGAAATTTGAATCCGAATAGAAATAGTGGCTCTCATCACAAACTAAACATGAAAACTTCTCGAAATGCTTTTGAATTGAATCATATGCAGATTTTTTTACAAAACACTCAACACTCTGGTATGTTTCGATCTCAATGTAATTCCCAATCGGAGCAATCGGTAGATTCCCTTGCCCACTTAATTCCGGGATAACTTTATTTTTCAATTCTGCATCCAATTGTTTCTTTAAAACTTTTCTGTTCACCAAATACAAAAGTTTTCCGCCTGTTCGAATAATATACTTCAACAGCACATGCAAAACAAAATAGCTTTTCCCACTTCCCGTTGGCGCTGATATCAGAATTATATCACCATTGCTCCATTGCGTATATTCATCCCCAATTCTCTCCGTAACTCTCATTGTTGTTCTCCTTTTGGTTTCTGGATTTTCAAAATATTAGGCGAAATCCGGAATCCAGAATCAAATATCGCTGTTTCTCAAACAAACATATATATCTTACACTTCATATTATCACAAACCGCTGTAAGATTCTGCATAAATTAAAATTCCCTATAGATTGTTCAAAGAATTTAATTGGTTCAAACGGAAAATATTCTATTAGTTTTATCGCGTTGATGTATGCGTTGATGTACATTCCTCATTTCTATCCCATTTTAGTTCTATTCGGATACATAAAAAAAAGCCCCAACCCCTCGTGAGTGAGGAGTCAGGACTTCTTAGTGCGGATAACAGGACTTGAACCTGCACGGGTCGCCCCACTAGATCCTAAGTCTAGCGCGTCTGCCAGTTCCGCCATATCCGCAAATATATCCGTAGATACAAAAGAACATGTTTTCACATGTTCTTAGTGAAGCATCGGGGATTCGAACCCCGGACAACTTGATTAAAAGTCAAGTGCTCTACCACCTGAGCTAATGCTCCATATTATTTTTTTAGGTACTATCTTTGCACAGCACTAACTGGGCTAGTTGGATTCGAACCAACGAATGCAGCAGTCAAAGTGCTGTGCCTTACCGCTTGGCGATAGCCCATCAAAGGGTGGGTGATGGGACTCGAACCCACGATATCCAGAACCACAATCTGGCGCGCTAACCAACTGCACCACACCCACCATATAATACTTGCGTTATATACCCGAGAAACAAAATGCTGCGTAATGTTACCCATATAACACAAACGAGCCTGGGGGGATTCGAACCCTCGACCTACGGCTTAGAAGGCCGTTGCTCTATCCAACTGAGCTACAGACTCACGATAAAAAAATTTCTTATAGACCACATCGGCTATAAGAAAGCGGGTGATGGGAATCGAACCCACGTATCTAGCTTGGAAGGCTAGTGTTCTACCATTGAACTACACCCGCAGAGTCGGGGTGACAGGATTTGAACCTGCGACCTCCTGGTCCCAAACCAGGCGCTCTAGCCAAGCTGAGCCACACCCCGAATTATTTAATTAATCGCTTCGACCGGTTTGTCAAAACGTTTTCTTTCCCGCGACACAAGTAGTATTATATAATACGTGCCAGGTAATGTCAAGAAAATATTACAATTTTTTTATTTTTTTCAAAAGTGCCCATTTTACGGCGTTTGCGGGCATTTTTACTCTCGCCCGCACGCACGTCTACACAAACTTCTGTACGAACTTCGCGTCTCCGTCCTCGCCAATTTCCATGATCATATAGCTGCCCCTTCTTCCCTCCTGCCGCGGATACACAAGACTCCCCGGATTCAGCACCACAATGTCATCGTCCTGTTCCAGATAAGGTCTGTGTGTATGCCCGAACATGACAATGTCCGCCCCTCTGCTGAGCGCCTCCTCGCGGATGGTCTCCGGATCAAGTGACACATAGTAATTGTGCCCGTGCGTGATAAACGCATGGTAACGCCCGATTGAAAACTCTTCTTCCTTCTCCAGTCTCGAAAAGAAATCATTGTTCCCACGCACAATATGCTTCTCGCAGTCAGTCAGTCCCTCTATGTAGTCCTCTCCGCCCTCCACATCGCCAAGGTGGATCATCATATCAAGCGGCTCCTCCTTGCGCACAACATCTGTCAGCGCCTTGTGAGATCCATGGGTATCGCTTACGATCAATATCTTCATACTCTACCTGCCCCTCTCTTCCATGATTTTTCTCATCATCCGAAGGCCCACACCGCGGTGGCTCACTTCGTTCTTCTGTTCCGGTGACAGTTCTGCAGACGTGCAGCCGTACTCCGGCAGGAAAAAGATCGGATCATATCCAAAGCCGTTCGCTCCGGCAATTCCGTGCCCGATCATGCCCTCCATCGTGCCGCGTACCACCTCGGTGCTCCCATCCGGAAATGCTGCCGCAATCGCACACACAAAACGTGCTGTGCGCTTATCATCCGGCACACCGTCCAGACGATCTAAAAGCATCTGATTTTTGATATCGTAAGAAGTATCCACACCGGCATATCTGGCCGAATAAATTCCCGGCTCTTTGTTCAGATAGTCAATCTCCAGACCGGAATCATCCGCCAGCACAACATCGTCCGGCGCTAGCTTCGCGATCGTGGTTGCTTTGATCAGTGCATTCTCCTCAAATGTAGTTCCGTCCTCCACCACATCGACATCAATCCCCGCCTCTTTCATCGACAGAATCGGAAGTCCCAGATCTGCAAGGATCATGCGGATTTCAACCATCTTATGTTCATTTCCCGTTGCAAATATAATTCTTTTTTCCATATAATATGTATTCCTTTTTTATGATTTTCTTTACTTATTTTTATCTCTATAGTTCTCTTTTTCTTTTCACGTGCTTGCTGCTCCGCCAGACAAATCAGCCTTAAGACTTCGCCACCTGCTCCTCCAGCAGCTTCTTCGCTCTCGGCGGTTTCGGTCCCATAAACTGGTAGAAATAAGTCTTGATCATACCGTTGTAAATCTTGCGGTTCTTATCCGCTTTTCGACCGAAGTAACGCTCCGTCTCCTCAAAACTGGTGATCATATAAGCCGACCAGCTGTCAAGATTCCGAAAGCTCTCGCCAAATTCCGCATAGAGTGCCGGCAGCGCTTCTTTTTCCTCGAGACGCTCTCCATAGGGTGGGTTGGTTATCACAAAGCCGTACTTCTTCGGATGACGCAGATCCTTAACTGCCCTCTGCTGGAAATGAATCAGCTCCTCCACGCCAGCCGCCTCCGCGTTCTTTCTCGCCGCACGAATCACTTCATCATCCACGTCGTAGCCCTGGATGTCTACATCCACATCCATATCGACCTTCTCATTCGCCTCATTTACCGCGTCATACCAGGCCTTCTTCGGTATATAATTCGTCCACTCCTCCGCCGTAAATGACCGGTTCATCCCCGGCGCAATATTCGCAGCGATCATGGCCGCCTCTATCGGAAATGTTCCGCTCCCGCAGAACGGATCCACAAGGATTCTGTTCTTAGTCCATGGTGTCAGCATGATCAGCGCCGCTGCCAGCGTCTCTGTAATCGGCGCCTTGCTCTGGTACTGACGATAACCTCTTTTATGTAATGACGTTCCGGAGGTGTCAATTCCAACCGTAACAACATCTTTCTTCAAAAAAACACGAACCGGATACGCGGCTCCGTCCTCGTCGAACCAGTCTACATGATAGTGATCCTTCATACGGTTTACCATCGCTTTTTTCATAATGGACTGAATGTCTGAAGGGCTGAACAGCTTGCTCTTCACCGACGCTGCCTTGACAACCCAGAACTTTCCGTTCTTCGGAATATAAGTCTCCCATGGTATCTGCTTCGTCTTCTCGAACAACTCATCGAAGGTCTCCGCTTTAAAACTTCCCGCCTTCAACAGCACTCTCTCCGCCGTCCTCAAAAAAACATTGGCCCGGCAGATTGCAGCCACGTCGCCATAAAACGACACTCTTCCATCCTCCACAATCGAGATCTCATATCCCAGATCCTGAATCTCTTTTTTCAATATTGCTTCCAGTCCAAAATGACAGGGCGCAATCAATTCTATTCTATCCATTTATATCCTTTCCCTCTCCGGCAACTGACGCTGTCCTTTGACGCACATATTGGATGAGAGCGTCGCGCCCTCATCCATACATGCTCTGTATAATATCTTATTATCCCTTATCAATTCCGAAAAGTCAATCGAAACCCCCGCTAATACCCATTGTTTTCGTTATTTGCATTCCGGTTTGATGCCTTGTTTTTTGCATCTTTATTCTTGCTCTGTTCATCTGCATAAGAATCACGGAAACCGCAGTTCGAGCTGTTGGTATTCTTGTTGGAATCACTTCCATAATTGCTGCCATAATTGCTGTTCGAGTTCTGGTTGGAATTGCTGGAATCACTTCCATAGTTACTGTTTGAGTTCTGGTTTGAATTTCCGCCGTAGCTGCTGCCTGAGTTGTTTGAATTGCGATTTGAGTTGCTGTCCTTATTGTTTGCATTGCCATAGTTTCTTGCCATGATAAAATCCTCCTGAAATGTTATTTGTTACAGAATTATTATTGCTTATCTTCCCTCGATTTATTCATTTCCACCAAAATCAATCAGCTTTTTTTATTTATATTTTTTTTAATTTTTGCCTTGCATTTTCAATCAACGTATATTATACTTAATCTTGTAGAAAGAGTACTTTCTACAACCCCTTATTAATTATTTATACTCCCCTCAAAAGACCGATGGCTCCCCCATCGGTCTTTTACTTTGCATTTTTGTTTCCCCTCAAAATCCTGTCCGGGATTTCATGAAATCTGAACAAAATCAAAGGAGACATCCGAATCTCCGAATGTCTCCCATTATTCAACACTGATTTTTCTGTTCCGGTAACCTGTGTTCTGTTCACCGCCGTTTTTCTTTTCAATCGTTCTCTTCGATCGTTCTTCCCACTTCACCGATCGTCATCTGTTCCGCTTCATTCCACCCGCTTCAGGCTTTCAACTCCGCCCGCCGATAGCGCGTACAATGACCATAATAATCAGCACCGGAATCACAATCGGAGCAAGCAGACTCACCACACCGGTGACGATTGCAACAACTATGACCACCACCATAACTACCGTCAGAACTGCCAGCAGCTTTTTCCACCAGGTGTCAAAGGGAGCACTGCGGTATGTCTCTGAGCTGCTCTGTGCACCATCACGCTCGTCGATTGTCTCATAAGCCTCTGTCTGGCTGGCAGCTCCTCCGGGAGAATCTATAATATTACGGGCGATCACCCACGGATCGCCAAGTCCGCCTACTACATCCTCTTCCGACTGTCCTCCTCGAACTTCATCCGATATATAATTGCTGTAATAATTAACATTATCCTCCACGATCTGACCACTCAGATCATTTTCAAGTGCTTCTCTGAGTTCTTTTAGAAACATCTGTTTTGTCATATGATATCCTCCCTTATCAATCTGTCTATATCGAAGTATTCCGGCCCGCACCAACTGTGCCGGGACCATTCCACTCACTCTGTCTTGAGCCTTTTAGCTCACCTTACATATAGCAAACCACGGATTTCCCCCGCAGATACGTTAATGCGCATAAAAAGTCTTGCATTCAGAATACCACAATATTGTGTATATTCCAAGTACAAGACTATTTAAAATTCTTATGATTTTATGAATAAGCCGCGGGACGGATTGTGAGTGTCCACTTTACCCGCACCGCAGATTTTTTATACTTCAAACATCAGATCGCCGTAAGAAGGCATCGGCCATACTTCTTTGTCCACCAGCATCTCGAGTGCGTCGATCGGAGCACGGAGTTTTTCCATAGCCGGAACAACAGACTCGTGATAATATGTAGCCTGTACCTTTCCTTCTTCTTTTCCTGCCGCCGTCTTCGCCACTTTTTCAAGAGCGACAAGTGCTTTCTTGGTGTCAGCAAGAAGCTTCGTTGTCTCCTTCAGGATATCTGCCTGTACTTTTGCATCCGCACCGGCTTCTTTCACCGCGATAACCGTGTCAGCCAGTGTCTTGGTGTACTTCATGACAGCCGGGATGATCTGTTTTGTCGCGATATCAACCATAGCAAGCGCTTCGATGTTGATTGCCTTTGCGTAAGACTCGTATTTGATCTCTGCGCGGGACTCCAGCTCTTCCCTGGTGAATACCTTGAATTTTTCGAACAGCTTTACAGCCTTTTCTGTCGTAAGTGAAGGAATCGCTTCCACCATAGATTTGATGTTCGGAAGTCCACGTCTCTCGGCTTCTTTTACCCACTCAGCCGCATAACCGTTACCGTTGAACACAACACGCTGGTTCTCTGTTGCATATTCTTTGATGATGTCGTGAATCTCTTTCTCTGCATCGTCAGACTTCTCAATTCTGTCGCATGCATCGCCAAATGCTTCTGCCACGATCGTGTTCAGCACCACGTTTGGTCCTGCGATAGAATCACGGGAACCAACCATACGGAACTCGAATTTGTTTCCGGTAAATGCAAACGGTGAGGTTCTGTTTCTGTCCGTCGCATCCTTCATGAAGTCCGGAAGTGATTTTACACCAGTCTTCAGCTTACTGCCCTTCAGACTGTGTGTAGCCTCGCCTGTGCTGACGAGCTGTTCCAACACATCCTCAAGCTGCTCTCCAAGGAATACGGAGATAATTGCCGGCGGTGCCTCATTTGCTCCCAGTCTGTGGTCATTTCCCGGATCAGCTGCGGACTCGCGGAGAAGATCTGCGTGTTCATTTACAGCTTTTAAGATACATGTCAGTACCAGCAGGAACTGTGTATTCTCGTGAGGTGTTCGGCCCGGATCCAACAGGTTGATTCCGTCGTTTGTCGTGATAGACCAGTTGTTGTGCTTACCAGAACCGTTCACACCTGCAAATGGTTTCTCATGGAGAAGACACTTCATACCATGCTGGCATGCCACCTTCTTCATGGTCTGCATCACGATCTGGTTGTGGTCTACTGCAATGTTGCACTGTGCATAGATCGGAGCCAGCTCGTGCTGGGCAGGCGCAACCTCGTTGTGCTGAGTCTTTGCAGACACGCCTAATTTCCACAATTCTTCGTTGATATCCTTCATGAATCCTGCAACTCTCTGACGGATAGTTCCGAAGTAATGATCATCTAATTCCTGTCCTTTTGGAGGCATTGCTCCAAACAGTGTACGTCCGGTGTAAATCAAATCCTTACGCTGTAAGAACTTTTCTGCATCCACCAGAAAATATTCCTGCTCCGCACCTACAGAAGGCGTCACCTTCTTGGATGTTGTATTTCCGAATATACGGAGAAGTCTGATACCCTGCACATTGATTGCTTCCATAGAACGAAGCAGAGGAGTCTTCTGATCAAGCGCCTCACCAGTGTATGAGCAGAATGCCGTCGGGATGCAGAGTGTTGCACCTGCCGCATCGTGTCTGACAAATGCAGGTGAAGTACAATCCCATGCCGTATATCCTCTGGCCTCAAACGTAGCGCGAAGTCCGCCTGACGGGAAAGAAGATGCATCCGGCTCTCCTTTGATCAATTCTTTTCCAGAAAAGCTCATCAGGACTTTACCGTTTGGCATCGGAGCTGAGATAAATGAATCATGCTTTTCAGCCGTCACACCTGTCAATGGCTGGAACCAGTGTGTGTAATGAGTTGCGCCCTTTTCGATTGCCCACTCCTTCATCTCATGTGCGATGACATCGGCTGTCGAGAGATCCAGTTCGCCTCCCTCTTCAATAATCTTCTTTAATTCCTTGTAAACCTTTTTAGGTAAACGTTCCTGCATTACTGTATCATTAAACACGTCTTCCCCAAAAATTTCTGCTACATTAATTAAGTCTGTGTTCATAGTAACTTTTCCTTTCTTCTGGTATCCATTCTCTATAACGCACAAAAGGCACTCCAAGTCATCTTGGAACGCCTTTGTTCGTTTTCTACGCTTGTCAGTATAACTCAATCAGTCCAAAAAGGCAAGTAATAATTTGATTTTTCATCAAATTTTTTTAGCTAATTAAGCTTTTCCTACTGATCCGAATAATTCCATTTTTGTTTTTACACATGCTTTGATAGCTTCTGTACCTGGTGCTAACAGTTTACGAGGATCAAATCCTTTTCCTTCCAGGTCTTTTCCAGCTTCAATGTACTTACGTGTAGCATCTGCAAATACTAACTGGCAGTCTGTGTTTACATTGATTTTAGCTACGCCTAATGTAATTGCTTTTTTGATCATATCATCCGGAATACCTGTACCACCGTGAAGTACTAACGGCATATCTCCTGTCAGCTTCTGGATCGCATCCAGTGTATCAAAGCTGAGTCCAGCCCAGTTTTCAGGATATTTTCCGTGGATGTTACCAATTCCTGCTGCAAGGAAATCAATTCCCAGATCAGCGATCATCTTACATTCGTTAGGATCAGCACACTCGCCAGCTCCTACAACTCCATCTTCTTCTCCACCGATAGAACCAACTTCTGCCTCAAGAGACATTCCTTTTTCTTTGCAGATTGCAACTAATTCTTTTGTCTTGGCAACGTTCTCTTCGATTGGATATTTAGATCCGTCGAACATGATGGATGTAAATCCAGCCTCAACGCACTTTTTGCATCCTTCAAATGAGCCGTGATCCAGATGAGTTGCAACTGGAACTGTAATTCCAAGCTCGTCCATCATAGCTCCGACCATAGCTGCTACTGTCTTGTATCCTGTCATATATTTTCCTGCACCCTCAGACACACCAAGAATAACCGGAGAATTGCACTCCTGAGCAGTAAGCAAAACTGCTTTCGTCCATTCCAGATTGTTGATGTTAAACTGTCCCACTGCATAGTGTCCTGCTTTTGCTTTCTGAAGCATTTCGGTTGCTGATACTAACATAATAATTCCCTCCATTTTCTAACAGTTACTGTAAATACGTTTTACGTGTTTTATTATAGCTTATTCCACAAAAAAAGACAATCGCTAATTACTCTTTTCACAATCCATTTGCATGATATAAAAAAAACAGATACGAAAATTCGTATCTGTTCTCTCAAATGACCCCCAGGAGAATCGAACTCCTGATTCCAGCGTGAGAGGCTAGCGTCTTAACCGCTTGACCAGGGGGCCACATGCAAGAGTTATTATATTATACCGAAACAAAATATGCAAGCTTTTTTTTAATTTTTTTTATTTTTTTTCAATCCCATACTTTTCCGGGTATGCTGTCAGCCGTTCTATGCCCTTTTCTTTCACCATAATCTTGAGTTTCTGTCTGCAGTTTCTGACGACTACTTTATCGTGTTCACCGCCAAATTCTCCGTCCAGGGTCCACGGAATCTCCTCGATGGACTCGAAAATAATCTCGCCGGTCTTGAAGCTGTACATATAGTTCGAGTCGGTCTGGTGTCCAACCAGAGCCGCAATGATTGCATTCAGTTCGATGGCATTCTGCGGTTTCTTGATCAGCGTCACCTCGAACTCGCCGTCGTCAAACACGACGTCATTTCCCACCATTCCTTTAAATCCTCCGACAGACTTGGAATTTGTCACCATTCCATAGATAAATTCCTCGTCAATCACCTCGTCGTTCGCTGACACTTTAATGCGATAGGATGGAATATTGAATATCCTCTTTGCGCCCTCCAATACATAAGCCAGATGCCCCAGCACATTTTTCATCTCCTGCTTCGTCTCGTAGGAAACATCTGTGAACAGGCCGAAGGCCGCGACATAGACGAACACGTCATCATTGAATGCGCCCACATCACAGGCGAACAGCTTTCCGTTCACCGCTGTGTCGGCTGCAGCCAGCAGATCCTTCGGGATATGCAGACTGTTTGCAAAATCATTGGTCGAACCCGTCGGGATATATCCGATTGGAATCATGTGCTCCCTCTTCATCATTCCGGTCACAGTCTCGTCCAGAGTTCCGTCACCGCCGCTGCAGACCACGAGATCGTAATCCTCCGTAAAACCTGTCACCTTTTTCAGGGCGTCGTGATAGCACTGTGTGGGATAGACTACAACCTCGTATCCCGCCTTCACAAAAATATCCAGAATGTCCGACAGCCGCGGCTTCAAAAGTCCGGTTCCTGCATTTGGATTATAGATAAACAGCAACTTTTTCATAATGTTTCCCTCCCATTAAACATCAGCCTGTCTTAAATTCGGCTTTGCCAGATAAACTGACGCTGCATGTCAGCTCTGCATAGAGACGCTGACGCAATCCGTATGCCAAAAAAGAGCACTTTTACATGCTCTTTTCGTTATGTTTTATTTAATCTGGCTAAAAAACGTCTCGATACCTTCCGCCGCTTTCTTCTCGTCAGAGCCTTCCGCCACCACTGTGACATTCTCTCCCTTTGACAAGTTCAAACTCATCATTCCCATAATACTTTTTGCGTTAATCTTCTTAGTTCCAACTTCTATGTATACCTGGCTCGCATATTGGCTTGCCTGCTGTACCAACAGCGCGATCGGCCTCGCATCCAAACCATCATCCTGCTTAATCTCCACTGGTTTTTTAATCATAAAAGTTCCTCCTTGCCTTTCTTTGATTCCTTCGTTTCCTCCGCAATTTCACTGATCTTTCTGAGTCTGTGGTTCACCCCCGATTTTCCGACCGGCGGTGACAGTAATTCTCCCAGTTCCTTCAGTGTAGCATCTGGATTCCCAAGCCTGACCAATGCCATCTCTTCTAATCCTTCTGTCAGCTTATCCAACCCTATCGTTTTTTGAATATACCGGATGTCCTCGACCTGCTTCACAGCCGCCGAAACCGTCTTGTTGATATTCGCAGTCTCGCAGTTCACCTTGCGATTGACAGTGTTGCGCATCTCCTTCAGAATCCGGACATTCTCCAGCTCCATCAATGAGATATGGGCTTCCATTATATTTAACATATCAACTATCTGGGCTCCCTCTTTCAAGTACACAACATAGTTCTTCTTGCGTTGAACAATCTTGGCGTCCATCGAAAAGCCGCAAATCATCTGCTGTAACTTTTCTGCCACTTCTCTCCCATTACAGACAATCTCAAAGTGATAGGATTTGTTCGGGTCACTCATGGAGCCTGCCGCCAAAAAAGCACCTCGTAAAAAGGCACGTTTACAGCATGTCTGCTGAACTACAATGTGATTGACTGTGAACAAATCGTCTCCCATCATCTTCGTCGCCTGCAGGATTTTCTGTGCATCCTCGTGGTTTCTGACCACCACATAATAAGATACACTATCCTTTTTCAGGTTCCGCCGAATAGCGATATCAGTTCTTATATTAAATGTTTTTCTGATTAATGTAAAGCACTTTCTTGCAACTGCTATATTTTCTGTATGGATTTTAATACATAATTTGTCTCTGCTGTCGATGGCTACCGCACCACACATACTGATCAAAGCCGCCAGTTCTGCGATCTGGCAGTGTCTCGCCTTCGTCCAGTGCGCAGCCAGTTCTTCTTTGACATTCCCTGAAAATGACATAATTTCCCACCTCTGAATCTATCTTGCCTTTGTGATACTGTCCTTTGGAATGTCACGATGCTCTATCTTGATTCCGTAATCTTCCTTATTCTCCAAATATTTGTAAAGTTCATTCGCCAGCGTCACTGATCTGTGCTGACCGCCGGTACACCCTACCGCGATCACCAGCTGGTGCTTTCCCTCCAAAATGTAGTTCGGGATCAGGAAATCCACCATATCTATGAACTTTGCGAGAAACTCTTTCGCCTTGTCATTGTCCATCACATAGTCCCGCACAGGCTTGTCGTTTCCGCTCTGCGGACGCAGTTCTTCTATATAATAGGGATTCGGCAGGAATCTCACATCCATCACCAGATCCGCATCGGCCGGGATTCCGTATTTGAATCCAAACGAGAGAATCGTGATATAAATGTTCTTAAATACTTTTCCGTCTATAAAAATCTTGCCCAGTTCCTGATTCAGTTCCCGGGTCAGCATACGGCTCGTATCGATAATGTAGCGCGCATTCTTCTTCACGTATTCCAGCTTTGTGCGCTCCTTTGCGATCCCCTTGTCCACACGGCCATCCCCCGCCAGAGGGTGAGAGCGGCGCGTCTCTTTGTATCGCTTTACAAGAACATCATCCGCCGCATCTAAAAACAGGATCTCGTATGGGATCCGGCGTTCCTTCATCTGCTGCAGCGTCTCGTCCAGCTCCTCAAATGCCTGTCCGCCGCGGACATCGATTCCAAGCGCCGCCTTGTCATACTCCGCATTCGGAACATTCAAAAGCTCTGCAAACTTCGGAATCAACTGTATCGGAAGATTATCCACACAAAAATATCCAGCATCCTCCAGCATCTTCAGTGCAGTACTTTTCCCAGCTCCGGACATTCCGGTCACAATAATCAATCGCATTAAAATTCTCCTAACCTCTTCACTTCCGGTTCCAAAACCACATGGAACTTCTCATTTACTTTTTCCGATACCTGTTTCATCAACTCCACGATATCCGCCGCCGTCGCATCGCCCCTGTTCACGACAAACCCGCAGTGTTTCTCGGAAACCTGTGCTCCGCCCACTGTGAACCCGCGCAGCCCAGCATCCTGAATCAGCTTTCCGGCGAAATATCCCTCCGGTCTTTTGAATGTACTTCCGGCACTTGGAAATTCCAATGGCTGTTTGGTGACACGCTGCTCCTTCAATTCATCCATCCGGTCCTTGATCTCAATCGGATCCCCCGGCTTCAGCTGAAGCTTTGCCGCCAGCACAATATATCCTTTTTTCGCAATCACGCTGGTCCGGTAGCCCAGCTCCAGTTCCTCACGCAGAAGAGTCACGACGCGCCCCTCATCCGTAAGTACCGTCACTTCCTGAAGAACATCCTTCATCTCCCCGCCGTACGCTCCGGCGTTCATCACCACCGCGCCGCCCAGCGTCCCCGGAATCCCTGCGGCGAACTCAAACCCGGCAAGGCTGCCGTTAAGCGCCTCACTGGCGATTCTCGACAGCAGGGCGCCTGCCTGTGCATACACCGTTCCCCGGGAGTCCACTGTTACCTCATTCATCGCACGGTATATCTGAATAATCACCCCGCGGTATCCGCGGTCCCCCACCAGAAGGTTGCTCCCATTTCCCAGAATATAGTAAGGGACATTCTCCTCCCTGCAGAGCAAAATGACTGCCTCTATCTCGTCCGCGCTTTTTGCCTCCACAAAGTAGTCGGCCGGACCACCCACACGGAACGTCGTGTGATTGCGCATTGGTTCATTCTTCAGCAGATTCGATTCTCTCGTAATCTCCCTCAGCTTCTGTTCAAAATTTTCATTCATCAGTGATTGCTCCATTCTATTTCTTTCCAATCATTTTTACGCTTATCATACAACATTCCTCCTGTAAATTCAACCTCACTTCCATTTTTGCAACGGCGAGGAATAAATTTTATTATTTCTCTCCCCCATCTACTGTTATCATAAAATACAGAGCTGTTGTTTTAACTACTTTGGTAAGCAGTTAAAACAACAGCTCTTATCAATTTCATTTTTTCCTGTGGTACATTATCAAATAGTTTACGATTTTACACAACATGAAATGTCATTTTATTTTTTCTTCAAACTCTTGTACCGAATTCACTCTCGCCGCTATTTTAAGCCATCTTTTTAAAATCTCCAAATCTTTTTGTTCTCTAATTTCACGAACAAATTCTCCTGGCACTGTTCCATATTCTTCAAGAAGTTCCAATATATCCTCCGCTTTTCCTTCTGCCTTTCCAAGCATATGTGCCTCTTCGCGCTGTACCTCAATGTCCATATCATAATCGTATTCTGCTATTAACATATTCCTGACCTCGCTTCCCTTCTTTTCTAAATAACCTACAAGGATTCCCCGATTCACACATTCTTCTATGGCTTTTTCTATTGCTGATGATAAATCATCTTTTCCTTCTGATTCCTGATACTTCCGAATTGTATCTATGAAGATTCCATACTCTTTTAATGTCGGACATCTTCCAGGAAGATCATGACCTATATCCGGGTTGATATTAATCACTTTCACCTGCAGTTCAAGTGTCGGATCGTCATCCTGTACTTGGAATGCATCTGAAATCCTTAATACAGTTTCCTTTTCTTTCCATTCTAATCCATTATAAAAGGTGTAAAATTCCGGTTTTGGAATCTTGACTTGCTGCTTTTTATAACGATCCTTCACTGGTACAATCTGTTCATATGCCCTTCCACAATACATCAAGTTTCTAAGTGGCATATTGGCATTTATTGTGGACTGTTGCTCTGAAAAGATAAGAATCTTATCCTCTACCCCAAAAGATGAGTCATTTTCAAAATTCATGTACAGCGTTTTATCTACACGCATCTTTTTTACCTTTGTCTCTAAAGGTAACTGTTCCTCATGGAGGGCGTTATAGAGCTCAATGTCTCTTGCATTTGCTCCATCATCCTGCATATACAGATCTGTGAACATACTGCTTTTATGCTCTCTGTTGGCTTTTGGTTCATTCTCTTGTTTGTTGTCCAGATACTCTTTGTTTTGATTCATAGAAATCCTCCTTTGTGGAATCCACAAAAGAAGTCTCTGTTTATAGTAATAGTATACCTAAGAGCGTACACCTAGACAAGCATCTTTTGCAAATTCATTTTATTGTTCAACTTTTGAAAATTGGCTGAAACGCCATATGACTTTATGACAAAAGACTTTGTCATGAAAGATAATTAAATTGTAGCAGATGCTATGTCAAAAAGCAATTGTAAATAATCTTAAGTTTCCGCAGAATTGCATGGCATCTGCTCCATTAAGGCTTGCAAATCTGGCATAAATGCGTTATATTAATTCCATGTAGCTTATTGAACAGATAGAACAAATTAAAAGATATTGAAAGAAGGAGTGAACTTTTCATTGGACTCGAGTGACGCCATACAAATTGTGATTCTTATCCTGCTGTTGATTTTATCGGCATTATTTTCATCCGCAGAGACATCTATGACCACCATCAACAAAATCCGCATCCGTTCCCTTGCCGACGACGGGAACAAACATGCAGCCGCTTTACTTAATATAACAGAGAACCAGTCATCCAAGATGCTGAGTGCGATTCTGATCGGCAACAATGTCGTGAATCTCACCGCCTCTTCTCTTGCGACCTCACTGGCCTACAGCGCCGGCGGTTACATGGTCGGAATCGTGACAGGTATACTGACTCTGGTTATTCTGGTATTCGGAGAGATTACCCCGAAGACCATGGCCACGCTCCACGCGGACAAGATGGCGCTTGCGTACACCCCGTTCATCAAAGTGTTCATGCTTCTGATGACTCCTTTTATCTTTATTATAAACGGAATCTCTCTGGGTATTCTGTTTTTGTGCCGGGTGGATCCCAACGCAAAGGATGATACCATGACCGAGGATGAACTCCGCACCATCGTGGACGTAAGCCACGAGGACGGCGTCATTGAATCTGAGGAAAAGGAGATGATCTACAACGTGTTCGATTTGGGCGACGCCAAGGCAAAAGATGTCATGGTTCCCCGTGTCCACGTGACCTTTGCCGATGTGGAAAGCACCTATGATGAACTGATTTCCATATTCAAGGAAGACAAGTTCACAAGGCTCCCAATTTTTGAGGACACTACGGACAATGTAATCGGCACGATCAACATCAAAGATCTTCTGCTCTTCGAGGACAAGAACACCTTCAAGGTGCGCGATATCCTGCGAGAGGCATATTTTACTTATGAGTATAAGAATATATCCGAACTGCTTGTGGAGATGCGTGACGCATCCTTCAACATCGCCATTGTTCTGGACGAATACGGCGAGACAGCCGGACTCATCACTCTGGAGGATATTCTGGAGGAGATCGTCGGTGAGATTCACGACGAATACGACGAGAACGAGGACATCTTCATCCGTGAAGTGAATAAGAACGAGTACATCATCGAAGGTTCCATGAATCTGGATGACCTGAATGACAGCCTTGATATCGAGTTGGAGTCCGAGGATTATGACTCTCTCGGCGGATTTATCATTGAACATCTGGATCGTCTCCCCGAGGTCGGCGACGAGATCACTACTGTTGACGGGATTCGCATGGTCGTTGAGACACTGGACAAAAACCGTGTAGAAACCGTTCACGTTTATCTTCCGTCCACGCTGATCCGCAAAGCGGAGCAGCTGCTCGAGGAGGTAGTCGGGGAAGAATAATCCCCATGCACAGCAGCATTTTCCAATTATTGGCTTTTGCCTTTACAGATACAGCCCATCCTGATATGATACAGCCCTTGTCTACTTGGCAAGGATTGTATCACAGCAGGGTGGGCTTATTTATTTTTCCTTTTCATCTGTCGCGAATCTCTTCTCGCGCATATACTAATATGAAGAACTTCTAAAGGAACTATCCCATTATGCCTATCTCAATCATGCTGGATGCCGGGCACGGGGGATAGCAGTTGCGCAAAAATACAATCAAATTCCCAACATCTTACATACCTTTCGCAGTACCGACCGATAGAATCCCCAGATTACCAGTGTTATGGCTATAATTACCAGAACGCAGCTGCGTACACCTGCTAATTCGCCTGCCGTTAATCCGCCATCATTTCCAAACATAATGAAAAAGTATAGTGCAAATGTCAAGCTGGTTCCTATCAGCACAGGCATTTTGAACACTTTTAGAATCTGGCTCTTTGCACAGTTATATAAGTAGGTTCTTCCTGCGCCTAAGTACTTGAGGTCCGCATACATTTGGCGATTATACATGGCCACTGTGATACATCTGGTGTAGGCAATCACAAACACAGCCGCAAAGCAGATGAGGGCAATGAAGATAAAGAGCATCAAATATACAGACATGGTTCGGTACATATCCTGCAATTCCATAACGCGAAACATAGGCGCATATTTCCAAAAGAGGCGGAAAGAAGAAGTATCCTTGTCTTTATAAGAGATCTTATATTCTTCCATATCACCATAGTAGGTCTCCCCGTTTGCCTCCGCATTTCGTTTCACAATGCGGTCATAATGAGAAGCCACTTCACTTGCCACGCTGGAGCGTTCAATAATTTCATTATATAACGCCTTGGAAAATGATTTTCTTATTCAATTTGCCAAATCTATGCTGAGGGAGGGATAAACACATGATATCGGTATATCTGAGCATCATTATTTCGTTCATAGGCGGCTATTATATGGGACAGCTGTTGTCCTCTTTTGTGTCTCTAAGACCTAACAGGCTGCTTCGATTCCTTGTGTATTTTTCTCTTGGACTTTTAAGTAATACCGTAATATTCAATCGCGACATTGTAAACATCACCTACGCATATATTGCATTGTGTCTGGTTCTGCTCATTGGATACCGTGGTCCTTTGCTGCACAAATTTTCTGCATCTGTCATTCTCTATCTATTTGTTCCGGCCTTTAATTATATGCTGTATTACTTATGGTTTCCCGGGTGGATCCATCTTAGAACGTCTCCGATTCACAACAATTTTTTGGTGATTTGGTTGACATTTTCACGCCCGCTTTTGATTGTATTGTTGTGGTACGGTATCTATCGCCTATTCTATCAGCGTATTCAGACTTTACGAGTCTATGCGAGTACCAGAATATGGATTCTTTTGGATATCATTTCTTTTGGACCGCTACTCCTGTCAGGGTATATTATAGTTACCACAAGCGATAAGATGCAGCCCTATTCGATGTTTATTATGGCCGTCAGCATCCTCACGGAAATTGGCATCCTCTATCTGGTCGCATATATGGCAGAGAGTATGCGTCTTACAATAGAAAATAAAAATCTGAAAGTTCAGCAGGAATATTACCATGAGCTGGAGCAGAACCAACTGCAGATCCGAAAGCTCCGTCATGATATGAACAACCATTTGGGCATCATTGGGGAATATGTGAACTACATCGGCAATTGAATTACCGAGCATCAGATATATATGGCTTCGCCATACAGCTTCTGGGTGCGTCCATAACACCTTTACTGCTACTTTTCAGTTACACAGCTACTTTTATTATTTCTGGAGAAGATAGTCCGGATACGGACATTTTCTTTTCCACACCGGATAC
>NZ_FQZY01000025.1:29549-64474 GCF_900142165.1 Hespellia stercorisuis DSM 15480
AGATTCACCTATGGTGAAAATGACTGTGGATAAGTAATGTTTTTCAATGTTCAGTTGTTGTTAAATATATTCAAAAGCCATAGAATTTGGCTTTGAATCAGAGTTATTTGAAAGATTGAAAGAGTAATCCACAATGAATTAAATTATTCAATCACAAACAATTGGTTATCCACCAATTACCGAAATAATATCGCAAAACAGGTTTTAAAAATTCTCTGTTTTGTACAAAAATTAATTAGTTCCCCAAGGGGGTTCTGAACAGTTACCTTTTATCATAACTTAGGACAATGTATAAAGCAACTGCATTAAGTTCACTTTCCACCAAAAAATGGTATTGGGACATACCTTGGTAATTCTTATCAGCTATTATTGACTAATATTTATGATTTCATTCTTATTATATTTTGCACGATACACTTTTAGTTTTGTGTGAAGTTCCATGCTATCCCATGTTTTGCAGAGATATGACGGTTACAAAGATTAAGCCTATTAAAAGTACTCTAAGCAAATTCTAGCACCAAAGCCCTTGATTATATTCAAAGGCCAGATAAGACCGACGGCAAAATGCTTGTGTCTTCGTTTGGCTGATTCTTTTCACCTTCTCCTATAATTTTGCAGCGACTTCCACACCTTCGAGAGACATTCTCACGACTTGTTCAGCCGCATCACCTCCCATTACATCCTTAACTCTATTTTTTTGAGCAACCTGATATATGCTTCATTCTTCCGTCATCGGCAATTAATCAGAAATGAGGCGATACACAATGAGTTATTTATCAGTAAAAGAAACTGCACTTAAATGGGATATATCCGAGCGAAGTGTCCGTGATTACTGTCAAAAAGGACGAATTGCCGAGGCATTTCTAATTGGAAAAACATGGAGTATTCCAGACAACGCCACAAAACCAACCCATATTCCTAGACATTCAAACCAACCTCGCATTTTACACAACGTGTTACGTGATGAAAAGATTCATTCTGTTACAGGTGGCATCTATCACAAGATACAGATCGAATTAACTTACAACACTGCCCCCATCTTCGCCTCTAAAGAATCTTCATAAGAAGAAATTCTTTTTTATTCATTTTCTATTTCCTCCACTAAAAAAGCACATGCCATGTGCGACATATGCCTGTATATAATTATTTTTGTTATATTTTAAAGGTTCAATTCGGATTTATCTTGCTTTATAGATTACCAGAAAATGCATATAAATCATCTCCGTAAAACTGCAAGTAATCACCTTCTTTTGTTTGTCTCAACGCTTGAAAAACATTATAACCATCTACACAAGGACTTGTTAATCCCAAGAATGACAATCCAAAAAGAAATCCATTGATCTCAATATTCGTTGCCGGTGAGATACAAAATAAGATAATTGGAATAACACCTAACAAATACGGAAGTAAGCACATAACGATAAATCTACTTCTTCTTAGCGGATATGATGTAAGTGCTACTGCCATGAATTCCTTTGGGACAAAACCTATGACTACTCTTGCTTTTGATGGGTATACAATAGCATGTAAAAACTCATGAACTACTAGTAAAGCTACACTTACTACAATCCCTATAATAATTGCGGTTGGAGATACCACTATATGTCCTGCATGCTTTGTTTTTAAAAACATAGATATGAATATAATAAATTGATGTTCTGGCATATTGGAAAGAGCCCATAACCCAATACCAGATGAAACAAAAGACCAGATGACGGTTATAATTCCAAATAACACTTTTCCTTTTTTACTCCTAGGTAATCTCCTTTTCAACTTCATTGTTCAGTTCTACAAATTGTATTAGTACCATGGATTAGGAAGAAATGGTAAAACAGCGTTCCAACACACACCAAGAATAATTTCTGAACCTCCCATAGTTTTCCTCCACAAATTCAATTTACCACACTCGTGATTATGCTCATCGTGCAAAGTGAATGATATTATACTTTTCACGGAAAGTTGGCATACTCCACGAAATCCTTTCCTTGGCATTCGGAATTGCTTCATGAATCGCTTTTCGCACCTGCAGCAGATATATCTGTTGTGCCTTATCTTGCGCAGATATATACTCATCTATTGTTTTTGGTTTCTCACCGCAAAAATGCTGCTGATTCTGATTTTTGAATGAACGTCCACACTTAGGACATATTCACATAGGACAATCCCCCGGATATCGTTGCATTTCTTTCTGTATATCTTTGCGTACATCAATAATATAGCAAATGCTTCCGTCCGGATTCTTTACTCCCATGTTTACAAGGCTGCCCCTATAGCAAAAACCATTGAAGGTTACATTCACTTTTACACGACCTTTGCCAAATTCTTTTTTTATATCATATGGAAATCTAACATAGGCGCCGCCCTTATCTGGCACAGGCTCGATCATAGCTTCAAACTCATAAATTTTAGTATTCATATTTTACCTGCTTTTTGTAAAAAACAATTACTTTCGTAAAATTTTTTCCATGGTCTTTCCCTTAGACAACTCATCAACCAGCTTATCCAAATATCGTATTTCCTGCATGAGAGGTTCTTCGATTGTCTCTACCTTGACTCCACAAACAGAACCACGGATCAACCTCCGATTAGGATTCATAGACGGTGCCTGTTCAAAGAATTCCTCGTAAGTAATAGCACTGTCAGCCATTTCCCAAATCTTTTCCTCACTATATCCTGTGAGCCAGCGGATAACCTGATCAACTTCGTTTTTTTCCCTGCCTTTTCGTACTGCTTTGTTAATCAGTAATGGATATATTTTTGAAAATTTCATCTGATATACTTTGCTGTTTTCCACGTTTTATTTACCTCATCTGCAAATTCTAATTCTGCTTCCATCATTTCTTATATTTTAACCGCTCAACAATCTGGTATTTATCAATCCAGACTATCTACAAAACTTATTATTTCTTTGCACATTTCATTACTTTTATAATAATGAATATAATGTCCACAATTATAGTAAATAAGTTTCCCACGGACGGCAGATGCATATTTTTGCTGACTCTCAATCCAGTATTTATCAATTTGTTTTCCGTTTGATGAGAACAACAACATCGGACATTCTATATTACCTGCATCGTTTACTATTTTAGAATTTTCTAATACTTGTTTGCCCTCGTTGATATAACAAATATTAAATGCATTTCGCTTCATCAACATTTTTTGCTGTTTACGTTCTTCTATTGTTAAACAACGTGTACTCAAAGGATATAGTCCAGAAATTTTATGAAGATTATACTTTTTTGCTATTTTAATCATTTTAATTGATTTATTAACCTTTTTATTGTTCCAATGTTCATATTCCAATGGTGTTGCCATATCTATGCCTATAATTGCCTTTACCATATAAGGATATTTTTGTTTCCAACGAATTGCTTCTAATCCTGACATAGAGTGTGGAAGTGAACTACATCGGCAATTGAATTACCGAGCATCAGATATATATGGCTTCGCCATACAGTTTCCGGGTGCGTCCATGACACCTTTACTGCTACTTTTCAGTTACACAGCTACTTTTATTATTTCTGGAGAAGATAGTCCGGATACGGACATTTTCTTTTCCACACCGGATACGGTGTTATATTTTCTCATAATATTGTATGCGCCAACAACATCTGCATTAAAGACATGAAATTGATCTTTATACAGTCCTCTGTTCTTGCGATTGCTTTTCTCCGCATACTGCTTCGAAACTTTCGGGGCATATGGAGAACATTGACTGGTATATTCCTCTGTCTGTTTCTTCAATGCAATTCCATACATTGCAAGCTTATACCCCAGCATAGCATAAATTTTATCATAGGGTAATGCGTGAAGTTTCTGGTTTGTTATCTTTCCAAGTTTTTTATTCCTTCGGATATTTTTGATGTCACCAATGATAACCGTATGAATATGGTTTTCCTCACAATAGTCAGCTACTACCCTTGTCACTTTATGCAGATAATCATGAATACAGTTCTTTTTCTTCTCATATACCCTGCACAGATGGTGAGATGGTTTCGGGTATTTGATTCCCTTCGCTGCCTGAGCGCGTCCCCACTGATGCTGTAGCCTGGCGATTTCTTTGTCATATTTCTGATTGATTTCCAGATACTTTCTTCCCAGTATAAAACTCTTCCCTATTGAATCATAACAGGTGATCAGGTTATGAAGCCCCAGATCAATGGATAGATAATGTCCATTATCTGACTTTATTTCGGTGTCTTTGATTTCATAAATTATGATAATCTGACACACACCTTTATGATCCGGTGGATATATCTTGATCTGTTTCACGTTATCTGTGTTCTGGAAAACCTTATTTTCCAGATATAAATATTTTTCACAGATATCATAAGTTTGACAAAGATAATCTTTCAGTTGCTTCGGCAGTGACAGTCGAACCCGGCTGCTCTTTGAATCATGCACGATGGCATTCTGCATATAAGTAATTGCCATACCTTTCTGTTTAAAACGTGGTGGGTTGGGGTTCAAAATCCTCTGGCTTTTTACAAGCGCATAAAAAGATTTCCATGATTTATCCAGAAGCTTACACACTTCCTGTGCAGTCTGGGACGGCAGGGATTTGAACCATAAGTTATCCTTTAGGCGTGACTTCTGATCATACCAGTCCGGATACTTTTCCATTCCAAGTTCTTTGTAATTACGTCGTTCATAATTGCACACGTTCCAGAGCTTATAAGCTGCATAACACATATGACCAACGATATTCGATTCTGTAGCATTCAGACGAATGCTTGTCTTGTGGGACAGCAGCATTTACTTTTCCCCCTTAATAAGATTTGCTCTGATGTTCAATGTAACGACGTATATTTTCTTCTGATACAGAACCAATTGTCTCCACATAGTATGAATGATTCCATAATTGCCCTTTCCAAAGCTTCTGACGGATCTGTGGGAAATGTTCAAATAACTTTCGACCAGTAATTCCTTTTAAATATTTCACAATATCTGTAACCGATAATTTGGGTGGTGCCGATATAAAGCAATGGACATGATCGCCTTCTCCTACTTCAAACAAATGCACGATAAAACCTTTGTCCTGCGCAATCTGTTGAACCAACTCCTTCAAAAAAGATTCCACTTCTGTATTTAAAATCTTTCTTCTGTATTTCACAGACCATACCACATGGTAATTAATATTGTACACGCATGTGCGTGAATGTATAAGGTTTTCTTTTATACACATACTATAACACATTTTCGTCATCAGAACAAGTGTTCTGCTACGATTTTTGGCTTTTTTCTGCTACAATTTTTGGCTTTTTATTTCATAAAAAATAATAAAATCTCTAATACCTGATTAGAAATATATTAAAATAAAAAAGAGGGCTGTTAACCCCTCCAAGCAACCTATGGTTGCACGCTTTCATCTCGGCAATTGAATAACCGAGGATTCCCGCTTTATTACCCTAAAAGAGAATAAATTAGAAGAAGCGGAGTCCCATTTTAAGCAGTTATCGGAAACCGTTCGTGGGACAGGAAGAGTCTTTTGTGCCAACAGTCTGGTAAACGCTGTGATCAACAGTAAATATCAACAGGCAGAGGCGCTTAAGATCGACACCTTCTTTCATATCGACTTAGAGGAAGCTCTCTCAATTTCAGATATCGAACTGTGCTCTCTTTTTGCTAACACAATGGATAATGCGCTGGAGGCCTGCGCAAAAATAAATGAGCCCTCACTGCGAAAAATCGAAATGAAGGCTCGTTGTAAAAATCATTTTTTCAGTTATCAGATTGCCAATTCCTATCATGGAACGCTTGTCACAAAGAACGGAACCTATCTTTCAGATAAGGCAGATTCCAAAGAACATGGACTCGGACTAAGCCAAGTCAGTGATATTGTAAGGAAGTATCATGGGACTTTGGATATTTGTACCGAAGATGAGATGTTCACCGTCACCTGTATCATTCCGCTCTAGGACTTGAAAAACCGAAAATCAAAAAGTGATGTATTTGTATCAATTCTCCATTGACACAGTCCTGCACAAGTGATATATTTATCTCATAAAGAGACAATAACATCACATTTCAAGGAGGGCTTCACATGTCGAAACGAAAAATTAGAAATACAATTATTATGGGGATCGGACTGGTTATATTGATTATCATAGGAGTGGTATACTCCCTTTTATTCAATGATGGACGATGGGTATACGAAACCAATCTGTCGGAATACGTTTTTATTACAAAAGATATTCCGATGCTCGCCATCGGTGCTTTAACCGCCATCTATGTCATTTATCTGGTAATCACTATCTTTCAGGCCGCCATGCAGAAAAAACAGGCTGACAAAAGATATACCAGAAGAATCTCCCCACTCCTGGGGTTTGCCGGCATCTTTGGCTTTGCAGGTTTTGCAGGATTTTGGACGTACGCAGAAGCTAAAATTATTTTCCCATTCATCTTCTTTGCTTTCTTTGGCTTTTTCGGATTTTTCTTTGAGGGAAAAATGTCAAACACATTGGAAGATGAATTGTATATGGAAAATAAAAAACGCGCAGAATTAAATGCATATAGAGCTGGTTTTCAACTATTGTTCGTTACGATCTGGCTTGTTGGCATGGGTATGTTTTCTCGATACGTCGAATGGTGTGCGATCTTTATGCTGATAGCCATTTCCTTGATTTATGCTCTGGTTCTATTTCTTAGCAGTTACTTGCTATACCGCTACGAAAAAGGAGAGTAAAATATGGGAGTTGAATTTGAATGCAATCTCAAAATGTATAGAGCTGCGCAGGGATTTACACAAGAACAACTGGCCGAGCTTGTTGGCGTAAGGCGTGAAACCATCATGCGGCTGGAAAAAGCACAATATAATCCCTCGCTGAAACTGGCTATTGATATTTCACGAGCTGTAAAAGCACCGATCGAGGACATCTTTATATTTCGCTAAGCCCTGCCGCCGGTATGGCCGGCACATTAAAAAGAATCTTATTTTCTATGATATAGACAAAGGCACAGAGGGGTCTACACCTCTGTGCCTGATAATTATTACTTTTTGGTCATCTTCCTGACAATGACTCCCTTTATTACAGTTCCATCACCACCGCCTGATAACCTTCCAAATGAATCGTTCCATCGCTGCTGATTGCTGCGTCGTCATAGTTATTAAGCAGGACTGACTTGACCGATGCCGGCAATTTAACGACTCTGCTTTCGTTCTGGTAGTTTCCGATCACGAGCAGTGTCTGGTTCTCACCTTTGCGGTAATATGCCATAAGATTTTTTTCATCCTCCATATAAGGAACTAATTTACCATAGATGATGGTCTCCTTATACTCCGGATTTTTTCTGAGTGCAATCAGTTTCTGATAATAGGCAAATACAGAATCTGCTCTGCCTACCTGATCCTTTGCATTGATTTTTGTATAATTCGGGTTGACGCGCAGCCATGGTTTACCCGAGGTAAATCCTGCATTGTCACTCTCATCCCATTGGAACGGTGTTCTCGCATTGTCTCTGCTGTAGTACGCGATGATATCGAGCGCTTCTCTCTCAGAGCATCCCGCGTCCAGTGCCACATGATATTGATCGATAGTAGCAATATCATCCACTTCATCAATATTGTTAAATCCGATATTTTCCATGCCAAGTTCCTGTCCCTGATAGATAAACGGAAGGCCCTTGAGCATCATGGACATGGTTGCAAGCATCTTCTTCGATGTGTCGGTGCAGTCACCTTCTGGAATGTAACGGCTCACGCCTCTTGGTTCGTCATGATTCTCGATGACATTTGAGATGAGACCCACATCATCGATTCTCTCCTGTGTCTCAAAGCAGCAGCGCTTATAATCATCCGGTGTGATGCGGGTGAAGTCATACCATCCTCTGTCGCTCTCGCCAAAGACAGTCTCGTTAAAATCAAACATTGTTGAAAAGCATCCGTCATCTCCGATAAAGTCAGGCAGTTCTTCTTTCTTTTCGTTAAATACTTCGCCTGCGGTAAATGCGTTGTGCGGTCTGAAGGTACGGTCTGCCATTTCATTTAAGAAGTCCATAACACCGACCGCATCCTTGAGCATTACGGTACATGCTGCCGTGCCGTCATCACGATCTGCCGGATAATCTCTGAACGGAAGCACCTTTTTGATGTTAATGATCGCATCGATCCGGAAGCCGGAAAGGCCTTTGTCCAACCACCAGTTGATCATTTTATAGATTTCTTCCCGGACTTCTTCATTTTCCCAGTTTAAATCAGGCTGTTTCTTGTGGAACATATGAAGGTAGTATTTATTCGTTCCCGGGATCGGCTCCCACACGCTGCCGCCGAAGTATGAACGCCAGTTGCACGGTACCTTTCCATCCTTACCTTCTTCAATATAAAAGTATTTTCCATACTTACCGTCTGGATCTTTCATTGCCTGTTTAAACCACTCATGCTCGTCTGAGCAATGATTGACAACAAGATCCATCAAAACATGCAGATCTCTTTTTTTAGCCTCTGCCAGCAGTTCATCCATGTCTTCCATCGTTCCGAACATCGGATCAATGTTATAATAATCTGAAATGTCATATCCCTGGTCTGCCATCGGCGAACAAAAGATCGGCGATAACCAGATAATGTCAACTCCCAGCTCCTTGAAATAATCTAATTTTTCTATAATACCACGCAGATCTCCGATTCCATCTCCGTTGGTATCACGAAAGCTCTTCGGATAAACCTGATATGCTACTTTTTCATGCCACCATTTTTTTTTCATGTTAGTCTCCTTGTTTCTTTCTGTTTCTTTCTGTTTTTTGCTATTTAATGGCGCCCTCGACCATACCGTGGATGATCTGTTTCTGTGCAAACAAGAACAGTACCACGATTGGAATCATCGCGAGAAATGCTGCTGAAAGTATCAGATCCCATTGCTTTACATAGGAACCCACAAAGCTTGAAACTGCTACCGGCAGCGTCTTGATCTTACCGTTCAATCCGAGCATCAGAGATGGCAGGAGGTAATCGTTCCATACCCACAATCCATTCAAAATCAGTACGGTAACCTGTACCGGTTTCAGCAGTGGGAAGATGATTCGAAAGAAGGTTCCCTCCGGTGTGCATCCATCGATCCACGCTGCCTCTTCGAGCTCATATGGTATATTTTTGATAAATCCATGCAGGATAAATACTGACATGGAACCGCCAAATCCAAGATAAGCAAAGATGATTCCTTTATAGCTGCTGAGCATCTGAATGCCTGTAAATGTCGAGAAGCCTCTGAAGGTCGACAACAACGGCAGCATAACTACCTGGAACGGAATAACCATCGCGGATACAAATATCATGAAGATCACGTTGGACCATTTTGTCTTGTTTCGGGACAACACCCATGCTGCCATACTGGAAAAAACGATAAGCAGTACAAGGGATACCACTGTGATCAGCATCGAACTCGCAAAGGATGTCCAATAACTGAAGTTCTGGTTGTTAATTACATTGCTCATGTTCGTAAGCATCTGTCCCCAGTTTGTCGGGAGTGCGATCGGGCTGACCACAATGTCAGCGCTGCTCTTTGCAGAATTAATTAAAACCAGAAAGAACGGCATTAATACAATAATTGCGATGATACAGCCGACGATATCGGCGATCAGACGTCTTCTTTTCTGTGCTTTCATTACATTTCTACCTCCCTCTTCTTACTGATGGATACCTGCGTCAGAGATACGGCTGCCAGAATCACAAAGAACACCACTGCCTTGGTTTGTCCAAGTGCATATTGATTTTTACCGATTGCAGTGTTGTAGATATTCAAGGCTAAGAACTCCGTCGACTGAATAATCTTTTCCCCAAGTACTCTGGCCGGTGCACCGTTCGTAATTGCCAGGTTGAGGTCGAACTGCTTAAAGGAGTTGACCAGTGTCAGGAAAATACAGATTGTAAATGTATTGGCAATCATCGGAACCTTGATTTTAAGTAAGGTCGTCCATGAATTAGCTCCATCTACATTGGCCGCCTCGAGAACATCCTTCGGTACGCTGGTCAGACCGGTCAGGTAGATCATCATGATGTAGCCTGCATACTGCCATGTACTTACGATCAGGATTGCAACCATCGCAAGGTTGGGGTCTGTCAGCATGGAGTCAGAACCTGCGATCACGGTTGTAAATACTTTGTTGAAAATAAACTGCCACACATAACCAAGTACAATACCACCGATCAGGTTCGGCAGAAAATATGCTGCCTGATAGAAGCTTTTTCCCTTGACCTTTGACGTACACAAAAGTGCAAGCGCAAATGCGGCAAAGTTAACGAGGATCATATTCACAACGGTAAAGATCACTGTGATCAATAATGAATATAAGTAATCTGCAGACTTGAACATTGTCACATAGTTGGCGATGCCGACAAATTTGTTAAAGTCAATTCCATTCCAGTCTGTCATAGAATAAAAAATACCAAATCCAAATGGAACAAGTACAGTCACCGCAAAAGAAAATAGCAGCGGGAATAAAAATAATATATTAATAATTTTTTTATGTTTTCGAGTCGGAAAAGTATACATGCCAACAATCACCAGAAGCGCCCCTATAATCAGCAGCATCCCGTTGATACTAAAGGATGTCTTCGCCGTCAGATTATATGACAGCTGCAGATTCGTCACGTCCAGATATAATGCCAACAGGATGGATACAATACCAAGTATCAGCAAACCTATGGCCATTGGTTTCTTTGTTTTCATATGGATTTCTCCCTTCAGAGCGTAATTCTTACGTTTCTTTCTTACCGCTTTCACATCACAGGAGCGTTCGTGCTGAAGGATAAATCTCCTTCAGCACGAGCGTGTCCTGGTATACTGTCTGGCAGTCTCTACTGTGCCTGCGCCGTGTAATCGTTGATTGCCGTCTCCAATGTAGATATGAAGCCTGCTTTGTCGATGTCTCCCTTTGCGTAGGACTCAAATACAACACCTGTTGCCTTCTGTGCAATACCTTCCGGCATGTTGGACCATTCCCATGAAGAAGTCTTACCGTCATCAACATAAGTTTTTAAGCTTCTGGCAAGCGGAGTTTCCGGTTCTACTGTACAGGTCGTATATGGTGAAATCATACCGCAGTCTGTAACGAGACACTTCTGTCCTTCCTCTGAAGTTGCAAGATCATCCAAAAATGCTTTTACAGCATCTAAGTTTTTGCTGTCTTTGTATGCACACCACCATGATGGGCTGTCAGCAAGTATGCTGGTCATCTCTGATTTTGTGAATGCAAGTGGAGCGATACCACAGTCGAATGTAGCATCATAGTCCGGAAGTGAAGGATCGATCCAGTTTCCTTCTGTAATGAATGCTGATTTTCCCTGTGCAAATAATGCTAACTGATCATCATATGTACCAGAGATCAATGTCTGCTTGTCTGAGTACTGGCATAAGAGTGAGAAGAAATCAGCGAACTCACCAAGTCTGTCCTCGTCATATTTTCCATTCATCATGTCATCGAAGACAGAAGTATCATCTCTCTCCAGACCGCCTGTCAGATAATATCCAAAGAGGTGGTTGCCTGTTGACCAGTACATCTGTCCTGATTCAGCTGCTACAGAGCAAACCGCTGTCAGTCCAAGCTCGTCCTTCTTTGCTTCAATCGTCTCAAATGCTGTTTTGTATGCGTCATAGCTTGTCAATGATGCAGGATCCACACCTGCTTCTTTTAATACGTCAGCGTTATATGTGATACCGTATCCTTCTACTGCATATGGGAAACCTACCACTGTACCGCTCTCATCTTTGTATGCGAAATCTGTCTGGCTTGCCCACTCGCAGTCACCAAGATCTGCCACGTAGTCGCCCCAGTTAGCAAAATCACCGTCTCCGCCGATTACGAATAAGTCAGGCATGTTATCTGCTGCTTTGTATCCCTTCAGCGTTCCCTGAATATCTACACCGCCTCCAAGTGACTCGATGGAAACGGCCTGTCCTGTCCGCTCCTCGTAATCCTTTGCAAATGCTTTCAGCTGTTTATCGATCTCAATTTTTCCATTTACAATACGAATGGCATCGCCTGACGCCTTTGCATCTCCTGTGGAACCGGAACTATCTGACTTGTTGCTGCTGATACCACCGCATCCTACTAAAAGTGATGCTACCATTGCTGTTGCCAATAAAACTGATACGATCTTTTTCTTCATATTATCCTCCTTGATTCTAACCATATAACTCTTCGACCTTTTGCGCATAAGGTTTGTTCCTGTTTCCAATAATATTACTGTTCCTTATATTTGTCAAGTGCATTTTGTACACTTTAAACGATTATATTAATCACTTATGCGTCTAAGTGCACAAGCATTGTGCACTTTCTCCATTGCCCCTTATGCGTGTAAATATGCATATTACACAAAACAAATGCACACAACTCCGATTTTCCTCTTCGTTTGTGTGCATGTTGTCTATTTTATAGTTTTTACACTGTCTCGTATCTTCAATTCGACTGGCAATATCACCTTTTTTTTCGCCGTGTCATGATTTTTGATTTGTTCGACCAGCAGTTCGACCGCCAGACGCCCTTTGAGTTCTGGATTTTGATGTACGGTCGTAATCTGTGGTCTGACGAATTTTGAATAGATATTGTCATCAAACCCTGTAACCGATGCATCCTCGGGCACTTTCACCCCATGATCATGAAAATAATTAATGACCCGCGCCGCATGAAAGTCTGCGGAACATTCAAACGCAGTATAAGTTTTCGTCAGATTCAAAATCCTTTTCAGGCCATTTTCGTTCTCGTCCTCAAGATTATTGAGAAAGAGGAAATCCTCGTCATGATAAGTAATTCCCGCCTCCTTCAAGGCTTTCCGGTATCCGTGAAAGCGCTCCCGCTCCACCGCTACACAGGAGTCTGATACAAATGCGATTCTCCGATGTCCCTGATCAATCAGATATTTTGTCATCTCATAGGCGCCCTTTTCATCCTCGAGCCCTATATTACAATAATTCATGATTTCCTCAAAGAAGTAACTATCGATAAATACCAGCGGCTTTTTACACTTATCCCGCACCTGGATGCAGTCATCATTCATCAGCCCCAGCACGATGAGTCCGTCTACATTCCATGTAGCTATATAGTTGAGCGTCTCCGTAATCTCATCTGAGATGTAAATCATCAGGAAATACCCTGCCTCCTTCACCGCTCGCTCGATGGCTCCCAAAAGCTCCGATGTAAACGCATCCTTAATAAGATTCTGCTCCGCAAAATGTCCTTTTCTGGATTTGATCGCAATGCCGATGATCTTAGAGCGATTCCTTGCCAGGTTTCTGGCATTGATGTTCGGCACATATTCATACTCTTCCAGTACGTGCTGAACCCGATCGATCGTCTCCGGAGATACTTCCTTCGTCTTTCCATGTATGACGTTCGATACCGTCGTCGTACTGATGTCAAGCATCGCAGCTATTTCTTTAATTGTAATCATCTGATTCACCTCTTAAAATTAAACTTCACCTTATATTTTACCATGATTATTCGGTTTTCTCCACCTATAAATGGCGTAAATCGCAAAAGTGAATCGCAAAAGTCTCCCCTTTACGGAAGTTCAAAAAGCTCTTTCTTATAAAAATATTTCTTATCTTCCTCAGTGATGGTCTTGATTACTTTGGCCGGATTTCCGACTGCTACAGAATTGGCTGGAATGTCTTTGACCACGACACTGCCTGCTCCGATCACTGCGTTGTCTCCAATGGTGACACCCGGACCCACGACCACACTTCCCCCCAGCCATACATTATTTCCAAGGGTAATCGGCTTGCCAAACTCGTAGCCTGAGTTTCTGCGCTCGTGATGAATCGGATGACTCGCTGTGTAAAGACTTACATGGGGAGCAAACATGCAGTTATCACCGATCTTGACCGGTGCCACGTCGAGGATGGTGCAGTCTGTATTCGCATAAAAGTTTTTCCCTACCGTTGTGTTTCTTCCGTAATCGAAAAAGATCGGTGGCTCCATATATGGCCCCTCGGCGCTGTCATCTGAGAACAGCTCCTTTAAAATCTGCGCGCGCTTTTCATAGTCCGTCGGAAAGCAGGAATTGAATTGATGTGCTAATATCCGAGCCTCCTCCCGCTCCTGCTCGAGGCCGCCCTGTACCGGATCGTAGAGCTGCCCGGCGAGCATCCTTTCTTTATTTGTGAGTGTCTTTTCTCCCATTTTTGTCATTGTCTTTCTCCTCTCAAGTTCATAGCCGCCAGGGGCCGAATCTTCTTATCCCGTCAAATCGACTTTCTTTAATACATCTCGACCGTCACTTCCAGATTTCTACTTCCTGTTACAGTACATGTTCCATTTTTACTGATTTTAACTGTAGTGATGTCCCGTTCCAGATCATAATCAGTCGAATATCCGTCATCGTCGTACAAATCATATGTTACATCCTGATCCTGGAATGTAATCAATTTTACCTTGCTGTCATCAAGCTCTGCGATGGATTCAGCTTTCGAACCGATTGGGAAAATATGATTTTTCCGCAAAAAGAAGATCATCTCATCCGTACCCGCTTTCACATAGTGATGTCCAGCCTCCATAATCTCTGTGTCATAATCGTCACAGCTTCTCATACGGATGAGCAGCATCTCCTCCGGCAGGTAGACATAACGACCTGTCGCATTTTGTGTGTAGATCGGTGCACTCATGATGCTCTCGCCTACCATAAGCTGATCTTCCACCTCTTTCGCCTGCTCATCCTCTGTATAAATGAATGACATCGGCTGGAAATACATGGTATCAGTCAGCGCCGCCTTCATAAATTCACTGTAAATGTACGGTACCAGTGCATATCTGCATTCAATCAGCTTTTTAAATGTATCCAACTGCTCGAAACGGTATACTTCCTGATCTCTGGTACCCATCGACGAATGATTCCTCATCAGTGGTGTGAAAATGGCCGCTTCTATCCAGCGCATCACCAGATCTTCAGTCGTATTGCCAGAAAAACCGCCGACATCGCATCCCGAATATAACAGCCCCATCATATTCAACGACGGCAGCATTTTGTAATTCATCAGAATATGCCCCCACCAGGACATATTGTCGCCCATCCAGATTCCGCCATAACGGTGCATGCCCGTGTAAGATGAACGTGAAAACATCAATATTCTCTTATCAGGCTCAAATTCTTCAAAAGCCTCGCCTGCAGCTCTTGTCATATTATATCCAAACAGATTGTGGACACGGTCATGACGCACCATCTCTCCATTGATCTTGTGGTAGAACCGCTTATAATCATCACGATTATTTGCCAGCCCGTCCACCATGGATGTGAAAGTCGAAAATGCTTCGAGATCCAGATTCTTCCCTTTAAATTCTCCAATTGAGTCCAGCACTTCATTAAAATGCTCCTCTGAATAGAAGAGAGAAGGCTCATTCATGTCGTTCCAGAAACCGTCGATCCCCTGATCCAGCAAGAACTTGTATCCGTGACCGAACCATTTGCGCGCATCCGGATTCAGAACATCCGGGAAATGTACTCTGCCGGGCCACACGCCCGCCACAAAATCGGTGCCGTCCGCATTTTTACAGAAATACCCATGCTCCACACCTTCTTCGTAGACGGGATACCCCGCTTCTACCTTCACTCCGGCATCAATAATCGGGACAAGATGAATATGCTCTGCTTTCATCTCTTCGACAAATGCCTTAAAATCCGGGAAACGTTCCTCGTCAACGGTAAAGTCCTTGTATCGCTCCATGTAATCAATATCCATATAAACCGAATCCAATGGAATATGATTTTCACGGTGCTGAGATACCACCTCTCTCACATCCTCCGCCGTCATATATCCCCAACGGCTCTGCTGGTATCCAAACGCCCATTTCGGGGGAATATAGCTGCGTCCGATCAGAGAACGGAACTGCATTACAATGTCAGTCGTGTTTTTTCCTTCTATAATATAAAGGTCGAAATTTGAATCCTCCGGATGAATGACCAACTCATTTCGGTTTGTATACCCGACATCAAAGCTGACAATCCCCGGATAATCCATAAACACACCAAACGTCTCTGTACCTGAAATCATAAAGAAATTATGCGACGCATAGAGCGAGTTACTGGTCTCCAGATGATGAGGATCATCGAGGCATCGACTCTCATACAGCCATCCTCTCTTATTAATCCCACGCACATTCTCACCCAGACCATAGACCAGATCTTCTGCATCCAGTCTATAGCGGAACTCCTGTGCCGTCTCGTCGTACTGTCCAAGAAAAGCTACCGCTCCCACAGTCTCATCCAATTCCAGAACAACCGCATCCGTCTGGATAACCGCCCCATATTTATATCTTTTTATCATAACATTTTCTCCCAACTTTTTTCAAGACTCGCTCGCGAGTCTTGGTGCGAGATTCGGTCAGCTTTGCTGACATCTTCTTCGAATCTCTGCACATCCTCGCGGAGCGTATATCAGAGGTGGGAGTCATCTCACATCTGATATAAAGCGGACATTTTCAGTCCGCTTCACACTTGTACTTTATTTTTTCCAATACCACGCCATCGCTTCAAATCCGTCTGCCATGCCGTCCTGAACAGCTTTATCCATATTGTGGATCAACAGCTCTGCCTTCTCCAGATCATACCCTTCCGGCACCACAAACTTCTGCGGCTCTTCCGAGAAATTACAAACGACCAGCAGCTTCTCATCACCATACGTTCTTGTATACGCAAAGATATGCGCATCCTCCGGCATCAAAAGATCATATTTTCCATAAACAATGATATCATGCGATTTGCGGAGAGCGATCAGCTTCTGATAATAGTGGAATACTGAATCCGCATCAGCCAGCTCATCCTTCGCATTGATCTTCGTATAATTCTGATTCACAGCAAGCCATGGCTCGCCCGTCGTAAATCCTGCATTGGCACTGTCGTCCCACTGCATCGGTGTTCTGGCATTGTCCCGGTTTTTATAACAAATTCTTGCCATCAGTTCCTCTTCCGAGAAAATGTTCATTTCCTTCAGCTCATGATATGCGTTGATTGCCTCGATATCATCGAAGTCATCCACGCTGTTGAACTGCTGGTTTGTCATGCCAAGTTCCTCGCCCTGATATACATATGGCGTTCCCTGCATCATATGGATCATCGTACCGATACACTTTGCTGAACGAACCCGGAACTCATCACTGTCATTTCCCAGTCTGGATACAATACGCGGCTGATCATGATTACAGAAATAAATACTGTTCCACGCCACCTCATACAATTCATTCTGCCACTTCGACAGAACCTTCTTCAGCTGCGGGAGGTCAAACTTCTTATCACACCACTTGCCATTGCCATCCACATCAAGCCCGACATGTTCAAACTGAAATACCATGTTCAGCTCGGTGCCCTCTGCATTGGCATACTTTTTCGCCTCATCGATTGTAACTCCGGCACACTCTCCGACCGTCATAATATCATACTTAGACAGAACCTTCTGATTCATCTCTCTCAGGTACTCATGTACATGAGGTCCGTTGCAGACACTCATCGGCTCGCCATAGATACTGTTCTCCATCAAAGGACCGTCCGGCAGTCCCTCCGGTTTCGAAATCATACTAATCACGTCCATGCGGAAACCGTCAATCCCCTTCTCACACCAACGCGTCATCATGTCAAACACTTCCTGACGAACGGTCTCATTCTCCCAGTTCAAGTCCGGCTGCTTCTTCGAGAAGCAATGCAGATAGTACATTCCTGTGGTCTCGTCAAACTCCCATGCCGACCCGGAAAAACAAGATCCCAGATTATTCGGCTCATGTCCATCCACAGGCTCTCTCCAAATATAATAATCTCTCTTCGGATTGTCCAGAGAGCTCCGGCTCTCCACGAACCACTGATGTTCATCCGAAGTATGATTCACTACCAGGTCCATCACGATCTTGATCCCGCGCTCATGCGCAGCGGCGAGCATACGGTCAAAGTCCTCCATCGTGCCGAACTCTTCCATGATATCCTCATAATCACTGATGTCATACCCGTTATCATCATTCGGAGACCGGTAGACCGGAGACAGCCAGATCACATCGATCCCCAGCTCCTTCAAATAATCCAGTTTCCCGGTCACACCATTGAGATCGCCGATTCCGTCGCCGTTACTGTCGCAAAAACTCCTTGGATAAATCTGATAAACTACACTTTCTTTCCACCACTGCTTAGCCATAATATTCTCCTATCCATCATATCAAATGAAACATCTGCAAATTACATTTCGATACTATCATACCCGCACTGACAATTCAATAGGTGTTGCGCAACACCATCAAAACATACAATGATTTCAAAAATATTTAGTGCATTTTATATGCTAATTTTACTAAAAGCAATTGACATTCCACCCAAACATGCTATATTATGATGCATACAAAACCTCATCGAAAAGGAGTACGACCATGCACACACCCTTGAGCACCAAAGAAAAATTTTCCTACGGTTTAGGAGACTTCGCCAGCAACCTGACATTCTCAACCATGTCCTCCTACGTCCTGTTCTACTTCACGGACTATGCCGGCCTGTCCATCGCCATCGCCGGCGGACTCCTGACTTTCAGCCGTCTGCTGGATGCATTCCTGAACCCGTTCACCGGTATCCTCTTCGACAAGACCCACAGTCGTTTTGGAAAGCTGCGTCCTTACATCCTGTATTCGGCCCCCGTCATTGTTCTGACTTTTATCGCCTGTTTTTTCACCGATAAAATTCCCATTTCCTACCGGGCTCCTTTTGCATTCGTGATGTATCTGATTTTCGCAGTCTCCTATTCATTGGGAAACGGCGCATATACTTCGCTGCTGACGGCCATCACTGACCATGAAGGAGAGCGGCTCGCATGCAATGTCGCCAAAAATATGGGCATGTCACTCGGCGGGATCATTGCCTCGAGCTGTACGCTTCTGTTCGCGAAATGGATCGGGTTTTCCGCAACGGCCACATTGTTCGGGATCATTGCCTTTCTGGCATTGTTCCTGTGTTTTAAAAACACAAGAGAGCGCGTGACGGGAGAGACTTCTTCACTGCCTCTTGGAAGTGCACTGAAAATCATGTGGAACTGCAAGCCCTTTGTACTGATCTGTACACTCCAGTTTTTTCAGTTCATAGCCAGTATCACCCGCTCGCAAAATACCGTATATTATGCCAAGTACATTCTGCATAACGAGACCCTTGCCGCTGCACTTCTGACCGCTCCCACATTTGTATTCTTTTTTGTCAGTCCGTTTCTGCCAAAACTTGTACAGCGGTTCGGCAAGCGCAATGTAGCTTCTGCCAGCCTTGTATTTTCCAGTTTATGCGTACTCGCGATCTGGATCAGCGGCAAGTCCGCTGTTCTGGTTTTTATCTTCAATTTGCTGGCAGGAATCGGTGCTGTGATGGCATCGTGCATCTACTTTGTTCAATGCATTGATACGATTGATCATGCCGAGTGGATGAGCGGCTACCGGCTGCAGGGATTTATGACGTCCGTGATGATGGGCGTCGCAAAGCTCGGCATGGTATTCGGTACGTTTCTCACACCGCTGATCCTCAATCTCGGCGGTTATACCGAGAGCGGGCAGCAAAGTGCTTCTGCGCTGCTGAGTATTCGTGTTGCATTTATCGTCATACCGATTGTGTTCATGATGATAACCGTTTTTGTTGGGATGTTTTATAAGCTGGATAAACAGTATCCAAAGATTTTGGATGAATTGATAGAACGCAGAACAAAATAAGGATCCACGGGATCTTTATCTTGCATGACTGGCTAATTTCCTATGATAGAACAAAGAGTTTCGCATGCGAAACTCTCGCGCCGAAGCGCGGTCACCTCAGTCAGTGACCATATTCCATTTGTGCGTAGTGCGCATCCCCCGGAGGGTTTTTATGTAATAGGAAAGTTCAGAGAACTTTCCTATTACATAAAATAAGCAGAGGATTTCTGCTCCTCTGCTTAATCGATCAAATTAAATTTTTTAAAGGTTTTGTTGAGCAGCAGGCTATTCACCGATGCGACCACAGCAAATCCTGCCAGAAAATAGAATGCCATCACCTGGACGTAGATATATCCGCTGACAAGTACCATAATGACCGGGGCAAGGTTCAGCGCAATCATAAGTACCGTAAACGGCAGCCGCGCAATTGAAATAATCATAGAATTTTTAAAGATCTCTTTCATCGTCGTATCTGCTACCGCAATGTATGCAAATAAATAGGATACCATCATCGACAAAAGCAGAACTACTGAGCAGACGACGATACTCAGAATCCAGGATACTGCCGTTGAAGGCATCGCAGATACAAACCGGAAGTCTACATAGAGAATCATATACGCTGCAGCAACCAGAAGATAACTCAAGGTTGAATGTTTAAAGTGTGATGTAAACTCTTTCAAAAAGGTTTTGAACACATACCCCTCCCCCCGGCAGATGCACTTCATGGCTGTAGCATACAGGGCCGTCAATCCGGCGCCTATCGTAATGATCGGTACGCACGTAACCAGAAACATGATGTTTAAAATCAGAATATCCGCCGCTTTGGATAAAAGCGTAAAAACCGGTCCATCCATGTTAAATATATTTCTCATTCTGCTATCTCCTTTGATCATGGTAAAGTCACAATAAAAATATTATAACAAATTGTAAGAAGAAAGGGAAGTCAAATGATTACAATCAAACAAATGGCTGAGCTCGCAGGTGTAAGTCCGACCACCGTCTCAAATGTGCTGCACGGCCGTTACAATAAAATATCAAAGGATAAGTTAAACCGGGTACAGCAGGTCATTGAGCAGTCCAACTACGTCTCCAATATGGGCGGCAGACTTCTCGGCAATTATGGTTCAAAGATCATTGCCGTGATCATGGCTTATCACACCAACGAAGATCAGTTTCCTTTGGACGATCCGTTCGCCGGAGCCATCGTTGGTGCAATTGAACAGGAAATAACGGAAAACGGATATTTTCTGATGCTCTATCACAATGAAGATGTCGATGAGTGCACGAATATGGCGCGAGCCTGGAACGTGGAGGGTATTATTCTCCTCGGATTTACCGCCGGGCAATATGTAAACTTTAAATCAAAAGTCGAGGTACCGGTCGTTGCCATTGATACGAGTTTTCATGGTATCAAGTCTAAATTTATCAATATCGGTCTGCAGGATTACGAGGGTGGACGGGATCTCACGAAATATCTGCTGCAATGCGGTCATCAGAAGATTTCATTCCTGTCACTGGACCTGCAGGAAAATTACATTGATATGCAGCGCGGGCTGGGCATGTGCGACGCCCTGAAGCAAGCCGGGCTCCCGGCCGACAGCAGTTGTTTTGTTCCTCTTGATGTGGATTCCAGAAAACGGCATGCCTTTTTATCTGCCTTTGCAACAGATGGTTTTCGCGGCTCTACTGTGCTGTTTTTCTCCTCCGATCATCTGGCGATCGAAGCGATGAATCTCTTTCTTGACATGGGTCTCCAGATTCCAAAGGATATCTCCATTGCAGGCTTTGATGATATTCATTTTGCCTCACAGTGCCGGCCAAAGCTGACCACAGTGCGCCAGAATATTGCCGAGAAAGGGCGCGAAGCCGTCCATGCGCTGATCGAAGTCATTGTGACAAAGGAATTTCGCCAGAAGAATATCTCTCTTCCGACAGAAGTCGTCGTGCGCGACTCCGTTGCGGTGATAAATCCTCTGGATCTGTGATTCCAATATGCTGTATTATTGATACAAAATTATTTTCAAAGCCCGCTCTTCAGTTACATGAACGTGCAGGCAGAGACGAATGGAGATAAAAAAAGGACAGATTTATGGCATAACAGAATAAACGTGATAGCAAGTAATTACTTGTATTCGCATATCCTTAATTGAGCAATCAATAAGGAGCGTTTTTTATGAACAAAGGTAAACCGAAGGAGCCAGTGAAGTACACCATTTTAAGGGAGTATAGAAAAGAATACTCTTGTAAAACATTTGTAGAAAAGATAGTCAAAACCCACTTAAAATCGGTTCACTGAATCGATTTACGCATACCTGGCAACTGGCACAGAAAATAGATGTGATCTTTCTCTTTGACGGCTGCAATGCAGGCAAGGGTTATATCGGCACACGAGGTGTGGATTATGAAAAACTCAAATGACGACACCAGACAATTAAATACCGCCATTTACATCCGCTTATCACGTGAAGATGGCGATAAAGATGAAAGCAACTCCGTCACACATCAAAGAGAAATTCTCCTCCGCTATATCAGGGATCACTCAGATTTAAAACTGTATGACGAGTACGTGGATGATGGATATTCGGGAACAAATTTTCAAAGACCAGGGTTCGAAAGAATGCTCTCCGATATTAAAAATCATAAAATTTCCTGTATTCTGGTCAAAGACCTGTCTCGCTTCGCAAGAGATTATGTGATGGCAGGAATGTATATCGAACGCTATTTTCCACAGTGGGATATCCGTTTCATTTCTATCTCCGAAAATTACGACAGCGACAATCCCGACATTGCAGGGCAGGATATTCTTCTTCCAATCCAAAATCTGTTCAACGAGTTCCACGCAAGAGACACATCCCGTAAAGTTCAGCGAGTAATGCACCAAATGCAGGAAGATGGAAAATGTGTTGCGGCATTTGCTCCTTACGGATACCAAAAAGATCATTTAGACAAACACCATTTCATCGTAGATCCTTATGCAGCAGAGGTGGTAAAACGAATCTTTCGACTTTTCCTCAGTGGAATGGGAATGCAGACAATTGCAAAAGCATTGAATGTGGACGGTATTCTTTGCCCCTCTTCATATAAGGAAATGAATGGTTCAAACTATCACAACAACAACCGGTTATCAGCCACTTCCTATTGGACAGAATCGACCGTAAAGAACATCTTGAAAAATGAGACCTATATCGGAACACTTGTGCAGGGAAAAACAATTCGTTCTATCAATCGAAAACCCAAACGAGTTCCGTCCGAGCAATGGGTACGAGTTGCTGATGCTCACGAAGCCATCATTGATAAGGTGCTCTTTGAACAGACACAGATTCTTCTGTCCAAGAATACCCGAAGTATGAAAGTCAATGTGCCGACGACCTTATTTGCCGGGCTGATCAAGTGCGGTGATTGTGGGCGGTCTTTAGTAAAGACTGTATGGAATGATAAGATCACTTATCGATGCGGTACGTACAAGCGTATCGGTTCAGGCTTTTGCACGCCCCACGCGATCAGAGAATCTGTTCTAACAGAAATCGTACTGAACGACTTGAATATCATTATCGGGCAGGCAGAAAATTTGACCGAAATAGTCAGGAAAGAACAGCCGGAAAAACCGGAAAGAAATCTGATAAAAACGGAAGAAAAGCTGCAAAGTGACTTGGAAAAATGTATCCGCAAGAAGGCAGAAGCCTACGACGATTATAAGGAAGGACTTCTGACCAAAGACGAATTTCTGACTTATGGTGTGAAATGTAATAACACAAAAAAGCAGTTGGCACTGCAGCTGCAATCCGTTCATGAACAGCGCAGTCAGCATGAGGACTTTGTCCAGAATCCGTGGTTACAACAACTGCTCCATGCAGGGAAAATCGAAGAATTAGATAAACAAATTCTGCTGGATATGATTGAAACCATCTTCATCTATGAGAATCAGACTGTACGAATCGTATATCGATTCTCAGACGAACTGGATTATCTGTTCCGACAGACTTTAGAAACCGTAAACTAGCGCAAGTGATGTTCGCCCCACGGCGGGCGCGATCCCGGTGCTGTCTATAACGGCAGACAGGAAAAAGACGATGCGCTGAACCTTGTTCTTGCCATCGGAAAAATCCTTCAGGACCGCGGTTTTGACGTCCAATATACACGCACCACCGACATTTATGAATCACCTTACGAAAAAGCGATGAAAGCCAACGCTGCCGGAGTCGATTATTTCGTCTCCATTCACCGCAACTCCTTCCCGACCGCCAACACTGCTACAGGGGTGGAATCCCTTGTCTATGACAAATCCGGAATCAAGTATCTTCTTGGTGAGAACATCAATGCCGCTTTGGAAAACATTGGCTTTCGCAATCTCGGCGTGAAAGCCCGCCCCAACCTGATCGTGCTGCGGCGCACCCGCATGCCGGCTGTGCTTGTGGAGGTCGGATTCATCAACAATGAGAAGGACAATGCTTTATTTGATGCAAAATTCCAGGAAATTGCCGAGGCCATCGCCGACGGTATCACGGAGACGCTCGACACGCAGTTCGAGGCATTTCCACAGGAGGAGCCTGCCTTTTCCCCGGACACCATGCCACGGATGCCAATGCCCGATATGACCGCTCCGGATGCCTGGCCACGGATGCCGATGCCCGATATGACCACACCGGATGCCTGGCCACGGATGCCAATGCACGATATGACCGCTCCGGATTCCTGGCCACGGATGCCGATGCCCGATATGGCCCCACCCGATTCCTGGCCACGGATGCCGATGCCGGGTACCAGAACCACACCGGATTCCCAGCCACGGCAGATGCCGGACGCCGGAACTGTCCCATCCCGGTCTGCTCCGATGCCTGATACTGGTGCTGCTCCTTCCCGATCCGGTGAAATGCCCGGTACTGGAACCGCTCCTTCCCGATCCGCTCCGATGCCGCCGTCCCGACCGGTTACACGTCCGGCTCCGTCCGGTGCTGTTTATCACGTCCAGACCGGCGCCTTCCGCAACGAAGTGTACGCCAAACGTCTGCTCCAGGAGCTGCTCTCCATGGACTTTCCTGCATTTATTCAGGACTCCGGCGGATATTATCGCGTTCTTGTGGGATCATTTGACAACCTTGACGATGCCGCCGATATGGAAAACAAATTAAAATCCACCGGTTATGCCACGATTATCATCCTGTAATGTATGGTTACGGTTCACACGCAAGCTAATTGGATATGACATTTTTCATGTAATCCTTGTAAATTTTTCCTCCTCGAATTATAATGGAAGTACTTATACTTTGAGGAGGATTTTCTATGAAGAAAAGAAGCAATTTTACCAGCAGGATCGGTTTCATTCTTGCTGCAGCCGGATCCGCAGTCGGTCTGGGAAACATCTGGCGTTTTCCCTATCTGGCAGCCAAGTACGGCGGTGGAACATTTTTGCTGGTGTATCTGATATTAGCAATCACGTTCGGTTTTTCCCTAATGATCGCCGAGCTGGCACTCGGCCGTAAGACAGGACTCAGCGCCATCGGCGCATATACTGCACTGGACAAACGATTCGGATTTCTCGGTGTCCTGTCAGCAATTGTTCCGTTCATCATCTTCCCATACTACTGTGTAATCGGTGGATGGGTCGTGAAGTACTTTGTAACATTTGTGAGCGGCGGTATGGCAGCCGCAGCCGGTGATTCTTATTTTACCGATTTTATCGCCAGCACCACCAGCCCGATCACCTGGTTTTTCATCTTTATCGGTTGTACAGCCATCGTCGTTTTTATGGGTGTGGAGAAGGGAATCGAGATCGTCAGTAAGTTTCTGATGCCGCTTCTCGTGGTTCTTACGATCGGTATCTCCATCTACGCACTGACTCTTGACGGTGCCATGGGCGGCCTGATGTACTATATAAAACCGAATATGGCAGATTTTTCTGTCAAAACCGTTCTCGCAGCCATGGGGCAGTTATTCTATTCCATGTCGCTGGCTATGGGTATCATGATCACCTACGGCTCTTACATGAGAAAAGAAAACAATCTGGAGCGTTCCGTGCGGCAGATTGAAATTTTTGACACCGCAATTGCATTCTTTGCTGGTCTTATGATCGTCCCTGCCGTGTACGCATTCTCCGGCGGAGACAAATCAGCCATGAGTGCCGGCCCGGGACTTATGTTCATCACACTTCCGAAGGTATTCGCATCCATGCCAGGTGGTGCTTTCATCGGAACGGTATTCTTTATTTTAGTATTTTTCGCTGCACTTACCTCCGCGATTTCCCTGATGGAGACCATCGTGTCCATCGTCATGGATAAGTGGAAACTTGACCGGCCGAAGAGCTGTCTGCTCGTTCTGGTTCTGGCACTTATCCTGGGGATACCTTCCTCACTCGGATTCGGTGTGTGGAGCGGATTCCAGCCACTCGGATTTGATATTCTGGATTTCTGGGACTTTGTCAGCAACAGCATACTGATGCCGATCGTCGCGATCCTGACCTGTTTCTTTGTCGGTTTTATCATCAAACCGAAGGCGATCTCGGACGAAGTAAGACGAAACGGCGAATCTTTCAAGTCAGAGAAATTATTTACAGTTATGATCAAATGGGTTGCACCGATCTTCCTGATTGCAATTTTGGTAAGTTCTGTACTGAATGCGCTGGGGATTTTCAGTATCTAACCTCATCAGGGAGGCTCTTATCATCCCCAGAGGGTTTTCATATAATAGGGGGTCCAAAGGATTTTCCTATTATATGAAAAAGCAACGGCACGATATGATGTGCCGTTGCTTTTTATTTTCCGTATGTTTTTCCTGTATATATCAGATGTAAGGATGTGCAGAGATTCGAAGAAGAAGATGTCAGCAAAGCTGACCGAATCTCGCACCAAGACTCGCGAGCGAGTCTTGAATTTTCTACATCTTCTCTACATCTTTTTTACAGGCTTTATAAATCGGACGTTCAAATCTCTTTTAATTTGCGCAGAGGCCTTCTGCCTCGATCACTTTGATCACCTGATCAACGTATTTCTCACAAATCTCATCGGTCGCCGCCTCTACCATAACACGGATAACCGGCTCGGTACCGCTCTCTCTGACAAGGATTCTTCCGTCATCTCCGAGCGCAGCAGCCACCGAATCCACTGCCGCTTTCATGGCTGGATTTTCTCTCGCCACAGTCTTATCTGTCACGCGGACATTTTTCAGAAGCTGCGGGTAGATCTGCACTTCCTCTGTCAACTTCCCGAGACTCATCTTCTTCTCCATGATTACTTCCATAATCATCAATGAAGTAAGGATTCCGTCACCGGTTCTTGCATGCTTGCTGAAAATAACGTGACCAGACTGCTCTCCGCCGAGCACAAAACCATTCTGAAGCATATTCTCGTACACGTATTTATCGCCCACTGCCGTCTGCTCGTACTTCATGCCGATCTTATCGCAGGCTTTGTACAATCCCAGATTGGACATGATTGTCGTGACGATGGTGTTGCCCTCCAGTCTGCCCTGCTCCATCAGATACTTTCCGCATACATAGAGAATCAGGTCTCCGTCAACCACGCTGCCATTCTCGTCCACTGCGATACAGCGATCCGCATCTCCGTCAAACGCAAACGCTACATCCAGCTTGTTGTCTTTCGCATACTGCTGCAGTATCTCAATATGGGTGGATCCGCAGTTTGTGTTGATGTTCGTTCCATCCGGCTCACTGTTGATAACAAACGTCTTCGCCCCCAACGCATCATACACACTCTTCGCGATACTGGATGCACTTCCGTTGGAACAGTCCAGTCCGACTCTCATGTCCTTGAAGGAACGGGTCGCCACAGAGATCAGATGTCCGATATAGCGGTTACGTCCCGCTGCGTAGTCAATCGTGCGTCCTATGCTCTCCCCCGTCGCCAGTGGAAGTTCTTCCACCTCTCCGTCGATATAAGCCTCAACTTCCTGCTCAACCTCCGCCTCGATCTTATGTCCGGCACCGTTGATGACTTTGATTCCGTTGTCATAAAATGGGTTGTGGCTGGCTGAAATCATGATTCCACAGTCAAAATCTTCGGTTCTCACCACGTAGGATACACTTGGAGTCGTCGTGACATGAAGAAGGTACGCGTCTGCCCCGGAGGCGGTGAGACCTGCCGCCAGCGCATACTCAAACATATAGCTGCTTCGTCTCGTATCCTTGCCGATCACGATTCTTGCCTTGTGCTCCTGCCCGAAATACCATCCGAGATAACGTCCCACTTTAAATGCATGCTCCACGGTAAGCACTACGTTAGCCTCCCCGCGAAATCCGTCTGTTCCAAAATATTTACCCATGTTTTTCTCCTTTAGCTGTAATGCTGTTTCTTTATTATACGCCTCTTTATCACACGATGCTTTCAATCCCGTAATTTCAAAAACGATTTTTCCTCTGTGATCCTGCTTATATCACTTTTTTATAATACACTCTGACCGGCACATTTTCAACCACGCTTTTTTATAATGCTTTTTGCCACAGCAAGTCCGTTGGCCGATGCCTGCTGAAGTCCCCGGGTCACCGATGCGCCGTCTCCCATTGCGCGCAGTCCCCTGATATTCGTCTCAAAATCCGAATTCACCAGAACCTTATTGGAATAAAATTTCACTTCCACGCCGTAGAGCAGCGTCTCATCGCTCGCGATTCCCGGCGTCACCTTGTCCAGAGCCTTGATCATCTCGTCGATTGCCACCATGATTCGGTGTGGGAACACCAGAGACAAATCACCCGGCACCGCATCCTTCAAAGTCGGCGTAATGTTGTTGCGGACAAGACGCTCGCCGGTGGTTCTTCTTCCTCTTTTAAAATCACCGTAGCGCTGCAGAAGAATCTTGCCGTCGCAGAGCATATTCCCCAGCTGGGCAATGTGTTTGCCGTATTCGATCGGCGATTTGAACGGTTCCGTGAAATTCTTGGAGACAAGCAGTGCAAAATTTGTGTTGTTCGTCTTCATATCCGAGGACTTATATGCATGCCCGTTCACCACCGCCAGACCATCCTCATAATATTCGGTTGCCACCTCACCGGACGGATTGGTACAGAACACACGCACCTTATCGTCAAAGGTCGGCGTATAGTAGACCAGCTTGGCCTCATACAGCTTCTCATTCAGTTCCTGCATGATCTCATCGCGCACTTCCACACGGACACCTACATCCACGGTTCCGTTGGCCGTCTCGATCTCGTGATCCTTACAGACATTGGCAAACCACTCCGAGCCCTCGCGTCCCACTCCGGAGACAATCTCCGGTGCGTAGTAGGCCTCCCCTTTATCCGTGATGACACCCTTTGCCGCATCGTCCTCTATGATAATGTCTGTCACCATCGTTCGAAACAGGATATCTACTCCCATTTCCTGCAGATGGTGCTGGAGTCTTGTATAGATTTTATAGCCCTCCTCCGTTCCGAGATGCCGGATCGGACATTCGATCAGCTTCAGATTCGCACGGATCGCCTTCGTGCGGATTGCCGTAATCGCCTCCGCGTCATCGATTCCGTACACTCTCGTATCCGCGCCAAACTTCAGATAGATGCTGTCTGCCTCGTTGATCAGCTCCGTAGCACGCTCATACCCCAGAATCTCAGGAAGTGTTCCGCCCACATCCGGTGACAGCGACAATTTTCCATCCGAAAATGCTCCCGCTCCCGCAAATCCTGTCGTAATAGAGCAGGGCTGACAGCCGACACATTTTTTCGTCACGCGCTTCGGACAGTTTCTCTCCTCGATCGAGCGTCCTTTCTCGATCATCAGCACCCTGATATCCGGCTGCTGACGCTTCAATTCATAGGCGCAGAATATGCCGGACGGACCGGCTCCAATAATAATAACATCATAGTTATTCATATTCATCACTCAACTTTCTTATGGTGGAAGAAGCGAAACATCCGCCTCTCTTCTTTGTCAAGGCAGATCGCCGCGACCCGCCAGATTCAACCTTTCTTATAATAACACGCTCTCCGGCTAAGAACAAGGGTGTACAAATCTTTGTTTTTGGGGTAATATACGAAGTATAAATTATTTCGGAGGTATTACATGATTAAATTAATTGCGAGTGATCTGGACGGAACGCTGCTGCAGAACGGTGCCCAAGCACTGTCCCCGCGCTCTGTCGAACTGATCAGAAAAATAACAGAAAAGGGAATTGTCTTCGTGGCTGCCAGCGGACGCCAGTACCAGTGCATGCGCACTTTGTTCGGCGGCATCCGGGATAAAATCTCCTACGTGGCAGAAAACGGATCTCTTGCATTTCACGAAAACCAGTTGATTTTCGAGAAAACAATCGATGACCGCCTCGCTCACCGCATTTTGGAAGAGCTCAAAATTCAGAATAAATTTGACACGGTCGTGTCCTGCAGGGATACCTGCTACATAGAGGGGAACGATCCTGACTTTGTCTACCGCATCACAGACGTTATGAAAAATAAGACAGAGATCATCGACGATCTCCGCACGATTCAAAGCCCGATTTTAAAAATTGCCATCTGCAATCTGATCGACGGCCCGCATGTCATCGACAAGTACCTGAAGCACCTGCAGAATCAGTTCGGCTCTGAGATTAAGATCGTCACCTCCGGAAATTTCTGGATTGATTTTATCGCTCCCGACACAAACAAAGCAGTGGGGCTCCAGCACCTTCTGGATAAGCTGCAGATCCGGCCGGAAGAATGTATCGCTTTCGGGGATCAGTACAATGACGTCGAGATGCTTCAATATGTCGGAACCGGCTATGCCATGTCCAATGCTGCTCCCGGCATCTCCTACTATTCCGATGACGTCACTGATTCCGTAGACGATGTTCTGGCGGATATTCTGGCGGAAATCTAGTGTTGCCGGCCCATTCGCTTTTCGTCTGACTGTACTTGATTTTGTCACTCTGCAAGACAGAGGAATAAGGGCTGTCGCATGAAACGTACTTCATACATGATCGAAACGATTTCGCATTTTACGGTTTCGTATTTTACGACTTCGTGTTCTGCGATTTCGTGTTCTGCGATTTCGCATCCTGTATGATTTATGTTTTGTGCGGCAGCCCCTTTGTATGGTTATTTCATTGCCATTTTATTCCGGTTTTTTCTTATTCTATTCTCGTTCTATTCCTGTTTGTTCTCAATTGCCATAAGCATATCCACTCTGGTCTGATGTCTTCCACCTTCGAACTTCGTGTCAAGCCAGGCATCCACGATCTCTTTCGCCACTTCAATCCCTACAATTCTTGCTCCGAATGCGATGATGTTCGCATTGTTGTGCTGCTTGGTCAGTCTTGCCGAGCACGGTTCGCTGCACACGGCAGCACGAACCCCTTTCACTTTGTTGGCTGCCAGAGAGATTCCGATCCCGGTTCCGCAGATCAGAACACCGCAGTCCACCTCACCAGATGCGACCGCACGGCCCACCGCTTCGCCATACTCCGGATAATTACAGCTCTCGGTCAAATCTGTTCCGAAATTTACAACCTCATGTCCCTTGCTCTCCAAGTACTCTTTTATCTCATTCTTCATCTCCACCGCCGAGTGGTCATTTCCAATTCCTATTTTCATTGCTGCTCCCTTTCTCCTGCCTCTTTCATTTTTTATTCCCGTTATTGCTTCTCATACGGTGCTTTCGCATGCACCGCTGTTTTGTTGTTTCTCGTAAGCCACTTTCGTGCACTGCTGTTTTATTGCTTCCCGTAAGCCACTTTCGCATGTACTGCTGTTTTATTGCTTCTCATAAGTTGCTTTCGCATCACGGATCAGCTTGTCGAAAGCATCTGCCTGCCACGCACTTCTTCCAGTAAAGAGACCATCGATGGACGGCTGGACGATCAGTTCATTGGCGTTCCCCGGATTCACACTGCCGCCGTACAGCACCGGAATATCCGCTCCGACATCTCCGAATATCTCGTTCAGGCACTCTTTGATGACCTTGTGCATCTCTTCCGCATAATCTGCCGTTGCCGGTGTTCCGTTGACTCCGATTGACCAGACCGGCTCGTACGCTACCCAGATTTTGGAAGCCTGCTCTGCCGGCACTCCGTGGAATCCCACGATCAGCTGTGTGCGGAGAACCTCCGCGCTGATGCCATATTCTTTCTCTTCTCCGGTCTCACCGATACACAGAAGTGTCGTAAATCCGTGGTTCAGAGCCGCTTTTACTTTTTTGTTCTCCTCAATGTCTGTCTCACCGAACACGTGACGCCGTTCTGAATGACCGATCATAACAAGGTCGAGCCCCAGTTCTTTCAGCATAACCGGAGAAATCTCCCCCGTAAACTGACCTTCATCCTCCCAGCACATATTCTGCGCTCCCAGCTTCACATACTGACGGTCCACACACGTCACCGCATTGCTCAGTGTCGTAAATGACGGAATCACAAACAATTCAATCTCATCCCTGCTGATATCCTTTGTATTCTCAACCAGCTTCTGCAGATATTCTGTTGTGTCCCTGATTGTTTTGTACATCTTCAGATTCGTTCCAAAAAGTAATTTTTTGCTCATTTTCTTCCTCCAGCTGTTTTTTATTCTTACTATATTATAAACGTTGTGCAGAGCAAAGACAAGCCTTTCTGTCCAAAGCCGGAGACCCGGCAGGAGCATCCGTTACATCTTGTCTTCCACAAATTCTCTCATCCCCTGGAAAATAAGCCACACTGTTTTATTGTAAGAGATCAGACTACTGACGATGGATAAAAGAAACAGATCAATTTTCATCGACCTGTTTCCATCCTGCTTACAATTTATTTTTTATTTGACAGTATGGCGAATATCCTCAATATCCTTCTGACTCAGACCAGTATATTTTTGAATCTGCTCCTCATCCATCCCGTCCCGCAGCATTTTTTCTGCTGTCTCACGTTTGCCTTCAATCTTTCCTTCGCGTTTCCCCGCGATCCGTCCAAACCGTTCTGCCGATGCCATGGTATGTTCATACATTTCCCGTGCTTCGCACTGCAGCTGGATCTTTTCATCTTCTGTTAACTCTTTCAGGGTCAGAACAGCCTCCTGGATTCCTTCAGATTTTTCACTCAGCATCTGCATCTCCTCCCATGTTTTGGCGATAAAGAGTTTGGCCCAATAATAAAGTTCTGGCTTCTCTTTCTGCAATTGACCGGTTTCTATCTGTGTTAAGTCTAACACACGGATGGAGAACTTGTCACTATAAACTTGGTGGGTTTTGGTGTTTGACAGGAGGTATTCGGCGTATGGATCCGCAGTGTCTGGAAAAAGAGAAAAATTAAGGATTCCGATATGTATGCAGGGAAGAATGTCGGCATAGGAACCGCCTCTGGGGAGGTTGCAGTAGGTTCTCGAAAATTTGATTTTAGATGTGTTGATTAGATTTTTAGACATGGTATTCTCCTTATGTGATTTTATTCAGACTTTTTAGAAATACTGTAGCTCGATGATTTTTGTGTTTTTTTACTCAATTTATATGATTTTTTTAAGAACCGCGAGGGATCTGGACAATCATAGGCATCACTTCTTTCATATAGGATTGTTATTCGGTAAATGAAAAAGCACCAAACCTTCACTGGGTCTGATGCCTTCACTTATAATTTTTCTTTGTAATTTTCCAATTGGTGAAATATTCCAAGCACATAAACGATGTCATCATCAACACGAAATATTAAAATATAATCCATATCCTTCACTACAGCTTCTTTATATCCCTTACTCTTTAGAAAGGAATCTCTGCAATCCGCAAACTGAAATGGATTTTCTTCCATTCGGTCATACAACTGTTCAACCCCCTCTAACAAATGTTTTGCTGCTGGTTCATTTTTAAGCTTAAAAAGAATATAATTCACCAATTGGTCTAGCAGTTCCTCAGCTCTATCGGTAATAATGAGTTTATAAACCATATTTTGCCCTCATAAAACTTAACGAACTTCTTGCGTCTTTTGTTCTTCCTTCTGTAATCTGCTTTTCTGATATTTCCAGTTCTCTATAAACATTAAATCTATGAATGGTGTTTTCATAATTTTCCATGCTCATAATAACCATGTCACCATATCCATTCTTTGTAATATAGATTGGCTCTTCTGCTCTATGGCACATCTCCGATATTTCAGAAGTATTTTTCAAATCTTTAATTGGAATAATCTGTGGCATAATATGTACCTCCTTAATTATGGTTTAATTATACCATTATTATGCCATTTTTTCAATTGGATATTCTGTCTGTTTTCTGGAAATTTTATTTATATTAACTGATGTTTGATAAAGACTAACAATCCCTGTCATTGAATTAGGACTCACCATCCCGGGCAGCTGCCTCGCCCACGTCTCAGATACGCTTTCACCTTCTCTGCTTGTGTCAAGATAGGACTAAAAAAAAATCATCTTTTTTTCTGAACTGATTTACCTCACCAGGATACACGATTGCGATGAGCATGCATTCTGGTCGGTTAAATCTACTTATAAAATATATGAAAAGATGGCTGTCCATTATGTTATTGGGCAACCACCTCTTTTTTATTTTATGCAATTACATCATTTCAAAAGCTCTACAATATCATATGGAAGATCATCTAAAAGGTCCTTTGCACCATATCTTACTGATGCACAATGATCAAGTATTTCATATGCTACCTTTCTTACACTCAAAATGTCACTTTCTTGAACTATGTTATAAGCTAACCTAGCAAACAAATCATAATTCTCCCATCCTCCATATCCTGTTGCATTTACAAAGGTATCTTGAATATTGATTGCAATTTTTAATTGATTTTCATTATCACATTTACATATTACTTCTGAAATCATATTCCAGTTATTAGAAACAATTTGTGCAGACAATTTATCATTCGACACCAACTTCAATAAATATGTTTCAACATTCACATTATAAATACCATTGTGTATATCGTTATTTATTTGTTCTATGTTGTCTCCCTCCAATAAGCTCTTATAAAGTCGATCAAATGCATCTTTCAACTCTGCTATTGACTGATAGCGATCTTCTTTTGCAGATTTTGTAGCTTTTTCCACTATCAACTTAAATGCATGATTTTTTCCTAATTCACCATCCCCCATCATATAATCAATTATCGTAACTGTTCAGAACTCCATTAGTTAAAGATGATATCGGAATTCCCTAAAAGGGCTTCTCTGATTGCTGTAAAAGCATTTATTCCATGCTTATGAGCAGTCCCAATATAGCTCATGATTGTAAGATATTCCTGTGCGCCTTCCTCACTGCGAAAACATCCTGAGACCTTGGTTTTAACCTTAATCATGCGCAAATCACGTTCCGCAAGGTTATTATCAAACGGAACACAGAGATTCTTTATAAATAAGCAGACTGATGCCTTGTAATTCACAAGTCTGTCAATTAGATTTAGTA
>NZ_FQZY01000051.1 GCF_900142165.1 Hespellia stercorisuis DSM 15480
TTAGTGTCTGCTGATTAATTCAAAAATCAGCTTCAAGCACTTGATTTTACTGACTTTCACGCCTTTGAGTGGTATACTATAAGTGCACGGATTTTGATGAATTCAAAACTTTTTTCGTGCAGTTTTCCATAGAAAAGTACCATTTTAGGAGTGAAAAATTCAATGTACAAAAGTACCGATAATACACAGAATAACTTTCTTAGCTTCAATCAGCCAATGGGGCTGCATATGAATCCAGAGAACCGGTGGATAAAAATGGCCGATGCCATTCCATGGGCGATATTCGAAAAGAAATACCACCGATTGTTCAAGGGAAAAAATGGACGCGTAGCGAAACCTTTACGTCTTGCTCTCGGTTCTTTGATTATTCAGACCAAGTACCAGTATTCTGATAGGGAACTGGTTGATCAGTTGACTGAAAATCCGTATTATCAGTATTTCATTGGGCTTCCTAGATATCAGGAAGAACCGCCAATTGATGCAAGTACGTTGGTCTTATTCCGTAAACGTCTGAAAATGGACGTTATCATGGAAGCCAACGAATATATGTTGGATGCTTTCAAGGAAAAAGATTCCAGTGATGAAAGAGATGATGACGACCATTCTAATCCACCAGCAGGTGGAAACGGGAATGACAAATCGGAAAGTGAACCTGAAAACAAAGGAACACTTATGCTGGACGCAACCTGTGCCCCATCAAACATTCGATATCCCCAGGATTTTTCCTTACTGAATGAAGCAAGAGAAAAACTGGAAACAATCATCATTCGTTTTTGTAAAGCTTATGGGTTTTCCAGACCACGCATGTATCGCCGTCAGGCAAGAAAGAACTATCTTGCACTTGCAAAAACAAAGAAACGCAGTACAAAGAAAATCAGAGCAACTATCCGTAAGCAGCTTTCCTACATCAAACGTGATATCAATTATCTTGAAAGTTACATGGAAAAAGGCTATGCACCGACCTCAAAAGAGATATCACTTCTGAGGACCATATATAAGTTATACGATCAACAGCAGTACATGTATCAAAACAAAGTACACAGTGTCGAAAAGCGTATTGTAAGCATCTCCCAGCCATGGCTTCGCCCAATCGTCAGAGGAAAAACAAAAGCCCCCGTTGAATTTGGAGCTAAGTTTGATCTGAGCCTTGATGAAAACGGATATGGAAGGATAGAGAAAATATCCTATGAAGCATACAATGAAAGCACTGTATTAGAGGAAGCGATAGAACGCTTCAAGGAACGAACCGGACGTTATCCGGAACGTGTACTTGTGGATCAAATTTATCGAACCAGAGAAAATAGAGGATTCTGTAAATTCCATGGAATCCGTTTGTCTGGACCGAAGCTTGGAAGACCAAGCGCAACAAAACAGTTAGCCAAAGAGAAAAAACAGGAATATCAAGATAACACAGATCGAATTGAAGTGGAACGGTCATTCAGTTTAAGCAAACGTTGCTATGGACTGGGTTTGATAAGAACAAAGCTTTATGACACGACACTTACATCAATCGCGTTATCTGTATTTGTGACGAATCTTTTTAAGATTCAGGCACGAATACATTTTGTCTTGATTTGGATTTTGGGACTGATAGAATACACCTGCTGATTTTGAGCCGCAAACTGTTTAATCAGCAGACACTAGTTAGATTGAAATAAAGTAACAGCAATTCTTGTACCTTAATTATGTTCAGAAGATTGCAGAAAGGCTAAAAATGGCAAATATATCAAAAATAAAGCTGGAATATTATCAGATATCAAGTGGGGAGGATTTGGTTGCCAAGCTCGGAAGTGTAGGAATCAGAAACTACGGGCGGGACCGTTTTGAAAAAGAAATACCAAGAAATCATTACCATAATCTTCTTGAAATTGGAATCTGTAGACAAGGAAAAGGAACCATTATATTCAATAAGGAACGAATTCCATATTCGGATGGAACAATTATTATTGTTCCGGCAAATTATCCGCATAACGTGGTTAGTACTATGGGAGAAAATAGCTTCTGGGAAGTTATCTATGTTAATCCAATGGAATTTTTAAAAGAATATTATGAAAAAAGAGAAGTAGAAAATCTGAGAAGAAGAATTGAAATTCGGGCAATTCTATTGCAAAAAGAAGAAATTCCATTATTCGCCAGAGAGTTGGACTGTTTGATGGATCAGATTCGAATCAAGGATTTTGGGTACAAAAATTGTGTGAAAGGTTTGCTTTATACATTGCTAATGGAAATTGTGAAAATCAATTCACAAGATATCTGGATTATGGAAAAAGAAGAAAAAATGGACCGAGATAAGCTTGAAAAACTTAAGAAGGCTTTAGCTTATGTTGAAGAAAATTATGCAGAAGAGATTCGAATAAGTGATATAGCAGATGCATCATATATAAGTGAGAGCTATTTGCGCAAAATTTTTGCGGAAAACTATAATATGACACCCATACAATATGTGAATTTTGTGAGAATCAGTCATGCATGCAAGATTTTGCAAAAAGAAGCAATTAGTATCACAGATGTAGCAAGGCGCGTTGGATTCGATAATATGTCCACTTTTATTAAGAATTTTAAAAGAATTACAGGAAAAACTCCTAAAATATGGGTGAAAGAGAATCGATTGAATCAATGAAAAGAAAAAATATGCAAAGACGAAATAAAATGCGCAATCAAGAAAAATAGCTTTGCGCAAGTGCCTAAATGAATTGTTTTAGTATCAAAAATCATAACAATCAGAAAATTGTGTTTGTTATAATAAACATAGTTAAAACCGGTTGAACTAATAGAGATGTACAAATTGCACAAAAATGGGTGCGCAAAATACAAGGAGGATTGTTATGAAAAAGAGGATAGTATCTGTTTTGGTTGTTGCAGCGATGACTGTTGGAATGCTGTCAGGTTGTGGATCAAGCGAAAAAAAATCAAGCGAAAAAGATGAAAATACATTAACTGTATGGGCTTGGGATCAGTCTTTTAATATCTATGCAATGAAAGAGGCAGAAAAAGTTTACCAGAAAGACCATCCAGATTTCAAACTGAATATCGTTGAAACAGGTTGGGATGATATGCAGACACAGCTCGGAACGATTGTCGGAGCTGGAAATTATGATAAACTTCCAGATATCTGTCTGATGCAGGACTTTGCATATCAGAAATATGTAACAACATATCCGGATTTGTATCAGGATATCACAGATTGTGGAGTTGACTGGTCGGAATTTGCAGAAGGAAAATTGGCTGCTTCAACTGTGGACGGAAAGCATTATGGTGTTCCATTTGATAATGGTGCTGAAATAGCATGTTATAGAACGGACATTTTGAAACAGGCAGGATATACCATTGATGATTTGACAGATATTGATTGGAATCGTTTTATTGAAATCGGTAAAGACGTGTACGACAAGACAGGATATTCTTTATTATCTGTACAGGCAGATAGCTCTGATCTGATCTATCAGATGTTACAGTCAGCAGGATTTGGTACTTGGACAGAGGATGGTAAACCGGATCTCGCAGGCAATGAAAATATTAAACAGTGTATTGAAATATATGAAGAAATGAAAGATGCAAATGTGCTGAATGTTGTAAACAGCTGGGATGAATATGTTGCAACATTTACAAGCGGAAAGACAGCAGGAGTCATCAATGGATGCTGGATACTTGCTTCTGTTCAGACGGCGGAAGATCAGTCCGGAAAATGGGCATTGACAGATATGCCGGCTCTTCCTGGAGTTTCATCTGCAACGAATTACTCTAATCAGGGAGGATCTACATGGGCAATTACACAGAATTGTAAGAATACAGAACTTGCAGAAGACTTCCTGGCATCTACATTTGCAGGTAGTACAGAACTTTACGATACGATTCTTCCAAAATCAGGTGCGATTGCAACATGGCTTCCAGCAAGTGAAAGCGATGTATACAATGAGCCACAGGAGTTCTTTGGTGGTCAGGCAATTTATGCACAGATTGCTGATTTTGCTTCAAAAACACCATCCGTTGACCTTGGTGTTTACTACACAGAAGCAAATAAAGCACTTGCAACTGCTATAGCAAATGTATCAGGTGGATCAAGTATTGACTCAGAACTTAAGACAGCTCAGGAGACAGTAGAGTTCAATATGAATCAGCAGTAAAGATATAGTTTGAGTAAGCAAGAGTAATAAACTGGGATGCACATGTGACATCTGTTTTCATGGGCATCTCAGTTCAACTATAGGAACGAAAGTTGGTGCAAATATGAAAAAAAAGAAAGGGCTTAGTATGAAAGGAAAACAAAATGCTACTGGATGGGCATTTCTACTTCCTGCAATCATATTAATCTGTGCGTTTAGCTTATACCCGATGATCAGTGCGTTGATCACCTCTTTCCAGACGGGTACTGGAGTGAATATAAAGTTTGCTGGACTGTCAAACTATATTCGATGCTTTAAAGATGATGTATTTATACAGTCATTGAAGAACTGTGCATTTTATCTGATTATTCAAGTGCCTGTAATGCTGATTATTGCATTGGTTCTTGCATCCATTTTGAATAATCCAAAATTAAAATTTCGTGGCTTTTTCAGAACAGCAATCTTCCTTCCATGTGCGACTTCATTGGTTGCCTATGCGATTATTTTCCGATCACTTTTTGCAACAGATGGATTTATCAATATGATTGCATTAAAGTTAGGAATTATTAATCATGCATATAATTTTTTGTCAAATCCAACCAGTGCAAAGATTATTATTATCATTGCTTTAATCTGGAGATGGACTGGTTACAATATGGTGTTCTACCTTGCAGGATTACAGAATATTGAATATTCCGTATATGAAGCAGCAAAGATTGATGGAGCATCTGCATTCCAGACATTCTTTAAGATTACAGTTCCGTTATTGAAACCGACTATTTTGATGACAGCGATTATGTCCACAAATGGTACATTACAGCTCTTTGATGAGTCTATGAACCTGACAAAGGGAGGCCCTGGAAATGCTTCTATCACAATGTCACATTATATTTATAATATGTCATTTAAGGGAGTTCCAAACTTTGGATATACATCAGCAATGTCCTTTATCATTTTGATTATGGTAGCGATTCTCGCATTTGTTCAGATGAAAGTAGGTGATGAACGTGACTAGTAAAGTAAAGAGCACATTTATCTATATATTCTTAGGAATTGTAACAGTTGTTTCCGTATTTCCACTTTTGTGGATGATTATTGCAGCGACAAATAAGAGTGTGGATGTTATCGCAGGAAAATTGACATTTGGTACATATATCGCAGAAAATTACCAGAATTTGATAGCACAGCAACCATTGTGGAGCAGTTTCTTAAATTCATGTAAATATACAATTCTGGTAACAGCATTTGCCTTAATTGTAAGCTCGCTTGCAGGGTATGCATTTGAAATTTACAGAGACAAAGCAAAAGAAAAAATATATGTAGTGGTACTGATGTCTATGATGATTCCATTTGTAGCGCTGATGGTTCCTCTTTTCCGTATGTACTCAAAATTAGGATTATTAAATTCAGCAGTAGGATTTATGCTTCCTTCACTTGCAACGCCTCTTCTGATTATGATGTTTAGAACAAATGCAAAAGCATTCCCGATTGATATCATAGAGGCAGCACGGATTGATGGATTAAGTGAATTTGGAATTTTCTTGAGAATGTATATTCCGTCTATGAAATCAATTTTTGCTGCAGCAGGAGTTGTAACGTTTATGAATGCATGGAATAACTATTTATGGGCAAAAGTTATCATGTCTGATAATACAACACAGACTATGCCGATGTTGATTTCGAATCTAATCTCTGGATATGTAACAGATTACGGTATGTTGATGCTTGCAGTTCTGATTACTACGATTCCGACAGCAATCGTATTTTTCGCATTACAGAAATATTTTGTAGAAGGAATTACTGGATCAGTGAAATAGAATGATGCACAATAAAGTAAATGTCAGCCAGGTAGCAAAGGAACTTGGAGTATCAGTGTCTACAGTTTCCAGAGCAATATCAGGAAATGGAAGGATATCCCAGTCAACCAAACAAAGGGTACAGGAGTATTTGGAGAGCAAAGAATTGGTTCCCAATATCAGAGAAAAGCATTATACCGATGTGACGACTAGAATGATTGCAGTGGTTTTGACCGGAGAAGAAAATTTTGCATCAATGCCGTATTTCCTAAATATCTTCTTAAGTGTTTATGATTATTTTGCTATTCGTGGATATCAGGTATGTCTAATTAAGATTACACCGTCAGATATATCTAATTTAGTAAAAGCGGTAGAAAATCATGTGATGGATGGAGTTATTTTAAGTAGAACGGTAGAAAATAATGACGAAATAGTATATCTGAAAAAAATGGGTGTTCCATTTGTAGTAATTGGACCGTATAATGACCAATCTGTTTTGAGAGTGGATACAGATAATGAAAACGCATGCTGCGAACTTATAAATGCTATTCTTCATAAGAATCTGAATCATATTGCAGTCATGTGTGCAGAACGGAAACATAAAATCAATCGGATTCGATTTAACGGAATTATGAAGGCTCATGTGGAAAATCATATGGTATTGGATCGGGATTTTGTATTTTATAATACGGATTTGCCGAATGTAGCTGAAATGGCGATTGAGAATACGATGGCAGCACATATGGATTGCATCATTTGTATGGATGATAACTTATGTATGGGAATTTTAAGAATGCTTCGTAAGAAAGGAATAGATGTTCCGGGGGATATTAAAGTAGCGTCTTTGCATAATAGCACTTTGTTAGATGAGTGGTATCCACCAATTAGCTGTATATCTTTTGATGTTGATGAACTGGGAAGAGAAGCCAGCAGATTGCTCTATGTATATCTGACAGAAGGAAAGAGATTACCATTATCGATATTAGGATATGAAATAAAGATGAAGGATTCGACAATCTAAACAGGCGACTCAGAGTACATACTCTCTTTTACATCCCAATGCAGCAATAGTTTGCATTGGGATGTCTTTATACACAGAAATGTATCCGTAATGAAAATGGAGGCAGAAATGAATTTAGAAGAACGTATACAAAATGGAATGCTGTTTTATGAATCAGGGCATAAAAGTCCAGAAAATCAGGAGATAGAAAAAAGACTTGATAAAGAACGAAAACATTGTAAAGAAATGATGTTCGATTATAACCATTGTAGACCGGGCAATCAGGAAGAGCGCCAAAGCATATTAAAAAAATTGTTAGGCTCTTGTGGGGAACACATATTTATTGAAGACGGAGTTCATATGTCCTATGGAAGCCATGTGTTCTTGGAAGAACATTTTTATGCGAACTTTAATCTTACAATCATAGATGATGGAGAAGTATATATTGGAGACCGCACAATGATAGGCCCAAATGTTACTATATGTACCACCGGACATCCGATAGACCCAACATATCGTGATATGGTAGCACATTATTCCATTCCGATACATATCGGAAAGAATGTGTGGATAGGAAGTAATTCGGTCATTCTTCCGGGTGTTACTATAGGGGATAATACGGTAATAGGTGCAGGAAGTATTGTTACCAGAGATATTCCGGAAAATGTAGTTGCAGTAGGGAATCCATGTAGGATTCTTCGAACAATCGAAGAAAAAGATAAGGAATATTATTTCCGAGACTTGAAAGTTGATGAACCTTATACGTCGAGACAAGGCAATGAATAAGCAGATAGAAGTCTTGGAAGGGAAGGAGAAATAGAAAATGAAAATATTTGATTATAATCAGGTGAAAAATCCAGAGTATTATCGTGATGGAAGAATGGACGCACATTCAGACCATGCATATTATAAAAACTGGGAAGAGTTTGAAGAAAAAGAAAGCAGTTATCGCTATAGCTTAAATGGAATCTGGAAATTTCATTATGCGAAAAATTATATCAGTACGATAAAAGGGTTCGAGAAGGAAGAATATTCATGTGCTGCCTGGGACGATATTTATGTCCCAGCACATATTCAAATGGAAGGGTATGATATACCACAGTATGCGAACGTTCAATATCCATGGGAAGGACATGAAGAAGTGCATCCGGGAGAAATACCAGAGCAGTTTAATCCAGTAGCTAGTTATGTGAAATACTTTAGACTTCCAAAGGAACTGGAAGGAAAAAGAGTGTTTGTTTCTTTTCAGGGAGTAGAAAGTGGATTTGCTTTGTGGATGAATGGAAGATTTGTAGGTTATAGTGAGGATTCTTTTACACCATCAGAATTTGAATTAACAGAGTATGTGAAAGATGGAGAAAATAAGCTGGCGCTGCAGGTATTTAAGTGGACATCAGGAAGTTGGTGTGAAGACCAAGATTTTTTCCGATTTTCCGGGATTTTTAGAGACGTATATCTTTATACAGTACCGGAAGTTCACATTTACGATTTACAGATACAGGCAACCCCAGATGAGACATTGCAACAGGCAGAATTGAAATTAGACTTGAAAGCATGGGGAAATGGCAAAGTAAAAGTCGAATTATCTATAGAAGCGGAAGTTGTTTTAGAAGAAGAAAAACTGATTGGAGATGTAAATGCTGTAAAGAGTTACTTCCGCTGGCAAGTGAACGATCCAGAACTATGGAGTGCAGAAGAACCGAGACTTTATGATTTGAAAATGGAAATCTATGATTTAAAGGATAATCTACAGGAAGTGATTTTACAAAGAATAGGATTTCGCCGTTTTGAGATGAAAGATGGGTTGATGTTGCTTAATGGTAAGCGAATCGTATTTAAAGGTGTGAACCGTCATGAATTCAGTTCTGTAACAGGAAGATATGTATCAGAAGAGGAACTTATAAAAGATCTGAAAAATATGAAGCAGCATAATATCAATGCTATTCGAACCTGTCATTATCCAAATGCGTCAAAGATTTATGAGCTTTGTGATGAATATGGCTTTTATATGATTGACGAAACGAATTTGGAATCTCATGGAACATGGGATGTAGCAGAGGTAACAAAGGACTATTCGGAAACGGTTCCATATGATAAGCCGGAATGGCAAGGATTGGTACTGGATCGTGCAAATTCTATGTATCAAAGAGATAAGAACCATGCATCTATTCTAATCTGGTCTTGTGGAAATGAATCCTGTGGTGGAAAAGATATATATGAAATGTGCAGATTTTTCCATGGAGCAGATCCAACACGTTTGGTTCATTATGAAGGAGTTTTTCATGACAGAAGATACAATGATACCAGTGATATGGAAAGTCAGATGTATACATCTGTAGAAGGTATCCGTGAGTTCTTTGCGAAAGAGAAAGAAAAACCATTTATATGCTGTGAATATACCCATGCAATGGGAAATTCCTGTGGAGCGATGCACAAATATACAGAACTGACAGATACAGAGCCTAGATATCAGGGAGGATTCATCTGGGATTACATTGATCAGTCTATTTACAAAAAAGACCGGTATGGAAGAGAATTTCAGGCATATGGTGGTGATTTTGGGGACCGACCGACGGATTATAACTTCAGTGGAAACGGAATCGTCTATGGTGGGGAACGAGAATCTTCTCCAAAAATGCAAGAAGTAAAATTCAATTATCAAAATATCTCAGCAGAGGTGAAAGAAAAACAGGTACGGGTTATCAATAAAAATCTGTTCTTGAATACGGATTGCTATGACTGTAAGGTGACACTCGCAAAGAACGGTATCCCAATCCAGACAGAAATATTGGAAACATTTGTAGAACCATTAAGTGAAATGACCTATGCATTACCTGTCAAAAAAACGGAACAACCGGGTGAATATACAGTTACAGTATCTTTCCATTTAAAAGAAGATACGAAATGGGCAAAGGCAGGATATGAAATTGCATTTGGACAGTATGTATATCAGGTTGAAGGGACAAAAAAAGAAAAAACTTTGGATGTAAATGAACTGACTGTAATTCGAAGTCTGCATAATATTGGCGTGAAAGGGAATCATTTCGAAGTTATCTTTTCCGTATTAAATGGGGGCTTAGTATCTTATAAATATGCAGGAAGAGAGATGATAGAAGCCATTCCAAAACCAAATTTCTGGCGTGCGCCAACAGATAACGATTGTGGTAATCTGATGCAGATGCGCTATGCACAGTGGAAGATTGCAAGTTTGTATGCAAGCCATAAAGAATATAGAAAAGGGATGTATGGACCAGCGCATGAACCAAAAGTAGAAGAAAAAGAAGGTGCTGTAAAAGTAACACTTACCTACTTATTGCCGACAATGCCAGCCAGTGAATGTGAATTGTCCTATGAAGTAACGGGAGATGGACGCATCAAGACAACCTTGAGTTATGATTCAGTACCAGAATTAGGAGATATGCCGGAATTTGGTGTGTTATTTAAAGTGAATGCGGATTATGACTGTCTGAAATGGTACGGTCTAGGACCGAAAGAAACGTATGCGGACAGAAAAAAGGGAGCCAAGCTTGGAATATATGCTAATAAAGTCAAAGAGAATATGGCAAAATATATAGTTCCTCAAGAATGTGGAGCAAAAGAAGAAGTTCGATGGGCAACTGTTACGGACCGGAAAGGAAGAGGAATATGGTTTGAAATGGATAAGAATCAAGGTCCGATGATGTTCTCAGCCCTTCCATATACGCCACATGAAATCGAGAATGCAATGCATGCATATGAGCTTCCGAAGGTGCATTATACAGTCATTCGAGTGGCAAAAGAACAGATGGGAATTGGCGGAGATGACAGTTGGGGTGCCAGAACGCATAAGGAATATCTGGTGAATCCAGAGAAACGAATGGAATTTTCATTTTACTTTAAGGGGATATAAAAGTAATAGTTAAAATACAAAAATAAAATAGTAGGGGTGAAGAAAATGGCAAAAGTAAGTTATGATCATTATCTCCATGGAGGAGATTATAATCCAGAACAGTGGTTAGATCATCCAGAGATACTGAAGACAGATATTGAATATTTTAAAAAGGCACATATCAACACAGTTTCACTTGGCATCTTTTCCTGGGCTGTCTTAGAGCCAGAAGAAGGAGAATATCACTTTGAGTGGCTTGAGGAGATCATCAATAATCTGTATCACGAAGGGATATCCACAATTTTAGCAACACCATCTGGAGCAAGACCAAAATGGCTGGCAGACAAATATCCAGAAGTATTGCGAGTGAATGAAAAAAGAGAAAAACAATTATTTGGTGGAAGACATAATCATTGTTATACATCTTTAATTTATCGAGAAAAAATCCATAAGCTGGATAAAGCATTAGCAGAACGCTTTGGAAAGCATCCAGGTGTAATGCTATGGCATATATCGAATGAATTTGGTGGGGAATGTCATTGTCCGTTGTGCCAGCAAAAATTCAGGGAATGGTTGGAGAAAAAATATGAGACAATAGATAATCTGAACAACCGATGGTGTACAACTTTCTGGAGTCACAGGTATAGAAGTTTTGCTGAAATTGAAAGTCCATCAACTATCGGAGAAAATGAATTGCATGCATTGAAGTTGGACTGGAAGAGATTTGTAACAGAGCAGACGATAGATTTTATGAAAGTTGAGATTGCAGCCATTCGCGAAGGTGGATCGGAACTTCCGGTTACGACAAATTTCATGTATGACTATGAAGGTCTTGATTATAAGAAATTTAAAAATGTGGTAGATGTGGTAAGCTGGGATAATTATCCGGGTTGGCATAAAAAGGAAGAATGGGAAACAGCAGTAGATTGCGGTTTGCAGCATGATTTAATGCGCAGCATTAAGAAAGAACCATTTTTATTGATGGAGTCTTGTCCCTCTGCAACAAACTGGAAGCCAATCAACAAATTGAAGAAACCGGGAATGCTTTTGGCAACTTCACTACAGGCAGTTGCGCATGGGTCAGACAGTGTATTATATTTCCAATTGCGTCAAAGCAGAGGTGCTTCAGAAAAATTCCATGGTGCAGTTATTGACCACTATGGTGGTTCTGATACACGAGTATTTAAAGAAGTAACAGAAGTCGGGGAAGCGTTAGAAAAGATACAAGAAACCATAGGAACGAAAACCATTGCACAGGTAGCTGTTCTTTATGATAGAGAAAATAGCTGGGCATTAAAAGATGCACAAGGACCAAGAAATGAAAATATGTATTATCAGGAATGTGTCTTAAAGCAATACCGTGCATTAAGAGAGCAGGGACTGAACGTAGATGTAATTTCGATGGAGCATGTGCTAGATGGATATAAGATTCTTGCAGTTCCAATGGCATATCTTTTCTGTGATGGATATGAAGAAAAATTGCGAGATTATGTAAAACAAGGTGGAACACTAGTATTATCCTATTGGTCAGGATTGGTAGATGCAACAGATCGTTGCTTCCTCTTTGGAACACCATATGGATTAATGGATGTGACGGGAATCAGGAGTACAGAGATAGATGCATTGTATGATTGGGAAGAAAACTATGCAGTGCCAAATCCATCAAATCATCTGAATTTACAGAAAACATACAGATGTAACCATTTGTGTGAATTGCTGGAGGTATCGGATGCAGAAGTTCTGATGTGTTACGGAGAGGATTTCTATGCAGGAAAAGCTGCTTTGACACACAAAACATATGGAAACGGACATGCATATTATGTTGCGGCAGATATGGAATATGCATTTTATCATGATTTATACAAAAGACTTGTGAAAGAAGCTGAAGTTAAACTATTGGTAAAATTTGTGCCAGAAGGAATATCCGTAAATACTAGAGCATCTGACAAATTAGAATATTTATTCCTTCAGAATTTTGGTAGGAAATCCGTAGCAGTTCCGATTTCGGAAGAATATGAAGTAGTCTATGGGGAGGAAAGCGAAGTGATAGCGCCGCTGAAGACAAGAGTGCTAAAGAAAAAAATTGAAGTAAATGAAGAATAGGGATGATACTCCAGTTTTTAGTTGAAAATTTATAATATATTAATAAAAGGGAATTAAGAAAAATATATGTTGCAATAAGATATACGAAAGTTTGTTATATGCTTCTAAATGTAATGTTTTGAGGGGAGACATGAGCAATAGGAGAAGTGGTATTTGCATCAATGGGTCCAGCAAAAAGAATTAAACAATAAGAATGAACAAAGTGTTGTAATCATCATACTGGTTGCAACACTTTTTTTTTCGACATTTTTTGAGAATTGTGGGATACCACATATCCGGTCACCGCCATGCTCCGATTTGATTTCTATACGAAAAATCAGATCGGAGGAAAGATAAATGGCTTATAACAAGACAAGTGAAGAACGAAAGTGGAATTATTGGAAAGAACAGGAAGAAAAGAAACTGCGTGAACTGGGAATGGAAGAAGAGAAGATCCAAAAGCTGCGTCAGATGGACCGGGAAGATTTTCTGGAAGAGCGCAGATACCGGGAACATTTGGATGAAGAGATGCAGGATATGGATTCCATAAAAGGAAAGGACAGCGAGCTGTTTGCAAGGAATGTAAAGGAGCTTTTGGATCACATAGGTGATAAGCGACTCTATGAACTATTGAAAGAAACGGAGCATCAGACACTGGAGATACTCTTACTCAGTACGTGGGGATATTCGGGAAGAGAAGTTGCTAAGATTATGGAAATGGCAGAACAGACGATTTATACCAAAAGAAACCGTTTGAGAAAAAAATTAAAAAATTTATCAAAAATTGAATAATTATGGCGATTTTCGTCGGCTATTTAATAGATAGGTAAATTTTGCCGGTGTACTTTGACAACCGCATACCAGCATTACAGGTACGTTCCCGTAAGTAGAAGCGTGGCAGGAAGACGCGAGGACAGATGAAAAGGGTATGGAAGAAATCAGACCAGAAAGTGAGAGGCAGAGTTCTTTTGTGGCGTTTTTGTTTCGAGCGAATCATCTTTAACTGAAACAAGGACCGTGGCGGTCTTTTGCGAGGATCACTTACGAGGGGATAATGATACATAGGAACTGCCAGTGAGCAGAGGATGGACTTTGGGTTGTAATCAGCAAGACCTTTAGAAAATCCATGAGCGGTGCAATGCCAAGCATCCGCCTGTAATGTTCCCGTAAGGCAATTGGGGGAGTCGAGGACAAATACAACGCCAAAAAACAAAAGTATAAGAAATCAAGGAAGAATGTGTCGTTGATATCAGATACATGCGGCTGTAGGGAGAAATCCTTTACAGCCGTATTGATGTGGTATCAGCACGCATATCAGGTAACAAATTATGTATTACGCAAGAGAATATTTAAAAAGAGTGCATCGAGAAGTTGATACTATCTTCCGAGTGCTGTTCCCGGAACATGGAATGGCAGTAAGGGAAGAACAGATTATGTTATGCCACGAAATGCTCGATAACCTGCTGGGAAGAAACATAGCACTGTGTGATGCGGGTGTCGGTATCGGCAAGACGTATGCTTATCTGGTGGCCTGTGTTCTGATGAGAAAATATTCCCTCCTTGCAGAAGGATGTTCCCCTTATGAGCAACGTCCGGTCGTGATATCCACTTCCAGCATTGCACTCCAGAAAGCAATTCTTACAGAATATATCCCTTTTCTCTCCCGGATTCTTCAGGAGAGCGGGACGATTCAGGTCCCCATTAAAGCTGTGATACGAAAAGGGAAAGAGCATTTTGTCTGCGATGAGAGGTTGGCGCAACGAATCGTTGCAATCGAAGAGAAAAACAAAAATGCGTTGCAGAAAGAAGCTCTGCTGTCGTTGAAAGAACATTATGATATGGACGAAGTGTCCAACTTAAGTGGGTTTGACAGAAGGATGGTGAGTGTACCGAAGTTCTGTTCGGGAGACTGCCCGAAAAGAGGTTCGTGTAGGTATCAGCAGTATCTGGAGCGTTCCAGAGATAATGAAATGTTCATTCAGATCTGTAATCACAATTATCTGCTGGCTGATGGTTATCACAGACTGCAGGATTACCGCCCGTTATTGAAAGATTACAGGGCATTGATTATAGATGAAGCACACAAACTGCCGGATGCAGCAAAGCAGATGTTCGGGAAGAGCCTGTGTTATGACGATATCCGGGAAATCTGCTTTTATCTTGGAAAAGAATATCAAGGACCGGAGATAAGGAAACTGTCCGGCACGATCCGGATGGTGCTGGACATCATAGGAGAAAACCACAGAACCAGATATGGGATAAAAGAAGAATTCCACATGACAGAAGAGTGTGCAATGTATTTATATGAGGGGATACAGACCATGAATAAGATTATAGAAAAATTAGAAAAGAAGATTCCAAAGTGGATCAGAAACAAGCTGGAAGAAAACAGAAGTGTGCTTGAATGCTTTTTTCATCAGGATAAGAAGTATGTGCTACATCTGAAGCAGGACCATGACCACCGGATTATATTGTGTGCAACCAGCAGATGGATTCCGCAGTACCTAGACCAGATGTTATGGGGCAGAGGCATGGGAGCAATTCTTACAAGCGGAACATTAAAAACCGGACAGGGATTTTCCCACATTCGGAAAATGACAGGATTACAGAGAGTGCGGAGAGTACGGGAATATGTGGCAGACTCCCCATTTGAATATCAGAAGAACTGTCTGTTATATCTGCCAAAGGATTTGAAAAAATGCAGAAGAGGAAGTCAGGAAGAGGCAGAGATGATAGCAGGTCATATTCATTCGCTGATCTGTTCGACTTACGGACATACGCTGGTGCTGTTCACATCTTATCATTTGATGGGAAACATTTACCAGATGTTAAGGGATGAAATTCCATTCCCGATGATAGAGGTGTGGAGACATTCCCCGGAAGAGATCACAAGATTTAAACAGATGGACAATGCTGTCCTTTTTGCAGCTGGCTCCTGCTGGGAAGGAGTAGACTTCCCCGGAGATATGGTATCTTCGCTGATCATTGTAAGACTGCCCTTCGCTGTTCCAGATCCCATCAGCGAAGCACAGAAGAAGGAATATGCTAATCTGAAAGAATACATTCAGGCAGTGATTGTTCCAGACATGCAGAAAAAACTAAGACAGGGATTCGGACGGGCTCTCCGCACCGAGACAGACACTTGTGTCGTGTCCATTTTAGACGAGCGTGCAGGAGAAGGTGGCAGGTATCATGAGGAAGTGATGTGTGCGCTTCCGAGCTGCAAGATGGCAAAAGATATCAAGGATGTCCAGCACTTTATCCGAAATCGAAAAGGCGTGGAATACTACCTGTAACCGTTCGTGGTTCTGCTATAGAAAAAGCAGATTTAACATGAAAAGTTTGGTGGTATTTCAAGAGCGTTTTCAGTGGAATTGTTGGTATTGATGAATAGCTATTTGTACATAAAGTGGGTATACTGTGTATAGCGTTAAAGATTTAGAAGGAAGGTGTTGCTATGGCAAAATATATAGTAGAAATGCAGATGGATAAACAAGAAAAATTTTATTTTATCCGAGAAAATAAAAGCGGAGATATTGTATATTTACCTTCTAAATATTTAATGCATAAGAAAAGGTCAAAGATATCACCGAACACCATACGAAGAAGTGCCTTTGCATTATCTTATTATTTGAATTTTATGGATGAAAAGCAACTTTGTCTGGATGATATTTGTCAAATGAAATATATTGAACAGCATGAACATTTTACAGATTTTCTGCTTTGGTTAAAAGCTGGTATGCATAGCCAGGAAGATTATTTAAAACTTCCTAATAATGAGACATGTAATGCATACTTAAAAGAAGTATTTAGGTTCTATATTTTTATGGAGCAGGAAAACAAGAATTCGGGAAATCTTAAGGTATTATCAGATACGCAAATGATTGTGCGAAATTCAATCGGTATCAGAAAAATATTGAACAGGAAGAGTTTTCGAGGGTATTTAAAAGAAAAAGGACATCAAGGGAAAACCATTGAGCAGGACAAGATTGTAGAGTTGTTGCAAGAATGTGCAAACAGCCGAGATCAGATCCTGCTTTTATTATTAGCAGAAACAGGTTTCAGAATAGGTGAACTTTTAGGGGTACGATACGCAGAGGATATAGACTATGAAAAACATATAATATATGTCAATTTCCGGGATGATAATGAGAATGGAGCGAGGGCAAAAAATGCAGAATTTCGAAGAGCCAAAATCAGTGATGCAACATTTGATATTTTAATGTTTTATATTGAAGACTATAAAGAACTGATTTTAGGACAGGAATATTTGTTTATTAATGTTTCTGGCGATTATGTTGGAAAACCTTTTAAGGGAAGCGGGGTATATGCCATGTTACGTAGGTTGGAGAAAAAGACAGGAATTAAAGCATCTCCCCATATGCTTCGGCATTATTTTGCAAATGCAAGGCGAAAAGATGGTTGGAAATTAGAAATGATTAGTCAGGCACTTGGACATCGGAATATCGAAACGACCATGAAATATCTGAATATAACAGAGGATGAACTAATAGAAGTCAGTGATGCTTTTTATAACAGACATCAGGCAATGTATGGTGTTCAGAATTTGTTATAAAAAAGAGGAGGCGATCAAGTGTCTGCAATTCGATTGCTGCAAGCGGAACGCCAAGAAGAGATACAACATCTTCACAAGCAGCTTATGTCAGGCGGAATATTGCAGAGAGAATTATGGGAAGAAGCAGAGAAATTCCTTATCCAAAGAGAAATTTATGATGTGATTTTAGCAGAAGAACAAGATTTGCGAGAATACAAACAAAGTTTGTTGGATAGTGGGAATTATACGAAAAAGCAGGTGAAAGAGCAGTCATCCGCATTGCGAAAGATACAGAAGTATTGGATAGAAACAGAATATGGAGAGCTGCTCTTAGAAATCCGAGAAAGCCAAGTGTCAGATGGGGCATTGAAGGGAAACATTAAACGGTTTCTAATCCGGCAGGGAATACATCATATCAAAGAGATTGACTATACGGTACGAAGCCGTTATGAAGCAGAACTACAAAAAATGTGGGATGAAGCGAATGTGATGAAATATTTAAAGGTCTTCGATCATATTAAGCAGTACAGTATTCAACAAGAAATAGAAAATCTGCCGGGAAGAATCGAACATCGGAGAAAATATCAAGCACAGATTGTATTCCTGCCATACTTACCAGATTTGGAATTGGTTAAGGATTTTGAATATGTCCGAGATAAACAGGAACTGGTGTGGGATTTTTCAAGAAGAGCATCTGAAAAATTAAAAAAGCAGGTTTTCCTACTACTGAATTATATCCTAGATAATTTGTATCGAGACGATCCCAAAGAGAGAAGAGTTCGCTATTTATTGCCATTACACTGGTTATATGATTTTTGTGTGGAGGAAGAGATTGATAATCTGGAAGGATTGGAATTAGAACAGATCCAGCGATTTGAGAAAATTGTGGAACAGAAGGTAGTCAATGTGAAAAACTCTATGCAGATCATTGATAACAGCCGGAAAATTTTGTTTTTAGAAGCACCAGAAATACATTGGCATGCCAATGTATGGTATATGGAACGCTTTCATCTGGCAGAAGATCGGCTTAATCCAAGTAATCCAGTTCAGCGATTGAGTTTCATAGAAGTTACCAATAAAAGAAATCGGGAACTGTTGCAGGAATATGCGAAATATCATGTCGGAATTGGTGGACTAACGATAGCAAATATCCGAGGACAACTATATGAGGTAAAAAGACTTTTGGAATATTTTAAGGAAGAAGAATCCGTCTGTCAGGTAGATGAAAATCAATTGGAAACTTATTTTCGGGAACTGGAAGAGAAGGACACTAAAGATGATACATTCAATAAAAGAATTGTGCATTACCTGAAATTTTATCAGTTTTTAACAGTCCGAGGATATATGAAGGAGATACCTTTTAAACCAGAATATTATCTGAAAAAAACGTATCCAGAACATCATGATAGAACGGTGGAAGAACAAGTTTATATGGAAATCCTGCATAAACTGTATGCTTTTCCACTGGTTTCAAGGTTGATATTTTTACATTTATGGTGTATCGGGTTGAGAATCAGTGAAGTGTGTACGTTAAAAGGAGATGCCTATTACTGGGATGGAGAAGATGCATGGTTAAAAGTTTATCAGATCAAGATGAAAGCAGATAAGATGATACCGATTCCGCTTGTAATGTATAGGATCATGCGTAAGTATATTGAGCAGGAACACATTCGTCCGAAAGATTACATCTTCAAAGGAAAGAATGGTGGAGCATACCGTGTAGGAACATTTCGACAGGAATTTCAGCAGTACTGTGATAAGAATGGGATTGCGGATGGAGATTATATTTTCAAATCCCATGACTATAGACATACGCTGGCAACGCAATTTTATGATGAAGATGTTTCTATACAGACAATCCGAGATTATTTAGGACATTTTTCAGAAGAGATGACAAAACAGTATGTAGATTTTATGCCAAAGAGAATTGATAAAGCAAGTGATACGTACTTTAGGAAACCGGGAAATGACTTGGCTTCTACCATTAAAGTTAAGAAGCGTGGTGATAGAAAATGAAAAAAAGAATTTACATATATGAACTGGATTGTTACAAAGCCGCATCTGAAGAGCAACTGCAGAGAATGCGTATCAGCCCAGAACGATATTTTAATCTGGAAGGATTGCCATCCGGAGAAATAACCGAAAAGCTGGAAGAATTTATATGGGAAAGAGGAAAAATGCTCGCTCCGTCCAGTATGGCAAGTGAGGTGACTTATTATAATAATATTCGGGAATTTCTGATTGATCGGAAAATACAAAACCTAGATTCCAGAGAAGAAGAAAAAATCATTCTGATGCTAAAAAGCTGGATGCTAGAACAAGGATATGCTTTGTCAAGCAAAAAATACCGACCTGCATATGACAAAGTAGGAATTGAAAGTCCTGGCATTGTAAGGCACATGAAAAAAATCTTGAAGTTTTTGGAAGAAGAGGATGACAGGGACGAGCAAGAAAAAGATATCTGGACTCTTAAAAATTTCGATTTTCCTATTCAAGGAAATCCAATTTTGAATACAGAAACGATTAACTTTATTAAAATTGTACAGCCAGATATCCGAGAAGAAGTAAAAAAAGTAATTTTTATGCATTTGAAATATTCTCCTTTAGGAACGATACATAGTGAAATGACTGCAGTAAAGCGATTTTCAAGATTTCTTAAAAGGAAATATTTGGACATTCAATCACTGCAGGAATTAGACCGAATGCATATAGAAGAGTATCTGATATATCTTCAGACGGAAGCACATGATCGGAAAAATTACAGATCTGACTTGTATGCACTACGAAGGGTAATAGAAGATGTTGGGAATTTATATGAACGACAGCACATGGGCGAGTTATTTCTGAGTAATGATTTTCCAAGTACACCAAGGCATGTATTCAAATTTTACTCCGATGCAGAAATCAAAAGATTAAATGAACACATTTTTAAAATGGATGAGCAGATATGCAGAGCATTAATTATCCACCAATTATTGGGAACGAGGATTTCAGATACGCTGACCTTAAAGACAGACTGCTTAAGTATGCGGAACAATCGGTATTTTATAAGGATTGATCAGGTGAAGTCAGTCACCTATGAAAAAGCTATCAGTGAAGAAGTGGCACAACTGATTATGAAAGCAATTGATTATACAAAGGAGCGGTATGGAGAAACAACTTACATTTTTGTAAAAAAAGATGATCCAACTAGGCCTTATCAATATAGCATGATTCAAAATCAGATTATGACAATGATCCGCCAGGAAGATATCCGGGATGATAATGGAGAGTTCCTGAAGTTTGGAACCCATATTTTCCGGCATTGCTATGGAAAGAAATTGACAGAAATGCATGTGGACGACTGGATGATAGCCAAGTTACTGGGGCATACCTCTATATATTCGGTACACCATTATCGGAAAATAGGAAATAAACTGATGGCGGATGAAACGAGAGCTGCAAGAGAAAAAATGGATATGATCCTATTAGATATCATAGAAGGATGGGATGATTATGAAATATGATAAGATGGTAGCGATTACGCAGGCTGAGAGTCAGAGGAAGATGAATATTGCAAAAAATACAATATCTGATATGCTTAAAAATATGGAAAGAATTACCGTAGCAGAGCTGGTAAAAAGAACTGGGCTTTCTAGAGGATTTTTTTATAAAAATGAGCTTATCAGAAGAGAAATGGATGATGCAATACATAGGCAGGAGGCAATTTTTAAGAATAGACATCCGGTTACAATGGACAGAAAACTCGAAAATTCAGTAATTGATTTGAAAATTGAATTGCTAAAAGCCAAAACGGAGAATGAGAAATTAGCAGAACAAAATCAGAACTTGAAAAGAGAAAATGAACTGTTGCAACAAGAAATGGAGAAATTGAATAAACGGGTCAGTAGGAAAGAAATTTCTGTTTTAAAAAAATTGTGAGAATGGTGTGGTACAAGTTTTTTGAGAGGACGATAATCTATGAAATACGATAAAATGGTCGAATGTAGTTTGGAACGTAGCAAACAGAAGGTAGAAACCGCAAAACGGGAAATTCAAGAAATGTTGGAATCAAAAGAAAAAATAACAGTTGCTGCATTGATTCAAAAAACAGGCTTTTCTAAAGGATTTTTTTATCGAAATGAAGAAATGCGCAGGGTGGTAAATGAAGCTATGCATCAACAGAGCGTAACGTATAATCCGAAACAGATTATTATTGATATGGCTATGGAAAGAACTTTAGTTAATGCAAAAACGACTATACAGGAATTGAAACTAAAAATAAAAAAATTGGAAAAAGAAAATGCAGAGTTGCGAGAAGAATTGGCAAGGGTAAGAAAAATATCTAAAGTATAAAAGGAAAAATTAAATATTTGAATTTGAATGATTCAAGGCAGAATGTACAGTTAAAAAGCAAGTACATTCTGTCTTGTTTTGTATAGATATGAATAAATAAAAATACTGGCTACAAAATGCACACAACATACAAAAAGTGCAAAAAACAAAGAAAATAGACGAATGATACGTTTTGGTCTATATGGTTAAATCCAGTGTTTATAAGGCTTTTGAGGCATGAAAAAGACAGGGGCTAAATTTATGGTGGTACTGATCGGACTGGTAATTATTTTTAAGACACAGCTGACAAATCTTGTAAACAAAATTTTTGAAAAAATTACAAGTGAGAGTTCTGGAATATAGCAGAGGGGAGCGCTTATGAAAAAGGGGGAAATTACCGCTTTTTTAAGTCTGATTTTTGTACTTCTGATCTCCTTTATCGGAGCGATGGTGGAAAGCGCCTCGCTCCAGGCGGCAAAGAACTGGCGACGGGCGGATGTGGACAAGGCGGTGTATTCGGCGTTCGGGGAGTACCGGAAGGAACTGCTGGAGGAATATGAATTGTTTGCGGTGGAGGAAAGCTATGAGAGCGGTCAGTTCAACGAGGTGAATCTTCTCACAAGGCTGGAGTATTACGGTGCAGGGGGGATGGAAAACCGGTTGGAGAAGCTCCAGCTGCTGACAGATAATCAAGGATATCCGTTCAGGGAACAGGTTATAACGTACATGAAGGATTACAGTGGAATCAGTATTGCCGAGGATGTGCTGGGGATGAGCGGTAAATGGGAGGAGCAGGAAACCGGAGGAGAGCGGTACGAGGAGTCCGAGGCGGAGAACAGTCAGGCGCTGGAGGACACGCTGACGGAGAATGAGACGCAGCTGCCGGAGACCGATAATCCGCTGCAGACGGTATCGGCGGCCAAGTCCCATGGGGTGTTGAACATAGTTCTGAGTGATCCACAGCAGGTTTCGAACAAAGCAGTCCGGCTGGAAAGTATGCCGTCCAACCGCTCTCTGCACAGTGGAAGAGGTGCATTTCAGGTGGAGAAGAACATGGAGGGGACGGTATCAAATCTTCTGTTTGGGGAGTATCTGCTGCGAAAGTTTTCCATGGCGACACAGCCTAACGAGGACGGGGCGCTGTCTTATGAGCTGGAGTATCTGATCGGAGGGAAAGGCAGCGACAGAGAGAATCTGGAATATGTGGTAAAACGTCTGCTGTGGATGCGAACCGGTGCCAACTATCTTTACCTCATGACAGACATGCAGAAACAGGCAGAAGCGGAGGCAATGGCAGCTGCGCTGGCATCACTGGCAGCACTGCCGGTCGTGACAGAACTGGTGAAGCAGGCCCTGCTGGCAGCGTGGGCATACGGCGAGAGCGTGATGGATCTGCGCTCGCTTCTGCAGGGGAAGAAGGTGGTGCTGGTCAAGACGGCAGAAAGCTGGCAGATGCAGCTTTCCGCGCTGGGAAAACTTGGAACACCGGAGGATGCGGGGGATGGCGCGGATATGGAAGGCGGACTCGAATACAAGGAGTACCTTCGCATGCTGCTATTTCTCGGGAACAAAGACAGCTGTTCTATGCGGGCATTAGACTTGATAGAAAAAAATATGCAGCAGAGCAAGGGCCTTACTTTTTTTAAAGTTGATTATTGCGTCACAAAAATACAGGTAAAAAGCATTGTTTCACTGCGGCGCGGGATTACCTATGAATTTCCAACATATTTTGCCTATCGGTAAAACTCCACCGCTATAGGCGGTGGGGATATATACAGATGCCCTTTCGGACACACAAATATTCTGAAACGTGCATTACACCCTATTTATGCATTAATTTGAAAGAAAGGAAAAGTCTTTTGAATAAAACAAACAATACAACCCCAAATCGCCCGTCTGAGAGGGCGTCTGTATATATCCCAAAGGCAAGTGTGACGGTAGAAGCCGCATTGGCACTTCCCGTTTTCTTTTTTGCGGTCATTGCGCTCGTATATCTGTTGGAAATTTCGGCAATTCAGACAAGTGTGAAAGCGGGCGTGCACAGTGCGGCAAAGATCGCTGCAAAAGAAATGTATCTGGCTCCGGTCATCAATCCCGTGAAATTACAGTCGGATATAGTGAGAGCCGTCGGAAGTGGCAGACTTGACCGGAGCATTGTAGTAGACGGAAGTTCCGGACTGCATTGTTATAAATCCTATGCTTCTTCAAGCACTGGGGAGATGCAGATCTGTGTGGAATACAAGGTGAGACTTCCGCTCCCGCAATTTACGGGAGCCACGGCAAAATACAGAGAGAAATTCAGAATGAAGGCCTGGACCGGATATGTGAAGGACGGAATGGATGAAAACAATGAGGTCACGGTTTACATAACGGATACAGGAAACGTCTACCACAAGGACTATAACTGCACATATCTGAAGCTGTCAATACAGACGGTGTCGCTGGCAGCAGTCCCTGGAATGCGAAATGATTCCGGAGGGAAGTATCGTTGCTGTGAGAGATGTGGAGGCGGAAATATGATCGGTGGCGTTTATATCACAAATGATGGGGACCGCTATCATTCTTCTCTGACCTGCAGCGGGCTGAAACGGACGATTTATGCGGTGGCACTGTCAGAGGTGGAAGGGAAAGGAGCGTGCTCAAGATGTGGACAATAAGCAGAGTCATATGTGGTATTTTTCTCGGGATTCTCTCGCTGATTGATATCAGGCATCATAGTGTACCGCTGTGGACGCTGGCAGCAGGAGGAATCTGCATACTGCTGGGAAGAGCGGCGGAAGGTGGATCGTTTTTACTCTGCTCAGGCACGGGAGGACAGGATATCCTTCTGGTGGCAGCAGGGGGAGCGGTGGGGGGACTGTTTTTTCTGGTGAGCAGGGTGACGAGGGAGGCACTGGGGTGTGGGGACAGCTTCGTAATCATGATACTTGGGCTGTTTCTTGGAATATGGGATGTATTGTATCTGCTGATGCTGGCGTTCTGGATGGCTGCATTGTTTGCAGCAGCACAGATAATGATCAAAAGATTTTCGAAGAAAACAGCATTTCCATTTATTCCGTTTCTGGCGTTGGCATATGTGGGCGTGATGATGTTATGAGTGACATGTTGAGAGTGAGATGTTGAGAGTGGGATGTTGAGAGTAAGATGTTATGAGTGGGATGTTGAGAGTGAGATGTTATGAGAGGGATATTATGAGTGGGATGTGAGATGGAGAAAGTGGGGAGGATAAAGTGGCAGGGAAAGCAGCGGAGAATATGTTGAAAAAAATAGCAGAGAAAGTGCCGGAGAGAAAGAGAGAGGAAGATACAAAACAGCGATTCAGGCTGAGTGGCAGCGCAACAGTCGAGATGGCCTATGTCATGCCGATTGTATTGCTGGTTTTCGTGGTGGTGATGAATCTGTGCTTTTACTATCATGACAAAAATATTCTCAATGCCATTGCTTATGAGACGGCGGTTTTGGGTTCGCAGAAAGAACGGACACCGAAAGGTTTTGATGAAGGGGAGCTTCAGACTCATTTTCTGCAGCGTCTGGAGGGAAAGATGATCCTGTTTTCAAGTGCATCAGTGAATGTCAGCAAAAATTCATCCTATATTACAGTCAGCAGCTCGGCATCAAAGAAAAGAATGCGGATTCATATTGAACAGCGTGCATCCGTCACAGAGCCGGAAAAATATATCCGTCTGCTGCGAAAAGTAAAAAATGGCGGTGAATCTCAATAAAAAAGCGGCGAATCCTAATAAAAACCTGTGATGGAATGGCACTGTGAAAAAACTGAAAAAATAAATTTAAGAAAGTGTAAAGAGGGAAAATATGGAAACTGTATTTAAACATGACTTAAATAATGCATACTTAAAAATAGAAGTTCCTGACTTTTATGTGGAGGATTATCAGATTCCGATGCTGCACGCAAACCAGATTCCGGGAATCCTGGAGGTGGATGCCAGAGGAATCGATGATTTCAGTCAGTATTCTTATAAAATCAGCGGCATGGTGTCAATGAGAGCGATGTTCGAGAAGACAAAGATGGAGCGAAGTGATATAGAACTGTTTATTGTTCAGCTTGTGCAGACAATCAAGGCTTTAAAGAGGCACATGCTCAGCGCAGATAAACTTTTGCTTGAACCTGATCATATTTTCTTTCAAAAGAAACAATTTTATTTCTGCTATTTACCGACAAGGAATACAGAACTTTGCGGTGCATTTCACAGGCTCACAGAGTATTTTGTCAGTCAGGTAAATTATGAGGAGAAAGAAGGGATTTATCTGGCATATGAACTCCACAAATCGACCATGGAAGAGCATTATGATATCGAGCAGATTCTGGAAGAATATCAGAACAAGAAAGAGGATACGGATTCCCGGGAAACGGAGGAACGGGGAAATATATTTGAGCTGGAGGACGAGGAATATGAGGATGTCCCCACAATACAGGAACTTGGTGGGACCTGGGGCAATATAAAAAGAGGTGTGCGCAGGCGAAAACGGCAAAAATGGGGTGTGTGGGAAGGACTGGTAATGGAAGAAAAATTTACAAATAAATAAAATAAGGGTATAATGATTGCAGAAATCAAAGCGAAATGGAGAAAAAGCGTGGACAATAAGAATAAAAAAGCGGTATGTACGATTGCCCTGGTGGCTGCAAACATTATTGTGTTTTTGGGACTTTCCTTTATCGGCAGAACGGAGGATGCAGAATTTATGGTGCAGCATGGCGCGATGTATGATTTGTATGTTGTGAATGGACATCAGTACTATCGGATGTTTACCAGTCTGTTTCTGCACTTTGGAGTGAATCATCTGTTTAACAATATGGTGATGCTGGGGGTCCTTGGCTGGACGATGGAATTGGAGATTGGCAAGATTCGGTATCTGATCATTTATTTTGTGAGTGGCCTTGGGGGGAATATGCTCTCTCTCTGTTGGAACGTATTGGAGGGAGAAAGCGTTGTGTCGGCTGGCGCGTCCGGAGCGATTTTCGGGCTGGTGGGAGCGATGCTGTATATGGCAATCCGAAACCGCGGAAGTGTGGGAAATGTATCTGGCAGAGGACTGATTTTCATGGTGGTCCTCACACTATATTATGGGCTTACGAGCAGTGGCGTAGACAATCTGGCACATATAGGCGGGCTGGTGGCCGGATTTATTCTGGCGGTGTTGCTGTACCATCCCAGAAGAGCCCATGCCTGAGTGTTTTTGGGAAAAGTGATGTGTCAGCACGCCAGATGGATTATAAAAGTAGTGCCGGTTTCGGGAGAAGAGTGTGCCTGAATAGAACCATTGTGGGATTCGATAATCTGTCTGGAGATGGCCAGACCTAATCCGGTCCCGTTTTCCTTGTGAGTGACAAAAGGATCAAAAATATGATCGATGATATCGTCGCTTATGCCGCAGCCGTTATCAAAGCATTCGATGACAATGCCATGTATATCAGGATGTGCCGAGAGGCAGATTTTGCCACGGCCGTCTCCGGAATGAACACTTTGAACAGCGTCCCGGGCATTTGCGAGGAGATTCAGAAGAACTTCCTTCAGCTTGATTTTATCACCGGTGAAAGTGCCGAGGCCTTTGTCGATGCGTGAGGTAAATTCAATATTGCTGTCCTCTAGAGAAATAGCAAATGAAACAGCAATATTTTTTAGAAAGTCTTTCATAGAAAATGCGGAATGGTTTAAAGTGTGGCCGCTGCTGTAACGCGATAAGTCATTTAACAGCTGGCACATAAACTCGATATCTGATTTAGTCTGGGACCAATGAGGATAAGTGGAAAGTTCGGGATGCTGGATTTCCATTACCTGTAGTGCAGAGTAAACCAAAGTGAGTGGATTTCGTATTTCATGAGCGATTGTAGATAATGCGACGTTATGATTTTCTAATAATTGGTTGATGATGATCTTGGCGTCTTTGTCGCGGTCCATAAGCTGGTTCATCTTCTGTTTGTCTATATTATGTAACATAGTGACCCCTCCGTCTTTTTCTAAAGATGAATAATTGCCAAATCCTTGTATAACATGTGCTAAGAAGGAATCTTAGCGTTTACACAGATGCCAGTGAACAAAGTTCACTTTTTATGCATCTGTCCAATGCATAACCTATGCTAAGGAGGAACCTTAGCGCTTGCGCAGATGCCGGTGAACAAAGTTCACTTTTTTATGCATCTGTCTTATAAAAAGTGTAGCAGACAGAAAACAGAGATTCAACAAGATTCCTTCGACAGAAAAAGACGGAAAATGACAGAAGTGTAAAGTGGACATTCGAAACCTGTACCTGGTACTTTGCGCATTTGAAACGGGGGATGCTTACGGACAAGCAACTGATCGGTCTGAGAATCTCTTCGGGAGGATCAACGTACCAGCCGGAAGGATGAACGATTTATGAAACTTTGGTTTGAGAATCTCTTTTGAAGGATCAGCGGACCAGGCCGGAGCAGATGACGCTTGCGACCAGAGCGGCGGAGGTTGCGAGCAGCGCACCGGGAAGTGTCCAGCGGGTCCGGGTGACTTTGGCACTCATAAAGTAGACACTCATTGTATAGAAGATAGTCTCAGTGCAGGATAGCATAATAGATGCGATAATGCCAAGACGGGAATCGGGACCGAAGGTTCGGAAAATATCCAGAAGCAGACCGGTGGCGGCGGAGGAAGAAAACATTTTTACAATGGCCAGTGGGACGAGTTCCCCCGGAAAATGAAAGAGTGCGCTGAACCTTCCGACAACATTTGAAACGATATCAAGAAAACCGGATGAGCGGAGCACACCTACGGCAATCATGAGCCCGATCAGCGTCGGCATGATTTTCAACACTGTGTGAAGTCCGTCTTTTGCTCCGCGGATGAAGGCTTCATAAACATTGACCCCGGAGTGCAGACCGAAAAGGATAATCAAAAAAATCAGGACAGGTGTAATCAAATCGAAAAAAGACAGGAAAAGATTCATGGAATCGCTTTCTGCAGATTACATGTCTGCGTTTTCGGTGTTTTGGTAGTATATGAAGTTTGCGCTGTATTTATTCGTGATACATAGAATGAAAAAGAACGCATAAGATATAGAAAGCATTGTTCGTGCGAGGTCAAATGGTAAAACGGTTCAGGTCTTATGCTGCTTTTGCACTTCTTTTCTTAGTGGTTCTGTTCACGACGGGCTGCGAAAAGATCACATCCGATTCAGGACATAGTAATCAGGATTTTGAAAAATTAACAAGAGAGTTGTTTTGCCGGGAGGTGTCGTCCAATACAATCAGCCTGCACTATACACTTCAGAATCCCGAGGAGTATGGGATTAAAGCACAGCAGGCATCGTTTGGAAACTGCGATGTCAGTCAGACGGCACAGAAAACAGTGATAGAAAATGAGAGCGCAGCGCTGGACAGATTCTCGAAAGAAAATCTGTCTGTGGAGAATAAGCTGACATACGATGTGCTGCGTTATTATCTGGACATGGCGGATAAAGGCGTTTCCTACTGTCTGTACGAGGAACCGCTGAGTCCGGTAAACGGAGCACAGACACAGATCCCGCTGCTGCTTTCGGAATATCGGCTGCAGGAGACGGAGGATGTGAAAACATATCTGCAATTGATGGAGTCAGTTCCGGCGTATCTGGAATCGGTGGAAGTCTTCGAAAAAAAGAAAGCGGCAGCAGGCCTGCTGATGTCCGACGCGATTCTCGGGATGGTGGTGGATCAGTGCGAAGCATTTGTAAATATGAAAGAAAATAATTATCTTTATGCAACGTTTGTTGAGCGGCTGAATGCGATGGAGCAGCTTGACGGGCAGGAGAAAGATGCATATATCCGGGATAATGCAAAGGCTGTGGCGGAATATGTACTGCCGGCATACGACAAATTAATTGCAGAATTGAAGTCCATGATGGGGAAGGGAACGAACAAAAATGGATTATGCTATTTCCCTGAGGGGAAATCGTACTATGAATGGCTGGCAGTAAAACAGACTGGCTCGTCCAAGACGGTAACACAGATGCAGGAGGCGACAAAAGCGCAGATGCTGTCCGATTTGGAGGATATGGAAAAAATTCTTGGACTGGGAACAGATCAGGCAAAGGAGACGGCAGCCCTCCCGGGAGACAATCCGGTAACCATGTTAAATGATCTTGAGAAAAACACGGAAAAATACTTTCCGAAGGCACCGGCTGTGACATCACGGATCAAGTATGTGCCCACCGCTCTGGAGGAGCATATGAGTCCCGCGTTTTACATGATTCCGACTATTGACAATGTGACGGAGAATATTATATATGTCAATAAATCCCAGATGCAGAACAATCTGATGCTGTACACCACGCTTGCTCATGAGGGATACCCGGGGCATCTCTACCAGACGATGTATTACTCGAATCAGAATCCCAGTCCAATCCGGCAGATCCTTGACTTTGGCGGCTACGTGGAGGGCTGGGCGACGTACAGCGAGATGATGAGCTATTATTTTGCCCCGCTGACCAGTGAGCAGGCTGTGCTGTTACAGAAAAACAGTTCGTTTATATTGGGATTGTATGCGTTGGCAGATATGGGGATTCACTATGATGGCTGGACATTTTACGATACCACGCAATTTTTTGCGGGGTATGGGATTAAAGATGCGGATGCGCTGGAATCTATATGGAATCTGATCATCGGAGATCCGGGGAATTATCTGAAATACTATATTGGCTATCTGGAATTTTTGGAAATGAAAAAGGATCTAATGGAAAAACAGGGCGATGATTTCTCCCAGAAAGCGTATCATGAAGCCGTTCTGAAAGTAGGTCCCGCGCCTTTTAGCATTGTGAAAGAATACGCCGTGAATTATTATCTGAAAGAGGGAGTGCTGTAAGATGCTGAATAAACTGTGGGCGGGGATGCTGCTGGTGGGGATTGCATATGCAGCGCTTAACGGCAGGGCGGGAGATGTTACACTGGCAGCACTGGACGCATCCAAAGAAGCTGTTTCCCTTTGCATTACGATGGTGGGGGTCATGTCCTTCTGGATGGGGCTGATGGAAATAGCCAGAGAAGCAGGCGTTATAGAAAAACTTTCGCATGGGATTCAGCCGCTCATCCATTTTCTGTTTCCACACATTCCAAAAGGTCATCCGGCTATTGCGAGCATTACGCTGAACATGACCGCGAATTTTCTGGGACTTGGCTGGGCAGCAACACCCGCCGGACTGAAGGCGATGGAGGAATTGGAAAAACTGGAAGAGGAGAGAAGAGGGCGAAGAATATCAGGACCGGTACGAAAGAGAGGCGTGGCCAGTAATGAAATGTGTACATTTCTAATTATTAATATTTCGTAACTGTTCAGAACTCCATTAGTTAAAGATGATATCGGAATTCCCTAAAAGGGCTTCTCTGATTGCTGTAAAAGCATTTATTCCATGCTTATGAGCAGTCCCAATATAGCTCATGATTGTAAGATATTCCTGTGCGCCTTCCTCACTGCGAAAACATCCTGAGACCTTGGTTTTAACCTTAATCATGCGCAAATCACGTTCCGCAAGGTTATTATCAAACGGAACACAGAGATTCTTTATAAATAAGCAGACTGATGCCTTGTAATTCACAAGTCTGTCAATTAGATTTAGTACCTTGGTCTTTTTCTTTC
>NZ_FQZY01000056.1 GCF_900142165.1 Hespellia stercorisuis DSM 15480
AACGAACAGCATTGCTTTTCCATCCGGTCAAGGGTGGCGTAACAAATCAATACATTACGTGGTGTCAATCCCACGAAAAAAATGATTGACCCAAATAAACTTCAAGAAGTTTCAAAAGCAAACTTCAAGGAGTTTGAAAAACAAACTTCAGGAAGTTTAGAAAACAAACTTCAAGAAGTTTCAAAAACAAACTGTAATTATACTGAATATAACAATACTGAATTGAGTGAGAATGAATCTTATCCATCTATCCGGAAGCAAGAGGAGGATAAGGTACAGGAACGATTGGATTATCGACAACTGATTCAGCAGAACATTGAATATGACATTCTTTGTCAGAGTTATAGACCAGAGAGCGTAGAAGAATTGGTGGAGTTAATGTTAGATGCTATCTGTTCGTCTAAACCCTATCAACAGATTAACGGGGAGGCTGTGCCTACACAGGTGGTGAAGAGCCGCTTGCTGAAAGTTGGGTACGAACATATTCAGTATGTATTTTTCAGTCTGAACAGAAATACAAGCAAGGTGAAGAATATTCGGCAGTATATGTTGACCGTGTTATACAACGCTCCGGTTACGATCAATCAGTTTTATGATGCAGAAGTACGGCATGATATGTACTGGGGAAATGATATACCAGATGGATAAGAACTTTGTGCCCACTGGGCACGAAGTCGCAAAAGAGATAGTGGTCATCAGCGTGGATGTGGTAAAATAGCCTTGTGCCTGGTAGACACAAAGAGAGGAGAAAGTGAAGATGTTGAGATTTCTGGTAAAGTTACCATTTAAAATAATAGCTGTACCAATCTGGCTGTTGCTTGCAGCAATAAATATCCTGTTGGTCTTTCTGGTGGGATTATCTGCCACATTCTGTTATCTGATTGCTGGTATATCTGTTGTAACAGAGGTTTTAAGTATTGGATTTGGCATCAGTACAGCATGGACATTGAAGATGACAGTGATCACAACGGTAGTGTTTGTTCTGATTCCGCATATCGGCATTGGGATAACTGCGGTATTAGAAGTGGTAAAATGTGGATTACAGGACTTTATTCTTGGGTGAGAGTGGAAAACTTTAGAGAAAAGCAGTACACAGAAAGAAGAGGAACGTGTATGGACGAGTTATATAAGGTTATGGATGATTTACTGGATGTGGAATTTCAGATGAAAGCAGGAATAGACATTTTGAAAGAGATGGAAGAACTGTATATGACAGAGGAAAAATCGGAGGAATCCGAAGAAAGAAAACTGGCGGTACTCATGAGAGGGTATATGCAGTCAATGAAAGGAAATTTGTGTGGAATCATCGGTTACATTGATGATGTGACTTTGCAAAAGAAAAATGACCGATGCAATAAAGAAAAACAGCAGAAAGAAAAAAATGAATTGTCTAAAGAAGTCAAGGAATTTGTCAATTTGGCAATAGTGGAACATATGGGAAAAGCATATGAGGAATGGAAACTGAGCAGAGAATCTAATCCGGAATGTGATGAAGTGGAAAGAGCGTATCAGGAACTGCTAAAAACACTTACACCGGAACAGGAAGAAGTTATTACAAAGTATTGCAATGCAATATTCAATAGCGGAGCAGAAACGGAAGAATTTTTCTATCGGTTAGGATTAAAGGATGGACATCGTTTGAAAAATACAGTAAACTCAGTAGTAGAATTGCTAGTGTAAATCGGTATTTGTGTGTGGAGGTGTTATACAAATGAAACTGGCAGACTTATCAACTGGACCAGACTGGGTAGTATATCTTGGATTTATAATATTTGCTGTACTTTCCATAGTTTTGATTTCTGGACATGGAAGTTGGTTAATTTCCGGATATAATACAGCTTCAAAAGAAGAAAAGGCAAAATATAATGAAAAAAAGCTATGCAGAACAATGGGAATTGGAATGTCTGTTATAGCAATTCTTCTATTAATTATGGGAGTGTTTGAAAATATTTTACCGGCATTTTTTGTGTATATTGCATTGGGTATTATTTTAGCTGATGTTGTGATAATTATTGTCTTGGGAAATACAATATGTAGAAGGTGACAAATTTCGCCTTGTGGACTTTAACAACTCGGTAGTTATGGAGGTGAAAAATGTATTTCACAGACGAAAAAGACTATATTATGCGAATGATAAAAGAAATGGTAAGAGTATTATTTTCTTTAATGTTTGGGAAAAAGTATGTTTCTGTTGAACTTGAAAAAGAAAATAAATATGAAGTATCAGGGAAAAATTTGAAAGATTTTCTTGATATGATTGATTCTGGGAAAATTAACGAAGCAGAGAATATACTTTTAGATAGCATTGATTATACAGACAGAAATGAGGCAATGGCAGCAGCTCTTTTCTACCAATACCTTAGTGAGAAGGATAGTGAGTTTTTGAAAAATAATAATTATACAAAAGAAGAAGTGATGTCTGGTTTTAAGCAATTACTTATGCAGTCAGGATATACTGATTTGCTATGTTTGGTCAAAGATGAAGAGTAATGTAAAAAATTCAAAGAGATAAGAGTGATTGGCTGAAAGGAGAATTGTATTATATGTTCTATATTGTTTTTGACTTTATGATGGCAGTGATTATGTTTTTGTTTGGAATGTGGTTTTATAAATCAGAAGGAAAAGCTGCTAAATTCTTGTCGGGTTATAATATGAAATCAGCGGATGAACGAAAGAAATACGATGAGAATGCTATGTGTAAGGCATATGGAAAAAGAATGATGTTTATGTCAGTCCCTTTTATTATTGGAATAATCATAGATATCCAATATCAAGGAATAGGCTGTTGGATCGCATGGGGGATATGGCTTATTATGTTTGTTTTGTTGCTTATTGATAGACATAAAAGAGAACGTTAAATTCCTGTTTGTAGATTTCTAAAAAAGGTGTATGATAGAAGAAAATTCAAAGGGGGGGAAATTTGATGAAATCACATAAATATTGGTCATTCGGTGCAATGTTTACAATGATTGGAACGTTTTATACCGGATATAAAAATCAGAAAACTGCTCACAAATATTTTGCCATGAGTTCATTGCTCTGCATGATAATGGCAATTTATACAGGTCATAAGATGATTTCTGGTAAAAAGAAATTAAAAGAAAATATAGAAGTTACAGAGAATAAATAATAAGCAACAGATACAGGTCAAAATAATATATGAATCATTAGCTTTGTGCCCACTGGGCACGAAGTTGACAACAGCACTGAGGTGTCAGGAGAAATCCTGGCATCTTTTTTTATATCTTTTCAATTCTTTAAATTTTTTTCAAAAAATTTCTAAAATCATGTCCTATTTCGTTTTTCCCAGTACGGAGTATATGGAAGACGAAGTGAAATTCCTCTGATTTATTCAAAATTGCGAACACAAAAGAGGTTCTAAGTGTTCTTCCAACTGCACCTTGACAACTGAAGGAGCTGTTACATCCGAAGAACATGCTTACCGGAGCATTCCGGCTCGTGCAGGCGAAGACTCCCACCGGGAAGAGCGAAGCAATAATGACACCACCGAAAGGTGCAGGATCTCTGCTGAAACAGAGACTGTGGCTGAGTTTTTCAGTCGGGTTATCTGGAATGATAACGATCGGATGTATATGTACAGACAAGCCCAAATGCGAATACTTAGATTTTTCTATAATTGCAGGAGTAATCCTGTAAGAAGTGGGGAATGGTTCGACTCCATTCCTCATTTTTAGTGCATAAGAGCACTTAGTAAATAACCTGAAAATGCCAGGGAAAGGTAAATCAGGAATAATCAGGAGGAAAAACAATATGAACATGATTGTGTTAATGGGCAGACTTGCCAGAAGTCCGGATATCCGGCAGATATCGACACAGAAAGGTGAAACAAAGGTTGCCAGATTTCCACTTGTAGTAAAAAGGAATCGTACAAATAAGGCATTTGCTGTGATGATAACAGCGTATGGTTCTAATGCAGATTTTGTGGAGAAGTATCTGGAACAAGGAACAAAAATTACACTTTCAGGTGAGCTGGTGATCTCTCAGATAAAAGATGAGCAGACAGGAACTGCTTCCTATTTTACGGAAGTGATTGTAGACAATATGGAATTTGCAGAAGCCAAAACAAAAAAAGAAGAATCTGACGGATTTAAACCAGTGGGAAAGAGACAAATCCCGTTTAATATACCGGAGGAACTGGAAAAGGAAATGCCATTTCGATAGGAGGAACAAAGATTATGAGAAAACATTTTAAGGAATTATTAGCGATTGGACTGATCGATGTAAATGGAGAAATCTGTGCAGAGAAAGTTCAGGAAGATGCACTTGTGGCAGCAACAAAAACAGTAGAAGAACTACAGCGCATAAATCTGGGAGATTTTCTTATGGAAACTTGTCTGGATACTATGATTTATCTGTTTACAACAAATAGCACAAAAGTTTTTATGCAAAAAATGAGCTATTTGTTTGGCGGAAAAGAAATTTCTAAGTTGGTTGCACATCTGGAAACTTTAGAAGAACTTTTAAATGAAGAAGAATTTGACTTTTACCTGATGGAGTATATGGATTATCTGACAGTAAAGATGGCAGATTATATCCGGATGAAGATTATTGACAAAAACTGGAGAATACTTTCAGGGGCAGGAGGAAAAGAGGATGGAGAAGACGGATTATAAAATTACAGAATTTCACAACGCAGAGTTTGGCTCTATCCGAATGATCGAGGATAAAGGAAGACTTCTGTTCTCTGGAATAGATGTTGCATTTGCTCTTGGCTATGCAAAACCGAGAAATGCGATCAATGCACACTGCAGGGGAGCCCTGAAACGGGGCGTCCTTACGGCAGGTGGTGTTCAGCCGATGATATTTATTCCAGAAGGAGATGTCTACAGACTGATTACTAAAAGTCGATTGGAATCAGCACAAAATTTTGAGAAGTGGGTATTTGATGAGGTATTACCGGCTATTCGTAAAACTGGCGGATATATGGAAAAAGATTTGCTGAATCGAGTAAAAGATAATCCGGAGCTTTTGTTAGAGTTTGCAGAAAGGCTGTTGGAAGAAAATAACCGTAATAAAGAATTACAGAGTCGAGTCAACGATATGCAGCCGAAAGCGGATTATTTTGATCACTTCATGGTAAAAGGCGAATGTACCAATATCAGAACGACGGCAAAAGAGATTGCGTTTCCAGAGAGAAAATTTGTAAAACTACTTTTGAAAAAAGGCTTTTTATACAGAAGTCCATCCGGCACACTGCTTCCTTATGCAGATGCAAAGAACAGTGCGCTGTTTATCGTAAAAGACTATTTCAATAATGGACATCTTGGTTCACAGACTTTGATTACACCAAAAGGAAAAGAATTTTTCAAAACTCTGTGTGCTGAGGAAGAATAAAGATAAGGGGGTGATTGCCATGATTACAGATCTGGACAGCAGCTAATTCGCTGGGAAGGAGGGAAAATCATGCAGGAAGAGGTAACTCAGAAAACGGTAACGTTCTGTGTGCGGACAACAAAAATGACAGCAGATATCTTGAAAAAGATACTGGCTGTCTATCTGCGGCATCAAAAGCAGAAACAGATGGAGAAAAAAGCACAGAAGAATCAGCCGAAACAGGGGAAGATCACGGTAAAAGAGCTGGCAAAACAGAACGCCGGGATGGTTAATATTGAGATTACCAACCGGAATATCAAATCTTTTGAGAGATATGCCAGAAAATACGGGATTAACTATGCTCTGAAAAAAGATAAGAGCAAAGATCCACCAGTGTACCTGGTGTTCTTCAAAGGGCGTGATCAGGATGCCTTAAACGCTGCTTTCCGTGAATTTTCCCAAAAACAGATTCAAAGAGCGAATAAACCTTCGATTCATAAGCGGTTGTCCGCTTATCGGAGCATTGTAGCAAGCAAATCGAAGGACAAAGTGAAGAACCGGCATCAGGAGGTCAGCCGTTGAGCAAACGCAAAGACGGAAACTGGATGCAAAAGTGGAAAAATAAGATCAGAGTCAGGCTGTCCGCTCTGGATAAAAAGAAACTGGTTCTTACAAATATTCCCTATGTCATTACAGCATTGTATGTAAACCGGGCATCCTATCTGTACCGGATCAGTCCCGGAGAGGATATGGGGAACAAACTTCTGTATGCAATGGAACATGCAGATAAGATTCTCGTTGGAGTAATGCCAAGCATTGACTGGAGAGATCTGTTTACCGGAATCCTTGTAGCAGTTATATTAAAGATTCTGGTCTGGCAGAAACAGGCAGATGCAAAGAAGCTCCGGAAAGGAATCGAGTATGGATCTGCCAGATGGGGAACGGCAGAGGACATTAAGCCTTATATGTCAGATGATCCCTGGATGAATATTCCATTGACTGCCACAGAAGCACTGACCATGGAGAGCAGACCAAAACAGCCGAAATATGCCAGAAATAAAAATATTGTTGTCATCGGCGGCAGCGGTTCCGGAAAAACCCGGTTTTTTGTGAAGCCGTCAGTCATGCAGATGAACTGTTCCATGGTCATTACCGATCCGAAAGGCACCCTGATCGAGGAGTGCGGGAAAATGTTGGCAAAAGGACCACCAAAGAGGGATAAAAATGGAGCTGTTGTAAAAGACAAATCCGGAAAAGTGGTGCATGAGCCTTATGTGATTAAGGTTTTGAACACCATTAACTTTTCAAAATCCCTTCATTATAATCCGTTTGCCTATATCAAATCGGAAAAAGATATCCTGAAACTGGTAACGACGATCATCGCCAATACCAAAGGGGAAGGAGAAAAATCCACAGAGGATTTCTGGGTGAAAGCTGAGAAACTGCTGTATACAGCATTGATTGCATTTATCTGGTACGAGGGGGAAGAGGAGGAAAAGAATCTGAATACCCTTCTTGATCTGCTGAATGAAAGTGAAACTCGTGAAGAGGATGAGACTTACCAGAATCCGGTGGATATGCTGTTTGAGGAACTGGAAGCGAAAGAACCACAACACTTTGCAGTTCGACAGTATAAAAAATACAAAATGGCGGCTGGCAAAACTGCTAAGTCGATTTTGATTTCCTGTGGTGCAAGGCTGGCACCATTTGATATAGCGGAACTTCGTGAGATCATGTCCTACGATGAAATGGAATTGGATAAGATCGGAGACAGGAAAACAGCCCTGTTCCTGATTATGTCTGATACGGATACGACCTTTAATTTTGTGATTGCCATGCTGCAGTCACAGCTTTTTAACTTGCTGTGCGATAAGGCAGATGATGAATATGGTGGAAGGCTTCCGGTGCATGTGCGTGTCATCTGTGATGAGTTTGCGAACATCGGTCAGATACCACAGTTTGATAAGCTGATTGCGACCATACGAAGCAGGGAAATCTCTGCTTCTATTATTTTGCAGTCACAAAGCCAGTTAAAGGCAATGTATAAGGATAGTGCAGACACCATTCTGGGGAATTGTGACACCACATTGTTCCTCGGAGGGAAAGAAAAGACCACATTGAAGGAAATGAGCGAGCTGCTTGGTAAGGAAACCATTGATCTGTATAACACTTCAGAGACGAGGAGTAATCAGAAATCCTTTGGAATGAATTATCAGAAAACCGGGAAGCAGCTGATGACGGAAGATGAGATTGCAGTGATGGATGGCGGGAAATGTATCCTGCAGATTCGTGGTGCAAGACCATTTTTCTCAGACAAATATGATATTACGAAGCATAAGAATTACCGGCTTCTATCAGATGCAAATGAAAAGAACCGGTATAAAGTTGAGAAAGAGTTAAATCCACAGTACACACCGAAAGCAGAAGAAGAGGTGGAAATGATTACTGTGAATCTGACGGAAGAACCTGGGGATGGAGCGTAAAAATAATGAGGAAAGGAATAACTGACAATGGGTGCGTTGGCTGATTTAGCCAGCGTTTTTCCATTCCCGAAAACACCTGAACAAAGTCAGTTTTGGTGAATGTGTATGGCATTTTTTAGCAGTGCAATTACAACTTTAAAAACTCTTGTAGTCGCAATCGGTGCAGGTCTTGGTGTGTGGGGTGTCGTAAACCTTCTGGAAGGATACGGCAATGATAATCCCGGCGCCAAGAGCCAGGGCATCAAACAGCTGATGGCGGGTGCCGGAATCATGCTGCTGGGAACTACCCTGATTCCACAGCTGGCAACGTTATTCTCTTAAGAGGAGTGGTAGATGAACACCATCATTGAGAGGATTACGGAAGCGATAAAGGATATCCTGATCGGACTGATCAAGTCCAGTCTGGACAGTACGTTCTCGTATGTCAATGAACAGGTGGGAACCATAGCCGGGCAGGTGGGACAGACACCGCAGGGATGGAACGCAGGGATTTTTAACCTGATCCAGAATATCTCCCAGACGGTGATTGTCCCCATTGCGGGACTGATCATTACCTTTGTCCTGTGTTATGAACTGATTACGATGGTGACACAGAAAAACAACTTCCATGAATTTGAGACACTCAATATTTTTCTCTGGATTTTCAAAGCGTATGTAGCCATTTATCTGGTGACGAATACGTTCAATATCACCATGGCGGTCTTTGATGTTGGTCAGCATGTGGTCAACAATGCCGCCGGGGTGATATCCGGAAATACGGCAGTAGATGCATCAGAAGCAATCACAAGGATTGTGGATGCACTGGAGGATATGGAGATTGGGGAGTTGTTCCTGTTATCCATGGAAACGCTGTTGATCAGCATTACCATGAGGATTTTATCCATCATCATTCTGGTCATTCTGTATGGAAGGATGATCGAGATATACCTTTATACTTCCATAGCACCGATTCCGTTTGCGACCATGACCAACAAAGAATGGGGCAATATCGGAAACAATTATCTCAAAGGCTTGTTCGCCCTGGCATTTCAGGGATTCTTCATGATGGTTTGCGTGGGAATCTACGCAGTCCTGGTCAGTGCCATGACCATTTCGGACGACCTTCATGCAGCAATGTTTTCAGTGGCGGCGTATACCGTAATTCTTGCATTTTCATTGTTCAAGACCGGAAGCCTTAGCAAATCAATATTCAATGCTCATTAAGGGCGAAGAAAGGAGAGCATACCATGGCGTATGTACCAGTACCAAAAGACCTTACCAAGGTCAAAACAAAAGTAGCATTAAATCTGACAAAGCGGCAGCTGATTTTCTTTTCGCTTGCCGCAGTTGTGGGGATTCCGTTTTATCTGCTGACAAGAAATATCATCGGTTCCAGTATTTCTGCCATTCTTATGGTGACTGTGATGCTGCCGTTTTTCTTTATGGCAATGTATGAAAAAGACGGACTCCCCTTTGAAAAAGTAGTGGCAAATATCATCCGTCAGAAGTTTCTTTATCCGGCGGTAAGACCGTATAAAACCGAAAACTTTTACAGGGAGATAGATGCCCTCACAAAAAAGGAGGGTATGCCGGATGGCAAAAAAGACAAAGCAGGAGGCTCAAAGGGAACAGCTTTCCAGAGCGGAAAAAAGAAACCGTCAGGAAAGAAGAAACAAAAGCAGCCGCAAAGAAAGAGAAAAGGAAAAGCGTAGGAAAAAGCAGGAACGGGAGCGTAAGAAACAGAAAAATATCCCCACTACTGCACAGCAGAGTATCCCGTATCTTCGGATGCTGCAGGATGGTATCTGTCAGGTATCAAAGCATTTCTTCTCCAAAACCATTCAGTTTTATGACATCAATTATCAGCTGGCATTGAATGAGGACAAGACAACGATTTTTGAGAATTACTGTGATTTCCTCAATTACTTTGATTCTTCGATCAGTGTGCAGCTGTCCTTTATCAATCAGCAGGTAGATGTGGCTGAGTTTGAGAAGAGCATTGATATCCCAGATCAGAACGATGACTTCAATGCCATCCGGGAAGAATACCGGACGATGCTGAAAAACCAGCTTTCCAAAGGAAATAATGGTCTGGTGAAGACGAAATATATCACATTTGGAATCGAAGCGGAGAGTCTGAAAGTAGCTAGACCGAGATTGGAAAGGATCGAAGCAGACATTCTGAACAACTTTAAAGTGCTTGGGGCACAGGCACATGCCTTGAACGGTCTGGAACGGCTGGAAGTGATGTACCATGTGTTCAATCAGGACAGGATTGAGCCATTCCGTTTCCAGTATAAGATGCTGCCAGAGACAGGAATGAAGACGAAGGACTTTATTGCACCGACATCATTCAATTTTTCTAAAAATCAGACATTCCTGATGGGAAAGACCATGGGAAGCGTGAGTTATCTACAGATCCTGGCACCGGAGCTGACTGACCGTATGCTGGCAGATTTTCTGGATGTGGATGACAGTATCAATGTCAACATTCATATCCAGTCCATTGACCAGAGTGCGGCGATCAAGATGATTAAGAGTAAAATTTCCGACCTGGATAAGATGAAGATTGAGGAACAGAAGAAAGCGGTAAGATCCGGTTATGATATGGATGTACTGCCTTCCGACCTGGTCACTTACGGAGAAGAAGCGAAAAATCTTCTGGAAGATTTGCAGTCCAGGAATGAGCGAATGTTCCTTGTGACGGTTCTGGTGATGAATACGGCAAAGAAACGTCAGAAACTGGATAACAACATTTTTCAGGTACAGGGTATTGCACAGAAATACAACTGTTCTTTAAAACAGCTAGACTACCAGCAGGAAGCAGCACTGATGTCCTGTATCCCATTAGGAGTCAACCGAATCGAGATTCAAAGAGGGCTTACCACTTCGGCAACAGCGATCTTTGTTCCATTTACGACACAGGAACTGTTCCAGGAAGGGGAAGCTCTTTATTATGGTCTGAATGCCCTTTCCAACAACATGATCATGGTGGACAGAAAGCGGTTAAAGAACCCGAACGGACTGATTCTTGGTACTCCCGGATCTGGTAAATCCTTCTCGGCAAAGAGGGAGATTACCAACTGTTTCCTGATTACAGAGGACGATATCATTATCTGTGATCCGGAGGCTGAGTATTATCCGCTTGTGCAGGCACTGCATGGACAGGTAATTCGGATTTCACCGGTATCTGACCAGTATATCAATCCGATGGATCTGAACCTGAACTATTCAGAAGAAGATAATCCATTGTCACTGAAAGCAGATTTCATTCTGTCTTTGTGTGAGCTGATTGTTGGAGGAAAGAACGGACTGGAGCCGGTAGAAAAGACCATCATCGACCGTTGCGTGCGGCTGGTTTATCAGGATTATCTGGCTGATCCGGAACCGGAGAAGATGCCGATTCTGGAAGATCTGTATGAGCTTTTGAGAAAACAAGAGGAGCCGGAAGCACAGCGTCTGGCAACGGCACTGGAAATCTATGTTACGGGTTCCCTGAATGTATTTAATCACCGCACCAACGTGGATATCAATAACCGGATTGTCTGCTTCGATATCAAAGAGCTTGGCAAGCAGTTAAAGAAAATCGGGATGCTGATTGTACAGGATCAGGTCTGGAACAGGGTAACGATTAACCGTTCCGCCCATAAATCGACCAGATATTATGTGGATGAGTTCCATCTGCTGTTAAAGGAAGAGCAGACTGCCGCTTACAGTGTGGAAATCTGGAAGCGATTCCGTAAATGGGGTGGTATTCCGACGGGAATCACACAGAATATCAAGGACTTGCTGGCATCCAGGGAGATTGAGAATATTTTTGAAAACTCAGATTTCATTTATATGCTCAATCAGGCATCCGGCGACCGGCAGATTCTTGCAAAACAGCTGAATATTTCACCAACACAGCTGTCCTATGTAACCAACAGTAATGAGGGAGAAGGACTTCTGTTCTATGGAAACGTAATTATTCCGTTTGTAGACAGGTTCCCGAAGAATTCCCTCTACAAGATCATGACTACCCGCCCGGAGGAAACTGCAGAGGCAGGGTAATACAGGAGGAAAACGATGTTACGAGCAATTTCATATTTTTTGACATTTAGTGGCGGTGCTGTATTTGGCATCGCCAGTCTTTGTTTATTACAGGCAGGGAAAGGACACCCGGTAAAGGAGGAGTAGCATTTGGCAGAACAGAGAATGAAAGTCAGGGATAAGAAAGTCCAGAAGATGACGAAAGACGGTCTTGTGGAAGAAAACCTGACAGAAAAATCTTCTGTTCGTGTCAGCAGTCGTGCCAGTGATGTACAGATGGGGAAAAAGGGAAAGGACGATTTTAACTTGTCTGATAAGCCCCCAGTTAAAGCGGATAAAAGAGGAAAAAATGTCCGCTCCTCTGTACAAAATTCCAGAGATGCACCGGCTACGGCACGAGCAGAACAGCAAACAGCTCAGGAGAGCCGAAAACAGAGAAACCAGAGGATGGTTCGCCGGGAATCTGGAAAAGTTGCCAGAGAGAAGGAAAATTCCACAACGGAATCTGGAAGACTGAAAGAAAAACAGGTGGAACTTTCCCAGAGCAGAGGGGACAGCCGCAGAAAGCAGAATGGTGGCAGTAAGAAACCGAAGCAGAAACAGCGGCTTCAATTTGCTTATGAGGAAACAGGAGCTTCCGTAAAAGGGGAAAAAGAAACTGAAAAGTTCAATCAGATGGATGCGGATGGGGTGAATTTCCGGAAGCAGAATCAAAAAGAGAGAGCGGATAAGCTGTCTTATGAGGAAGCAAAAAAGAAAACAGCACCGAAGAAACATTCCCGAAAAGAGAAGGTTTATCAGGAACACGCAGATGAGAATGTGGGAAAGAAAAAATCCCGGTTGAAGTTTGGCTCAGAAGAATCTGACTGCGAAAAGAAAGCAGAAGTTTTGAAAAAAGCCAGTGGAGCAGCATCTGCAGCCTTGCATCGGAAAATCCGTAAGAATGAGGATGACAATGCAGCGGTGGAAGGTACCCATAAGCTGGAAGAGGGAGCGGAAGGGGCATACCGCCTGAAACAGAAGAGCGCCCGATGGAGAAAACAGTGGACTGCCCGAAAGCGAAGCAGCCTGGAGAGGCAGGCTGCCCAGAAGCAGGAGCAGAAGAAACTGAAAAAATTGATTCAGAAACAGCGAATCAAGCGGGATTATGCTAAAGCAAAGCATAGTGAGCAGGCGGCAGGAACAGCAGCAAAGGGAACGATTGACTATATCAAGAAGATTGGTGGTAAAGTGACCAATTTCTTTAAAGAAAATCGGAAAGTGTATATAAGCGTGGCAGTTCTGATTGGACTGATGATGCTGATCATGACCAATGTGACTTCCTGTTCTTCTCTTTTCCTTCAGAATCTGATTACTTATACCGGAACCAGCTATCTTTCCTCAGATGAAGCTATTCGGGAAGCGGAGCTTTATTACACACAGCTGGAAGCAAACCTGCAGGAACGGATCAACAACATGGAATCCGAAGAACCGGGGCATGAAGAATACCGGTACAATATCGGTCCGATTGAGCATGATCCGTTTGTGCTGATCAGCTACTTGTCTGCAAAATATGAAGAATTTACTTTTGAGCAGGTAAAACCGGAGCTGGATGCTTTATTTGCACTGCAATATCATCTGGAAACTGAGGCAGTTAATGAAACTGTAACAGAGACAACAACTGTAAGAGTCGGAGAGTCCCTTGGACAGGTGGTGACAAGTGGCTATTGTAATTGTCCGATCTGCTGTGGCATATGGAGCGGCGGACCGACTGCAAGTGGGGCATATCCGACAGCCAGCCATACCCTTGCGGTGGATGCTTCTGATCCTTTTGTTCCCATGGGAACGAAGGTAGTTATGAATGGGGTGGAATATACCGTAGAGGATACCGGAGCATTTGCAAGATACGGTGTCCAGTTTGATGTTTACTATGACAATCATGCGGCGGCATCTGCCCATGGACATCAGACCTGGGAGTGCTATCTGGCAGACGATAATGGCAGTCAGGAAGTGGAAGTGACCAGAACAAGAAAGGTTGATGTGTTGAATGTGACACTGAACAGCGGAAACCTGATGGCAATCTGTCAGGACAGGCTTGGATTTTTCCAGAAGGAATTGTTCAGTGCCTATAACGATACAAAAGGTAACTTACAGATGTTTGCGACACCGGTGGAGTTTAACTGGTATTCCAGTGTGACAAGCTACTATGGTTATCGGATTCATCCGATCTCCGGAGCAAACCAGCTTCATAATGGAATGGATATCGGGGCACCGGAAGGAAGTAAAGTAATGGCAGGGCTGACCGGAACGGTTGTGACCTCTGCTTACAACGACAGCTATGGAAATTATGTGGTCATCAAAGACAGCAAAGGCTATGAACTTCGCTATGCACATTTAAGTAGCCGGATTGTATCTGCCGGATCTGCAGTCACAAAAGGAGACGAGATCGGTCTGGTGGGAAGCACTGGAAATTCCACTGGCAGTCATCTTCACATTGAACTTCTGAAAAACGGGGAGCGGTTAAACCCGATCTTTTATCTGGAAACAGGGGAAGGTTCCATTTTTGGCGGTAATGAATACACCAGTGAAGCGGCACAGCGGCTACTGGAAGAAGCTGCAAGATATCTTGGAACACCATATGTCTGGGGTGGCTATTCACCGAGCGGTTTTGACTGTTCGGGATTCGTTAGTTACTGTCTGACTAATTCGGGAGTGAGAAACACCGGAAGACTGACCGCACAGGGATTATATGATATCTGTACGCCGGTTTCCCAATCGGATGCACAGCCGGGCGACCTGATCTTCTTTACCGGCACTTATGATGCAGGGGTTCCGGTGACGCACATTGGAATCTATGTTGGGAATGGTCAGATGATCCACTGTGGACATCCGGTGCAGTATACGTCCATCAATTCCCCGTATTGGCAGAGCCATTTTTATGGATTTGGACGATGGTAAAAGACAGGGCGGTGGGTTCCGCCGTCCGGAAAGGAGATCAGATGAAAAGTCTTGAAAAAGCAACGGCTGATTATGAAAAAGCCAAAGAGAAGATGGAAGTCTCCAAAGCCAGATATGAAGCGGATTTAAAGCGTTTCAAGGCTGCGGAGATTGCTAAGACAGAAGCGGAAAATCTGGAGATTGTACGGATTATCCGGGCGATGGATATGAGTATTCCGGAATTGGAAGCATTTAAAAAGAGAATGAAAACAGAGTTACCCGGAAGGGTGGAAATACAGAAGGAGGAAACGAAGCCTGATGATGAATTTAGAGAAAATGAAGCAGAGGAAGAGGTTTAAAGGAAGACTGAAAAAGGGACTGCTTGCAGCAACAACTATTTTTTGCCTGACTTCTCCGATACTGCAGATGCAGAATGTATATGCTGCGGAGAACGGATCACCAGAAATATCCATTGAAAAACCGGATGGTTGGAAACAGGGGAATACAACGGTATCGATTACCGTTGATGCCAGTCACATGCCGGAAGGTTTTTCGGTTGCAAAGATTGAGGCAAAGGCTGGAAAGGATGGAAGCTGGCAGGATGTGACAGGCAACGGCAGCATTTCTATTGATGGCAATAAAACGGTATATGTCAGGGTAACAGATGGGGATGGAAATGTCTATGAACAGAACCGATCAATCAAATGTTATGACACAGAAAAACCGACACTTTCCGCATCTCTTACCGATGGAGTCCTGACGATTCAGGGAAATGATACGGTGTCTGGCATTGCGGCAATCACTGTGAACGGGACAACCTATACAGAATTAAAAGATGGAATGCTGAAAGTCCAGCTGACGCAAAAGGATTTCAAAACAAAGCAGATTGAGATTACTGCTACGGACGGAGCTGGAAATACTTCTGAAAAGTATGTTCTGCAGAATCCTTATTATGAATGGGCAGTTAAGCAGGCAGAAAAGCAGAACGCAGCCAGTGACAATAATGGTGGAATGACAACGACCACAAATGCAGAAACTGGAACAGCAGAAGCCACCACTTCACCACTTCCGCAGGATGCACAGGCAAGTCAGCCGACAGATGCCAAAGGAACGGTAGATGAACGTACCGTAACAGGCATTGAGGAACAGCTTTCCCAGGAAGGCGAGACAGCAGAGACTGTTACCAAGACCGGGACAGAAGATACCAAGGAGTTTTACACCATTTCCACAAAGAGCGGGAAAATCTTTTATCTGATCGTCGATAATTCCAAAGCTCAGGATAATGTGTATTTCCTTACAGAAGTCAGTGAAAAAGACCTGATGAACTTTACCCTTTCCGATTCTGTGACACTTCCGGAGGTTGATACGGTTTATGCAGAACCGGAGAAGCAGACGGAAGAAGAAACCTCAACGGAACCGACCGAAACACCGGATAAAGAAGAGGAAGAAGTGCAGATGCCGGAAGAGAAAAGCTCCGTTGGAACGTATCTTCTGATTGGAATTATTGTTGTCGGTGTGGCAGGAGCTGGCTGGTATTTTAAGGTATATAAGCCAAAGCATGAATATGATGACGACGATGAGCTGGAAGACGATGAAGATGAGTCCGAAGATTCTGAATCAGAAAAAAGAGAAGTTGATGATGCAGACGAACAGCAGGAAGAACCGGCAGAACCGGAAATCTTACGAGATGAAGATTTTGACGATGCTATTCTGGAAGATGAAGAAGAGGAGCAGGAATAAATGAAGTTAGTGATAGCAGAAAAGCCATCGGTTGCGATGGCACTGGCACAGGTATTAGGAGCCAGAAGCAGAAAAGATGGATATGTGGAGGGAAACGGATATATCGTTTCCTGGTGCGTAGGACATCTGGTAGGTTTGTGTGATGCAGCGGAATACGATGAAAAGTACAGAAAGTGGAGATATGATGATCTGCCAATCGTACCGGAATGCTGGAAACACAAAGTTCTGGAAGGTACAAAGAAGCAGTTCGGAGTATTAAAGAAGCTGATGAACGATTCCAATGTCGATGAAGTGATCTGTGCGACAGATGCCGGGCGGGAAGGTGAATTGATCTTCCGGCTTGTGTATGAACAGGCAGGATGTAAAAAGCCGATGAAGCGGTTATGGATTTCTTCGATGGAGGAGCAGGCAATTAAAGAAGGATTTGCGTCTCTGAAAGACGGTTCGTATTATGACAGTCTCTATCAGTCAGCACTTTGCAGGGCAAAGGCAGACTGGCTGGTTGGAATCAATGCGAGCCGTCTTTTTTCAGTTCTGTACAATCAGAACCTGAAAGTTGGAAGAGTGCAGACACCAACGCTTGCCATGATCGTGGATCGGAACCAGAAGATTCAGGAGTTTCAGAAAGAAAAATACTATGTTGCCCATATCCGGTTTGATGAGATGGATGCAGTTACCGAGCATTTTCAGAAAAAGGAAGAAGCAGAAAAAGTAGCTGCAGACTGTTCTGAGCGGATGTGTGAGGTAGAAAAGGACGAAGTGAAAGAGAAGACCATTCGACCTCCGAAGCTCTATGATCTGACTACTCTGCAAAGGGAAGCAAATCGGATGTTTGGGTATACCGCCCAGCAGACGTTGGACGCTGTGCAGGAAATGTATGAGCAGAAGCTGGTAACGTATCCCAGAACTGACAGCCAGTATCTGACCGATGAAATGGGAGAAAGTACGAAAGCTCTGATTCAGATGCTGACTGGAAAACTTCCTTTTGCAAAAGAAATGAAGATACAGCCAGATGTAAAGAAGGTTTTAAATTCCAAAAAGGTGTCCGATCACCATGCAATCATTCCCACGATGGAAGTGAAGAAGGCAGATCTTGATGCTTTGAAAGAACGAAACCGCAAGATTTTGTATCTGATCAGTGCAAGAGTGCTGTTGGCTACGGCAGATTCTTATAGCTATGAGAGTCATAAGTGCCAGATTACCTGTAATTATCATACTTTTTATCTGTCTGCAAGGAAAATCGAGCAGGAAGGATTCAGGACGATCGAAAAACAGCTGAAACAGTTCTTTGGAATCAAGACAGAGCCAGAAGAAGCAGAACTGGATATCTGGGAAGGGAAACATTACGGACCATGTGATTCCTTTGTTACGGAACATGACACCCAGCCACCCAAACAGTACACAGAAGATACTTTGCTTTCTGCAATGGAACGGGCAGGGAATGAAGAACTGACGGAAGATACCGAAAAGAAAGGACTTGGAACACCGGCAACCAGGGCAGCAATCATTGAAAAGCTGATCCAGTCTGGTTTTGTGAAGCGGGAGAAGAAAAATCTTGTACCGACCAATGATGGAAATGTTCTGATTACAGTGCTTCCGGATGAAATAAAATCTCCGAAAATGACAGCAGAGTGGGAAATGGCATTGAACCATATCGCACAAAATACGGAGACCGCTGATGAGTTCTTAAAAGGAATCACTGATTTGATGCAGGAGCTGGTAGCAAGATATCAGGCAATATCGGAAGAAAAGAAATCAGAATTTCAAGGCAAGGCGAAAGGTGAAGTCGTTGGTAAATGCCCCAGATGCGGGGCAGAGGTCAGGGAAGGAAAAGTAAATTTCTACTGTTCTGACCGCAACTGTGATTTTACTTTATGGAAGAATGATAAATTCCTTGCCAGCCAGGGAAAGAAGATGGATAAAGCGGCAGCAAAGAAATTTTTGTCAAAAGGGAAAATCCATTATAAGGATCTGGTATCAAGGAAAACAGGAAGAACCTATGAAGCAACTGTGGAAATGGCTGATCCCGGAGAGGGAAATGTAAAGTTCAATCTGTATTTTCCACAACGATAAGTGTATGACAGGCAGCCATGCGGCTGTCTGTTTTGATACAAATAAATGAAAGAGAGGACCTGAGCATGAGAAAAACAGGAAATTTGAGAAGAATCGTATCTGGATTACTGGCAGGGATGACGATTTTAAGTACGGTATTATCCCCGATGACAGCTTATGCAGCGGAGATGAAACCGGATGAAAAGCCACCTCTTTATGAAGAGGTAAAAGATCTTCTGGACGAGGATGAAGTGGTTACTGCAAAGGATTATGAAGTAGAGGTTGGAAGCAACTTTGATGTGAAATCAGATTATATCGGACTGGAAATCAGGGATGATAACAAGGTAAAAGTCACATTTGAAGAAGCGAAGAACGAAAATAACGAGGACTTTACCACTGCCCATGCAGACACTTATAAAGCTGTCTATTATGTGGAACCAGTCAATTCGGAGCATCCGAAGTATCAGATTAGCCGAAAATTGATCGTGAGGGAGAATACAGCGACAATGCAGTCTGAAGCTGGTAACGAAAACGCAGTGACAGAAGCAGAGACTTCTGGAACCGATCAGCAGACGGAAGAAGCAGAGGATGCAGAAGCTGATTCGGATACGGAGAATGTGGAAGAAATAACAGATGCTGAACTGGATTCGTTTAATTCTCAGGCTGAAGAACTTTTGCCAGATATGGAGGAGGATACTGAGAATACGACTGATTCAGAAACTGGATTAACTGTTTCAGATGCAATGGAGCAGGCACAGGAAACAGGAATTGATTTATATGATATGGCTCCAGGAGAAACAATTACGTTTCTGGCATCTACAGGTGCCAGAAGTACACAGAAGGTATCTGTTACCAGAGGTACCTTATACAGATATGCAGATTATGGCTATGGATCATATCTGACTTACCAATATACAGTACAGTTTGGAAATGTTTCAGCGACAGCATACTGCGTGCAGCCATCCAAACCAGGACCGGGAAGTGGCAATTACACAATCAGCAAGGTTGGAGATGGAAAAGCACTTGCAAAGGTTTGTTATTATGGAACAAAAGCTTCTGGTGATGAAGGCTTTTTCACCGAAGAAAATGGCTATGGCAATTTAAGTGCCGGAGCAAGATTTATTCTTGTACACCTGGCAGCATCTTATGCGAATGGAAGTGGTGATGCTTTTTCCGGAGCAAACAGTACCGCACAGAATCTTGCAAAAAAACTCTATAATTATTGTATTTCCCAGCCGGAAATTCCGGATGTAGCGATGTCATTTTCCGATGCAAATGTGAAAGCGTATGTTGACGGAAATTCGCAGAGAACAAAAGATATTACGTTCAATGCGGATGTATTACAGACAATTACCATGAAACTTCCTGCAGGTGTAAAATTTCATAATCTGACAACAGGAACAACAAGTAAAGCCGGAGCAAGTGTTGAAGTGTGTGGCGGCACAAAGTTTTATCTGTCTGCACCATTGACACAGGTAAGTGATGTAGCTGAAAGTTGGTCTTCCACAATGAAAGGAAGCATTACAAAAGATTATTCTGCTTACAAAATCACGACTGGATCAGACACGCAGGATCTTGCTTTAGTATTTGGTGAAGGTGTAACTGATGAAAAATATGTGGATTTTAAAGTTTCCTGGGTTGAGCAGGCAACGATTGAAATTGTGAAAAAGGATGATTCCGCAGATGTAAATTTACAAGGCGCTGTATTTGGCGTATATAGTGATCCTGAATGTAAAAATCTGATTACACAGATGCCGGAAACAGACAAAAATGGAAGATCTTCCGTAACAATCATCAAAACGCAGGATACAGTATACCTTAAAGAAATTACAGCACCACAGGGATATGCTGTAAATGCAACAGCAACAAATGTAAAACTTGTCGCAGGAAAGACTTCATCTGTTACAGTGGAAAATAAAGAACAGCTGGCAGAGCTTACTATCTATAAAGAAGGTCAGGTGCTTACCGGAGCAGATGTGAATGAGAATGGTACTACATTCCATTATGAGAACCGAAGACAGAAAAATGCTGTTTACCATGTTTATGCAGGAGCTGATATCGTAACAGCTTATGGAACTAAGGTTTACAGTAAAGGTGATCTGGTCAGAGAAAATCTGACAACTGGAGAAAATGGTTCTGTCACACTGAAAAATCTGCATCTTGGAACTTATGTAGTAAAAGAAGCACAGGCACCGGAGAATTTTTACAATGGCGGGGAAGAAAAGACTGTCACTCTGAGTTATGCCGGACAGAATAAAGAAGTTGTTTTTGCAGATGTAACCTTTAACAATGAGAGACAGAAAGCAGTGGTAACGGTAGTCAAACAGGATAAAGATACAAAGAAACCTCTGGATGGTGGTGTTTTCGCACTGTATGCTGCGGATGATATTGCTAACGCAGATGGAAACATTGTAGTAAAGAAAGGCACTTTGATTGAGAAAGTTACTACAGAAGCAGACGGTACTGCAAAATTCACAGCAGATCTTCCAATCGGTTACACTTATTCTGTAAAAGAAGACCAGGCACCGGAAGGTTATGTAAGAAATACAGAGGATATTTACAGCTTCAAATTTGCTTACACCAATGACAAAGAAGCAAAAGTATCTTTCACCCATACGTTCAGCAATGATCGTGTGACTGCAAAGATCAATCTTTATAAAGTGGATAAAGAGACTGGAAAAGCCGTTCCACAAGGCGATGCTGTTTTAAAGGGAGCTGTTTATGGCTTATATGCTCGTGAAGATATTGTGCACCCGGACGGAGCAACCGGCATTATCTATAAAGCAGGCGAACAGGTTGCATCCCTTACAACAGATGAAAAAGGACAGGCATCTGTAGATGGTCTGTATCTTGGAAAGTACTATGTAAAAGAGATCACACCGCCAACCGGATATCTGGCAGACACCGAGGAGCATGATCTGGAATGCAACTATGAAGGAGACATGACTGCGGAAGTGAAGCGGGAATGTACTTCTGGTGAGCAGGTGATCAAACAGCCATTCCAGATTATCAAAGCAGCCAACAATGGAAAGACAGATGCTGATCTGCTGGCAGGGGCAGGCTTTACCGCTTATCTGGAATCTTCCCTGACAAAGAAAGCAGATGGAAGCTATGATTTTGAAAAAGCAACACCGGTAGTTATCGGTGAGAATGGAGCAACTGAGATTTTCACGGATGAAAGAGGCTATGCGTGCAGTATTCCATTGCCATTTGGAAGCTACATTGTTCGAGAGACAACTACACCTCACAATTATCATCCGGTAGACGATTTCAGAGTAACTATTACCGAAAATCATCCGAATGAGCCGCAGGTTTGGAGAGTCCTTCTGGACAAAGAATTCAAGGCGAAACTGAAAATCGTGAAAAAAGACGATGAAACAAAGAAATCTGTTTTATCTGCAGGAACAGAGTTTAAAGTGTATGACCTGGACAACCAGAAATATGTGGAGCAAGTGACAACGTATCCAGTGACCACAACGCATAAATCCTACTTTACAGACAGTCAGGGTTATCTGATTATGCCGAAGAATCTGAAGATCGGTCATTACCGTATCGAAGAGATTCAGGCACCGGAAGGGTACACAATCAATAAGAATTATGTGGAGATTGCTGTAGATGCCAATACTGCATACCAGATGGATGCGGAAAGCGGTGATGCAATCATTACTGTAGATTATGAGAACCACCCGGTAAAGGGAAAATTGACCATCTATAAAAAAGGTGAGATGCTGACAGGCTTTAAGAAAGATTTCATTTATGAAGGGAAATATCTGAAAGGTGCAGAATTCAATATTTATGCTACAGAAGATATTTTTACACCGGATTATCAGAAAGACGAGAATGGAAACAGACAGCTCATTTATGCAAAAGATGCACTCGTGACAACGGTATCCACTGGAGAGGACGGAAAAGCAGTTGCAGAAAATCTGCCGCTTGGTGCTTACTATGTGGTAGAAAAATCAGCGCCGGAAGGTTTTGTTCTGAATCCAGACAGATCAGAAGTAAAATTTGTATATGCAGATCAGGACACACCTGTGATCGAACAGGAAGTGACGGTTGGAAATGAAAGACAGAAAGTAGCCATCAAGGTAGAAAAACAGGATGCAGAAAATGGTGCGGTTCTGGAAGGTGCCGTATTTGGTATTTATAATAAGGATGATATCAAAGCAGATGGTAAAGTGATTGTGAAAGCGGATACCCTGTTACAGGAAATGACATCTGAGCAGAATGGTATTGCTTACTGCACACTGGATCTGCCACTTGGACAGTACTATGTGAAAGAATTAAAAGCTCCTGCTGGATTTGTTTCATCTGATGAGATTCTGGAATTTGATGCTTCTTATCAGGGACAGGACGTAAAAGTCGTGAAACTGAAAGCAGTGAAAAAGAACCAGCCAACAACCGTAGAGGTAACAAAATCCGATCTGACCACAGGAGTGGAACTGGATGGAGCGAAACTGATGGTTCTGGATAAGGATGGAAACATTGTAGATGAATGGACTTCTGTAAAAGATGAGCCGCATGTGATCAAGCGTCTGACAGTAGGGGAAGAATATACGCTTCGTGAAGAAATTGCCCCGTATGGATACCTGAAAGCAACCGATGTGAAATTTAAGATTGAGGATACCGCAGAGATTCAGAAGGTGGAAATGAAAGATGAAGTGCCGACCGGACTTCTGATCATCAACAAAAACGGTGAATTTCTGGATAAAGTAACCCTTCTTGACAATGTAAAAGGTACCGTAGAGCATCTGTTTGAATATGTGACCGGAAATCTTCAGGATGTTACCTTTGATGTATTTGCTGCTGAGGATATCAAGGCTGCAGATGGCGTCAGCAAAGATTATTTTAAGGCAGACGAAAAAGTAGGAACGATCACAACGGATTCCAATGGTATTGCACAGCTGGGAGATCTTCCGGCAGGAAAATATTATGTGAAAGAAGTAAAAACTGCTCATGGATATGTCCTGGATAGTGAGCCGAGATATGTGGATCTGTCTTATCGTGACCAGGATACACCGGTCATCACTTACGATGAAAAATGGCAGAATGCCCGTCAGAAAGTGAAAGTAACGGTTCTGAAAAAAGAAAAAGATACAGATCGTGTCCTTGCAGGTGGCGTATTTGGTCTTTATACAAAAGAAGATATCAAAAATGCCAAAGGGGATGTACTGCTTGAGAAGGATACTCTGATTGAGCAGAAAGCTACGGATGAAAATGGACAGATTACTTTTACAGCAGATCTTCCGGTAGATGGAAAATACTATGTAAAAGAGATCAGTGCCCCGGCTGGATTCGTAACAACAGAAGAAATCCAGGAATTTACTTTTGATTATGCTGGAGAAGATCAGGCAGAAGTAAGCTATGATTTTACTTTTGAGAATCAGCCGACAACTGTAGAGTTGACAAAATCAGATCTGACTACTGGTAAAGAACTTCCAGGTGCACACCTGAAAGTGACAGATGCCGAAGGAAATACTGTGGACGAATGGACATCTACCACAGAATCCCATGTAATCAAGGAACTGGTTGTTGGTAAGAAATACACCATGACAGAAACAAAACCGGCAGACGGTTATGTAACAGCAGAAAGTATTGAGTTTACCGTAGAAAATACAGCAGAAGTTCAGAAGCATGAGATGAAGGATGATGTTACAAAAGTACAGATCAGTAAGACTGACATTACAGGAGATAAAGAGATTCCGGGTGCGAAACTGACGATTTTAGATAAAGACGATCAGGTGGTAGAGAGCTGGACTTCTACAGAAGAAGCTCACTATATTGAAAAACTTCCGATTGGAAAATATACACTTCGTGAAGAACAGGCACCAAAGGGATTTATCCTGACTTCAGATGTGACTTTTGAAGTAAAAGATACCGCAGAAATTCAGAAAGTTGCCATGAAGGATGATACTGCAAAGGGAAAAGTGATTCTCAATAAGACAGATAAAACTTCTGGAGAACCGCTGAAAGGAGTAGAATTTGAACTTCGGGACAGCAAAGGAAAGGTTTTGGAAACCTTAAAAACAGATGCTGCCGGTCATGCCGAAAGCAAACTGTATGAGATTGCAACCTTTAAAAATGGAAAATATGATGCGGCTATCAAGTATTATCTGGTGGAAACCAAAACACTGGATGGATATACACTGGATCAGACAAAGCATGAGATCACATTTGCTTATGCAGATGACAGCACTCCGGTAGTGGAGGTTACTTTTAACCTGACCAATGAGAAACCGGAAGTTCCAGAAACACCGAGCACACCGGATACACCGCAGTCCTATGAAGGAACAAAGGTATCTGATGCACCGAAAACTGGTGATTACACAAATATCTGGCTGCCGATTCTGCTGTTACTTATTTCAGTAGGTGGTATGACAGGACTTTGTATTACAAAAAGGAAAAACAGAAAATAGCAATGTGTTAAAAGGGGGCCCTGAATCAGGGCTCCCTTTTCAAATAAAAAATCACAGAAGAAAGGAAATTGAAAATTATGATGAAAACAATGGAAAAAAGACAGGTTGCAAGAAAAAATCAGGAGAGAGCTTTCAGAAGAATGATGGCATATCAGAAAAAAGCGGAGCAGATGGTCAATAAGAAGAGAATGAACCAGCACATGATTAGAAAGGGGTAAGGACGTATGATGAACAGAAAAGAATTTTACGAATATATTAAGAACAATGTGAAAAATTATCTGCCACAGACTTATGAAAATGCGGAGATTAAATTACAGGAGATCGCTAAGAATAATGGTGTTAATCTGACAGCAATTACGATTCCAGAGGGCACTCAGCGAGCAGTTCCATCCATATATCTTGATTCTATGTATCAGGATTATCTGAATGGAAAGCCTCTGGACTCCTGTGTGGGCGATGTGGCAGACATGAGAATTGAGCTGCAGGATATGGCGGCATATGTGAATCTTGGCTTACCAGATATCCGTAACTATGAAGAAATGAAGGATAAGTTACAGGTAAGAATCTGTGATCCGGAATGGAATCAGGATCGTCTGGCAGATAAAGTGTATACCGAACATGGAGATTTTGCAGCGTACTACACGATCAATTTGGAAGAAGATCAGCATGGCACTTCCAGCATTCCTGTGACCGTTAATCTGATGAAAACATGGGGAGTGACAGCAGAGCAGATTCATGCAGATGCAACAGCAGCGGACAAAGACAGGGGTGCGGTTCTGATGGATATGAAGGAAATCATAAATTCGATGGTTTTTGGCGGAGAGGAGCCGGAGAATCTTCTGAATCATAAACTGGATATGGAAACTATAGAAAATCCAATGTTCTGCCTGACGAATGAAACCAAAATGAACGGTGCATCTCTTTTACTTCAGGAGGATATCAGAAAACAGATCGGAGAGTGCCTGGGGAGTGATTATTTTGTCCTTCCATCATCCATCCATGAGGTTCTGATTTTGCCGGATAATGGAATGTTTGAAGTGCCTGCGTTAAACCAGATGGTGCAGGAAGTGAATGAAACACAGGTGGAACCGCAGGAGCGTCTTTCTGATAAAGTGCAGTTCTGCGATGGAAAAACGGCTGTACTGGAAAATGCGGAACGAAGGGAAGCACGTCTGGAAAAAGCTAAAGAAGCGGAAATGGAAGATGAAAAAGTCACCGAAAAAGGTGGTATTCATGGGAAACTGGAAAAAGCAAAAAATGAGTTGAAAGCAAAAGAGGCAAGCAAAATCCCAAAGGATAAATCCAGAGATCTTGCGACAGTTTTATAAGAGTAGCTAAAAAGAAAGAATGAAGTAACGGAGAGGGATTGTGACATGCAATCCCTCAAATTTTTATGGAGGAACAAATGGCAAATAAATTATACGCAATGGAACAGCTGACGGAGGAAGTGGCGAAAGATGTTGCTTCCAGTCCGCAGGAGTGGATGCGGTTCCTTGATACTGCATCCAGGCTGTACCGGTACACTTTTCCGGAACAGATTCTTATCTATGCACAGCGTCCAGATGCAACAGCAGTGGCATCTATGGAAATCTGGAACCAGAAGATGTACCGCTGGATCAAGAAAGGTTCCAAAGGAATTGCCCTGATTGATAATACATCGGGACCTAAAACAAAGCTGAGATATGTTTTTGATGTACAGGATACTTACAAGGTAAGGAATCTTGGCAAAGATCCGCAGTTATGGAATCTTCCCATGGAAGGAGAAAACCTTGTTGCAGATTACCTGCAGGAACAGTTCAACCTGGAAGAAACGGAGGGCGGGCTTGCAGAAGTTTTGCATCAGGCGGCAGTCGAAAGTGTACAGGACTGGCTTCCGGATGCCTTTGATGAAATGCACTTGGATGTAGGAGGAACATTTCTGGAAGATCTGGATGTACAGAATCAGAAAGTGGAATTCCGGGAACTGATGATTAACAGTACCTGGTATCTTTTGTTGAACCGATGTGGCCTGGATGTGCAGGAGTATCTGGATGCAGAGGATTTCCGATATATTACAGATTTTAACCGTCTGAAAGTCATGGGACATCTGGGAAGTTCCGTGAATGAGCTTGCAAAGCCGGTGCTGATGCAGATTGGAAGATATGTGATGACTGATCTGGAAAAAGATCTGAAAACACTTGCAAAAGAGAAAGAAGTCCCTTATAATGAATTTAACACGTTAATTCGTGAAAGTAAAATAACCAACAAAGAAGATAGAGAAGAAAATAAGGAGGAACATGAGCATGAGAGAGATCACTTACAGCCAGAACGGAGAGTATCAGATCCCGGATATCAGTCTGGAGGAGACATCAGGGACAATCGGGAAGTATGGGATGATGCGGAAAGAATATCTGCGGAACCACAAAATCGCCAGATTCAACATTCTGACCTTACAGAACAAACTGGACAGCCATCTGATGGAGATCGACCAGCAGGCGAGACAGAAAGTAGACAATCTGATGGCAGAACTGCTGGAGAAAGATCCGGCACCAGACAAGATGACGGACACAATGGCATGGACCAGACACATGAACCAGATCAAAGCACAGGCAGAGGAACTGGTGATTCAGGAGATTATCTACAGTTAAGTCTGTTCCCTACGGAAGAAGAACAGTTAGGAGAAATCAGAAAAGCGGCAGCTGCACTCACACAGCCAGCCGCTTTTTTGATTTCAGATGATGTGGTAAATGATATTCTCCGTACCGGAAGCGGAAAAGGAAATACACTTTTCCATATTACGGCAAAACTGATTGAAGGATTGGATAACGAAGACATGCGAAACTTTCTGATCAGTGAGTATGGTACTGGTGGAAAAGGATTTACCATCCATGGACAAAAAATCAGTATCTGGTATGACAGCGATGGTATTCGTATCCGACGGGGAGATTCAGCCAAAAGGAATTTTGACCGTATGGTTACGTGGGAAGAAGCGGCAGACCGTATCCGGGATATGTATGAGGACGGAAATTATGTTTCCAACAGCATTTCTAACAATGCCATCGAAAAAGAACGGGAAGAAACAAGTCTCCAATTAGCACTCCATTTTCGGGATACCAACAAAAATCCAGATGAGAGACTGTCTTATCAGGAGTGGCAGAAAATCATTCAGGATTACTGGCTTGAACCGGAAGCTATTCAGGAAATCTATGAGCGGTTTGAATATTTGCAGAAAGACATGGACGAAAATCCAGGGGAATATCATCGCTGGGAAATTCAGAACAATCCAGTGTATTTTAGCCGTTTTCGTGACCTGCAGCGGGATATGTCCTGGCGGGATCAGAAACAGCAGGTAGAACGATTGGAACTTTCTTTTATCACACAGGATGAGATTGATGCAGTATTAAGAAAAGGGGGCATCATCGCCGGTGGTCGTAATCGTATCTATGAATATTTGTAACTGTTCAGAACCCCCTTGGGGAACTAATTAATTTTTGTACAAAACAGAGAATTTTTAAAACCTGTTTTGCGATATTATTTCGGTAATTGG
>NZ_FQZY01000044.1 GCF_900142165.1 Hespellia stercorisuis DSM 15480
ATATCGCATCCAACTATAAGCATCTCATCTGAGATGAAAGAGAGTTTGTCATTCTTAGCAAATTTACCTTGTATTTCCAATTCTCTCCACGTTGATGCTTTGAGATTTTCTTCAATAGATTTAATCCGCTTAGCGATTTCATCCTTTGACAGAACATTCATTTCGAATTTCACTACACTTGCTTGCTTTTTTGTCTTTCTTGTTTTACTATTCATCTTAGATACCTCTCGTGATTTAGATTTTTTACCAACTTCCCGGTCAGTAATAATCTAAATTTACCTGAGGTATTCTTTTTGGTCAATTCCCTTTACTCTTTAAAGTATACAGGAAGCTCCTCAAGGTGTTTTTATATTTGTTATTACTTTCTTACTCTCATTGCACTCAGTGCCGCGCCATACGCCCCGGCGAATCTTCCCTCCGGGCTGCTCACCACACGCGAATGCAATTTTTCCTCCAGTGTCCGGCGGATGTAATCACACTCACACAGACCGCCTGTCAGACACACTTCCTCCTTTCCCACATTAAACCTGCCCGCCTGAGATGCCACCTTCGTTGCGATGGAATCCACCACGGCAAACGCAATATTCTCTTTCTTCTCTCCACGACCGATCAGACTGATCACCTCGGACTCCGCAAACACCGTACACATGGAACTGATCGATGTTCCACCGCCAGATGCAGCCAGATCACACATCTCGTCCGGACGCAGTGCCAGTGAATTCGCCATAACCTCCAGAAAACGGCCGGTTCCCGCCGAACATTTGTCATTCATCACAAAATCCTTCACCATGCCATTCTCGATGCGGATCACCTTGGTATCCTGTCCGCCGATATCAATGACCACCACATTGTCACAATCATGAAGCCACACCGCCCCTTTGGCGTGGCAGGTAATTTCCGTGATCATCTTATCCGCATAGGGAACAGCAATCCGCCCGTATCCCGTCGCAACGCACGCCTCCCTCTCCGGATCGATATTCTCATCCTGGAGTTTTTTCCGTATCTCCTCCGCCGTGTCCACACTGCTCCACCCCGTCGGCTGGACCAGTTTCAGAACGGTCTCCTTCTGCTCATTCAGCACCGCGAGTTTTGCACAGGTCGAGCCGATGTCTATTCCAATATAATTCATTTCCAATCTCCTCTAGCAAAACTTATTTCTGTGGGGCCTGATCTGACATGGGAGTGAGACAATCTCATGATATTCCGCATGATTTCGCTCAATGCTTTCCCGCACCCCATCAATATCCTCCTGCCTGACTAACAGCGACATTCCGCAGCTCAGCTCTCCCTGAATAGATCTGGGTGCCGGAGCGATTCTGGCTGATATCCCGTCCTTTTTCAGAATTTCCTGCAGAAGCAGCCCCTGTGTATAATTGGCAAACAGGATATAATAATTCAATTCCTCATTTTCACTCATGACTCTTATCCAAGCATTTCCACAAATGCTTCAATTCTTGTTCTCAACTGTTCAGCATCCTCATCCGTGTAGTCCGTCTCAATTCCGAGAACCGGAATGCCGGCATCCTTCATCGCCTTCTCCACGGTGTACCCTTCTGTGTCATACAGACAGCAGAATTTCAGATTCACATCGATGACGCCATCCACATCGTATTCTTTAGCCAGACGGAGAATATCATCCACACGGCCGCTGTTCGGTGTGAAGCATGCACAATTGATGCCCATATATCTGTCCGCAATCGCCGCATACTGCTCTTCCAGTGTAGTTTTTGTCTCATCCACCAGGTTCTCAAAATAGCGGGTCCCCGTACAGGTCTCCTCACAGACAACTGCAGCACCGCTGGTCTCGATCAGATGATGCAGTTTCCAGTTTGGAATTGCCATCGGTGTTCCTGTCACCAGGATTCTCTTTGTTCCCGCCGGGAAAACCGACACATTGTCTTTGTTTCGCTGTTCCAACTCATCCGCCAGCTTATTCGCCATCTCCGCGCAGCGCACCGGATCATCAAAAAATGCAATCTGCATCATCAAAAGTGCATCTTTTCCACTAATTGGAATGTTTTTTGATTTTCTTGCATCATAGACACGTTTCAGAGCTTTTCTACGCTCATTGATCACATGGATTCCCTCACTCAGCTTCTCCGGTGTGATCGCATTTCCGGTAAAATCTTCTACAACTTTTGCAAAAATTTTGATCTCATCCGCCCACTTTTCAATATCCTGGGGACGTTTCATCTGCGGCATGTCCATGATGTGCATCGGTACATCCTGTCCCAGAATCTCCCACGCTTTCTTCTTGCCGTCACATGTAGTCTCACCTACATACATATCCGCAATGCGGAAGAATGGACATGTGCGCTCCAATCTGGCTCCCACAGAGGCCTTGATCAGGGGGCATGTACTCTTCGGGAGCACCTTCTCGCCTCCCGGAACCCAGAACTGGGATCCGCCGCAGAGTCCTGTTACAATACCATTTGCAGCCAGAACAACTTCGTCCGGAACATACACACAGAATGTTCCAAAAACCTTCTGTCCATTTTTCTGTGCTTCAATCAGTTCAGAAGGACGGATTCCGTGAATCTCTGATACGACAAAATCCCAAAAGCCCATTCCTTCCGGACGATTTTCCTGAGAGAGATACATATCCCCGAACGCGGTCGGCAGAACCTGACATAGCGCATCGTGTGTCTCCAGATCCATTCCCAGTTCTTTCCACATCTCAACATAGTTTGACATAGCTTTTCTCCTTTTCTCTTTAAATCAGCCGGGATGTTCCCCACCGCCTTCCTCCGGCGGCCGGAGCATCCCGGTCATGTTACGTTCTTATGTATCCACTGTTGCTGTTCGCTTCCTCCGAAGCCGCAGCAATTCTGCGGCATTACGGCCTCACAATTGTCTTTGCTCTCTCCATGGTCTCCACGATATCATACATATTCGTGACAGTTCCAACCGCCAGCTTCTCCTTGATTCCGTAAAAGTCAAGACAGGTTCCGCAGGTCATGATGTTCACGCCTTCTTCTGCCATGCACTTCAGATCCTCCAGTGAATCTGAACCCTCGCAGGAAAGGTAGGCACCCGTATTGTATAATAGAATCGACTCCGGAAGGCGATCCTGCTTCGTCAGCGCAAAGACAAATGCCTTCATGAGAGAAACTCCAAGCTTCTCGTCTCCGCCTCCCATCACATTGGCAGAAAGCACCACCACAAGACCCGGTTTCTTCATGTCCTGTGCATCTTCCACTTCCGCCTCTTCGTCGTCTGCATTCAGCTCTGCCTCTGCTTTTCTAAGCGCCTTCCGCGAAACTGTAATGTCTACCTGATATTCTTTTTCTGCTTTTTTCTCGCTTTCCACTGTCAGATTCCTCTGCGTCGCAAACTTGGTCAGATTCTGTACTGCGATCTCATTGTCGACCAATACCGTTACCACGCCGTCCTCTTTCAGTTCCTCTACTGCCTTTTTTGTCTTTACTACCGGCAGTGGGCACGCCAGTCCTCTTCCATCTACTACCATCTGATTTCTCCTTTTCTATCGCATATTCATTGCTTATAAAATGTCCGCAGGATATTCTATCGCATATTCATTGCCTGTAAAATGTCCGCGGGATATCCGTCTGCTCCCATATCACATTCTTACGCTGTTCTTTTACTATACTTACGCTATTCTTCCGTCGTCAGTTCTCTGAGTGCCCTGACTGCCTCGTCAATCTCCGCCTCTGTATTAAAATGAGAAAAGCTGAAGCGTACCGCCCCCTGTTCCACGGTTCCCAGTGCCTCATGCATCAGCGGAGCACAATGTGCCCCCGGCCTCGTGGAAATCTCATACGTCATGGAGAGTTCATCGCTCACCTCGGATGAATCATAATCCCCGATATTGAGTGTCACAATTGCGCACCGTTCCTGACTCCTGTCGAAATCGCCATAGATCTTCACCCCCGGAAGATCTTTGACTCCGTCATAAAACCGCCACATCAGGTGCTGCTCTTCCCTCCGGATCTCATCGATTCCTTTTTTCTCCAGATACTGAACTGCCGCATCCAGACCTGCGAGACCATGTCCGTTCAGGGTGCCCGCCTCCAGCGCCGTGGGCATCTCGACCGGATGTGTCTTACTGTAAGTCTGCACACCGCTTCCACCGGTTTTTAGAGGACGGACCACAAGACCTTCCCGTACGCACATCCCGCCGGTTCCCTGGGGACCAAGCAGTCCCTTGTGCCCTGTGAAACACAGGATGTCCACGTGCATGTCCTTCACATCTATGGGGAATACGCCTGCAGTCTGAGAAGCATCCACGATGAAAATCAGATCGTGCTTTTTAGCAATCTCACCCACCCTTTTGATATCCACCAGATTCCCCGTCAGATTCGATCCGTGTGTACAGACAATGGCCTTTGTATTCTCCCGAATTTCTTTCTCAAAATCCTCATAATCAACGGTTCCCTGACGGCTGCTCTGCACGAAAGACAACTCGACACCTGCGCGCTCCAGCTCATAGAGCGGACGCAGCACAGAATTGTGCTCCAGCATTGTCGTAATCACATGATCGCCGGGATTTAAAACACCCTTGACTGCCGTATTCAATGCCTCTGTTGAGTTAGAGGTGAACACGATCTGCTTCGGACTGTCGGCATGAAAAAATGCGGCCAGCCTCTCTCTGGTATCAAACACCGTTCTCGACGATTCCAGAGAAGCCGAATGAACGCCTCTCCCGGCATTTCCCAAAGATCCCATTGCATGGACTACCGCATCCACTACTTCCTGCGGCTTTTTCATTGTTGTCGCCGCATTGTCTAAATAAATCATTGTATAATCTCCCTTGATTTTTACATTTTTCCCTATAGCTTTAGTATATCTTGTACACATTTCTACGTCTAATCAATAATGATAATGAAACGGCCCTGTTTATAGATTCACTCTATAAACAGGGCCGTTTTTTTACTTTTTTGATGCCGCCTGATTATCTAACATATGAAAAATATCGTTCATGACTTTCACAAACCGTTCCGCGGATGATGAGAGTGCATAATTCTTGTTAAAAACCAGATTCAGATGTCTTCCCTCTCTCTTCTGTCCCATCGGAAATGCAAGGATTGTCCCGCTGTTGATCTCTTCCTGTGCCGCAAGCTTTGATATCATCGTAATTCCAATGCCGTTTTTCACAGATTTTTTGATAGCCTCCGTGTTTTCAATATTGGCAACCACATTCAGTTTCTCCACATCAATGCCTGCTTTCTTCAGCAGGCGCTCCGCTTCTTTTCTGGTACCGGAACCCTCCTCACGAACAATGACCGGTTCCCTGAGAATCCATTTCAAGTCTTTCTCCTGTGCTTTGATCATGCGGTATTTTTCGGTATTCGGTGTGATCGCCACCAGCTCGTCCGCATAAAACGGTACATACGTGCAATCCTTTTTTTCAAGAATCGTGCCGGTAAACCCGATATCCACCATATGTCTGGACACCGATTCCACAACCTTTGCGCTGTCTGTCTCGGTAATCTTGAACTGAATATTCGGATACCGCTCGCTGAATTTCCCCAGTATCTCCGGCAAAATGTACTGTGCCGGGATGGACGATGCTGCAATCGTCACTTTTTTCTTTTCATCTTTCTTATCGTTCAGAAAAAGAACTTCGATCCGGCTCTGCAGCTCCACGATCTCATATGCATATTGATAGAGGCGTTTTCCATCTTCTGTGAGATTGACCTCTTTGGTGTTTCTGGAAAATAGCCGTACTCCCAGCTCTTTTTCAAGGGATGAGATATGCGCGCTTATTGTCGGCTGTGTCAAAAATAAAGCCTTTGCGGTTTTCGAAAAGCTTTTGTTGTCCGCAACTTTTACAAAAGCTTCTAATTGTTTTAAATTCATAGATATGCTACCCTCTCACTCTCTGCTCCAACCTTCTTTGTAACTTTGATACTATCCATATATTCCAGAATCGGCTTCGCGCTTTTCCGGCTGGTTGAAAACATGTCTCTAACCTGAGCGATCGTAATCAGATTTTCCTTCTGTAAGTGCTGCTGAATCTTTTCTTTCGCTTCATCCATCAGATGGCTCATAGTAAACATCTCATCATTGATCCGTGTGACCGTCTTCTCCACGATCATGATGTTCAGAACATCATCTGCCTTATCTCCAGATGTTTTTCCAAACTCAATTTCTGAGAAACGTACAAAATCGTACCCTGCTTTTTCAAAAGCTTCTGTAATTATTTTCTCTATTGCTTTGTACGCATCATCCTTGCAAACTGTAAAGTCCGGAAGATAAAGGAACTCTTCTTTTCTGCACACTGCATTTTCTGCAACGAGAAAGTCAATGTATGCATCAAATACATTCGGCTTTACTTTTTTCAGATACGTCATGTGAATCTCCGCTTTTTTCATACCGAACCTGAACGGATATTTCTCATGATACTTCGTGAGATCACGCTCTATTTTCTGACGCAGCGCAAATTCACTTTCTTTATGCCATAAATATATATCCTTCTTCATGGAAAATACATATATTGCACCACTCTCTTTTAACTCTTCCAGATATTCCTGCAGTTCATCCACAGAATGAGCCATCGTCTTGGCAAGCTCATTCAATGTAATCATGGTATCTCCATGCTCTTTGATGTGAAGTTCCATGATATCTGCCAGCGATCCGGACTCTTTTCTTTTCAGTTCCTCAATTGCATTGGCATCAAACCGCTTCTTTCGCGTCGGATTCGGCTCCAGAACAACACCGCCTCCAATCGTCTCCATCGGCGAATAAAAACGCACCACAAAACGATCGCCCCTCTTCAGCGCGATCTGCTCCTCCAATCGGAGCTGAACCAGACCGCTTTCTCCCGGGCCGATCTCGTCTTTGTCCAACAGCACGGCGCGGCAGAGTATCTCGCTCGTTCCCGTATACAGATGAAGCCGCTCGTGGTTGGTCACGATTCGCATAGAATCATTCAGAACCGTCAGTTTCACATCCAGCATATCTGTGTTTTTCATACTGTTCCTGGCAGCGATGACGCAGCCTCTGCTGATCTCTTTCTTTTTCACATTCGACAGGTTAATTGCGACGCGCTGTCCGGCCTCGCACACATCCTGGTCTTTTCCGTGCACCTGAATACTGCGGATTTTGCATTCCCGCTCAATTGGATACATCTCCAGCACATCCTCTTTGGAAATAGTTCCGGAAATCAGTGTACCTGTAATGATCGTCCCAAATCCACTCAGAGTAAATACTCTGTCGATGGGCAGTCTCGGAATGGTTTTTGTGTCCTTTGCCACGACTTCATCCTTCATCAGATGGTCAATCGTATCCTTCAGTTCATCCAGCCCCTGTCCCGTCGCCGCCGAGACATGTACAATCGGCGCATTTTCGAGAAAGGTGTCCTTCAGTTCCTCCTTGATGTCTTCTTCCACAAGTTCGATCCATTCGTCATCCACCAGGTCACACTTGTTCAGGACCAGAATACTTTTCTGCATTCCCAGCAGTCCCAGTATATCAATGTGCTCGCGGGTCTGTGGCATAATTCCCTCGTCAGCGGCAACGACCAGCATAACCAGATCCATTCCCACCACACCTGCAACCATGTTATTAATAAATTTCTCATGACCGGGCACGTCTATAATTCCAACCCGGTCTCCGCTTTTGGTATCAAAGTAGGTGAATCCAAGATCTATGGTAATCCCCCTTCTCTGCTCTTCTTCCCATCTGTCGGTATTTCGCCCGGTCAGTGCTTTGATCAACGTTGTCTTACCGTGATCAATATGCCCCGCCGTTCCTATGATGATATTCTTCATACTAACAATTCTCCCAGCATTTCCACTATCTTTTCAAACCATCTTGACTCTATTGTCCGGATATCCAGATAAACGGTATCGTTCACAGTTCTCGGAATAATCGGAATCGGAAGACTCCGCATCTGTTCCTCCAGCTTCGGCACACTGATGTTGTGTGGCTTAATTGTCACCGCCATGCTCGGGATTCGCTCCAATGGGAGTGATCCTCCGCCGATCTGTGCTTCACATGGCTCCACACCTGTATCCGCCGCCAGCTGTGCATTGTCGATCATCTGCTTTAGGGCGTTGGCTCTGTCCGCCACCGCTTCCTGTGATTCATGAATCATGCGCAGAACCGGGATATTCTGTACCGCCTTTTCCTCGGATAAATACTCCTGCAGTACCAGTTCCAGAGCTGTCGCCGTAAATTTGTCGATTCGCAGAGCTCTTGTCATCTGGTTTTTCTTCATCATATCAATGTATTTTTTCTTTCCAATGATGATTCCGGCCTGCGGTCCTCCAAGCAGCTTATCACCGCTGAAACATACAACATCAGCACCTTTTCGAATGGAGTCCTGTACGGTAGGCTCATAAGTGAGTCCATATCTGGACAGATCGATCAGCACACCACTCCCCAGATCTTCTATGATTGGAAGATCATGCTCCTTTGCAATGGGAACCAGCTCATCGATGGTAACCGTATCCGTAAAACCGACGATCCGATAGTTACTTGTATGCACCTTCAGGAGTGCTTTCGTCTCCTCTGTAATTGCCTCCTCATAGTCGGAGTAATGTGTCTTGTTTGTGGTACCGACCTCCACCAGAGAAGCCCCGCTCTGTTCCATCACATCCGGGATTCGGAACTTGCCGCCTATCTCGACCAGTTCTCCACGCGATACGACTACCTCGCCGCCCTTCGCCATCGCATTCAGTATCAGCATCACTGCTGCGGCATTGTTGTTCACCGCCATAGCAGCCTCCGCTCCGGTCAGCTTGCAGAGCAGCTTTTCAAAATGTGAATAGCGTTCTCCACGTCTTCCTTCCTCCAGATTGTACTCCAGATTCGAATACCCTGTCACGATCTCCGCCAGTTTTTTTGCATGCTCCTGACTGATTGGCGCACGTCCCAGATTCGTATGCAGAATTGTCCCTGTTCCATTGATCACGGCACGCATATTCGGCGTGTACAGAGCCTGCACAGATTTCCGGATATCGGCCTGCAGATCATCAATCTTGTGTTTTGCTGTTTCTTCCTCGTCACAATTTCCAATAAATTTTCTCAGAGTTTCCATTCTCTCATGGATGGCATCCATCACAACATCTCTCCCATACTGGTCGATCAGACTCTGGATTTCTTCCTGTTCGAGAAGGATATCCACTTTTGGAATGCTTCGGTATAAAAGATTCTTGTTCATATTTTACCCTCTTAAACTTCATTTATTTGTCTTTTTCGGCACGTTTTCCTCCACCTTCCATTTGGGCACTCAGCGCGCCAGAAGTGAGGGGACTGCTTAAGGACGTTCCATCAATGAAGACGGATCAGTTTGTCACTTTTCTCGCTTACGGTTCCAATTACGGAAACAGTTGTGTCCATGTGTGCCTTTTCAAATTCGTCCATTATGGCATCGACATACTGCGGCTCCACGCTGATCAGCAGCCCACCGGATGTCTGTGGATCATAGAGCAGATCAATGTAGTGTTCCGCAATGTTGTGCATGTCCACTTTTGCTGCCGAATACCCACGATTCTTATACGCTCCCGCCGGAACCAGACCGGTCTTCGCGTAGGCAATGGCATCCTTAAAATACGCCACATCGTGCACATTCAGTTCAAATGTGACCTCACTTGCCTCCGCCATCTCCACACAGTGTCCCAACAGTCCGAACCCGGTAATATCGGTACACGCATTAACCGGATAGATTTCCACTACTTCTTTTGCTTTTCTGTTCAATGAGGACATGGCTGTCGTCACTTCTCTGATTGCCCTGTCCGAAGCCATCTCGGCCTTAATTGCCGTGTTGACGATACCACTTCCCACCTGCTTTGTGAGAATCAGCACATCCCCCGGCTTGCATCCATAATTCTTAAATATGTGATTCGGGTGAACAAAACCGGATACGCACAATCCGTATTTTGGTTCATCGTCCTGCACAGAATGGCCTCCGACCAGAACTGCTCCCGCCTCTTTAACTTTGTCTGCACCGCCTGCTAAGATATCCCCTAAGATAGAAGGGTCCAGGCAGTTCGGGAACCCCACGATATTGAGCGCAATTTTCGGCTCTCCTCCCATAGCATAAACATCACTCAGTGAATTAGCTGCTGCAATCTGGCCGAACATATATGGATCATCGACAATGGGAGTAAAGAAATCAACCGTTTGAATCATAGCAATATCATCCGTAATCTTGTATATCGCTGCGTCATCAGATGTCTCTATTCCAACCAGAAGATTGTCATCGTGGAATTTCGGTAACTTACCCAGTACCTGGGCAAGGGTCTCCGGACCTATTTTGGCAGCTCAACCAGAGGTTTTTGCTAATTGAGTCAATCTAACATCTTTTTTCATCTCTTATCTCCTTACTCCGTATTCTCGTTCTCTTCAATTTTATATTTAATACATTATACATCTAACAAATTGTGTCTTTAATATTTTTCGTCTAATACTTTTGTATATTCAATACTTACAGCATTTATTCAAACAGACTTCTAAAGACCTCTTTAAATTTTTTATCTTTTCATTTTTTATTATAGTTTTTTTCTATAACTATCTCTTTATCATAAAATTATCAAATAACTCCCCAGTAATCATAATTCCTGTGCAGAAAGATAACGTACAATCTGCACAGGAATAACATGGTTTGCTACAATATGCGATTAGTTAATGTAACCACTCTTCTTTAATTCTTCTTCTGCTTTCGCCAGGTTTGCATCGGAAACACGAATGATCGGTCCGGTACAGCCCATTCCGCTTTCAGCATAAATGTTGATTTTCCAAAGAACCTTTACTGCATCCTCAAGATCCATAACTTCGATTCCAGGAATCTGTGCTGTTACGATCTCTTTTGGTGGCTCTTTTACATCTTCTACAGCTGCAGCCGGTTTAGAAGCAGCTTTGTGAGCTTCTAAGATTTCTTTTAAACCTGCTTTTTTCACAGCCTTGAACTCTGCTTTTGCTACTTCAAATACTTTTCCTCTTACAAGCTGACCTGCATAGCGAATTGCATTTGCGATAACCGGTGCACCGGATGCACGGGATACGATCATAACTAACTGATCATAGCCTTCTCCGATACCAGGGCCATATCCGAATCCAGTTGCTTCAAAGCTTCCGCCTGTCTGGAATGATGAAAGCATCTTCACCAGAATATTACCTGTCAGAGAATCTGTTACCATAATGTCCGGTGATGCCTGAAGGATATCATTTCCTCTCATGACACAACCACCGTCAGCACGTCCTGACTCTGCAAATTCAATACCGTATCCCTGATCTTTTAACTGTTTCAGAGCTTTCTCTGTCTGACGAGCGCCATCCACATTCAGGATACCTACTGTTGGGTTTGCATTGCCGCATGCTTTTGCTGCGATAATACCATAAATTGCATTTTTAATCATACCTTCGATACGATCTGTGCTGGATGTTCCTGTTGTATTCGCAACAAACATCTCTTTTGCTTTTGCAGGTGTTACGCAGCGACCTACTGTTGAAACACCGATCGGGAATGGGAAATGCATTGTAACAGCGGCATCAACCTCTTTGTTCTTCAGCATCTCTTCCATCTTGTCGTGGCCTTCTTCGTCATTCGCAACCTTGATTGTTGTAACGCCTTCTGCCTCTAATGTTCCAATATAATAAACATCGATTCCGTCCTTTGCTGCTTCGATTGCAGCTGCCATTGAGTTTTCCTCGCCGTGCTCACTGCCCATACCTGTCAGAGCGACTTTCGGTCTTTTTCCAAAACTTCCGGTCTCCAGTCCCTCTGCCATATCCAGAAAGGTTTCGGCAATCATTTTTTCAATTCCATTTGCCATTTGTATCCACCTCTCTATTCTGCCATCATTGATGCAGCAAAATCTTTCATTGCTTTTGCGATTAATCCTTTTACTTCTTCTTCAGATACACCGCTGTTATCTTCTGCTCCTGTGTTTGCCTGAATTACGAAAGAAACACCATCGAACAGGTTTGTCATTCTTCCAAGGAACAAAGATCCTTTTCCAATGATCATTGCATTTCTGATCTTGCCTTCAAGAATGTCTTCTCTTGCGAATCCGATATACGGTACACCTGAAGGAATATGTCCCTGTGTCGGAGCCCATCCTGTTAAGCCGTGCTCCTCTGGGAATGTCTTCATAGCGGCTTTGTCGATCTCGCCACGTTTTACAGCAAGTGCTGCAATCATCTTGTAGTTAGCAAGCGGTACATCTCCAGCTCCTGCCGGTTTTGTGATGTCTGGATTCTGCATCTCCGGTGAGAATTTGTCAATATCTGTAATCTTCATATCAACTCTCTCAAGTGGATCAGCAACAAGACTTCCGATAACGTTCTGTGGTGCACTTCCTGTACCTACAGTATGACGTCCAAGGATGTCCAGGTTGATTTCAGGGCTCACACCGTCATTCTCAGCGATGATTACACAGAAACCTGCCAGGCAGTCTTCAAGAATCGGAAGACCTTTTTTCACATGATCTTTACCATTCATACCTAATTTAGCTGTACAGCCACCAGCTGTAACTGCTACACATTTGTATGCTCCGGATTTAACCAGTGCTGCAGCTTCGATTAATGCATGTGCAGGGCCGGCACAGAATCCACGTGAGTCAGATCCGGTAGCTTTCATCAGACCAGCTACTTCTGCAGCAGCCTTTGCAAAGTTACCGCCGCCTCTCTGGTTCATGTCACCGCATGCTTCTTCAGCACAGTCGATTACATACTCAACATCTTCTTTGTCAATTCCTGTATTTCTTACTGCATATAACAGTGCAAGAACGCTTGATGCTTTACTCATGATGTTCTCGTGCATAACGTGTGCAGAAAGATTGGAGTCGATATCATGTGCTCTCTTAACACAACCCACCAGTTTGCCTTCAAAATAAAGACCTTCTGCGTGCTCGTCATTTACGAAATGCTCAACTTCTGAAAGCTCAACGCCCTCAACTACCTTCGCAACAATGTCCTCGGTGATAACCGGATCTGCTGCAAAAGCGTCCTTATGTGCTGCTACGAACTCTTTGTCAAGTTCGATAACTTCGAACATGTCACAAGCCTGTGCCAGGAGAATAAATTCTGCCTCCGGCATGATCTCGCCGTATTTTCCGTATCTCTCGGAATCAGCTTTTGGCTTGTCATAATATGGAAATTCAACCTTTGCCAGTTCATCTGGATGTGCGTTTCCAATGTAAACCTGATTTGGCCAGTAATTTACACAATCTTCGTAAGAACGAAGATGGCCGCGTAATTCTTTTAAGTATTCTGAGTCTGGATTAACAACTCTCTCTGTTGTCTGGGTTGTTCCATTATTTATTACCATTTCCGGAGTATGTGCCAGCACATAGCTCGCTCCTTTTATTACACTGTTCATTGTAATTATGTCCACCTTTCTCTAAAAGATAAAAAAACGGTGAGGCTGATTTTTAACCTCACCGCCACTAGGAATTCAAATTATATAAATTCGATTTATAAATACTTACAGTATTCGTCACGGATAGATGACATCTCATCTACGATATCGTCAACGTCGAGTACCATTTCCATCATACCCACCTGCTCATCGTAAACAGCTTCGTCAAACTCTTTCTTCAGTTCTGGTTCACATACATGATATGTCGTGAGTCCAAGCTGGACCCCTGTCAATGGACCTGCAAAAGTAGGATCACCTGCTGTTACGGTTTCTGCTGCAAGACCTGCAGCTTCACCTTCAGCGGCACCGACAACAACTACTACGTTCTCTGCGCCATACTGCTCAGCAAATTCTTTTACTCTTTTCTGGTTTTCAAGATCCATTGCGCCTGCGCTTGTTCAGACGAAACACTCTGTTGAAGAAAAAATCACGTCTCCGCCGGCTGTTTTTACACATTCTTCAATAGCCGGTCCCGGGACTCCATCACGGTCACCTATAATAACAACTTTTTTGTCTTTCAAAATTGCCATGATAATTTCCTCCTTTCTTTCTGTTTGATTTTAATTTGTTTTATTAGAAACGCGTCCGCATTTCCGTAAAAGCCTTGTAGCTCATACGCTAGTTCCTTGAGCCGGAACATAAATTGTACTGCTCCGTAACTCTGACTGCTATCTCAGCCGCATATGTATGCGCTTAGATATATTTCTGAACCATCGCCTCGATGTTTGCTTCTGTAGCATCATCTTTGATCAGTTCTTCTACTTTCTCTCCATCTTTGTAAATAGCCATAACAGGAAGTCCTAAGATTTTCTGTCCGATTGCAAGACGACGAGCTTTTGTTGTGTTCAGTGATGTGAATTTTAATTTATCACCGTATTTGTCAGCTAATCCATGTACGAATGGCATTAAAGCCTGGCATGGCACACATCCGTCACCAAAGAAATCTACGAATACATATCCTTCTGCGCCTAATACTTCTGTTTCAAATGTTTTCTTATCTACTTCTAACATTGTTCATGTCCTCCCAAATTTCTAAATGTTTTGTGGATTACTCCATCTCACCAATATACTTCTCGCACTGTGTTGCTGCGATCGCTCCGTCAGCAGCTGCTGTTACAACCTGACGAAGGCTCTTCACACGGATATCTCCTGCGGCAAATACGCCAGGAATATTTGTGTGCATGTCTGCGTCTGTAGGAATGTATCCTCTCTCGTCGAGCTCAACACCTTTTCCTTCAAAAATCTTTGAGTTAGGCAGTGTTCCGATAAATCCGAACACACCGAACATTCCGTCATCCTCGTCAGCTTCGATTGTTGTCAGCTCACCAGTCTTTACGTTTTTCACGGTCATAGAAGAAAGGATTCCATCTCCGTTCACTTCTTCTACTACTGAATCCCACATAAAGAAAAGCTTGTCATTCTTAAATGCCTTTTCCTGAATGGATTTTGCTGCACGAAGTTCGTCACGTCTGTGAATAACGGTAACTTTTCTTGCGAATTTTGTAAGATACATTGCCTCTTCAACAGCAGAGTCTCCGCCGCCGACAACATACACTTCAAAGTCCTCGAAAAAGTTTGCATCACATGTAGCACAGTAAGAAACACCTTTGCCCATAAATTCTTTTTCGTTCTTGCATCCGATTGGTCTTGAGAACGCACCCGTTGCGATGATTACCGTCTTAGCACAATACTCTCCCTTTGCACTGATCAGCTTTTTCACATCGCCTTCAAGTACAACATCGTTAATTACGTCTGAGACTCTCTCTACCCCAAACTTCTCGCACTGCTGTGTCATTCTCTCAATCAGAGACGGTCCGCTCTCACCTTCCACAGTCTGTCCAGGATAATTCTCAATCTCATCTGTAATAGCGATCTGGCCGCCATCTTTTCCCTTTTCTACAATCAGCGTAGAAAGGCGGCTTCTTCCAGCGTACAATCCAGCTGCCAATCCTGCAGGGCCTGCGCCAAGAATAACCACGTCATAAATTTTGCTCATAGCATTCTTCTCCTTTTTATCATTATTGTACTAACAGTATATATCCGAACTCCAAAAATATCAATGCATAAAATACTTTTTTTTCTATTTTTTTATTAAATCTGCACAATTCACCCTTTTTTCGTGTTAATGTTTTAACAATGTTGCACAAGAATCTGTCAATTCATTTGGTAATTCTGCTATTATCCGACATACTACTGTTTCTTCTCTGTTTTGAGTGCTTTTAAGAGCGAAACGCATGCCGCGAACATTACAAATATAAATGGGAACGCGGCCGCCAGCGAAATTGTCTGAAGCGGTTTTAATCCTCCTGCCATAAGCAGTCCAATTGCCATCACTGACTGAATCACACCCCAAAGAATCTTTTTGCTGTTCGGCGGGTTGATGTTTCCGTTTGATGTCAGCATAGAGAGCACATATACCCCCGAGTTCGCCGAGGTGACGAAGAACGCGCACAGCGATACAATTGCAACAAGAGACAGGATAAACCCTAGCGGATATTCTCTGAGGACCAGAAACAGTCCGGTCTCCGGCGTCGCAACTACCTCTTTCAATGCCTCAATCGAAAGAATGCCTTTTGCTCCAAGATTTATTCCCAGGTTTCCAAATACAGCACCCCACACGCAGGAAGCTGCCGCAGGAACGAGCACGACTCCCAGCACAAATTCACGGATTGTACGTCCTTTGGAGATGCGGGCAACAAACACACCTACAAACGGTGCCCAGGCAATAAACCATGCCCAGTAGTACAGTCTCCAGCTGCCCAGCCAGCTGTTATCGCCATACGATGCTATTTTCAGCGCATCCGGGATGAAGTTTCCTATATATTGTCCCATACCATTGACAAAACTATTCAGAACTTCTACTTTTGGCCCCACGATAAAACATACAATCAGCAGACCGATTGCAATATACAGGTTCGCATCAGAAATAATAGAGATACCTTTTTCCAGTCCCGATACCGCCGAAGATATATATATCACCGTCACGACCGCAACAATCACGATCTGTACCGTAAGATTGACCGGGATTCCAAACAGCGTATGGATTCCGGCGTTGATCTGCATGGTGCCAAGACCAAGTGATGTAACAATTCCGGCCACTGTGGCAAATACTGCCAAAATGTCGATCAGTTTTCCAAGCCAGCCGTTCGCAAGCTTTTCACCAATCAATGGTTCCAGAATACAGCTGATCAGACTCTTTTTGTCCTTGCGGAACATAAAATATGCAAGAGCCAGTCCGATGATTGCATAGTTCGCCCACGGAAGGATTCCCCAATGAGTGAAGAATGACTTGATCGCGAAATCAGCCGCTCCGGCAGACGCGCTCTCAATTCCGTCCGTTGGATTAATATAGTGACTCAGCGGTTCCGCAACCCCCCAGAATACAAGCCCGACTCCCATACCACAGCCGAACAGAAGTCCAAACCATGTCATATTACTGTATTCCGGCCTGGAATCATCTCCACCGAGACGAATTTTCCCATATCTTCCAAAACCTACATAAGCAATAAAAAACAAAAATACGATCATAGCCAGCAGATAAAGCCAACCAAAATCAACTGTAAAAAATGTGTAGGCTGCATTGGATACTTTCGTAAAGCTTTCGTTAAAGGCTACCGACCACACTGCGATAATCGCAACCAATACGAGGGAGATATAAAATACTGATTTACTGGTGTTCTTTTTTTCCATATCCTTCTCCTTTAAATATGATACTGCTTTTTATGCCCCCAAACGCAGTATATTTTGTAAGTCCCCAAATCATGTATTTCCATGTGAGCATCGGGTACACTGCCCACATTTATTTTATTATAGAAAAAGCCCATAACCCCGGGCTTTTTCTAATTGCATACAGTTTCAAATATCTATATTACACTCTGAATACTGTCTGCTCTTCAATCTCTGTCGCAAGGCTCTCAACAGCGACCTTCGTTCTGTGATAACGCAATTTCCACTGATCCTCTTTTGATGTAGCAGGATCACCAAGTGGATATGGAATAGAGATCGTCGGAACGATTCTGTTAGAGCCAACTGTCTTGGCAACCGGAATCAGATTACACATCTGAACGATCGGGAATCCAGCTTTTTCTACTTCTTTTACCATCGTTGCACCGCAACGTGTACAGGTACCTCAGGTAGAGACCATGATCACACCGTCAACGTGATCTTCCTGAAGCAGCGGAATAATCTCGCGGGCCATTCTTGCAGCCTCAGCCTCGGTTGTTCCTGTACCGACTGTTGTATAGAAGTAAGAATGAAGGCTTCCGATCACTCCTTCTTTTTCTAATACTTTCAGTGCATCTACCGGAGTGATTACATTCGGATCCGCATCTGCCGCTGCCGGATCGAAACCAGCATGAATCGTCTTGTACTCACCACCCTTGAGCGCCTCTGTACCAGAAATGTCATATTTTCCCCAACGTGTAGCAGATGCTGACTGGATGCGATCCGGATTGTCTACCGGTACGATACCACCAGTGTTGAGCAGTGCGATCTTTGCCTTTGAAAGATCCTTGATAGCCGGAGCAATCGGTACGCGGTCCAATTTTGGAATTGGCAGCTCTGTCTGGAACGGTTCTCCGTTAAGTTTCTTTACCAGCATGTCGATCATACGCTCAGAAGCAGGCTTTCCATCCTCCAGCCAAACCTGGTGGCGGATTCCTCTTGCGAAGTAACCATCTTCGTCTGCACTTCCTACAGCCTCACCTTTCAAAAGCTTGTTGGCAACCACAGCCATAGCCTTAACGTCTTTTTTCATCTTAGAAGCAATATTGCCGCCTCTCAGAATATACATATCTTTTTTAAACATCTCTGCGCCCGGGTTCTCTTCGTTAATAGAAGTAACAACCGGAACACCGAATTTTTCTTTTACCGCTTTACAGATTGTACCACATGCCACTCCGTAACGGCCAGCCTGAAATGCCGGACCTGCAAGGAAGATATCCATCTCTTTTCCTTCCAGCATACCAAGAATTGTGGCAACCGCTTCTTCTGTGTTTGATCCCATATAGTTATCACCACAGATAATGGTATGTGTTACTTCTGTATCATCTAACTCTTTTGCAAACTGCATTGCAGGACCAATCTGTCCCTCGTGAATTTCTGGCTCAGCTCCCGCTTTGTCTTCTCCACCGATCTGACCAAAAAATTGATTTACATATACTATCGCTTTTTTCATTTCGTCACCTCTATTAGAATTCTTTCATGGTTTTTGGAGACCATCCCACTACCTGGTCACCACAGAACATCGAGTTATTTTCCAGAATGATAGATCCGTCTTCTCTTACGGAAGGTCCTAAGATCTCATCTCCTGCCCAGCCGCCTGACAATCCGTCTCTCGCAAGCGCCTGAAGTTCTCCGAGTACTGTCTCCATTGGAGGCAAGTCAATTAATTCTGATACGTTACCGCATGATACGATTGCGTCACATTTCTCATCTAATGTAACCAGTGGCTGAGATTTTCCATCACGTCCTGTACACTCATTTGTAACACCGATTGTCTTAACGCCGACATCTTCCAGTGCTACGATACATCCAACAAAATCGGCATCCGGATTGCCATAGCCTTCTTCTGCTACCACTGCTCCGTCAGCGCCAAGGCTCTTAGCCATCTGTGCAACAAAGATTGCAGAACGTTCTTTCTGTTCCAGTGCTACGTTCAGGTTTGACATAATCACACCGAGGAAGTTGATTGTCTTTCCATGCTCTTTCATCAGCGCCTTGATGTTCGGGCTGTTCTGGAAATCATAGGTAGACCATTTGGAAGATACAGGCATGAAGCTTCCTGATACAAGTGCACCGTCAAGCACTTCGTTTGGATGCATCAGTGTCGGTACGAAATGGTTCATATCCCATCCGTAGACCAGATCGTTGTACCCCATCTCTTCCATCTGTGACTGTGGCTGCATCACGTATACGACCGATGGTAATTTTTCCACCTCAGCATCGCGCTTGATAATCTGCCCCAGTTCAAATGTTTCCGTATCCTCTGGTGTCAGTTCTTTCACACATGCTCCGATAAATTCTGCAAGTTTGTGTCCAGCACGTCTCAGCGCGTCATTTTTCTTCTGCTGCTCATTCTTCTCAAAATCTTCGTTTGTATCTGCAACGAGAACGATGTTGTTCAACTGTCCGAAATATGTATATTTCTGCCCTTCTCCGCTCATATCGATCACACCGTCCTGGAAACCGCCCCAGTGTTTTCCGACAACAAGTACGCTGCAGTTTTTCAATGCATGTAATGTTCCTTCACCCGCTGCTGCCAGCTCTCCTGTGTATCCCGGAAATACTCCTCTGTCATCGAGGCGAGTTCTTGGCTCGATTGCCTCTTTTACAGGGCACATCCGAATTTTATCACCTGGCTTTGCAATGTAAAGCTCCGCCTCTGTGATTCTTTCATCCTCGCGGATAAATGCAAGTGCCTCTTCCTTGTTAATAACCAATACACCGTCCTTGAAAGATAAATTGTCACCAAACACAATATCCTTCACATAGAAATTACCAATTTCCAGTTTCATGATTTACCTCCTTTGATTTTCGCATAGCTCTTTTCTATATGCATTTTGCCATAAACAGCGTTTAATAAGCACGCTTATTCGTTGTTTTATACAACAAATATATCAACTTGTCTTTTATTTGTCAATAGTTATCTATAAGCGCGCTTATAGTTTTTATCTATATAGCGTATCTGCGGGCTTTTACAGCATTATCAGACGAAAGTTTTTTGGCACACAATTTTTTTCGCAAAAAAATATGTTCACATTCCACTTGAAATGTGAACATATCTTGCAATTTTATTTTAATTGATCTATTCATTTTCCCATTGCACTTTTCTAAGCTTATTCCTGGCAGACCCATTCCTTTTTCAGAAACCACGCTGCTCCCTGCACGTATTCCTCTTCTATTTTTTCGTCCAGAAATAATCTTTCCCAGCTTTTCATGATTTTCTTCTTCACCATTGGGTAAAATGGTCTCTCAAACACATCTGAGCTCGTCATAATCCCCTGCCGTTCCAGTTCTTTTTCAAACTCCCTGCATTCTCCCTCGTCGCCGATATAATCCAGACTTAAAATCTTTGTCCATTTTCTCCGGTCAAACAGGATCAGTTGATCACAGGGAATGTGAAGCTTCAGTGTGGATGCTCCCTCGCCGGCCTTCGCCCATCTGGGATCTTTGAACATCCACACCGGCGACTCCGCTTTCTCCGGTTTCGGAATTATTCGCTGCGCATTCTCTGTGAAAAATGTATAGGCAGTCCGAAAGCTCCATGCCGTCTCCCGGTACTTCTGGTCAATGTAACTTTTTTTCACATAGTAGATACCATCCCGCTCCAGGGCATCCAGCACGATCTGTGCCTGCGCGGTCCACATCGTAACATAATTATTCTCCATCGTAGCGTCTCACCTCTTTTACCCACTCTCTGCGAATCTCCCATGCTGTGGCAACCATCATCTCTTTTTTATCGGTCTTCAATGTGAACACCCGCTCCCAGCTATCCGTGATTTTCCGTTTCAGCGCCGGATAAAAATTTCCCTTGTCCGTCAATATGATTTCGTCATCGCTGTGGATACCGTACCGCTTCAGCTCTGCTTCATGTTTTTTTGCATCCTCGTCATCGGTCGGAATATACCAGTAATTCACCCGGTACCCCCATGCATCCGTGTTGCAGAACAGAAACTGATTCCGCGGGATTTCCAGCTTCAGAATCACCGTGTTCTCAGTCGGCTGGAGCATATTCCCCTCATCCAGAGACAGCCAGACCGGATACTGCTCTTCCGGTTCCAGCTCCAGGTACTTCCCCGCCTCCCTCGTATACCACCGATACAATTCCAGATAGTAATCCGCAATAGTATCGTTCTTCAACACGATATATTCTTCTTTTACGCGGTAAACACCTTTCTCCTGAAGTTCCTCCCAGACCTGTGGGAGCTGCCGGGTCCACAAAACTACGTTCTCTCCCTCTCTCATCTCCTGATTCATGCTGCTCCTCCTTTTCTGCCTCTAAGATACCGCTCACGCATTTCTCCTGTCAATGCTTTTGAAATGATATTACTATTTTCTATAATGTTCCGAATATAAATTCTGCTTTTTTATTTTACACTCATTATTTTGCGTGTTATACTAAAACCACTTTACAGCAATTTGAAACAATCACGCCATTAAGCCGCCAGTCGGACCCTTACAGTTCACCACTACGCTTAATCATGAATATTCGGCAGCGCTGGACTGCCCGCGGACGGTGAAGCGGGCACTGCAGTCCGCTTTACTGCTTACCGTGAATGTCCGAATTGCTGTTCCAACTTTATGAGGAAAGGTACGAATTCGTTATGGGAAAAGAAGAAACTCAGGAAAGACAAGAACAAAAGCGGCAAAATACAATCCGCTTCATCAAAGCGACACAGGAACTTTTGGACGAGGAGGGGCTGGACGCGCTCTCCATTCGCAAGATTGCGGACCGGGCCGGATTTCACAATTCCACTCTGTATCTGTATTTCAACGACGTGAACCAGCTGATTCTGATGGCATCACTGAAATATTTTGACCGATACAGCAAAGCGTTATCGCAGTACAGCTATAAAAAGCTGACACCTACAGACAATTTTTATACGATATGGGAAGTATTCTGCCGAATCGCTTTTCAGCGCCCCCAGATATTCTATAACTTTTTCTTTGGGAAATACAGTGATAATCTGACGGAGATCATGAAATCATATTACGAACTGTTCCCGGACGAAGTAGACAACTACTCCAAAGAAATCGGAGACATGTACTATGGAAAAGATTTCAAGGAGCGCTGCCGTATTATCCTTATGCCGCTGATCGATCTTCCGGATTCTCACATCCACGAAGATAACGTAGAACTTGCCAACACAATTGTGGTAAGTTGTTTCAAAGAACTGCTCACACAAAAATGTCAGGATCCTGAACTAAGTGATTACAAACTGACTGAAGAATTTCTATCCATGCTCACTTATATCACAGGCCTAAAATTAACTTTTTAGGCTCATTCATCTGGACATCACAATTTTTGAGCATCTGCTTTTACGCACAAAACTCCTTCCAGCACATGCATTTAAATCTGCAAGTGCTGGAAGGAGTTTTGGTATATCTGAAATCTTTTATTCGTCAAACGCCTCTTTAACTTTATCCATGAAGCCTTTCTTTTTTCCTTTTGTGCTCTTTGTTTCACTCTCCGCGGTTTTTGGGTCCGCAGAATGCAGCGAATTCCCTGACACCTCGTCAAATCTGCGCAATGCTTCTTTCGCTTCTGCACTCAATTTATCTGGTGTCTGAATAACCAGCGTCACATAGTGATCTCCGCGAACCTCCGAATTGCGGAGTGACGGAACGCCTTTGCCCTTTAATCTGACCTTTGTGTCGGTCTTGGTTCCCGGTTTGACTGTGTAGATTACTTCTCCATCCACTGTCTTGATCCGGATATCTGCGCCGAGTGCTGCCTGTGCAAATGTAATTGGTGCCGTAGAGAAGATATGCACATCCTGACGCTGGAAGATTGGATGTCTTGACACATTCACCTCCACCAGCAGGTCGCCGCGCGGTCCACCGTTCACTCCCGGCTCGCCCTTTTCTCTGATGCGCACACTCTGCCCGTTATCGATTCCTTTCGGAATCTTGACCTGAATCTTCTTTTTGCTGGAGGTGTATCCTGTTCCTGCACAGGACGCACATTTCTCTTTGATGATCTTTCCACTTCCATGACAGTTCGGACATGTCTGCACGTTCTGCACTGTTCCGAAAAACGACTGGGAAGTATAGACAACCTGTCCCTTACCTCCACATTTCGGACAGGTCTCCGGGCTTGTTCCCGGCTTTGCACCTGTTCCGTTACATGTGGTACACGGATCCTTCATAATCACTTCAATTTCTTTTTCGCAGCCGAACACAGCTTCTTCGAATGTGATGCGCACACTCTTACGGATGTTCGCGCCCTTCATCGGACCATTGCTCGCACGGCCGCCACGACGGCCCCCTCCTCCAAACATATCTCCAAAAATGTCTCCAAAGATATCGCTGAAATCAGCTCCGTTGAAGTCAAAGCCTCCGAATCCGCCACCTCCGCCTGCGCCTCCATCAAACGCTGCATGACCAAACTGATCATATTGGCGGCGCTTTTCCGAATCACTCAGGACAGCATATGCTTCCGATGCTTCTTTAAATTTTTTCTCAGCTTCCGCATCTCCCGGATTCATATCCGGATGATACTTTTTTGCCAAGACTCTGTATGCTTTTTTCAAGGCGGCGTCATCAGCTCCTTTATCGACGCCCAGCACCTCATAATAATCTCGTTTGTCTGCCATAACATATCCCTTCATTTCAAATCTATTGTTTCATAAAGAAGTTCTGCGGGACCAAACCGGACCGCTATCGTCCTGTTCCGTTCCGCAGAATCTATTTTCGAGGAGTGAGGAAGTTCTTCGAGACTAAACTCGATAGGACCTCGCTAAGTTCCGAAGAACAGTCTTCGCACTAAGTTCGTGAACCACCTCACTAAGTTTCACTGAAGTTCTTCGAGACTAAGCTCGATAGGACCTCGCTAAGTTCCGAAGAACAGTCTTCGCACTAAGTTCGTGAACTACCTCACTAAGTGCTCTAGACTTCTTTATAATCTCCGTCTACTACGTCGTCGCCGTCGAATCCTTCTGGTGCCGGTCCTGCCTGTGGGCCTGCTCCCATGTCCGGACCTGCTCCCTGTGCTCCCTGTGGATTTGCCTGCTCATATACTTTTGCAAATAAAGCCTGTGCGCTCTGCATCAGTTTTTCCTGAGAAGCTTTCATCTCGGCAACCTTCTCTTCTGTCATGCTCTCAGCCGGGTTCTGCTCTACGAGATCCTTCAGTTCCTTCACATCCGCTTCTACTTTTTCTTTGTCGGCAGCATCAATCTTATCGCCTACATCTGTCAGTGCTTTTTCTGTCTGGAATACGAATGCTTCTGCATCGTTGCGCGCATCAATTGCTTCTTTCCGTTTTTTATCCTCTGCCTCAAATGCTGCTGCATCTTTTACTGCTTTATCGATATCATCATCAGACATGTTTGAACCTGCTGTGATTGTGATATGCTGCTCTTTACCTGTTCCAAGATCTTTTGCAGATACATTTACGATACCGTTGGCATCAATGTCAAATGTAACCTCGATCTGTGGGATTCCACGTCCTGCCGGCGGGATTCCGTCCAGTCTGAACTGTCCGAGTGACTTGTTGTCTTTCGCAAACTGTCTCTCACCCTGTACTACGTTGATGTCAACTGCGGTCTGGTTATCTGCCGCTGTTGAGAATATCTGACTCTTCTTGGTCGGAATTGTTGTATTTCTCTCGATCAGTCTTGTCGCAACACCACCCATGGTCTCGATGGAAAGTGACAGTGGAGTTACATCAAGAAGAAGGATATCTCCTGCGCCCGCATCACCTGCAAGCTTACCGCCCTGAACAGATGCACCGAGTGCAACACATTCGTCCGGATTCAGAGTCTTGCTTGGCTCTTTGCCTGTCAGTGATTTTACTTTATCCTGTACAGCCGGAATACGTGTAGATCCACCTACCAGCAATACCTGGCCAAGTTCAGAAGATGCGATACCCGCATCAGAAAGTGCTCTTGTTACAGGCTCTGCTGTCTTCTCTACCAAGTCATGTGTCAGTTCATCAAATTTTGCTCTTGTAAGGTTCATATCAAAATGCTTCGGACCATCCTGTGTAGCAGTGATGAACGGAAGGTTGATGTTGGTCGTTGTCGCGCTTGACAATTCTTTTTTCGCTTTCTCAGCTGCTTCTTTTAATCTCTGAAGTGCCATCTTATCTGCGGACAGATCCACGCCTTCATTTTTCTTAAACTCTGCTAACATATAGTCTGTGATCTTCTGGTCAAAGTCATCTCCACCAAGTCTGTTGTTACCTGCTGTAGACAATACCTCAATGACTCCGTCACCGATTTCAATAACAGATACATCAAATGTACCGCCGCCAAGGTCATATACCATGATCTTCTGCTCTTTTTCATTGTCAAGGCCATATGCAAGTGCTGCAGCTGTCGGCTCGTTGATGATACGTTTTACATCGAGTCCTGCGATCTTACCTGCATCTTTTGTAGCTTGACGCTGTGCATCATTGAAATAAGCCGGCACTGTGATAACGGCCTCCGAAACCTTTTCTCCCAGATAACTCTCTGCATCTGTTTTCAGTTTCTGAAGGATCATTGCTGAAATCTCCTGTGGAGAATATTTTTTGTCATCGATTGCTACTTTGTGGTCTGTACCCATCTCTCTTTTGATAGAAGAGATCGTTTTCTCTGCGTTTGTTACTGCCTGACGTTTTGCAGGCTCACCTACGAGACGATCGCCTGTCTTTGTAAATGCTACTACAGACGGTGTTGTTCTCGCACCTTCTGTGTTGGCGATTACTGTTGGCTGTCCACCTTCCATAACGGCCACACAGCTATTGGTTGTTCCTAAGTCAATACCTATAATTTTTCCCATGATAATTTCCTCCTGTTTATAATCATTCTCATAATTGTTAAATTCATATATATATAAAACCTGATTGCTCAGGTGATATAACTAAAAAGTTCTTCCGGACCTGGCTCTATAATACTTTGTCAAGAACTCTGTGTCAGTTTGCTACCTTCACCATACTGTGTCTCACAACACTGTCACGGTACATATACCCCTTCAGCAGTTCTTCCGCCACAACGTTTTCCCCAAGACTTTCATCCTCCACATGCATCACCGCATTGTGGAAATCCGGGTTGAACTCCTGTCCGACTGCCTCGATCGGTTTTACCTCCAGGCCTTCCAGCGTTGTCATCAGCTGTTTGTAAATCTTCTCCATGCCTTCCATGAACGGGTGTCCCTTTTCTTCCTCTGCCACCGCATCCAGACCTCGCTCAAAATTATCTACCACCGGAAGGATCTTTTCTATAATATCCTTGGCTCCGACTTCGTACATCTGTGTCTTTTCTTTTTCTGTGCGTTTCCGGAAATTGTCAAACTCTGCCATCTGACGTGTGAGCCGATCGTTAAGTTCCTCGATCTTCTCATCTTTTTTGTCTTTCTTATTCTTCTTGCCAAATAATTTAGATTTTTTCTCCGGCTTTTCTTCCGAATCAGTCTCTTCAGACACATCGGATTCTTCTGATTCAGCCGTGGCCTCTGCTGTTTCCTCAGCGGTTTCCTCTGCTGCTGCCACTGTGTCTTTTGCATCCCCGTCTGTATTCTCTGTCATATCCTCTGTCTGCTGTTCTTCCTGCTCTGCTGCCTTGGCTTTTGCCTCCTCCACAGCTTCTCTGACCATGTCTTCTTTACTCATATTGTTATCCATTGGCCGTCACCTTTCTATTCTCTTTTATTTGGTTCTTTATCATAAATCGCATCCAATTCTATCTGCAGCTTCTTCAGCGATTTCATAACATGTTCATAATCCATTCGCTTCGGTCCGATGATACCGATGGTACCCTTCATTCCTTCGCCTAATTCATACGTCGCAGTCACGACGCTGCAATCCTTCATGGTCTTCACCGGAGTTTCTTCTCCGATATATACCTGGATTCCGTTGTGTGCCTCGCTCGACAGCGTCTCTGTGACCAATTCTGCCAGCTGCTGCTTTTCCTCAAATGCACTGATAATTTCCTGTGCACTCTGGTTGTCACTCAGCTCCGGATACTTGAAGATGTTCGTCGCACCACTGGTGTAGATTTCCATGTCGTCTTCCACGTGAATGGCTTCTGCCACCGCGTCAAGTACTTCTCCTACCACCTCACTGTGAATGCCTGCCTGCTCCTTCAGTCTCGCAATCAGGCCAAGATTAATTGCCTCGATCGACATTCCGTTCAGAGTATTGTTCAGCAGAAGATTCAGCTTCAGAAGATTCTCATTGCCAAGCTCTTCGCCCACACTGATCATCTTGTTTTTAATCACATTGCCGCCCATAACAATCACGGCTACAATGTGCTCCTCATCCACCTGAGACAGCTGAATAAACTTCAGCGTATTCCTGCTGTTCATCGGCGCCGATATCATAGTCGCATAATTCGTGTTGTTCGCCAGCACCTTTGCAGCCTGCTTGAGAATCTTCTCCATCTTATCCGCTTTCTCCAGCATAGACTCCCGGAGGTCATCGATCTCCTGCTCCTTATCTTCCATCAGCATATTCACATATAAGCGGTACCCCTGATCCGACGGGATTCGTCCCGCCGAGGTGTGAGGCTGAAGTATATAGCCCAGATCCTCCAGATCCGACATCTCATTACGAATTGTCGCGGAACTCAGGTTTAACTCTGTGTATTTTGAAAGGGTTCTGGAACCAACCGGCTCTCCGGTCTCCAAATAGTTCTTAATGATTGCCTTGAGTATGATTAACTTTCTCTCGCTCAGGTTGTAATCCTTCGCCATTCTTCAACCTCCTTACCAGTTTTTCCTTTATTAGCACTCGATATATTTGAGTGCTAACACCTTACGTTATTAAGATATCACTCCACTTTTCATTTGTCAACCATGTTTAGACTTTTTTTATATTCTTATTCTTAATTTTTGCGTTCCTGTTTTTCCGTACTTCACACCTTATGCCAACTCTGTATTACAGTCTGCTCTCATGCCGTATGTCCGCCGCGCTGCAGCGTGCAAAAGCGTATTTGGCGCATATCTTGACAGCAGGTGTCAAGCTTGCGTGTGAACAGAAACGTAAGACTGCCTGCAGGCGGTGAAATCATCACTGTATTGATTGATATTTGCAGGCAGAGAGTATATACTAATGCGTGAAGTCCAGTCCATGCAGATATACCAGGATTGCACCGGTACTGGATCAGAACAATGCCAGAACAGGACCTGCGCAGTGCCGGAGCAGAACCAGAGCTGATCCTGCGCAGTGCAGACAACACACAAGGAGCTACTTATTATGATGAAAAAATTATGGGAATTATATGTAAGTTTTTTTAAAATAGGAATTCTTACATTCGGAGGCGGTCTCGCAATGCTCCCTATGTTAAAAAGAGAAGTCGTCGATAAATACAAATGGACCACCGAGGAAGAGATGCTGGATATCTATGCGATCGGCCAGTGTACCCCCGGTATCATCGCTGTGAATACCGCCACCTACATTGGTTTCCAGCAGGCCGGAGTCCTGGGCGGGATCATCGCCACTCTGGGGGAGGTGACGCCTTCTATCATTATTATTCTACTGATTGCATCCGCACTGAAAGAATATATGGACACACCGGTACTGCTCCACGCATTCGCCGGAATCCGCGTTGTCGTCTGTGCTTTGATGTTGGACACCGTTGTGATGATGGCGCGTAAGGGAATCAAGGATAAGATTGGCGTCTTTTTATTTCTGGCTGCTTTTCTTCTGGCCACCTTCTCCCCGATCCCAACAGCTCTCGTCATCGTTCTCGCCGCGGTTTTCGGTGTCATCTATGCACGATTTCGCAGTAAAAAGGGAGGTGACAGGTCATGATCTATCTCCATCTGTTTTATGAGTTTTTTAAAATCGGACTTTTCTCCGTCGGCGGCGGCATGGCCACCATTCCGTTTCTTCTGGATCTAACCACACGATATGACTGGTTTACCACCGGTGAATTCGGCAACATGGTCGCCATCAGCCAGAGTACCCCCGGTCCGGTCGGAATCAACATGGCTACCTACGCGGGTTTTCAGGCTGCCGGAATCTCCGGCTCGCTCCTGGCAACCTTATCTCTTGTTCTGCCGGCGCTCGTCATCATCATGGTCATCGCCAAATTCATGAAGAATTTCAGTGACAATCCAATTGTCAAGGCCGCCTTTGACGGAATCCGGCCGACCGTTGCGGCACTGATTCTGTACGCTGTTCTGGAGCTGTGCAAAATCTCTCTCTTCACCGTCACGGGCACCACTTACATTCCGGCATATGCCAACATCATCATCTGCATTGTCTTCTTCGGACTTCTTCAGATGAAGCAATTAAAAAGGATCCACCCTCTTGTGTGGATCCTTGCCGGTGCAATTCTCGGAGTTGTCTTTAAACTCTAACCGCAATTTGCTACAGGTGCATAAACCGAATTACAGCATATAGTATCAGCAAATGTACCGGATAGAATAAATAGAAGAAATATTTCATCTGAAATCCCCGTTTTCCGTTGTATAAGTAAATCAATACGAATGCAGCGGAGGCGGGGATTTCCCACAGAAAGGACAACGCTCCCAGGACGCACTGGAGCAGGCGGTTGTTTCTGCTGAGATATAAAATCACAATGCAGATCACACCCCTGTAATCGTAATCTGTCTTCAGGAAATACGCCAGTGCCATTCCACCGGAAACACACAGCAGGTAAGCAGCCATCTGTGCCACGGAATACATGGACAGCCTGCATTCGATATAGCGAAGCCCCGCCAACACCAGAAGACCGATCAGCAGTGTCAGAAACACATTCTGGTGCTCATTATACAGACTCGGATCTCTCGTCAGTGCCAGATCAAATGGAATTTCTGAAATAACCGCAAAAATTCCGAGACGCAACGCATATTTTTTTACATCGTGGGTGTGAAGAAAACCTTCCACCAATAAGAAGCAGAAAATAGGAAATGATATCCTGCCGATTTTTCTCAGAATCTGATAGATCAAAAACATGTGCGGATCCTGTGTCTGAATCAGAATACGAAGCACGATCGTCGCTCCGATGTGATCGATAAGCATGGTGATGATCGCGATCATTTTCAATGTGCTTCCTGACAGACCGATTTTGTCTCTCAGCTGACTGCCTGTATTTTCTGTCACTTCCATCTTTTTTCTCGCCTCCTGCGTTTTATCTGATCTATCTCTGTAAAATTTATGGCTCTCCGATTGATATACATTTGATTTATCACTATTCGATTTATGTGCATCTGATTTGCCGCCATCTGATTTGCTGTTGCCTCAGCAGGAGCTTACAGCAGAAACTGGCTCATCACATAATTACTGATGTCAACTCCGCGCTCTGTCAGACAGATTCTTTCGTCCTTCACACGGAGAAGTCCTTCTTTTTCCATAGTCGACAGGACTCTGCCGTACACATCCTGCACGGTTTTTCCAAATTGCGCTTCAAACTCCGGAATTGAAACGCCTCTCATCTCACGCAGGCCAAGAAACATGGTCTCCTCCATCTGTGCCTGCACATCCAAAGTTTCCCGTTCTGTCACAATCTTCTCGATCCGCTCTGACGCATTCTGTTCTGACACACTTTTGATTGCCGCCGTCTGTCCCGACACACTTTTGATTGGCGCCGATTCTGCACCTTTCCTGCCACTGCAGTTTTCTTGTGCGAGCAGTCTGATGTATTCCGCCACGTCACGTATGTGGGAAAACCGCTGGTTGTTCACCAGCGAGGCCGCCCCTACTCCGATTCCAAGGTAATCGGTGCGCTCCCAATAGCCTTTGTTGTGCCTGCATTCAAATCCTGGTTTCGCATAATTTGATATCTCGTAGCGCTCATACCCGGACTTTTCCAGAAAACGCCGGGTGAGGTCATAAATTTCCCGCTCCTCGTCCTCCGACGGAAGTCCTTCTCCGCCCTCTCCGTACCGGGCATAAAACGGAGTCCCCTCCTCCACGATCAGGCTGTATGCCGAAATATGCTCTGGATTCATGGACACCGCCTTCTCCAGTGTCCCACGCCAGCTCTCCACAGTCTGTCCGGGGATTGCAGAAATCAGATCCATATTGATATTTTGAAATCCCACTTTTCTCGCCAGCGCATACGTCGTCTCAAAATCCGCAAATGTGTGGATTCTTCCCAGCATTTTAAGCTCCCGGTCATTGACAGACTGTAGTCCGATACTGAGCCTGTTGATTCCAGCTTCACGATAAGTACGTAGTTTCCCCTCTGTCACGGTTCCTGGATTCATCTCGATTGTGATTTCCGCATCCCGAGCCAGCCGGAAGCTTTCCCGCATCGCACGAAAAATAACAACGATCTGCTCTTCAGTCAGGATGGATGGGGTTCCACCGCCAAAAAACACCGTTGTTATGATCCGGTCATGATACATTTCTCCACAGGCACGTACCTCTGCTGTGAGAGCCTCGACGTAACGCCGGATAGTTCCGGCGTCCGAAGGCCCGGACAGGAAATCACAGTACGCACACTTGCTGACACAAAATGGGATGTGAATATATAGCTCCATCTGTTTTCCCATATTCTCACTACTTATCATCTAATTTTAATACACTCATAAATGCACTCTGTGGAATCTCTACATTGCCGACCTGGCGCATTCTCTTCTTTCCTTCTTTTTGTTTCTCAAGCAGCTTTCTCTTACGCGTGATATCGCCGCCATAACATTTGGCCAGAACGTCCTTACGCATGGCTTTGACCGTCTCACGGGCAATGATCTTGCTGCCGACTGCCGCCTGGATCGGGATCTCGAAGAGCTGTCTCGGAATCTCTTCCTTCAGCTTCTCACACATCTTTCTCCCGCGCTCATAAGCAGTTCCCGCATGTACAATAAAGGACAGGGCATCCACCTCTTCCTTGTTGATCAGGATATCCAGCTTCACAAGCTCAGACCGCTCATAGCCGAGCATCTCATAATCAAACGAAGCATACCCTCTGGAACGGGATTTCAGCGCGTCAAAGAAATCGTAAATAATCTCATTCAGCGGAAGATGGTAGCGCAGAACCGCGCGGGTCTCCTCAATGTACTCCATACCCTGATAAATTCCGCGCCGCTCCTGGCACAGATCCATGATTGCACCGATAAATTCCGCTGTCACCATGATCTCCGCCTTAACCATAGGCTCCTCCATGTAATCGATCTCTGACGGATCCGGCAGGTTCGACGGGTTGGTCAGTTCGATCACATCTCCGTTGGTCTTGTATACCTTATAGATAACGCCCGGTGCGGTCGTCACTAGATCCAGATTGTACTCGCGCTCCAGCCGCTCCTGGATAATCTCGAGATGCAGCAGTCCGAGGAATCCGCATCGGAATCCAAACCCCAGCGCAATGGAGGTCTCCGCCTCAAACTGCAGAGAGGCATCGTTTAGCTGCAGTTTCTCGAGTGCATCCCGCAAATCCGGATATTTTGCACCATCTGCCGGATACAATCCGCAGTACACCATCGGATTTACTTTTTTGTATCCCGGCAGCGGTTCACTGCAGGGATTCTGCGCATCCGTCACGGTATCACCGACACGGGTGTCCTTCACATTTTTCAGACTTGCGGTGATATAGCCTACCATACCTGCACTCAGCTCGTCCGCCGGAATAAACTGACCGGCTCCGAAATAACCGACCTCCACAACCTCCGCTTCTGCCCCTGTCGCCATCATGCGGATCTGGGTTCCTTTTTTTACTCTGCCTTCCTTGATGCGGCAGAACACGATGACACCCTTATAGGAATCATACAGTGAATCAAAAATCAGTGCCTGCAGCGGTGCGTTTGCGTCCCCCTGCGGTGCCGGAATCTTTTTGACGATCTGCTCCAGCACTTCCTCGATGTTCAATCCCGTCTTCGCCGAAATCAGTGGTGCATCCGCCGCCTCAATTCCGATCACGTCCTCGATTTCCTCGATGACACGCCCCGGATCGGCGCTTGGCAGGTCAATCTTGTTGATGACCGGCATGACATCCAGATCGTGATCCAACGCCAGATAGACGTTCGCCAGCGTCTGTGCCTCCACGCCCTGGGCGGCATCCACCACGAGAATCGCTCCGTCACAGGCCGCGAGACTCCGGGATACCTCATAGTTAAAATCCACATGTCCAGGGGTATCTATCAGATTGAACACATATTCCTCCCCGTCCTGTGCATTGTATACGATTCTCACGCTCTGGGCTTTGATGGTGATTCCACGTTCCCGCTCCAGTTCCATGTTGTCCAGCACCTGCGCCTGCATCTCACGGCTCGTGAGCAGTCCCGTCTTCTCGATAATCCGGTCTGCAAGTGTAGATTTGCCGTGATCGATATGTGCGATAATACAAAAATTACGAATCTTACTCTGATCTATTGTAGCCAATTTACTTCCTCCTACTGCTCAAATTACATTCTTTCCTATTCTATCATGCCATGCTGTACTTTACAATGAAAAGTTCCACTGCCAGCGTATCCCCCAGACGTCCTGTTTTCACCCGTTCCTCCGTGTCTGCACAGTCCTCCAGGATTGCCCGGAGCTCCTGCTTTTTGAAATGTTTTTCCTGCTCCATATATTTGCCTGCCGCAAAGGGATGCAGCCCTGCTTTGCTCGCAATATCTTTTCTCCCAAATCCTTTTTTCTGCAGATCCTTCACCTGGAGCAGCAGACGAAACTGCCGTGCCATCAGATAGAGAATCCGCATGGGCGGCTCTTTCAGCGCCAGCAGGTCATAATACAGGTCCAGCGCCCTCTTCTGTCTTTTGTCCGCAACCGCATTGATCATGTCGAAGATCTGATTGGACATCTGGGTGATGCAGATCTCGTCCACGTCCGCCTCCGTGATGCTTTCTTTCTCAAGAGTATAACAGAATAATTTTTCCAGTTCCTTCTGAATGTTCTCCATATCCGTTCCCACAAGAGAGAGGAAATGTGTCAGTGTCCGATCACTGATCTGCTTATTTTCTTTTTTTACCGCCCCCAGAATCCAGCGTTTCAGCGTATTCTCATCCTGGGAAGACATTTCCACAATGCGGCCGTATTTCTTTACCGCCTTGTATAATCTGCCACGCTTATCAATTTCATTCTCCACAAATAGAAAGGACGTGGTCTCCGACATCCCTTCGATGTAGTCCGCAAGCTCCGGCGCAGCATTCTTGAAAAATCCGGTGTTTTCAAATACGATCACGCGCCGCTCCGCAAAAAACGGCAATGTCTCCGCCAGATCGATCACTTCCCTGACATCCACTCCTTTGCCCTCATAGTAGGCATAATTCATGGTGTCCCCGTCCGCCAGCATGGCCTTGCTCAATTTTTCCTTATACTGCTTCTTCAGATAATTTTCTTCCCCATATAAAAGATATATCTGCTTAAACTGTCCTGTTTTCAGGTCTTCATTTAGACTTTTCATAGTATCTCCTGCTTCTGATTCTTTCTATTTAATACCGCGGATTGTTCTGCACACCGCACTCTCCTGTCATCGATTACTATTTACGATAACTTTTTCCAGGAAACTTGTCAACCACATAACATATTAAAAAAATTGGTAACTGTTCAGAACCCCCTTGGGGAACTAATTAATTTTTGTACAAAACAGAGAATTTTTAAAACCTGTTTTGCGATATTATTTCGGTAATTGGTGGATAACCAATTGTTTGTGATTGAATAATTTAATTCATTGTGGATTACTCTTTCAATCTTTCAAATAACTCTGATTCAAAGCCAAATTCTATGGCTTTTGAATATATTTAACAACAACTGAACATTGAAAAACATTACTTATCCACAGTCATTTTCACCATAGGTGAATCTATGTGAATTCGCTTTTTTCCTGAGTTTTTAGTACAATGGAGACATAAAACACAAGGAAGAAGGTGGTCTGAATGCCAA
>NZ_FQZY01000008.1 GCF_900142165.1 Hespellia stercorisuis DSM 15480
CAAGGTACTAAATCTAATTGACAGACTTGTGAATTACAAGGCATCAGTCTGCTTATTTATAAAGAATCTCTGTGTTCCGTTTGATAATAACCTTGCGGAACGTGATTTGCGCATGATTAAGGTTAAAACCAAGGTCTCAGGATGTTTTCGCAGTGAGGAAGGCGCACAGGAATATCTTACAATCATGAGCTATATTGGGACTGCTCATAAGCATGGAATAAATGCTTTTACAGCAATCAGAGAAGCCCTTTTAGGGAATTCCGATATCATCTTTAACTAATGGAGTTCTGAACAGTTACCAGAGTTGTATAGTTAATTCAATGAGAATTGTGGTCAGGAATATGATTGTGAGGGGGAATGTTACTGTTCACACGCAAGCTTGACACTTGCTGTCAAGCTATGCGCCAATTAAATAAATATAACTATGAGCTGGTCCCATCATCGAAGATGATTTAAAAATGGACCGGCGACGTTACTGGAACAGATTTATCTGTGAACAGTAACGGGGGAATAGAGAGAGGAGAGAGCATGGAAGAGAAAAATTCATTTGAAAAGATATATGACGTTGTAAAGCAGATTCCAAAGGGCAGCGTCGCTTCATATGGTCAGGTGGCGCGTCTCGCAGGCAACAGCCGGTGGGCGCGAGTCGTGGGCTATGCGCTCCACGCGAATCCGGACCCGGAGCACATTCCCTGCCACCGCGTCGTGACAAAGGATGGCTGCACCAGCAGGGCGTTTGCATTCGGCGGCGGAGACCGGCAGCGGGAACTGCTGGAGGCCGAGGGCGTGGAGTTTGAGGGGGATCACGTAATAATGCAGGAATATCAATGGGAGACACCGTTTTATTAAAGGAGCGAAGGAGAGACCTCATGAAAACATTAGAAAAGTTATTACAGCAGGTGGACGGAAAAAGTTATCCGGCGTATAAGGATCTGCGGGGCAGATATGATTTTAAGGACTATCAGTTAAATATTGAGCATGTGCAGGGGGACCCGTTCGCGGCTCCGTCAAAGCTGAGTGTGGATGTGCCGGGAGGGCAGGCAGATTTTCCAGCGTGGACGTATGAGACAAAGGAGAAGCGGGTCGCGCTGCAGGATTTTCTGCTGCGTGGATTTTACCAGCAGACGGGACGGTATACGCACAAGGCGAAGGGATCCGGGAAGAGTGGGGTCATGTCGGTGAGCCGCTGCGGGCAGGAGGTCCTGGAGCGGACCGGCTGTGAGGTGCAGGTGACGGACGGCAGCGTGAAGGTGCGTCTGGAAGTGGGGTTCCCGGCAAATGGACGGCGGATCCAGGCGGGAGAGCTGCGGCGGATCTTGTTTGAATTTCTTCCGGTCTGTGTGAAAAATGCGCTGTATTATGCGAAGGTGGATCAGAAAAAGCTGGAGCAGACGATCTGGCTGGCGGAGGATCAAAAAGCTCTTCGCGGGGAATTAAAGGCACGGAAACTGGCGGCGTTCATCGCCAACGGGGCAGTGCTGCCGCGGGAGAGCGGAGTGTCGGATCTTCCGATGAAGCAGTCCGTGGTATTCCGGTCCCCGAAGGAGCTGGAGGTGACGCTGGATCTGCCTCACACAAAGGGGCTGACCGGGATGGGAATCCCCGAGGGAGTGACCCTGATCGTCGGCGGCGGTTATCATGGGAAGTCTACGGTGCTGCAGGCACTCGAGCGCGGGGTATACCCACACATCTGCGGGGACGGCAGAGAGTATGTGGTCACGGATGAGAGTGCAGTGAAGCTGCGGGCCGAGGATGGCCGGAACATTTGCAGCGTGGACATCAGCGGGTTTATCAGCAACCTTCCGAATAAAAAGGATACGCACAAGTTTTCTACCCTGGATGCCAGCGGAAGTACATCTCAGGCGGCGAATGTGGCGGAGGCTGTCAGTGCCGGGGCACGGGTACTGCTCATCGATGAGGACACCAGTGCGACCAACTTTATGGTGCGGGACGAGCTGATGCAGCGGGTGGTTCACCGGGATAAGGAACCGATCATTCCTTACGTGGAGCGGGTGCGGGAATTGTATGAGGAACACGGCATTTCCACAATTCTTGTTGCGGGAAGTTCGGGAGCGTATTTTCAGGTAGCGGATACCATTGTCCAGATGGATGCCTATGTGCCATACGTAATTACCGAAGCGGCGAAACGGGAGGCAGAGAACTTCCCGAAGCTGAAGTGCGATGCGAAACCGCTTGAGAAGGTGAAGCAGAACCGGGTTCCGCTTGTGAAGAACCAGGGAAATGACAGCCGGGCGGCCGGAAGAGACGACAATTACAGGTATGGCGGATACGGCGGCAGAGGCGGCCGCGGAGCGTATGGCGGACAAGACGGCCATGTTGGTCGTGGAGAACGTAATGGGCGCGGAGAACATGGCGGCCGCGGTGACCAGAACCGCACGAAGATCAAAGGGCTTGGCAGGGATGGTTTTCTGCTGAACAAAGAGCAGATCGAGCTGCGCTATGTGGAGCAGATCGTGGATGGAGAGCAGACACAGATGCTCGCGCAGATCTTAAATTATATGCTGGAGCATGTGTTTGACGGGACGAAGAATCTGGACCTGTGTGTGAGCCAGGTAGAACGGCTGCTGCGGGAGAAGGGCATGGCGGCTGTGGTCGGAGACCGCTGCATTCCCGGAAATCTGGCGATGCCGAGGCGGGAGGAGATTTATGCCTGCGTGAACCGCTACCGGGGACTTAAGGTGCGGTAGGGGTACTGTTTACACGCAAGCTTGACATCTGCTGCCAAGCTATGCGCCAATCAAGCAAATATAACCATGAGCCGGTCCCATCATCGAAGATGATTTACTTGTAATTGACCGATTGGAACGGTCGACCGACAGATGCTTTTATTATTTCAAAAAATCAGAACATAAAGTTAAAAATGGTGGATGCCCCGTAAAAAAATTCAAAACAATAACCTAAATTGAGAAAAGCTGCCTTTTTGAGCGGCTTTTCCTGCTCTATTATAAATATGAAGTGAGAGGTTTCGGGTAAAAGAAAAACAGAAGGGACTGTAAAAAAGTCTCCTAATCCATTGATTAATAAATCGTAATAGACAATCAGAGATGTATGAAGTATGATTACAGTGAACTATACAAAAACTCAATAGAAATTGTATAGTTTAGGATACAATGGAAAGCATTTGAACCTGCAAAAGAGGCAGAACTAAACTTTCAAGAGACATTAGACCGAATACATATTTTTATGGAACCAGTGATAATATCAATCATTGATGGACAAACTTTTGATAAGAAATGGACCTGTAAAGAAAAGGAATGGAAGTGATTAATTGAGATATTACATTGCAGATCTTCATTTTTTCCACTTAGCCATGAATACGAAAATGGATCATCGTGGGTTCGGGACAGTGGAGCAGATGAATGAGTATATGATAGAAAAATGGAATAAAAAGGTCAGGAAGAATGATGAGGTAGTCATTCTTGGTGATCTGTCCTGGGGAAATGCCGAGGAGAGGAACAGCACATACCGTGCAATATGATTAACTGTTTTTGTATGTATTCCGATTATGAGCCACTGACGTTGGATGAGTGGATTGAATGTAATAATAGAAGAAAATAATCGTGAATATGCAGCGACATATAATAGAGCTGCGTTATTTTCTGCAAAATAGTAAAAAAGAAAAAAATGTAATTTTAGCTTGAAAAAAAATTTGAGAATAGTATAATAGTCGTTATGGAGATATAGCTCAGCTGGGATGAGCGTTCGCCTCACACGCGAGAGGTCGCGGGTTCGAGCCCCGCTGTCTCCATACTTTTATACTTGCAGTCATGTGCAGGACAGAACAATTGAATATGGGGCATTAGCTCAGCTGGGAGAGCGCAAGGTTCGCAATCTTGAGGTCAGGGGTTCGATCCCCCTATGTTCCATTGCTTGTAGTCCCTCCGAAGGAGGGATTTTTTGTGCCCGTTCATCCTGCTTATAACTTATTTTTATTTGACAGTATGACGAATCTCCTCAATATCCTTCTGACTCAGACCAGTATATTTTTGGATCTGTTCATCATCCATCCCATCCCGCAGCATTTTTTCTGCTGTCTCACGTTTGCCTTCAATTTTGCCTTCAATTTTTCCTTCTCGTTTCCCTTCAATCCGTCCAAACCGTTCTGCCGATGCCATGGTGTGTTCATACATTTCCCGTGCTTCGCACTGCAGCTGGATTTTTTCATCTTCTGTTAACTCTTTCAGGGTCAGAACAGCCTCCTGGATTCCTTCAGATTTTTCACTCAGCATCTGCATCTCCTCCCATGTTTTGGCGATAAAGAGTTTGGCCCAATAATAAAGTTCAGGCTTCTCTTTCTGCAATTGACCGGTTTCTATCTGTGTTAAGTCTAACACACGGATGGAGAACTTGTCACTATAAACTTGGTGGGTTTTGGTGTTTGACAGGAGATATTCGGCGTATGGATCCGCAGGTTCTGCAGGCAGGCTTTTTCCTTACATAATCTTTGTCACATATGTTTCTTCATATCCAACGACCACCCGGATATATCCGGATAATAATTCATTTATTTCCTCGTTTCCCGTATCCACATAGAGCGGTTTTCCAAATAAAGACAGCATTTTATCTTTTGATGCAGCCACTATAATATTTTCTCGTCCAACCATTCTGATCACATCCGCACTGATCTGCTGATTTCCTCTGCCGAAAATGTATCCCTGTCCACCGATCACTGTCACAATGATCTTAACATGGTTGTACTTTCCGCTTTTTAGAACGTTCAGTATCTGTTTTTCTGTACAGTCTGAAGCGATCACCTTTTTTCTCCAGACCAGATCAACGCCAAGAAGCGTGTTCGGCAGTCCCATTTTTTTCATAATGGCTGCTGTGGTAGAGCCGGTGCCTACAATATATAAAGTATCTGGCTCCCAGATATCAGCAATATAAGAACTGAGCATATCCACCGACACGGATTCTGAATAACGGCGTCCGCTTTTCAGATGCTGGACCATTTTCGTTTCACGCGGAATTTGAAGATAGCCGTACAGCTGTGCCTCCACGATCCCCTGCCGGAAAAGTTCTTCGTTGATATCCATCACTTCAGCTTCTATGGTCTCCCTTACTTTTCCTTCCACATATTCCCGCAGCAGCTTTCCTGCTGTTTTGGGATTCAGTGCGTAGACGCCGGAATGTATCTTGCACCCGGCCGGGATTCCCAGCACTGGAATATCGGTTCCGACTGCATCCATGATATCTCGGGCGGTTCCGTCTCCCCCGACAAAAACCAGGAGATCCACCCCACTCTCCTTCAATTTCTCCGCTGCGATCCGCGTGTCTGCAGCAGTCGTATGACCAGATGCAATTTCCCCCAGTTCGCGATATTCCAGACCCGCTTCTTCGCAAATATTCGCGCCCATCTCAGCAGGATAGGTATATAGTTCAAAAAGATTCTGCGCCTCTGCCAGTTCCCTCATAGCCGTAACTGCTTTTTTTCCACTTTCCGGAACGGCACCTAAAGTCAGTGCTCTCTTAAGCGTCTCCGCGCCATCCGAGCCCTTCAGTCCAACCTTTCCACCGATTCCTGCAATCGGATTGACAATAAATCCTATCTTTTTCATTTTCCGCCGCCTTTCATATAGAAAATTCATATAGAAATTTGCGGATTCCCTGTTATTGGAGAACCCGCAAATGAATGCTGCATATTTTACACATGAATAGTTCCGGCAGCACGTCTTTTTTGCAGCTGCCTATATGTGACAGCGATTTTATCCAATGTGTTGTTCTCGTCACAGTACACATCATGAATCGGTGCATGGAACGGTGCTCCCTTTATTAATTCCGGCTCTTCGTAACACTCTCTTGCTACTTCACGGATCGCACATACCAGTTCGTCCAGGTCATCCTTGCTGTTGCTTTCTGTCGGCTCCAGCGTCATAGGCTCCGGCACAAGAAACGGATGATGTGACAGCCAGATATGTTCATAGCCAAAATCGATTAATCGTTTACTGACATCCAGAGAGGTAAATCCCGTATCTTCAAAAAGCGGTCCCCAACTGTAGCGACACTGCTCCAGTCTTCGTTTTCCCTCCGCGAACATAATCTCAATCCCTTTGATCTCAGAAAGTTTTTTCATGAGATACTGATTGTTCAGAACAGAACAAACAGCTGCCTCCTTTATGCCCTCTGCTCCCAGCTGCATGATCCACATATAGGCCCTTGCAACAACATGGGTATTCCCCAGAAATTCACGTATTTTCCCACAACTCTGAGGACAATCAGAATCAAGTGTGTATCGCTCACCGTCGTGCTCGACACGTGGAACCGGCAGATACGGTTTCAAAAATTCTCTCACGCCCAGTGCTCCACACCCTGGTCCCATACCGCCATGCGGCGATGAAAATGTCTTATGCAGATTATAATGAATCAGATCAAAACCGGTCTCTCTCGCACGCGTGATTCCCATGATTCCGTTCACATTTGCCTGATCATAATAGCAGAGTGCCCCGACCTCATGTGCCGCTTCCACATATTCCTGGATGTGTGGATTAAAGATTCCGGTATCCTCTGGATTTGTCACAAAAATAGCTGCTGTTCTCTCGGACAGAGCCTCTTTGAGCGCCCCCAGTTCAGGGAGCCCATCCTCCCCCGGCATCAGTGTGATCACTTTAAAGCCAGCTGTCGCAGGTGCTCCGGCATCACAGGGATGAGAAAAAATAGTGGTGATGATCTCGTCACGTTTGTCATCCCCCTTCGAATGAAAATATTCACGGACAATGCAGGCTCCCAGATAACATGCAGCCGCCCCGCCGCCGGCATGAAAGTTAAATGCATCCATGCCTGAAATCTCGCAGACCATATTTTCGGTCTTTTTGTAAATCTCAAGAAGTCCCTGAAGGGTGTCCGGATCCTGATAAGGATGGATGTCCACGAGTCCCGGATTGTGTGCTACCATGTGTTCTTGTACCTTGGGACTATATTTCATTGTGCAGGTTCCTTCACAGATGTCCGGTGCCACATCCATCCCCATGATTTCCTGGGTCAGACGCAGGTAATGTCTGTTGATTCTTGGCTGGGACAACTCCGGCAGTTCAGGCAGCTTTTTTCGTCTCATTGTCTCAGGGATTCGGTCGATCCCATTCCCCACTTCATTCACGATTTCTTCGTCAGGCTGCGGAACAAGGATTCCGCGCTCCCCGGGAACTGAAAGCTCGAAAATCAATTCTTCATCCCATTTGGCCTCATGGAACTGTCTTAAATATGTATCATAATCTCTTCGCATTATCATTTCCTCCTCTCATCAGGCGTGTACGGTTCTGGCAAGTGCTTGTGCCAGATGATCGATACTTTCCTTGTCGCTGGTTTCCGTCACACAATACAATGTACTTTGTCCCAATTCAGGAAAATCTTTACTCAGATCAACACCGCCAAAGATCTTTTCTTCCAACAGCATTTTGTTGATTTCCTCAACTGTTTTCCCAGTCTCATCATAATTCAACACAAATTCCTGGAAAAACGGTGCCTTGAACTGCATCGATACACCGGGGATCGCAGACAGTTTTTTTGCCGCATATTCCGCATTTGTCATAATTGTATTTCCAATTTCCTGCATTCCCTGGGGGCCCATCAGTGCCAGATAGACTGCGACCGGTGCCGTCCACAGATTGTTCTGTGTGCCGGTAAATTCCTTGCCTTTCTCCCGCATTGCATAATGCGTGCGGTTGATGAGAACGATGCAGTACGCAATTTCCCCCGGAACGGTTGTCTCTGTAACTCCGTCTACCAGTTCTTTAAATTCGCTGATATACCGCATATCGTCCGGAGATGCGATGTACCCGGCCTGCCCGCCGCCGGCATAAAGATGAAGGCCAACACTATGAATATCGCCTACTGCGAGTGTCGCACCATAATTTCCCGGTGCTTCGAGCACTCCAAGCGTAATCGGATCTGCATAAACTACAAATTCGGCTCCATTTTCCCGTGCAATCCCCCCTATTTCCTTCGCATCCGACTCAATCACACCAAGATAATTCGGATTTTCAAGAAATACGGCGGCTACATCGTCACCGATCTTGTCTTTCAGCTCCGCGATATCCATACGACCTGTGTCTGGATCATAATTGATCATGTCAATTTCAAGCGCATTTTCTTCGTGAACAGAGCTACAGTAATTTTTTATGATGGACAGATTTTCCGGATTCATATTCTTGGGCAGCAGCACTCTTTTCCGCCCGGTCATTCTGCTAGCCATGCAAAGTCCCGTTGCTGCAGCCTGTCCGCCGCAATGACAGGGGACAGTCGTAAAATCCATCTGTACTAATTCCGCAATCATGCTCTGATATTCGAAAAAAATCTGATACTTTCCATGATCTGCCCACGTTTCCGCACCATAACAGGTAAGGAGCTCGCCCCTCGTAGCAATTTCATCACATACAGCCGGAACATAATGCTGTGCACACCCCGCTCCCATATAATTATCATATTCATTGCAGTTGGCATTTTTATTCAGCAAATGTTCCATGTGCCTCTTAATGCCCTGCTCATCACGGATTGCTTTTGGTAAATTGAGATCACGGTCCAAACGCAGTTTTTCCGGAACCTCCTCATATAGATCTATTACATGCTCTGCCCCTACATAGTCCAACATCTCTCTCTGAATTTCCGGCACAGAGTTTGGAATATATGGGAATACTGTTTTTTTGCTCATAGTTGTCCTCCTCTACAATATCTTCTGAAATGCATCTGTTGAATACTCTTTTCCTTCTTTGCGGAGCTCCTTGGCCTCCTGCATTGCCAGGAAACGTTTTTTGGTAATCGGGAATATACATATGATCAGACCACAGACAATAAGCAATATTCCCGGGAACAGTGTCACCAGATTTTTGACTGCCACAACAACATTTTCTGATTGAACGGTTTGCCCTGCCTGATATCCGGCAATTTCAAGAATGATACCCACGATCTGAATTGCTGCCGCCTTCCCGAGTTTTACAAAAAACGAGAAATAAGATACCATCACTCCGGTAAGCATCTTACCGCTTCGGAACTCATACGTCTCACACGTGTCATACAGCAGGTTATAGCTTAAAACAAGAAAACCTATAATCGCAAAATGTGCCAGTGAATACTCGATACACTGTGCCACAAGAGAATGGATTCCTACCACCCGGAATACGAGAAGCGTTGTGCCTGAGATAAACATAAATACTACAAATACCCATTTCTTATCAAATCGGATTGCAAGCTTTCCGACCAAAATAGATAGAATAATTCCAAATATAGTTCCGCTTAAAAATACGATGGAACTTGCTGCTTCATCGACACCCAGAACAATGGTTGCATGATAGACAACCGTGGATGTGATTGTGTTAAATGCGCAATAAAAAATCAGGGATCCCACAATGAGAATGATATACGGTTTGTATACTAATACCTTTCCAAGATTTTTCAGAATCGGGTCACTCTTGCTTTGAGGTGGAAATGGAATCTCCCATCCTCTCGTTGAATACCATGTAATAAAAATAGCAAGTGCTGCCATAAAGCCCAAGGTTCCGGCCGCACAGCTCCATGCATGATTCGTCGTCATTCCGAACTTTTCATACGCAGAAACCAATATCATGGGAAGTGTGCTGGAAAAAAGTAATCCGCAGGTTCCAAACACCTGTCGAATTGACGATGCCGATGTCTTTTCATCATTGTTCGTCGTCAGTTCCGATCCCAGAGATAAATACGGTATGTTGAACATGGTATATGAGGTCCAATAGAATATGATCGTAATCACATAGTAGATAAACTTCCCGGTCATGGGCAAATTAACGTTTGTAAACAGCAGAACGGACGATATGATGATCGGAATGACCGACAGCATGATGAATGGCCGTCTCCGTCCATGCTTTGAGGTGCACCGGTCCGACATGGTTCCTATGATTGGATCACTGACTGCATCCCACAAAATTCCAAGCGAAACCACCAATCCTCCAAGTGCAGGCCGGAGTCCGGCAACATTGGTAAAGAAAAACAATAAAAATGCACCTACAAATTCCGTGATAATGGTATCCCCTATATTAGCGACACCAAAACCACATTTTGTGAAAAAAGGCAATTTTCTATCATACTTTTTTGAAAAGTTTTCAGTCGGAACTTCTTTACAATCTTTTTCGTTCCCCATTTCTTTCCCTCCTTATCCTTTTTTATTTCGTTGCTTATTCCTTTTCTTTCTAGCTGGCCAGCTTTCAACTATACTATAACTGTTCGAGTCACTGGAATGTCAACAACATCTCCTGTATTTTCCTTTCCCGAAATCCGCTCATTTCTAGCCTTTTTGTATTTTTACAACCTTCAAGTCAACTTGAAGGTAAAAAAAACAGCCATATCAGATTTCCGTGATATGACTGTTTCGTGCATTGCCCTTATTCTTTTAATTCAATTGGAAAACAAATCCTTGTAAGATATTCGTTTATATTTGTAGAAAATCTGGGGTCGACTTCATAAATTTCCATTGCCGGGCCAGTGATGCGATACTCGCTGTTCTCGATCCACTCCAACAAATTCAGATATGCTCTATATGCAAACTTATAATGTCCGATATGAATAGTTGCTGCACATAAGCATGAATCCAGATGTTTGATTTCGGAATGCTCAATCGCCGCATCCGTTCCCATTACGATCGGGAGACACAGCTCCAGATCCCCATATTCATTTGTGAACTGAGCCGAATAACCATCATGGAATATGCCGACCGCCGGTCCTTTGGAAAACAATTCATACTGTTCGCGTAAGTTCTGAAGTTCCAGTACACGATCTGTAAACACATTATCTACTGCTATATAGCTTATATATCTGGTTGCCAGAACCCACATTTCCGGCATCGTATATAATTCCACCTGATATGCTTTTAATTCTGTGTTTCGTTCTGCATTACGCGCTGGATCTGATTGTTTCGACTGCTCCGATTCCCTTGTCTTTTCTTTCTGGAGCTTATTCGTATTCTGAAGGCGCTGCAGAGCATAGTCAATTGCCACCAGCTGATTGCTCAAACGCATGGACTCTTTTTGCATCTCTCTCATTCTCAATTCCAGTGCATGAATCATATATTCATTGTTTTCTTTTTGCAGAATAAGCCGAATATCCTGGATTTTGATTCCCAGACCTTTCAGCTCTTTGATCATCTCCGCCTGAAGCAGCTGCTTTTCAGAATAATAGCGATATCCGTTCGCCGAATTTCTGATCTCTGGCTGCAGAATCCCCTCGCTGTCGTAATAGCGTAAAGTTGTTGATGGTATACCGGATACCGTTGCAAGTTCTCCAATTGTATACATTCTCATTTTTTACATCTGCCTCCCGGTTTCTAAGGTCATTGGTTTTTGGGTTTCACTTCGTACTTGTTTACATCCGCATTTTCCGCATCTCTTTATGAACACATATTATCACTGTAATTGCTTTATGCCAAGTCCATGCATTATATTTTCCGATTGACAGGTGTCACCTTAGAATTGTAAAATAAATGAAGGAATAGCAATTAATGCAATTGGGGACGTAGCAAAGCTACACTTTGCTACGTCCCCAATTGCACTTTTGACCTGTCCCTTTTTGCATCATCTATAGAACGGAGTGTTATCAATGAATTTAAAAAGTCGTATGCCGCGAGACTTTTATCGTCTTTTCGGCAGTAAATATCTGGATTATTATATGGTGTTTCTCGTGGCAGTCTACGAGGAGAGCAGCCGTTCTTACTCGACTCTGGGGCTGACGGAGCAGGAGGTCAAGAGTATCATCAACGAGAGTCTGGCGGGGCTGAAGCTGGACTGGAGCGAGGCGCGGGTGGACGAGGACGGCGTGATGCTGTCGCAGTCGAACATGGCGTCGATCTGCCTGGCGCATTTTGAGCAGTGGGGATGGCTTCTGAGTGATTATGATGAGACACTCAACTGCAACGTGGTGTCATTTCCGGAGTACAGTCAGCTCTATATTGAACTTTTCCAGAAGCTTTTGAGCGAGGAGGACGGTAGGGAGCGGGAGAATATTCTGGCGATTTACAGCTATCTTTATACATACAACGCGGACAAGGAGAAGAACAATGACATTCTGCGGAGTGCGCTGAAAACGTCCAGGCGCCTGGTGCAGCTGCTGGCGAATATGCAGGAGGGAATGCGCGGCTATTTTGATGAGTTGTCGAAGCAGCGGGAGTTCCGGGGGATTCAGGAGGTCCTGGTTCATGAGATCAACAACAGTGACAGCAGAAAATATGCGATCCTGACGACGACGGACAGCTTTTACCGGTATAAAGAGGCGGTGAAGGAGCTGACGACGGACAACCTCGCGGCAAATGAACTGCGCAGACAGGAGCTTGAGGAGGAGCGGAAGGTGCTCACGCCGAACACGGTTCCGTTTTATCGAAATGAGCGGGCAATCGAAATCTGCGAGGAGGCGATCGAGATCATCTGCCAGATTGACCGGGAATTTGAGAATATTGAGAGACGGTATAACAAACTGATTGAGCAGAAAACCATATTTGCCAGCCGTGCGGCGGCGAGAATCCGCTACATTTTGCAGGAGGGCAGCCAGGAGGAAGACCAGACGGTGGCACTGATCAACCTGCTGAACCGGGGGGGCAGCCGACAGAATGTGCTGGAAGAGCTGACGGCGCATATGCGGACGACCGCGCAGTTTCGGGTGATCACGGAGCAGAGTCTTTACAGCAGGCGGGAGGGCGGCAGCCAGCCGTTCACGCCGGTGGCGGTGGAGGAGCAGGGCGTCGGTCCGCAGGAGGACATGGAGAGTTTTGTGCTGAAACCTCTGTATACAAAACAGCAGATCCGGGAGTTTATGCAGGACAATATGACGGACGGAGTCTTCCGGGCGACGGCGGATTCGGTGCAGTCGGTGGAAGATCTGGAAAAACTGTTTCTCGTGTGGCAGGATATGACAGAGCATGCGGGAGAAGTCACGGATGTCAGGCTCGGCGAGGAGATTGAGACCGAGGGAGGCCTGCGATTTTCGTCACTTCAGATCAAAGAGAATGCAAAATAATAATTTCAGGATGCGGGTTTTAGAACCCCTCCGCAGGTGGAAGGGTTCTAAAACCCGCATGACAGGAGAGAATATAAATGGTTGAATATATGGAAATGATGACGGTGACAGAAGCAGAAAATCTCAAGCGCACCATCCGGGATCTGTTTCGTCAGACCTGTATCATACAGATGAAATACGATCCGGCAACGTTAGTTCCGAGGGACAATCCAAACTACCGGGTCTGCTTAAAGCACCAGCGTTTTATAGAGGATTATCTGGCCGTGATCGGGTGCGAGCTGCATTATGATCCGCAGGAGCATATCTTCCGTCTGGAGGGGGAGGGTGTGCTGACGGAGAAGCTGAGCGAGACGACGACACTTCTGGTGCTGATCATGAAGCTGATCTACCGTGATAAGATCATGGGGGAGGGGCTTCACGCCACGGTGACGAATCTGGCGGAGATCCGCGAGTACGGAAAGGATACCGGCCTGATCAACCGGAGGCTGACAACGGCAGAATGGCGGGAAGCGCTGGGCGTGATGCGGACCCACCAGATGATCGAGCTGCCGGGGGCGATTGTGAATGTAGAGGATGACACCCCGATTTATATCTACAGCACAGTCAATATTTACTGTGCGTCCACGGATATCAATGCGATTGTAGCAAAATATCAGAAGGATCTGATGCAGATACATCTGAATATGAATGAGGCAATCGAGATGGATGGAAATGAGATGGACGGGAATGAGATGGATGGAAATGCCGGTGTGAAAACATCAGGACCGGAATCAGGGCAAAAGGAGAGAACGGATGAGAGAAGCGAAGAAGAAATTTACGCGGATACTGCTGAATAACTGGGGCGGTATCGACCATCACATCATAGAACTGAATGAGTATGTAAACCTCTTCAGCGGAAAAAGCGGTTCTGGAAAATCTACCGTGATGGATGCCATCCAGGTAGTTCTCTACGGGAGTCTTGCCGCCACATTTTTAAACAAGGCGGCGGACGATGCAAAGAACCGGAGATCGGTGCTCAGCTATCTGCGCGGGGAGCAGAAGGACGGGACGGCCAACCGTGAGGGGCGGGATTTCTGTGCACAGATCGTGATGGAGATCGAGGACACCGGAACACATATTACCAACTGTGTCGGTGTTTCCTTTGAGGTCGGGAAAAATGATCAGGATATCAAAAATCATGGATTTTTCAGTCATTCGGGAAGGATGCCGGAGGATGGCTATCTGACGGAGGATGGCGTTCCATACTCGATCGTGCAGATCAGGGGCCTGACGAAAGAGCGCGCAAGGTCGGAGGATAACAGAGGATATGGAGACATCAACCGTATTTATCCGTCGAAGGAGGCGTATCTGAATACGCTCTATGAGGTGCTGCTGGGCTTCATCGACGGCTCCCGGTTTGTGACCATGGAGAAGAGCTCCATCGCGCTGAAGATGACAAACGGGACGGGGCAGTTTATCCGCGACTATATGTTCCCGAAGAGCAAAGAAGATACGATCGGGAAAATCAGCGACCAGCTGGGTGCGTACAGCGAGATCAAGGGCAGGATCGAGGATTTGGAAAAACGGATCGCGATGCTCGCAGAGATCAGTGAGAGCAATCGGAATCTGACGCAGGCATCGGCGGATATCATTCGCACAGAGGCGATTCTGCGCTATGTCGATATCGAGAATCAGAAGAGCAGGCTGGAATCCAGAAAGCAGGATCTGGAACATATTCTGGATCAGCTGAAGTCTCTGAACGGGAAAAAGGATGCCATGGAGCAGAGCAGGTCGAAGGCGACTACCGAGCTGATCGAGGTGGAGGCGAACCTGAAATCCAGCGATTACGGTCAGAAAGAAAAACAGCTGAAGGAGATGGAGCGCACCATAGAGCTGCTTCGTCAGAACAGCGTGAGCTGGCGAAATCTCGTGCAGGGGCTGACCCGTTGGGAAGAGGATGAGGTCATCACTGATTATGTGAGCAACCCGGCACTGGCACTGATCGGGCAGTTTCGCGCAGGAGATGTGACGGAGGAAGACTGTGCAGGACTGAAGCGGAGACTCGATGAGACGATGAAGAACATCGAGCAGGAGATGGATGACCTGCGCAGTGACCGGTCGGAGTTGGCGAAAGAACTCAGCGAGAAGAAAGAGATTGTCGAAGATCTGAAAAATAACCGGAAACCGTATAAAAAGAGCCTGAAGCAGGCGCGGGCACAGCTGGAACAGGCCCTGAGTGATCAGTACGGAAGAAAAATCCAGGTACACATTTTCGCGGATCTGTTTGATATTCAGGACGAAGAGTGGAAGAATGCCATCGAGGGGCGTCTGGGAAGATTGAAGCACAGCCTGATCACCGCACCGGAGCAGGCTCATGATGCGGCGGTCGCATTTCGCAGGATGAAGCAGTTTGAGGATGTGGAGCTGATCAACTCGGCGGCAGTCCGGCAGACGGATCCGAGGGCGGAGAAGCATTCACTCTACGAGGCGGTAACCACGGAGGAGGCTTATGTGGATGCCTGCCTGAAGCGGTATCTGGGACGTATCATGAAGTGCCAGAGTGTGGAGGAACTGGAGCGGGTCAGAGACGGCGTGACGCAGGACTGTTATTCTTACAGCAATTTTATCTTCCGCCATCTGCGGGAGAGCGATTATAATCTGCATGCGTGTATCGGAACGACGGTTTCCAAGGCAAAGCTGCGGGAGCTGGAGGAGGAAGTGGACAAGTTGACTTACCGTTTGCAGGAGATCAGCGTGGATTTTGACGCTCTGAAAAAGGCGCAGAGTTTTGAGCGTCTGCAGCAGGAGCCGGAGCAGATCGTGGCGCTTTCAAGATCGGCAGAGCAATTGGAGGAGTATTTTGAAAAACAGGAACGTCTGCAGCAGGAACTTCGGGAACTGCAGGATGGAAGTCTGGTTGCCGCGCTGAAGGAGCAGCAGGCCGGACTGAAGCAGAAGCTTGCCGAGCTGAGAGCGACGGAGAATGGATTGAACCGGAGCATTGCCGAGTTCGAGGGTAGCAAGGGCCGGGCGCAGTCGGATATCGCCAACGGGCAGGAGCGGCTGGAGAATCTTCTGGAAGGCTTTATTCAGAATGAAGCACTGGAGGATGAGGTGACGGCGAACCTGAGAACGCAGTCAGAAGCAAATTACCGGAGTCAGAAGAACAGTGAGCTCGCGAAACTGGAGATTGAGCGGCAGGAATATCTGGAGCTTCGCGGCAAGGCGAGAATGCGTTTCAATCTGGAGTACCCGACACTCGGGTTCAGCGGGGAGGAGAAGAGCAATCAGATTTATGACGATCTGCTGGAGCATTACCGTCAGGATTTTGAGCCGAAGTATAAAGAAGAATTTGAAAAACAGTGCGAGCAGGTGTACCGCAGTCTGCGCGACAATGTGATCGCCACCATTCACGGGGAGATCAGGGCAGCCTACCGCCATACCAGAGAGATCAACCGCATGCTCTCCCGCATCCGTTTCTCGGACAGTGTCTACCAGATCGAGATTCTTCCGGCAGACAATGAAAACGGACAATTTTATGAAATGCTGATGGCGCCGGAACTGGACAGCAAGATCGTCGATCCATATGGCGTGGAGGGACAGATCAGCTTTGGAGATGAGGATTTCTATCAGAAGTATGAGCAGAAGATTGAACTGCTGACGGAGAAGTTCATGCCCGAGAAATCTGACGATAAGCAGAAGCAGAACAACCGGAAACAGGAGATGGAGCGCTACGCCGATTACCGCAATTACCTGAATTTCAGCATGTATGAGAAGGTGACCGACGAGCACGGAAATGAAAAGAAGAATCCGGTGGATGAGATGGCTGGGCGCGATTCCGGCGGGGAGGGACAGAACCCGAAGTATGTGGCACTGCTGGCGGGATTTGCCATGCTCTACATGCAGCAGAGCAACCGGGATTCCCGGATCAAGCTGGTGCTGCTCGACGAAGCATTTTCCAAGATGGACAAGGAGCGGAGCGAGGTCTGCCTGCGCTATGCGAGAGAGCTGGATCTGCAGCTCATCGTCTGCGTGCCGGACGAGCGTCTGCAGTCGCTGATCCAGTACGTGGACAGTGTCTACGGGTTCCGCAGGCACCAGAACCGGATTTCCATGATGCACATTGACAAGGGGGATTATCTGAAGATGCTGGAAGGAAGTGAAGCGGAGCAGCTTACTGATGAGAAAGAAAATCATGAAATTACTGGAAATACAGTTTTAGATACGTTGGGAATCGAGGGAAAATAACATGAAAACGGAACAAAAGGGGACGCTGTTTGTCATCATTAGTGCGCTGATGTGGGGCGTCAGCGGAGTGACGGTGCAGTATAGTTATATGCAGAACTATTTTACAACCGGTCAGATCGTGGGAGTCAGGCTTTTGACGACCGGTGTATTGCTGCTGATTTACAATCTGATGAAAAAGGACGCAGGGATCTACCGAATATTCAAGGATTGGAGAGATGTACTGGGGCTGGCCTTTTTCAGCATTGTCGGGATGGCCGGCGTGCAGTATACATTTTTTGCGACCGTGGAAGAATCCAACTCACCCACGGCCAGCATTCTGCAGTTCCTTTATCCGGTCATTGTGCTGTTTATTGTGACAAGGCAGCAGCGCAGAATGCCGACCGGTCTGGAGAGCTTTCGGATTGCACTTGCGATCGTCGGAACATTTCTGATTGCGACGCACGGACAGCTTGGCAGCCTTGCAATCACGAAAGAAGCACTTGGATGGGGACTGGCATCGGCGATGTGTATGGCACTGTATACGGTCTATTCAAAACGTATTGTCGCCAAATGGGGAACCTGGGTGGTGAATGGCTGGGGAATGTTTTTCGGTGGAATCGTAATCGCACTGATCTCTCATGACGAGATGAGAGAGATCCAGTGGAGCGTCGGCGGCGTGGTCTGTCTCTGGGTGATCGTTCTTATGGGAACCCTGATTCCTTTTGGGCTGTATCTGAAGGGCGTGCTCTATGTCGGCGGAATCAAGGCGAGCGCCCTGTGCTGCATTGAGACGCTGGCAATTCTTGTCTGGGCGGTAATCCTGTTCGGACAGAAGCTGGAGCCGGGTGACGTTGCCGGAATCGTCTGCATCATCAGTGCGGTGGTGATCCCTGCGGTGCTGGAGCAGCGGGAAAAAAAGAAAAAGAATTGTCTGGATATGGGAAACGTGATATCATCGGATTAGAGTATTGAAAAAATGAGAATGAAGAGCACGTTCAGCAAGGAGGACACTATGATTACATTATTACCTTCCGTATTATCAGCGGATTTCGCCAATCTGGGAAATGAATTGGATACTTTAAAAAAATCGGGAGTGACGGAGGTTCATATCGATGTCATGGATGGTATGTTCGTCCCGAGCATTTCGTTTGGAATGCCGGTCATCGCATCTATGCGGAAAGTGAGCGATCTGACATTTGACGTACATATGATGGTCGAGGAGCCGGGACGCTATATTGATGATATGGTGAAGGTCGGTGCGGATGCCATCGGGGTTCATGCGGAGGCATGCAAGCATCTTGACCGCACGATCATGCAGATCAAGGATGCCGGGAAAAAAGCATATGTAGTGCTGAATCCGGCCACACCGCTGTCGGTTCTGGATTATGTTCTGGACAAGATTGATTATGTTCTGCTGATGACGGTAAACCCGGGATTTGGCGGGCAGTCCTATATTCCACAGATGACGGAGAAGATCCGGGATCTGAGGAGGAAGATTGATGCACGTGGTCTGGATGTGGAGATTCAGGTGGACGGTGGAATCAAACTGAACAATGTGGAGACCGTCATTGATGCGGGAGCAAGCCGTATTGTGGCAGGATCCTCGGTGTTTGGAGATCATACAGAAGAGCAGATTGCAGCTTTTCTGAAGATATTTGCGGAGAAAAATTAGAGCACGGATTCATGTAGAGATGCTTATATTTACAGTAGATTTCGACGGGGATTACTGTAAATATAAGCATTTTTTTCATTGAGGTACACAGAATCTTCATACTTTGGGGGTACAATAACTCAGCATATAAAGATAAGGGAAATATTTGCAATAACGGAAACATGTGACAAAAAAGGGGAGAAATGGTTCATGAGGTTTGGAAAAACGGGAAAGAAAACGGGGAGCGGAATCAAAGACCGCATACGGGAGCAAAATAATATAAGAAGAAACACCACCGGAAGACGGGAAAATGCCCCGGAGATACTGCTGGCATCGGTACTTTTTTCAGCATTTACGGTGATTGGTCACAGCTTTGCCCAAAAAGGAAATCTGGATCTGATCCTGGCAAATACGAGGACGATAAATAACTCCTGCCTGAAATTCATTGTGCTGGTATTTGTATTTAATCTGGCAATCCAGCTGTTATATTCCTGGCTGGAGAAAACACATACATTTAAGATTCCGGCAAAAGGGGAGGAGAAGAGCAGGCTGCTCATTGCATACAGAAAGCATCCATTCTTATATACATGGCTGATGCTGTTTGTGCTGTGGCTGCCGTACCTGATCGGCTATTATCCGGGAATCTTCATGGGAGATACCAGCGCACAGATCTCGCAGTTTTTTCAGCTGCCAAACGGTGTGTCCTCGAGCGTGGAGCTTATTTCCGCATCACAGATGATCACGGCGCACCATCCGGTGGTTCACACATTGATGCTGGGCGGGTTTACCAAGCTGGGAGAGATACTGTTTCATTCGGACAATGCAGGGATTTTCATGTATACCTTTCTGCAGTATTCCGTGTGCAGTGCGGCGCTGGCCTATGCGCTGACTTACGTCCGAAGACAGGGAGCACCGCGCTGGCTGGTGGTACCGATCTTTTTTATTGTCGGGCTGTATCCGACATTTCCGAAATACGCGGTTCTGTTGAGCAAGGACGCATACTTTGCATGCTTTATGCTGCTGTTTCAGATTCTGCTGCTGCAGTGGATTCACGACCCGGAGGATATGATGCAGAATGTGTGGAAACGTCTTGCATTTATCGGGACGATGGTGGGGGTTCTGCTGTTTCGCCAGAACGGAATCCTGGCTGTATTTTTCGGTGCGGTAGTGATTTTTGTTTACTGGAGACAGCGTGAGACGAGAAAGAAACTGGTGATCGCCTTCGGCGCCGTGCTGGGAATTTTTCTGCTGTACTCGAAGGTGCTGCTCCCGCTGTGCGACATCACGCCGGGCAGCAAACGTGAAGTATTGTCTATCCCGTTCCAGCAGACTGCAAGGTATCTGACGCAGTATGCGGACGAGGTGACTGCGAAGGAGCATGACGCGATCGATGCGGTGCTGGATTACGATGCGATCAAGGAAGATTATAATCCGAATCTCTCGGATCCGGTGAAGAACACATTCCGTGAGGATGCGACATCAGAGGATCTGGCAAACTATTTTAAAACCTGGGCGCAGATGTTCTGGAAACATCCGGGGACTTATGTTCAGGCGACCCTGAACAATTACTATGGATATTTTTATTTCAGCTGGAAACCACAGGAGCATCACGTCCGGTATCACCGGGCCGCCAGCCAGAAATTTATGGATGAGAGGATCAACGGGAAGGGGTTCCATTTTTATCATCCGGAGACTACGAAGAAGCTGACGGATCATCTGGAGAAAATGTCGGATGCGCTTCTGGCAATGCCGGTGTTCTCGTGGGCGGAAACTGCCGGATTCTACACATGGGGACTGCTCCTGATGATGTTGTTCTTGCTTTACACCAGAGACTACAGGGAGCTGGCCGGATTCCTTCCGACACTCAGTATCTTTTTGGTATGTCTGATCTCACCGGCGAACGGCAGCTATTACTTCCGCTACAGCCTGTCGCTGGCATATCTGTTCCCTGTGCTGATCGGAACCTGCGTGAAACCGAGAAGATATTACTACCCGGAGCGGAAGGAATATGCGATCCGTGTGGTGGTGGAGGACATCAGGCTGTAAAGGTGAAAGTATCTGTATGATTTATAAAAACTATCTATTCCGGCTAAGACGGTAATCATCCTCGATGATGCGTTCTATGGCTGCAAAGGTCTGAAAAACATCACAATAACGACAAAACTTCTGACGACAAAGACCGTTGGACGCAACGTGTTCAAAGGAATCTATCCCCAGGCGGTGGTCAATGTTCCAAACAGCAAACTGGGTGAATATCGATCACTTCTGAGAGCAAGAGGAGCAGGAAGTTCGGTAACGATTAAATAGTTGTGACAGGAAGATAGGTGACGATTCAATCGTTAAAAAAATGTGTGGGGCTGTTGTGCTAAGCAAGTTAGTACAACAGCTCCTTTTGCATGCCTGAAGGTCTTTGGCCAGGACGCGCTGGAGACCCCAGAGGGAGAAGGTTGGAGTTATGCGGATGGTGTTCTTACCCTGAACGCGTGTGTGGCAGATCAGATGGACGCTAAATTCTTAGAGTACGCAGGGGACCTGACGGTCGAACTGGTCGGAGAGAACCGAATAAGCTGTACAGGTGTGATTGTTACCAGAGCGCAGACCAGTCCAGAAAGTCACTGCGGGCTGACAATTCAGGGCGACGGGAGCCTGTACCTGAGCGGAAGAACCGTAACTTGTGATAAGCTTACGATAGAGAGCACAAAGGTGGACATTGAGACAAGCTCGCCGACGCCGGGAACGGATGGCGTTTTTGCAGACGAGGGACTTTTGGTCAATGCGTCTGAAGTGACGATGAAATCCCTGACGGATTCGGCACCGATCTACATTATATGGGGCAAATTGGAGATTACGGGGGGCAGTGATGTGTCGTTTATAAACAGCGCAGAGAAGTATCCTGCGGCTATGTGTGCGGGGGGACTCGTACTGACGGACAGTAAGCTTACGCTGGTCAATCCGAACAACTGGGGAGTGTATTGCGCCCTTCTGGCTAATACGGAGCCGCCAGAACTGGCGGGGAACCGTACAGTGGCAATTACCAACTCCGTTTTGGATGTACAGGGCGGCGGAGGCGTTCTGTGTGACAGCGCGCAGGTGACAAATTCCACGGTGACTGCAAGTTCAGACTGTAATCATTTGATACGCGCGCTCAGCAGTTCGGTGGCGTGGGATGGAGAAAATACGGTGCACGGCATGGTCGCAGAGAATTATGCGTCAGAGGAGAATGCGACCGTTACTGTATATGGGGACGTAGAGCCGTCTTTCAATGGAGTTCTTCCGGCGGGAAAGCTATTTATTATTCCGGAGGGAGCCTCATTTACCATAGCTGCAGGCAGAACGTATGAGAACAATGGAACGATGCATGTATATGGAACGTTGGTAAAGAATGGAACACTGATCGGCACCGGTACGGTTGTCAGCAAGGGAGAAGCCGAGCTTTCTATGGAAGGCTGGACCTATGGAGAACAGGCGAAGGAGCCGCAGGTGTCATCAGACACAAACGGAGTCGAGGGAATCCAGTATGCATATAAGGTGTCGACTGCAGACGATGAGACCTATACAGGTGATGTGCCGGTCAATGCCGGAACCTATACTGTGCGGGCTACATTTCCGGCGAACGATAATTATTTTGAAGTGGTAAAGACAGCAGATTTTACCATTGCAAGAGTGAAGAATGCTCCGGGAATCGAGAACGTTAAGAACACCTCCGTAAAATACGAGATCGATACAGTGGGAAAAGTGACACTGCCGGAGGGCTGGTCATGGAAGCCGGAAGATCAGAATACAGAGCTGAAGGTCAACAAACCGGTCAAGGCCACAGCCGTTTACAAAGATACAGAAAACTATGAGAATTATTCAAAACAAATTACAATTACCAGGGTGTGCGAACATAAATGGGATTCCGGCACGATAACAAAGGAACCGACGGCTACCCAGAAAGGGGTCAGGACCTATACCTGTTCTGTGTGCAAGGAGACAAAGACGACAGAAATCGCTGCACTTGGAATCTCACCCGTTGGTAAAAAGATCACGGACACAAAAACGAGTGCAGTTTATCGGGTGACGGCAGCAGGGAAAGAGACTTCCACAGGATCTGTGAGCGGTGCAGCAGTTTCGTACGTGGGAACTACCGATAAAAACGCGACATCGATTATTGTGCCATCCACGATAAGCTATCGCGGAATCGCCTATAAGGTGACGTCTGTCGGAGCCAGTGCATTTAAGGACAACAGTAAGGTGACGAAGGCTGTGATAGGAAGTAATGTCACAAGCATTGGCTACAGAGCGTTTTTTAAATGTAAAGCGTTAAAGACTGTTACACTTGGCAGCAATGTTGTTTCAATCGGAAAACAGGCATTCTATGACTGTACAAAGCTGGCGGCGGTAACAATTCCGGCTAAGACAGTAACCATCCTTGATGATGCGTTTTATGGCTGCAAAGGTCTGAAAAACATCACAATAACGACAAAACTTCTGACGACAAAGACCGTTGGCCGCAACGTGTTCAAAGGAATCTATCCCCAGGCGGTGGTCAATGTTCCAAACAGCAAACTGAGTGCCTATCGTTCACTTCTGAAAGCAAGAGGAGTGGGAAGTTCGGCAACGATTAAATAATTGTGACAGGAAGATAGGTGACGATTCAATCGTTTAAGAAAATGTGTGGGGCTGTTGTACTAAGTAAATTAGTACAATGGCTCCTTTTGCATGTCAAAATACAGGCATGGATCCGGAGCGGCTGAAGACGGAGGAGACACAATCCCGGATGGCAGTTCACAGAAATATGTGATATGATAAAAATAATATAAAATATCATAAAAAGGGGGATAGTCATGGATAAGACAAACGCAAAATACGACATATATGTTCAGACACTGCGCGAGGAACTCGTTCCGGCCATGGGCTGTACGGAGCCGATCGCACTGGCCTATGCGGCGGCGAAAGCCAGAGAGATACTGGGGGAGATCCCGGATCAGGTTCTGATCGAAGCCAGTGGGAGTATTATCAAGAATGTCAAGAGCGTGATCGTGCCGAACACCAATCACCTGAAAGGGATTCCGGCTGCTGCGGCGGCAGGGATCATTGCGGGAAGAGCGGATCGTGAGCTGGAAGTCATCGCGGAGGTGAGTGAGGAGCAGACCCGGCAGATGCAGGAATTTCTGGATAAGACGGAGATCACCGTGGCTCATGTGGACAATGGGATGACTTTCGAGATTGTGGTAACGGTGCATAGAAAAGACTCGTATGCCAAAGTCCGGATCGTGAATTATCATACGAATATTGTGCTGGTCGAGAAGGATGGGGAGGTGCTGCTTCGCAGGCCGGTCCTTGGCGAGAACGAGGAGGGACTGACGGATCGTTCCCTTCTCAACATGAAGGACATCTGGGATTTTGCGATGACGGTCGATATTGAGGATATCCGCGGAATCATTCGGACTCAGATCGAGTACAATTCGGCAATCGCCGAGGAGGGGCTGCGGGGAGATTACGGAGCCAATATCGGAAGTGTGATCCTGGATACTTACGGGGAAGATATCAGAAGCAGGGCGAAAGCCATGGCAGCGGCCGGATCGGATGCGCGGATGAACGGGTGCGAGCTTCCGGTAATCATCAATTCGGGGAGCGGAAACCAGGGGATGGCCTGTTCTCTTCCGGTGATCGCATATGCGAAAGAAGATCATAAGAGCGAGGAAGAGCTGTATCGGGCGTTGGTGCTGTCCAACCTGACGGCGATTCACCAGAAGACGGGGATTGGCAGGCTGTCAGCCTACTGCGGCGCGGTGAGTGCGGGAGCGGCGGCAGGTGCGGCGATTGCCTATCTGTGCGGTGGGGACTACCGTGCGGTGGTGCACACGCTGGTCAATGCGCTGGCAATCGTGTCCGGGATGGTCTGTGACGGGGCGAAAGCATCCTGCGCTGCGAAGATCGCGGCGTCGGTGGATGCCGGAATCCTCGGCTACAACATGTTTATCAGAGGGCAGCAGTTCTACGGCGGGGACGGCATTGTCATGAAGGGCGTGGAGGCAACAATCCAGAGTGTGGGGCGCCTCGGAAAAGAGGGAATGAAAGAGACAAACGAAGAGATCATCCGAATCATGGTTGGAGAATAAAATATCTGGAAGACAGACCGGAGCGGACGCAGAAGCGTCCACTCCGGTCTGTTGTTCTGCCTGGCACCCGCGCGTCCTCCCCAGCCTGGTGCTGCGCCCGACACCCGCGCGTTTCCAATCCGGGGGAGTCAGCTGCCTGGTGAAAGCGACGGAATGACGGGGCAGAATGGAACCGAGAAGGGAAAAATGCGATGGTAGACAGAAGGTTGTTCGGTGAATGCCCGACAGCAAACGAATCGTTGGTAAAAGTGCACAAAAAAAATCGCTTTTTTACAAAAACGAGCGCATGTTTTTTGTTGACAAAGACAAAAAATAGGATTAATCTTAGTCATGGTACTTTATAGAAGAAAGTGCCGAAAAAAAGAGAAAAGGGAGGGAGTCATACGGATTCGTTAACGAAAAACTTAATGGAAGAGCTGAATTGCGAGACTGTCTTTAAAATCCCGCTGTTTGGCGGCATCGGCGTATCTGAATCCACGGTGGTCACATGGATCATCATAGCGGCACTCACCATCCTTTCCATCATATTTGTCCGGAATCTGAAGGTGGAGAATCCGGGGAAGATACAGCTTGCACTCGAATCACTGTTTGGCTGGCTGCAGGATTTCTTTGATGGAATCATGGGAGAAAACGGCAGAAGATATGTACCATATATGATTACAGTCATTCTGTATATCGCCGTCGCCAATCTGATCGGGCTGCTTGGATTCAAACCGCCGACGAAGGACATGAACGTGACAGCAGGACTTGCAATTATGAGCATTGTTCTGGTCGAGTTCGCAGCCATCCGGGCACGCGGGACAAAGGGCTGGCTGAAGAAATTTATGGAGCCCATGGCAGTTGTGCTGCCAATCAATATCCTGGAGCTGTTTACAAGACCTTTGTCGCTGTGTATGCGGCTCTTTGGAAATGTGCTCGGTTCATTTGTTATTATGGAGCTGATCAAAATGCTGGTACCGCTGCTGGTACCGATACCGTTCAACTGCTATTTTGATATCTTCGACGGTCTGATTCAGGCGTATGTATTCGTATTCCTGACGGCTCTTTATGTGGGAGAAGCAGTCGAATAATAGAGTGGATATCCAAAAGCAGTACAGGCAAAGCAATAAGGGAGCGGGGCGCAAAAACAACAGGTAGAAGCAAAAACGCAGAGACAAAATCACAGAGGTAAAACCACAGAAACAAACCACAGAAGTAATAAGCAGAAGCAACAAACAGAGTAACAAAAAATGACAGAAAATACATAGAGTGTATTCGAAAAAACAGGAGGAAAAAATTATGAACTTAATCGCAATTGGAGCCGGAGTAGCAGCATTGACAGGTATTGGAGCAGGTATCGGTATCGGTATCGCAACATCAAAGGCAGTAGAAGCAATCGCAAGACAGCCGGAGGCTGAGAGCAAAATTTCTAAATCACTGATCCTTGGTTGTGCCCTTGCCGAGGCGACTGCAATCTACGGATTTATCATCGCATTATTATGCATCTTCTTCTTAAAATAAAGGTAACTTCTCAGAGAGTGACGTTACAAATAAACCATAACGAAAGGCAGGTGGGATAAGTGTTATCATTAAATTGGAACCTTCTCTTTACCATAATAAACCTGATTGTGCTTTATCTTTTAATGAAGAAGTTCCTGATCGGACCGGTTACCGGCATCATGGAAAAAAGGAAAGCTTTGATTGAGGACGGTCTTGCAAATGCGGACAAAGCGAACAAGGACGCCCAAAAGATGAAACAGCAATATGAGGATTCGCTTCAAAATGCCCGCCAGGAGTCGGAACGCATCATGACAACGGCAAAGGCAGAAGCGAAAAATGAGTATAACCGCATTGTGGAAGAGGCGGGAGAAAAGGCAGGAAAACTGTTGTCAGGTGCACAGGCGACCATAGAGGCCGAAAGGGCACAGACAGTGAAGGAACTGCAGACAGAGATTGCGGGACTGGCAATGACAGCCGCAAAAAAAATTGTGAACGAATCGGGAAATGACGCGGTTTATGATCTGTTTTTAAGTGATGTAAATGCTGGGGATTCCACAAAATCAAACGGACTGGAAGGTGATGGAAGTGAAGACTCAGATCACAGATAACTACGCACGTGTTCTCTATGAGCTGGAAATTCCGGCACAGGATGTCGAAAAAAGCGATGCCATCTTTGCACAGGTTGAAAAACTGATTCCAATCTTTGAGAATCCAGTGATCCCGGAGGACAAAAAACGAGTACTGATTGACCGGATTTTTCCGGAACGAATCCAGAGCTTTCTGAAGGTTGTGATGAAACACAAAGAAATCGGTGCAATCAGAGAGATATTTGCGGCGTATCAGGAATACTGCAATGAACAGAAAAAAGTGATTGCGGCAAGCATCTCATACGTGGAGCCTCCGAGCGAAGAACAGCTGGAGAAAATGAAAACCTACATCTGTAAAAGATACGGGGCCGAGGAGGTCCGCCTGGAAGAAAAACAGGATACGAGCCTTGTCGGCGGCTTCATTCTCCGTGTGGGGAACGATGAGTATGATTACAGTATGAGCGGACGTTTGAACAGAATGACACAGAAATTAACCGGGAGGTGAAAAGATTGAGTACGATCAATTCAGATGAGATTATCTCGATTTTAAAGGAAGAGATAAAAAATTATGATGAGTTAAGTAAGATTGGAGAGGTGGGAACCGTTGTCGCTGTAGGTGACGGTATCGCCACAATATATGGAATCGACCAGGCTATGTACGGCGAGATCGTGACGTTCGAGAACGGTCTGAAGGGCATGGTCCAGGACATCGCACATGACAGTGTCGGCGTCATTCTTTTTGGTCATGATACAGGGATCAAAGAGGGAACAAAAGTAGCCCGCACCGGGAAAAAAGCCGGTATCCCTGTGAGTGAGAATTTTATAGGCCGCGTTGTGGACGCGCTGGGCGCACCAATCGACGGAAAAGGTGATATCGAAGCGACGGAGTACCGTCCGGTGGAGCAGGCTGCACCGGGAATCGTTGACCGTAAGTCAGTGAGTGAGCCGATGGAGACGGGAATTCTTTCCATCGATGCCATGTTTCCAATTGGCCGCGGACAGAGAGAGCTGATCATCGGCGACAGACAGACCGGAAAGACATCGATTGCGCTGGATACGATCATCAACCAGAAGGGGAAGAACACGATCTGCATCTACGTTGCGATCGGTCAGAAAGCATCTACCGTGGCAAAGGTCGTGGGTACGCTGCGCAACAATGACGCCATGGATTACACCACCGTATTCTCGGCGACAGCCAGTGACTGCGCACCGCTGCAGTATATTGTGCCATATTCAGGAACCGCTCTGGCAGAGTATTTTATGCATCAGGGAAAAGATGTACTGATCGTCTACGATGATCTGTCAAAGCATGCGGTTGCATACCGTGCATTGTCCCTGCTGCTGGGCCGTTCTCCGGGACGGGAGGCATATCCGGGCGACGTATTCTACCTGCATTCCAGACTGCTGGAGCGCTCCAGCCGACTGTCGGATGAACTGGGCGGAGGCTCGATCACAGCGCTCCCAATCGTTGAGACGCAGGCGGGCGACGTGTCCGCATATATTCCGACCAACGTGATCTCTATCACCGACGGTCAGATATTCCTGGAGAGTGATCTGTTCTTCTCCGGTATGAGACCTGCGGTCAACGTGGGACTTTCCGTATCCCGTGTAGGTGGTGCGGCACAGGCGAAGGCGATGAAGAAAGCGGCCGGAAGTGTGCGTATTGATCTGGCGCAGTACCGTGAGATGGAAGTATTTACACAGTTCAGCTCCGATCTGGATGCGACCACGAAGGAACAGCTCAAATACGGCAGCACTCTGATGCAGCTGCTGAAACAGCCGTTGTGTCAGCCACTGTCACTGCACGAGAAGGTGATTACGCTTGTGGCAGCGACGAACAAGGTGCTGCTGAACGTGGACACTGCCAATGTAAAAGAGGTACAGGCGGGAATGCTTCATTACTTCGATGGTACCCATCCGGAGATCGGAAGAGAGCTTGAGGAGACAAAGGTACTGACAGACGAGCTGACAGGTAAGATCGTGGCTGCGGCGAAGGAGTACATGAGTACGATAGGAAAATAGGTGAAAATATGGCAAATACAAAGGAAATACAAACCCGCATTAACAGTGTCAAAGAGACCATGAAAATCACAAATGCGATGTATATGATTTCCTCCTCCAAGCTGAGACAGGCCAGGCAGAAGCTGGCTGATACAGAGCCGTACTTTTATGCGCTGCAGGGTGAGATCGCAAGAATCCTGCGCCATGTTCCTGAACTGACACACCCCTATTTTGATAAGCGCGAGGGCGTGGAGCCGGAGCAGAGAAAAATCGGGTCCATCGTCGTCTCCGCGGATAAGGGACTGGCGGGCGGATACAATCATGACATCGTCAAGCTGGAAGAGGAGCTTCTGACCATGCCGGGCGAGCATAAGCTGTTCGTTCTCGGGGAACTGGGCCGGCACTATTTTGCCAAGCATGATGTGGGAATCGATATGAATTTCCAGTATGTTGTGCAGAAGCCGAGCATGCACCGTGCCAGAAACATTTCCTCGACGATTCTGGAGGCGTTCAACAAGGGTGAGCTGGACGAGGTATACATTGTTTACACACGTATGGAAAATTCTATGGAATCAAAGACGGAGAAGGTGAAGCTTCTTCCGCTGGAGACCACGGACTTTAAGATCATGAGGATGCCGCTCAACATGTACCGGGAGGAGATTGAGCTGTACCCGTCAGCGGACAGCGTGATGAACAGCATCGTTCCGAACTACATTACCGGTATGATCTACGGCTGTCTCGTGGAGTCCTACTCCAGCGAGCAAAATGCGAGAATGATGGCGATGCAGTCGGCTACGGACAGTGCGAAGAAAATCATCAAGGAACTATCGGTTCTTTATAATAGAGCGAGACAGAACGCGATCACCCAGGAATTGACAGAGGTGGTCAGCGGTGCAAATGCGCAGAAACGGAAAAGGAAGTGAGAATAGACATGAATATGGGACGAATTACACAGGTCATGGGACCTGTAGTCGATGTTGTGTTTGATGATGGGAATCTCCCGTCCATCAAGGATGCGTTGACAGTAGATAATGACGGAACAAAATGCGTCATGGAAGTGGCACAGCACGTGGGCAACAACGAAGTGCGCTGTATCATGCTGGCTTCCAGTGAAGGACTGCATAAAGATATGGAAGTAACAGCTACCGGAGACGGAATCACAGTTCCGGTCGGCGAGAAGACGCTGGGAAGGCTGTTCAATGTACTGGGTGAGGCTATCGACGGTGGCGAGCAGCCGGATACAGAGGAAAAATGGGTCATCCACAGAGATCCTCCGACCTTCGACCAGCAGAGTCCGGTCGTGGAGGTTCTGGAAACCGGTATCAAAGTAATCGACCTTCTGACGCCTTACGCAAAGGGCGGTAAGATTGGTCTGTTCGGCGGAGCCGGAGTCGGCAAGACCGTATTGATTCAGGAACTGATCCGCAACATTGCCACAGAGCATGGCGGATATTCGATTTTTACCGGAGTCGGCGAGCGTTCCAGAGAGGGAAATGATCTCTGGACAGAGATGCGTGAATCCGGAGTACTGGCTAAGACTGCTCTGGTATTCGGACAGATGAATGAGCCACCTGGCGCGCGTATGCGTGTGGCGGAGACCGGACTGACTATGGCAGAGTATTTCCGTGACAAAGAGAACCAGAACGTGCTGCTGTTTATCGACAATATCTTCCGTTTCACACAGGCCGGATCAGAGGTGTCTGCACTGCTTGGACGAATCCCTTCCGCAGTTGGTTATCAGCCGACACTTGCAACGGAGATGGGCGAGCTGCAGGAGCGTATCGCCTCTACTAAGACGGGTTCGGTTACATCGGTACAGGCAGTTTACGTGCCGGCCGATGACCTGACAGACCCGGCACCGGCAACTACATTTGCCCATCTGGATGCGACAACGGTTCTTTCCAGAAAGATCGTAGAGCAGGGAATCTACCCGGCAGTGGATCCGCTGGAATCTGCGTCCCGTATCCTGGAGGCAGAGGTGGTAGGCGAGGAACATTACGAAGTGGCCAACCGTGTGACAGAGGTGCTGCAGAAGTACAAAGAACTGCAGGATATTATCGCAATTCTTGGTATGGAAGAGCTCTCAGATGAAGACAAGGCGACGGTATCACGTGCCAGAAAGGTACAGAGATTCCTGTCACAGCCGTTCTTTGTGGCGGAGACATTTACGGGGATTCCTGGAAAATATGTACCTTTGAAGGAGACGATCCGCGGGTTCGAGGCAATTCTTGACGGCGAGATGGATCAGTATCCGGAATCTGCATTCTTCAATGTGGGAACCATAGATGAGGTTGTGGAGAAGGCGAAAGCTGAGATGGCAGAAGCCTGATAGGAGTGAAGCATATGGCTGAATTTAGTTTAAAAATCATTGCCAGCGACAGGCTGTTCTATGAGGGGAAGTGCGAAAAACTCGTGATTCCTGCCCCGGACGGCGAGGTCGGTATTCTGGCAAATCATGAGAATATGGTCATTGCGGTGACCGTCGGGGATGCGAGAGTACAGCTCCCGGGCGGCGAGTGGGTCGATGTGGCAGTGGGGGCCGGCTTCGCGGAGGTCGTGAATAACCGTGTCATACTGCTCGTGGACACCGCTGAGAAACCGGGTGAGATCGATGCGCGCCGCGCCGAGGAGGCAAAGGAGCGTGCCGAGGAGCAGCTTCGTCAGAAGCAGAGCCAGCAGGAGTACTACCAGACCCAGGCATCCCTGGCGAGAGCCATGAACCGCCTGAGAATCTCCAAAGAGGGCCAGCGCTGGAACTTGTAACCTTTCCACACCGCCAGCGCATCAAGTACACAGCAGCCCTCCCCGTGGCCTGGCTGCGGACGTTCGCATACGTTTTTCAAAGGGAAAAAGAAAGAGATATGGAGACACGAATGAAGAGGTCCTCCATATCTTTTCTCGTTTCCCTGAGAAAACGGAATTGCCCGCTTTCGCAGCCCGGCCACGGGGAGGGCTGCTGTGTACTTGATGTGCTGGCGGTGTGGAAAGCTAACAAATTCTCAGTAGTCTGAGGGTGCAAAGTGGGGAAGTGGACACACTTTATGGCTGGATTTATGTGTATTTATGTCTGTTTAGTGGCATTTTTTTGATTTATCTTGCAAATTTCAGGGTTGTGTACTAGAATATATTTACTTATGCAGATTCATTGAAATGGAATGTTACATGGAGGAAGTTAGTGAGGAGATCATCCAATGAAAGAGAGATATAAGCAACAAACAATTATCGAGAATATGAATGTTATTTTGTGCGCGATTGTGGAGCATTATAATGCGGATTACTCATATTATATCGAGAGGGAAGACGGGGAACTGCCAACGGTATATGAGTGGTGCAAGACCGGCATGCCTTTTCAGAAGGAATATCTTAGAGGACTGTCTGAGCGCGAGTTCCCGGAATGGGTTCTGCGCGAGACGGATGATTATGATATCAGTATTCATAAGGAGGTACGCAGTGGCGTGATCGGGATTCTGGCTGTTGTGAATGTGCAGCAGAACTGGCATGATTCTTCGTTGCTGCGCATGGTGCTGCCTTATGTCTCACAGTCAATCACGATGCAGAAGCAGCAGATGCAGCAGGAGTATTTAAGCTATCACGATGACCTGACGGGATTGTTGAACCGCAACAGCATGCTGAACTATCTTGAGACGACTGACGCGGAGAGTCTGGAGTCGGTGGGAGCGCTGTGCGTGGACATCAACGGGCTGAAGTTCTTTAACAAGGAATTTGGCCGTGAGTACGGTGACGAAGTGGTGATGCGTGTCGGCGAGCTTCTCGAGGAGCATTTTAAGGGGGATATGGTTTATCGCCTTACGGGAGATGAGTTCCTGGTAATCAGCGAGAATATTTCATATGATAATTTTATTAAGCAGATGAATGCGGCAAATGACCGCCTGGAGAATATTTCACTGGATCTGACCACAATGGGGTATGCGTGGGAGAAGGTCGATATCGAACTGAACAATCTGATCAACACCGCGGAAGAGATGATGCGGGAAGAGAAGCAGAAATTCTATAAAAAAGATAAAACGGATCACACCCCGATCATCAAGGATGATTTGCTGGAGGATATCGCACAGGGGAACTTTATTGTCTGCCTGCAGCCAAAGATGCATGTGGATACGGAGGCTGTGAGCAGTGCGGAGGCGCTGGTGCGCTATCGCCATAAGGATCTGGGGATTATGGATCCGCAGCGGTATCTGAATCTGCTTGAGCGGACCAGACTGTCACATCATTTGGATATGTATGTATTTGAAACGGTCTGCAGAATCATTGAACATTGGATACAGAAGGACATGCCAGTGATTCCGATTTCTGTCAACATTTCGTCAGACACTCTCTGCCGGGAGGATACGGTGGAGCAGATGATGCGTCTTGTGGAAAAATACAAGGTGCCCTGCGAGTATCTGGAGATCGAAGTGTCGGAGAATGATGATTGCATGAATCAGGAGGTGCTGGCGGAGACGAGCAACAGAATCCGCAAGGCGAACATCCGCGTGGTACTGGATAATTTCGGAACGAAGAACTCCAGCCTGTCGATTCTTTCCATCATGGAATTTGACGGTCTGAAGGTTGACCGGACTCTGGTGACCAACATTGTGTCCAACCACAGAAGCCAGATCGTGGCGCGTGCCATCATCAGCATCTGCAAAGAACTGGGCGCGACCGTCGTTGCGACCGGAGTTGAGACGCAGGATCAGTTGAATGTTCTGAAAGAACTTGGCTGTGATTATGCACAGGGATTTTTGTTTAACAAGCCGGTTGCGCTGGATACATTTGAAGTGCGGTATATGCAGGAATAAGGAAGTAGAAAGATCATCCCCTCGGAATTCTGCCAAAGGATTTGACAGACGATAAACATTCGGAGTAGAATAGCATCAGAATGAACAGGATTTGGGATCAGAGAGGGATGACGAAGATGATTAAAACATGGATTGCGAATATTGATTCGCTGCGAGAGGAAAGCCGGTATCATTTCTATTATGAGAATGTACCGGCCTTTCGTCGCCAAAAAGCAGATAAACAGCGGCAGAAAGAGGACAAGCTGAGAAGTATCGGCGTGTGGGCGCTGCTGGCGCGGGCGTGGGAAAGAGATAATATTGATAAAAGCCGGCCATTCAATTTGTCACATTCCGGGGATTATGTGATGTGTTCGATTGCGGTGGATGAGGAGCCCGGAACGCTGGTCGGGTGCGATGTGGAGTCCATGAATGAGAAGAATGAAGTGGAGAAAATTGCGAATCATTTCTTCTGCCCGCAGGAGCAGCAGACAATCAGGGCGTGTGAGACAAAAGGGGAGAGATCCGATACATTTTACAGGTACTGGGTCCTGAAAGAAAGCTTTATGAAAGCGACAAGGCAGGGGACGGCACTGGATCTGCATTCGTTTGAATTTGAACTGTCGGATCCGCCGGTTCTGGTAAGACAGCCGGAGGGGTTTGCAGAGAAATATTATTGCAGGGAGTATATGCTGGAGGGCGAGCCGTACAAGTTTGCAGTATGTTCTACGTGCCCGGTGTTTTCAAAAGAGATGGAAATGGTGAAGCTGTAGGAAGATTAACCTTGCCGGATTTGGTTTCCCGGGAGATGCGAAAAACCGCATGGAGCAAAATGCGTTCCATGCGGTTTTTTCATTTCAGGATGTGTAAGTGCTATTATTCATTTAGGAGTGACATAGCTGCTTGATCTATATTATAAACGGAAGTTGAAATCCGCGTAAGCGCTTGATCCATGCTCATGGGCATCCAGACCTTCACGTTCTTCCTGCTCACTTACACGCAGACCGATTGTCTTGTCGATCAGAGTGAAGATGATGAATGCAAGAACAAGTACGTATGCCATAACTGAGGCAACACCGATTACCTGTGTCAGGAAATCTACATCTGAGGCAAATACACCTGTGAGGATGGTACCTGTCGCACCACATACACCGTGGACGCTGATTGCACCGACAGGATCATCAATTTTGGCTACTTTATCGAAGAACTCTACAGAGAATACTACGAGTATGCCGGCAACTGCACCGATGATGATGGCAGCCCAGTTGCTTACAACATCACAGCCGGCGGTGATTGCAACGAGACCTGCGAGTGATCCGTTGAATGTCATGGAGACATCAGGCTTGCCGTAACGAACCCATGTTACGATCATTGCCATCAGCGTTGCCGCAGCGGCTGCCAGGTTTGTTGTCATGGCGATATCGCCGAGTGAAGTCGTTGCCGCTGTTGTAGATCCACAGTTGAATCCGAACCAGCAGAACCAGAGGATAAATACACCGAGTGCTGCGATTGGCAGGTTGTGTCCCGGGATAGCTCTCGGTTTACCGTCCTTACCGTATTTTCCGATACGAACACCAAGAATCTTGGCACCTACAAGTGCACAGATACCACCGACCATATGTACTGCTGTGGAACCGGCAAAGTCATGGAATCCCATGGATGACAGCCAACCGCCGCCCCAGATCCAGTGACCTGTTACCGGGTAGATAAAGATACTGATAGCTGCACTGTAAACCAGATATGCCGCGAATTTTGTACGCTCAGCCATGGAACCGGATACGATGGTCGCTGCTGTTGCACAGAATACGGTGTGGAAGATGATGAAAACTCCGATTGGAAGACCGTTGAACATTCCATCTGCGTCTGCCAGAGAGGTAGGATCAAAAAATCCTTTTACTCCGATGATTCCATTAAAATCTGTACCGTGCATGATTGCAAATCCAAATACGAAGAAGAACAAACTTCCGAGTACGAAGTCCATCATGTTCTTCATTAAAATGTTACCCGTGTTTTTGGCTCTCGTAAAACCTGCCTCACACATTGCAAAACCTGCCTGCATAAAATATACGAGGAATGCGCCGAGCATCGTCCACATGACGTTCATCAATAATCCGGACGCTTCGACCGCATCCATTCCACTTTCTATTAATCCTGTTAAATCCATAATGTATTCCTCCTTTTGGGTGATCTGTCTTCTATTAAATAGGTAACTATAAATGAGTAAACATAAATAGCTTAAAATAAATAAGTAAAATAGAAGAGGGATAACTGTCTGGAAACCGAAGTCCCGAAACAGTTATCCCCATCGATAACACGTTCTCATTTTCAATTGTAAGCTCCTGTAGTATTTGATTTTATAATGCGTCGTGACCGCGCTCACCGGTACGGATACGAACTGCATCCTGTACTTCATATACGAAAATTTTACCGTCTCCGTAAGTTCCTGTCTGAATTTCGGACACGATCTTTGTGATCAATGTCTCGGCGATATCCGGTTCAATCACAGTCTCCACCTTGATCTTCGGCAGCAGATTCACATTGTACTCAGCCCCGCGGTAAACCTTCTTATGTCCTTTTTGATTACCATACCCCATGATGTTCGTGATCATAAGACCGTTAACAGAACTTTCATCCAGGATAGCTTTTAAATCTTCCAATTTCTCCGGTTGAATAACGATTTCTAATTTCTTCATAGTATAAACCTCCTTTTTTCTTGTCCTCTCAATGATATCGGACAGATACAAAAAAAGACGCCTCCCGTAATCGGAAAACGTCTTTGTTTTTGATAAGCCTTATTATACACACTGAAAATAAAAAGTCAATATGGAAGTTTATAGAAAATTTATAATTTGTGGAAAATGTATAGGAAATGTGTGGTGGGTAAGGGGGAGAGGAGCAAAATGACGATTCAGCATACTTGGGTGGCGGAAACAAAGGAAACAAAATAATTGCTGTTGTTGACTTCGATATCTGTATTTGCTAAAATATAAACAGCGGACATTTTTTGGTTACTGCGGGGAATCATAGATGCAATTATGGGGCAGGAGATGTCAGGAGTATTGGGGAGTAGTAGGGAATAATTAAGGAGGAAAACTATGGAAAACCTTACATTTGGTGAACAAGTGAAAATTGTTTTGAGCCGGAAGAAGATGACAATCAAGGAGCTGGCTGAGATTATAGAAGAACGTACCGGCATGAAAATGTCGAGACAGAATCTGACGCAGCGTCTTGGAAGGGATAATTTTCAGGAGCAGGATATGCGGATGATCGCGAATATTCTGGAGTGTCCGTTTCGTCTGACTATATTGGATGACGAGGGCGGGGAGGCTACGATACCAACTTATCAGAGAGAAAAAGTGATGCGTGTTGCCGGACCACAGAAGGAACCTGTGGATGAGGCACTTGAGGCTGAAATCCGAAGACGTATGGCGGAGCTGGAAGAGAAACGCAGGCAGAAAGCACAGCAGGAAAAAGAAGAACGGGAAAAAGAAGAACGAGAAAAAGAAGAGGCTGAGCACACAGAGGACAGCAGTGTTTCCGTGCCGGAATCGTCGCAGACCGGAGATATTTATATAGAAGAGACGGCAGGTGCTGAAGAGGAACTGCCGCTTGAGGATGCAATGGAGCTGGATGAAAGCGATCTGGATGCGGCTCATCCTGAAACAGAAAGCCGGGCTGGAAAGAATCCGGGCGCGGAAAGTTATGCGGCAGGCAATTCGGCTGAGGATGTATCAGCTGTAGGTGATTCCGGTGTGGAAAATCAGAGCACGGGCAATGCAGACGCAGGGAAACCAGCTGCGGGCAGCTTGGATCAGAGCAATCAGAACCGCACAGGGGAAGGTGCGCAGGAGCGTGATATGACAATCGGTGAGATCTACGGAATCCATGAAGGACTGACGGAGATCGAAAAGACGATCAAGAGCGACTCTCCAGAAGAGGCTGTGGAACCGGAAGAGGTGAAGGAGTCGATTAAAAAGGTAGAGAGTAAAGCGGTGGAGAGCAAAGCGGAGAATGCGACGGAGCAGAGACGGGAAGAACTTCCAAAATCTCCGGGTGATAAGGACTTCCAGCCGGTCATTTCTTATGATGATGAGGAGGAAGATCTGGAGAAGGGCGAAATCAATCCGTATACGGGGCGCGAGTATCAGACGAACAGCGTTCGTATGCATCCGAGCAGAATCGGTTATGTTCAGGTGTACGACCGCTCGGATCATAAGTGGACAGATATGACGGAATGGGCGTTCCTTGGATATCAGGAGCGAAAGAAGATACTGCTTGGCAAGGAGTACGAACCGCCGATTTATCTGGATTAAGATGTACATTTGGGGGTATTTGCTTCACATTATGGCACTTGCCCCACAGGCCGACTGCCGGAAAGAAGGTACGGACATAGATATGGAATGGAGACAACTGCTGTCTGCCCGGCGCGTGCGCCGGGGCGGCGGGAATAATAAGAACAAGTCGACGGATCTGCGCAGCGAGTTTGAGAAGGACTATCACCGCATTATCGGGAGTGCATCGTTTCGTCGTCTGCAGGATAAGACACAGGTATTTCCGCTGGACAAAAGCGATTTTATCCGCACGCGGCTGACACATTCGCTGGAGGTGTCTTCCTTTGCCAAGTCACTGGGACAGAATATTGGCGAAAATATTTTGAAATATAAGAAAGATCCATCCTTTACACCGCAGATGAAAGAAGACATCTGCAATATCCTTCAATGTGCGGGGCTGATTCACGATATCGGGAATCCGCCATTCGGACATTTCGGGGAAAATGCGATCAGAGAGTGGTTTGAACATAATCTTGGCAGTCTGTATGTAAACGGGCAGAAGGTCGAGGACATGCTGACGCCGCAGATGCGCGGGGACTTCTATCATTTTGAAGGAAATGCGCAGGCGCTCCGACTGGTCACGCGGCTGCACTATCTGGTGGATGAGAATGGCATGAATCTGACTTATGCGCTGTTGAATACCATCGTCAAATATCCGGGATCTTCCATAGACATCGATGAGACCAGCGGAAACATCAAAGACAAGAAGATGGGCTATTACTATGCGGATGAGGCGATTTATAAGGAAGTAGAGAGGGAGACCGGCACAAATGGAAACCGTCATCCGCTCACCTTTATTCTGGAAGCGGCGGATGATCTGGCATACAAGACGGCGGATATTGAGGACGCATTTATCAAGGGCTTCATCTCTTACCACACGTTGAAGGAAGAACTGGGTGCTCTGCAGGATAATTGTCCGGACGCTGGATTCTGTCCGCTGGACGAACTGGAAAAACGCTATATCCGCGGTGTGGAGCGCGGTGTGGATGACCCGCAGGAATACGCGGTGAAAAACTGGATCGTCCGGGTGCAGGGATTCATTATCAGTTGCATCACCTTTGGTTTTACCCGCAATTATGATGCGATTATGGCAGGGACATACAAGAAAGATCTGTTCAGCGGAACATTTGGCGAGAAGCTGATGGATCTTCTTGGTGACATGGCCAACCGTTACGTCTTTATGTCATCGACGATCTACAAACTGGAATTGACGGAGGCTGCAATCCTTGATGATCTGATGGAAAAATTTGTTCATGCGGCGATTCACTATGACGCAGGTGAGAAAATGGATTCCATAGATCTGCGGATCGTTTCGCTGATTTCGGATAACTATAAGAAGGCGTACCGCCATCAGGCAGAAGGAAAATCTGAGGCGGAGAAGATTTATCTCCGGCTCCTGCTGGTCACGGACTATGTGTGCGGGATGACGGACAGCTACGCAAAACGGTTGTATCAGGAGCTGAACGGTATCATTTAGGGATCCGTTTGCACCAATAACCAAAATTATCATGATCTGAACGTTCATCACTGGATAAATCCAGAGCGTTCAGATATTTTTTTTCGAAAATTGGAAAACCAAAAAATTCTGCGGCGTGGGCTTCCCGCCTGTCATAGATACCGGGAACGCCGAGAATATAAGTTTCGTCCTCTGTCACGAGAAGCAGGTGGTGATAATTGTGCAGGCCGTGCAGCAAAAAACTGTTGTTGGCAACATTCCAGCTGCGCCGGGGAAGAACCGAGAGCTCGGAGCGCTGGATCTTGTGGAGGCGGCCGGAGTCTTCCTCGCGGGAGGCGGCCGGAATGCAGGAGGCATCGGAGGCATCCGCGGTGTTGGACTCAGAAACTGTGGTTCCAGAGTCAGAATCCGCGGCGTTAGACTCAGAAACCGCGTCAACTGGGATGGATTTGGAGGCAGAGTTTACGTCGCCGAAAACAGAATCCGCGGTGCCAGAGTCAGCGGTGCCGGAACCAGAAACTGTGGTGCCAGAATCGATATCAGCGGTGCCGGAACCAGAAACTGTGGTGCCAGAATCGATATCAGCGGTGCCGGAACCAGAAACTGTGGTGCCAGAATCGGTATCCACGGAGCCGAAATCAGTATCCGCGGTGCCGGACTCAGAATCAGTGGTTCCAGAGTCAGCTTCGGACTGGGAAACATCGGCGGAATCCCCGGTCTCTGCGGCTGAGACATCAGCGGCCGCTTCTACAGACACATCGTCAGCCTGAGCGGAGGCAGTCTGAGTGGAGGCAGTCTGAGTGGAGGCAGTCTGAGCAGAGTCAGAGGGCAGGTCATCCCGGGACTTCGGGGAATCCAGGGAAAAATCACGCAGACGATCCGGATCGACAGCGACATTGACCCAGGTGGCAGCATAAAAGGAATGATTCGGCCCGAGCAGCAAAAAACCGTCACATTCCTGCAGCCGGTTTTTCAGAGACAACTGCTCCGCAGGAATCGCCAGCTGCACATTCAGATTATGATTCTTCACGGAAAGCTCGGTCAGAAACTGAACAACCGTGTCACTGCCGTCCTTATAAAAAATATGCAGCTTAAGCGGACTTCCATCAGAAAATGGGAGCGGCTTCATATGCATCTGCACCAGATAGCTCTGAAACGGAAACTGGATCTTCAAAAAACCGACATTATGCACCTTCTGAGATCCGTTATATTCATATATATAAGCAATCAATTGTTTCATAATAAAATCATTTCCTCATAATAAGATTCTCTATAGGATATTCAAAAATAAAAAAAATAGAACCATGTATACCACCAATGAACACCACCCACGTAAAATAGTTGACAAACCGCTGCTTTTCTTAGATAATATAACGGTTGGAGAGTTTAATGTTTTAGAGAAGTAACGTAAGAAATCGGAGGATGAGAGATGAGTACAATGGATATGGTGGCCATTCTGATCGCGTTTGTGTGTTATCTGACACTTATGATCGTGATTGGCGGCATCTATATGAAAAGGACGAGCAGCACGGAGGATTATTTCCTTGGAGGAAGAGGACTGAGCGGCTGGGTGGCGGCGCTGTCGGCGCAGGCATCAGATATGAGCGGCTGGCTCCTGATGGGACTGCCGGGTGCGGTATATGCGTTCGGAACCGGACAGGCATGGATCGCCGTCGGTCTGTTCCTGGGAACTATTTTTAACTGGGTCGTGATTTCGGGAAGACTGAGAAAGTATACGATTCGGGCGAACAATTCCATGACCCTTCCTGAATTTTTTGAAAATCGTTTTCATGATAAGAAGCGGGTTCTGCTTCTGATTTCCTCAGTTGTGATTGCAGTGTTTTTTCTGGTATATACAGCATCTGCACTGGCATCCGGCGGAAAGCTGTTCAATGCAGTGTTTGGGATCGACTACCATATAGCATTGGCAATCGGAGCCTTTGTTATTCTGGCTTACACATTTATGGGCGGATTTATGGCGGTATGTGTCACGGACTTTATTCAGGGATTTCTGATGCTGATTGGTCTGATGATCGTTCCGCTTCTGGCAGCAGGTCTGGTGGGAACGGATAACATCAGTGGACTTCTGAATCAGAGCGGAGTGACCGGCGGTGCAGCTTCATTCCTGAACGTGTTCCAGAATGACGGGAAGCCATTGAGCTTTATTGAAATTCTGTCACAGCTGGCATGGGGACTTGGATATTGTGGAATGCCGCATATTCTGGTGCGCTTTATGGCAGTCCGGGATGAAAAGGAATTGAAGAAATCAAAAGTTATTGCGATTGTCTGGGTTGCAATCTCACTCGGTATGGCGGTTGTCATCGGCGTGGTGGGACGTGCATATCTGTATCCATTGATTCTCGGATCAGAAGGCGCAGCCTCCGCAGAGAGCGTGTTCATGACCATGATCACAAAAGTATTTACAGAGAATTATGCGCTTCCGTTCGTTGGCGGTCTGTTTCTGTGCGGGATTCTGGCGGCAATCATGTCGACTGCGGATTCCCAGCTTCTCGTGACGGCGTCTGCCGTGTCTAAGGACATTTATCAGGGCGTGGTGAAGCCGGATGCGAAGGAGGAGACGGTACTGGTAGTCAGCAGAATCACGGTTGCGGTTGTTGCAGTTCTGGCATTCCTGATTGCATGGGATCCGAACAGCTCGATCATGGGACTGGTTTCCAATGCATGGGCCGGTCTTGGATCTGCGTTCGGACCGATCGTGCTGTTGTCTCTGTTCTGGAGACGCACCAATTTTGAGGGTGCAGTTGCAGGAATCATTTCCGGTGGACTTACTGTGATCGTGTGGGATTACATTCCGCTTGTCGGAGGACAGACGCTGGGGGCAGCGACTGGAATCTATTCTCTTCTGGTAGGGTTTGCAATCAGTGCGGCGCTGATCTTTATCGTCAGCCTGTGCACCAAGGCACCGAGCGAGGAAATGCTGCAGGAATTTGATGATGTGAAGAACGGAAATGTAGCATAGACGACTGGAACGATACACGGACTTGGGATGCGCAGAACGCAAAATGCGGAGCGCGAAATACGCAGAACGCAAAATGCAGAGCGCAAAACGTGCAGACCGTGAAAGCAGAGAGAAATACAGGAAGTATAAAAGTACAGAAGACATACAGCGTGTAAGACTTGGAAAGGATTGAGAACGCTATGAAAAAATTAGGTTTATTACCACGATTACTGCTTGGAATTGTGGTTGGTATCATTGTTGGTTCGATCGGAAACATTTTCGGACTGACCGGTGTGGCAGCGAAAATATTTGGAGGCTTTGTCAGCGTTGTCGCGACATTTTCGTCGTTGTTCGGCACATTCTTAAGCTTCATCATCCCGCTGCTGATTGTATCGTTTGTGGCGGTGGGGCTGGCGGATCTTGGAAAGAAAGCAAATAAACTGTTTGGAATTACACTGGTGTTAGCTTATGCGTCCACGATCATTGCAGGGTTTGCCGCGTTTTTCCTCGGAAAAGCGGCACTGCCCTCACTGATCAGCAAGATTTCACATAAGGCGATCGAGGGATCCACATACAATCCGCTGTTTGAAATTGCAGCAGATCCTGTTTTTGGAGTTATGACGGCACTGATACTTGCGTTCATTCTGGGACTTGGAATGGCAAACAGTAAGAACAATGCATTGCGTGACTGCATCAGAAACCTGCAGGAAATTATTACCATGGTATTACAGAAGGTGATCATTCCGTTGATCCCGGTATATATTGCATGCTCATTCTGCAAGATTGCGGCGGTGGGGGAATTGTTTCCGACCATCAAGATGTTCGCAAAATTATATATCGTGATTCTTGTGTTCCAATGGACATACATTTTGATCCAGTTCGACATTTCGTCGATTTTCTGCAAGGAAAATAAATACAAGAAGCTGAGGAGAATACTGCCGGCATACTTTACGGCACTCGGAACCCAGTCTTCGGCGGCGACGATTCCGATCAACCTGGAATCAGCGAAAAACAATGGCGTTTCAAATGATATTGCGGACTTTGTCATCCCGCTCTGTGCCACGATCCATCTGGCAGGAGATACGATCTGTCTGGTCATCGGTTCCATGGGAATCATGATCGCGAGCGGAATTACACCGACGCTAGGGACATTTGCACCGTTCATCCTGATGCTCGGCGTGACCATGGTGGCGGCACCGGGAGTCCCGGGGGGCGGTGTGATGGCGGCACTCGGACTGATCGAATCGATGCTTGGATTTACGGATGGCATGCAGGAGCTGATCATTGCACTTCATTTTTCGCAGGACAGCTTTGGAACGGCGACGAATATAACCGGAGATCAGGCTATCGCATTTATGGTCGACAAGATAGATGAGAGAAATGCAGCGAAAGAAGGAAAGTAGTTACCAAAAGAACGTGAAAGCAAAATAAGAAAAAAGAAAATACAGACAGTGGAGAGATCATTTGTGATGTCTCCACTGTTTTTTTGTGGTACAATATGGCATGAAAAGGTATTCGGATTTGCGAAAGATATCATAGACAAAACGGAGGGAACAGTGTGCAGGAATTGAATACAGAGATAGAAAAACAACGGGACGAAAAATATATGAAAGAAGCCATCAGGCAGGCAAAAAAGGCATATGCAATCGGGGAAGTCCCGATTGGCTGTGTGATCGTCTTTCAGGACAAAATAATTGCCCGCGGATATAACCGCAGAACGATTGATAAGAATACACTTGCCCATGCGGAGATTCAGGCAATCCGGAAGGCGAGCCGGAAGATGGATGACTGGCGCCTGGAGGAGTGCACCATGTATGTGACGCTGGAACCCTGCCAGATGTGTGCAGGGGCGATTGTCCAGTCGCGGATGACCCGGGTGGTCGTGGGATGCATGAATCCAAAGGCGGGCTGTGCAGGTTCTATTCTGAATTTGCTGGATATGCCGCAGTTCAATCATCAGGTGGAACTGACAACCGGGGTGCTGGAGGAGGAGTGCAGCCAGATGATGAAAGCATTTTTCAGGGAGCTGCGGGAGAGGTCAAAAAAGATTAAGCCGAAGACGGCGGATTGATGCACACCCGTTGACAATTCTGAAAAAAACATATATAATAAAGACTCGTGCAGCCGGGGCGTTAGCGGTGCCTTGTACCCACAATCCGCTATAGTGGGGGTGATATTGCGCAGAGGGCATTTGATTGTGAAGCTGCCCTTGAAAAGTGGCGTTGAAGTTTGGGTCTTACGCGACAGGAATCTATGAACCGTGTCAGGGCAGGAATGCAGCAGCACTAAGTAGAACCTCCTGGGTGCCGTGAGGTTGCCTGGGCCGAGTTAACTGTCAAGGTAACGTTCATGAGAGAACGTTCGAAGCGCAATGCACGTTTTTAGTATGAATTGGGGTTGTAGATCAATAATAGAAGCAGGTTGAAAAATTGCAGATAAGTTCTCATTCAGACGAGTTCTCGCTCTGATATAAGCACAGCGGTACCAGAGCTGCGTGAGAACTTATCTGCAATTTTTGGATCTGCTCCTATTTTATGTGCGGCGCCGTTACTGGAACAGGTCTATCTGTGAACAGTAACGCGGAGGCGGAACATAAGCTTATTTAATGACGATTATGCTAGTGTTTTAGGAGGATTTATTGTAGAATAGCAGTATGAAAACAATTTTAACAGCAATCAATGCAAAATACATTCACTCGAACCTTGCAGTTTACTGTCTGCGGGCTTATGCCCGGGAGTATGCGAAAGAGACGGGAGATGTCATAATCGCCGAGTATACGATCAACCAGCAGGTGGATGATATACTTATGGACTTGTATAAGCAGCAGCCGGATGTGCTCTGCTTTTCCTGCTATCTGTGGAATATTTCCTATGTGGAGGAACTGATCACTGAGATATCCAAGATTCTGCCGGGGACTGTGATCTGGGTGGGAGGCCCGGAGGTCTCTTACAATGCGGTGGAGGTACTGGAGCGGATGCCGCAGATTACGGGAGTTATGGTTGGAGAGGGAGAGGAGACCTTTTCGGACCTGATGAGGTATTATAATGGAAGTGAAGTGCCATTAAAAACAGGGCATTATCTGAACGGACTGGCCGGGATAGCGGGGATTGTCTACCGGTCCGGTGACGGCGCGATCTGTGAGAATGAACTGCGTCCGGTGATCGATCTGAGTACGGTTCCGTTCGTGTACCATGATATGGAAGAGTTCCGGAACAAGATCATTTATTATGAGACCAGCCGCGGGTGTCCGTTCTCCTGCAGCTACTGTCTTTCTTCTATTGATAAATGTCTTCGTTTTCGCGATGTGGAGCTGGTGAAAAAGGAGCTTCAGTTCTTTATCGACAACGAGGTGCCACAGGTCAAGTTCGTGGACCGGACTTTTAACTGCAGGCATGACCATGCGATGGCTGTCTGGAGTTATATTGCGGAGCATGACAGGGGAATCACGAATTTTCATTTTGAGGTGGCGGCAGATCTTTTAAATGAGGAGGAACTGTCGCTGATTGAGACGATGCGGCCGGGGCTGATCCAGCTTGAAATCGGAATCCAGTCCACCAATGAGCAGACGATCGAGGAGATCCACCGCACGATGAAGTTTGAAAAGGTGGCAGAGATCGTAAAGCGGATCAACCGCGCGCGGAATGTGCACCAGCATCTTGATCTGATCGCGGGACTTCCCTATGAGAACTATGAGAGCTTCGGACGCTCCTTTAATGATGTGTATGCCCTGCAGCCGGAACAGCTGCAGCTGGGATTCCTGAAAGTGCTGAAGGGGTCCTACATGGGAACACAGGCGGAACGGTATGAATTGCTTTACCAGACGCGGCCGCCGTTCGAGGTCCTGGCGACCAGGTGGCTGCCCTATCCGGATGTGATGCGCCTCAAGGGACTGGAAGACATGGTGGAGGTGTATTACAACAGCAGGCAGTTCACGCAGACGATGCCGATTCTGGAGAGAGCTTTCGACACGCCGTTTTCCCTGTATGAGGATCTGGCGGCGTATTATGAGGAGCAGGGACTGAACATGGTAAACCATTCCCGTGTGGCGCGATATCAGATTCTTTTTGACTTTGCGATTCTCCGGGATGCGAAGAACCGGGAAATGTACCGGGAGGCACTGACCTTTGACCTGTATCTCCGGGACAATCTGAAGAACCGGCCGGAGCTTTGTGGGGAGCTAACCGTCATGAAGGAGGAGAGCCGGATGTTTTACGAAGAGGAGGCACAGGATCACAGATATCTGCCGGGATACGAGGGATTTGACAAGAATCAGCTTCGCAAGATGACGCATCTGGAACGGATTGGCGGGAAGATAACTCTGTTTGACTACAGGAACCGTAATCCGCTGGATAATCAGGCGCGGACAGTCGTGATTGGATGACGCTTCGGAAATTCATTAAGAATTGGTGAAGAACAGGCAAAGCATCTTGCAAAAAAACAGCAAACAGTATAAAATAAAATGGATTGCACAAATTCGCAGAAAGCAGCAAAGCTGCGTAATGTTACGCGAAAGCGGCAAAGCGGATTCCAAGTATCCGCTTGACTATGAAAAAAAGTGAGGCGTTTGTATGAATTTTTATAATAAAAAAACGAGAAGAATTGTCGCAATTGTGATTATTGTGATTATCGCGGCGATGGTCGGAACGATGGTTATTCCATATTTGATGGTATAGTACAGCATAAATCAAACAAGATTATGCGGCAGGCAGGGCACAGGAGAGAAAGAACCGGGCAGGAGAAAAGCCCGATGTGGGGATGTGGAAAAGATATGGCGCAGATGAGCACAAGACGAAAGAAAATGCTGGCAAGAAGACGCAGGAGAAGAGCCATGATATGTGGTCTTGTTCTTGCGGCTATTTTGCTAGTGTATCTTGTGATTCAGCTCTTCCTGTTCTTTTCTGTCCGTAAGTATAATACGAACACCATATTGGAGGGGGTACGCATCGGGACTCTGGATGTGTCGGGTATGACGCAGAAGGAAGCATTGGCGGCTCTGGATGCCCAGCTGGCATCATACGGCGGAGCGGCGCTGACGATGAAGCTGGATGATACGCGCTCGGCGGATGCCGCATACGCGGAACTGGGACTTAAGTACCGGGACGAGAAAGCGCTGGTAAATGAGGCGATGAATTACGGCAGAACAAAAAGTCTCTGGAGCCGGTACTGGGCGATAAAAAAACTGAAAAAAGAAGAGAAGGTCTTCGAACCGGAATATACACTGACGAAGAAAAGCGTTCAGGCGATGGTGGACGAACGGATTGCACCGCTCCTCAACCCGCCGGTCAATGCGACGCTGAGCCGTTCGGGAGAGACTACGGTGGTAAATGAGGGCACACCGGGAGAAGTAATCGACACGGCGGCATCCATCAAGTCCGTCGAGAAGATTCTGAATAAAAACTGGAAAGGCGAAGCCGCGACGGTGATGTTGGCGGATACGGAGCAGGAGCCGGAGATTACAGGGAAAGATTTGTCCGGGATCCAGGATCTGCTGGGGGCGTATACGACATTTTACAGTGCGGACGGAACCGGGCATGCACAGAATGTGGAGCAGGGTGCGAAGAACATCAACGGCTCTCTCGTGATGCCGGGGGAAACATTTTCGACGAATGACACCATCGGTCCGGAGGATGAAGAGCACGGATTTGCGAAAGCGGGATCCTACGAGAACGGCACGGTGGTGCAGACCTTTGGCGGCGGTGTATGCCAGGTGTCCACGACACTGTACAATGCGGTGCTGCTTGCGGAACTCGAGGTGGTTCAGCGGGATCAGCACTCGATGGTGGTGGCCTATGTGGAGCCCTCGATGGACGCCGCGATCGCGGACGATGTGAAGGATTTTAAGTTTAAAAATAATTTAGAGAATCCAATTTATATAGAAAGTACCTTGCAGGATGGAAACATAACGTTTAATATATATGGAAAAGAAACCAGAGATCCGAACCGCACGGTCGAGTATCTGAGTGAGACATTGGACACCACGGAGGATGAAGGCGAGAAGTTCGTGGGAGTGGATCAGCCGATAGGCTATCTGCAGGTCATCCAGGCCTATCCGGGAATTTCGGCACAGCTGTGGAAAATCGTGTATGAGAACGGGGAAGAGGTAAGCCGTGATGTTGTAAATACAAGTCATTATCAGGCGACACCTCTGACATACAGCATCGGAACCACCTCTGACGATCAGACGGCGGCGGCCACGGTGGTGAGCGCGATGGCTTCAAAGGATCTGGAAACGATAAAGGCGGCGATTCAGCAGGCGCTGGGGCAGGAATATACCGCAGCAGCCGGGAACACTGCAGACGACACGTATACGGACAGCACGGCAGCAGACGCCTACGCGGCGGATGGCACCGATACCACTGGTTATTAGGTATGCGGAGGCCGTGCGGACAGAGCCATTCGGCAGGATAAGCAGTGAGGGCAAAAAGATGAAAATTGGTAAGGTATCCCAGACGGTGCTGAAACGGTCGATTTTAAAAACGATGCGTACCAGACGGGAAGAGGTGCTTTTTTCTCCATCGGTGGAGGAAATGTGCACAGCAGTTCAGATAAAAGAGACGGAGTGTGCAGTGGTGACGACCGCGACGGTGAACGGCAATGCGAAGTGCATTGGTGCGTTTGCGGTTGCGCGAGCGGTGAACGATCTGGCGACGCGGGGAGCGCAGCCGATCGGGGTCAGCGTACAGATCACACTGCCTCCTTTTGCATATGAGTCCAGATTGAAAGCGATGATGGAGTACATGGAAGAACTGTGCGGCCAGCTGCAGATCCAGATAACCTGTGCGAAAGCTGAGGTCAGCGTGGCGGTAAGCCAGGCACTGGTGTATGTGACTGCTGTCGGTCAGACCGAGGGCGGCCGCCTGTGGCAGAGCTGTCATGCAAAGCCGGAGCAGGATATTGTGCTCATCGGAGATATCGGGCTGGAAGGCATGCTTCGCGTCGCAAAGGAGCGGACGCAGGAGCTGGAAGAACGGTTTATTCCGGCGTTTATGCGCCAGATCATGGCCGGAGAGCGGGATCTGATCAAGGTAGCGGAGATCAAAACGGCTCTGGAGTACGAGGTGAGCGCGATCCAGCAGATCGGCGAGGGCGGAATCCTGGCCGCGCTGTGGGACATCGCGGAGGCGTCGAAGGTCGGGCTTGAGGTGAAGCTGGGTGCCATGTCCATTCGTCAGGAGACGGTGGAGGTGTGCGAGCACTGCCATCTGAATCCGTATCAGCTGACATCCGCGGGCAGCATCCTGGTGGTGACACCGTGCGGGGAAGAACTGGTGAAACGTCTGACAGAGGACGGCGCGCGAGCCGCAAGGCTGGGGAGAACAACAGCGGAGAATGAAAGAGTGATATCAGGCGGAGCAGAAAAACGTTTTCTGGACAGACCGCAGCCGGATGAGCTGATGCTCTGGTGGGAGCGGGAGATGAATACGTGTCCGGATTGTGAAAGAAAGGAATAAAAAGTGATGGAATCAGAATTGAGAAAACAAATTTTACGGCATATAGAAAATCACGGAAGAGTAGATCTCGGGGAACTGGCAATTCTGCTGGGAACCGACGAGGTGGCGGTTGCCAATGAGATGGCAGAGATGGAGAAAGAGAAGATCATCTGCGGATATCTGACACTGATCGACTGGTATAAGGCTGGCGAAGAGCTGGTTACGGCACTCATCGAAGTGCGTGTGACACCGCAGCGCAACGAGGGGTTTGACCGCATCGCAGAGCGCATTTACAAATATTCAGAAGTAAATTCTGTGTATCTGATCTCGGGAGCATACGATCTGCTTGTCACGATCGAGGGCAAGAGTCTGCTTGAGATCTCGCAGTTCGTATCGGATAAACTGTCCCCGATTGATGAGGTGGTCGGAACTGCGACACACTTTATATTGAAGAAATACAAAGACCACGGAATTACGATGGGAGAAAAGTCAAAATCAGAAAGGATGCTGGTGACGCCATAATGAGAAATCCATTATCAGAAAAGATTGTTCAGGTCGAGCCCTCCGGAATCCGGAAGTTCTTTGATGTGGCAAATGAGATGAAGGATGCAATCTCTCTCGGTGTCGGGGAACCGGATTTTGACACGCCCTGGAGAATCAGGGAAGAAGGAATTTATTCGCTGGAGAGAGGACGTACATTTTACACGTCCAATGCCGGCCTGCAGGAATTAAAAGATGAAATCTGTAAATATATAAATAGAAAGGTTCATGTCGCTTATGATTCAAAGCATGAAACCATTGTCACAGTGGGAGGCAGCGAGGCGATTGACATCGCATTCCGCGCCATGCTGGATCCGGGGGATGAGGTGCTGATTCCACAGCCGAGTTATGTATCCTATGTACCCTGCGCATTTATGGCGGACGGCGTGCCGGTTCCGGTGGAATTGAAAGCGGAAAATGACTTTAAGCTCACCGTGAAGGCTCTGGAAGCAGTAACCACACCGAAGGCAAAGATTCTGGTCATGCCGTTTCCGAACAATCCGACGGGAGCAATCATGACGAAAGAGGATCTGGAGCCGATCGTTGAGTTTGTTCTGGAGCACGATCTGTTCGTGCTGTCGGATGAGATTTATTCGGAACTGAGTTATCAGGGTGAGCATGTGTCAATCGCAAGCTTTCCGGGTATGAAAGAGCGCACGCTGCTGATCAACGGGTTTTCAAAGGGCTTTGCCATGACCGGCTGGAGGCTGGGCTATGTGTGCGGTCCGCAGATCATTGTGGAGCAGATGCTCAAGATGCATCAGTTCGCCATCATGTGTGCACCGACGAACAGTCAGTACGCGGCGGTGGAAGGTCTTCGCCACTGTGAGGATGAAGTGGTGAAGATGCGGGATGCATACAACAAACGAAGAAGATTTCTGATGCATGAGTTTCAGCGGATGGGAATCGAGTGCTTTGAGCCATTCGGTGCATTCTACGTGTTCCCGAGTATCCGGGAGTTTGGAATGAAATCCGAAGAATTTGCAACGCGCCTGCTTATGGAAGAAAAAGTGGCAGTTGTGCCGGGGACGGCGTTCGGAGCATGCGGAGAAGGGTTCCTGCGAATCTCCTACGCATACTCGCTGGAGGATCTGAAAGAAGCGCTGGGGCGTCTGGAGACATTCATCAACCGCCTGCGCGCGGAGAAAACATCATAGGGAGACAAAAGATGCTGAACATTGTATTGTTTGAACCGGAAATACCGGCCAATACCGGCAATATCGGCCGTACCTGTGTAGCGACAGGTACGCGCCTTCATCTGATTGAACCACTTGGATTCCGCCTGAATGAGAAGGCAATCAAGAGAGCGGGAATGGATTACTGGGACGATCTGGATGTGACCACTTATATTAATTATGAGGATTTCCTCGAAAAGAATCCGGATGCGAAGATATACATGGCTACAACAAAAGCCCCGTATGTCTATTCTGACGTAAAGTTCGAGGAAGACTGTTATATCATGTTTGGAAAAGAGAGCGCCGGTATTCCGGAAGAAATACTGGTGCAGAATAAAGAAAACTGTATGCGGATTCCCATGATTGGAGATATCCGATCACTTAATCTGGGCAATTCTGTCGCGATTGTGCTCTATGAGGCACTGAGACAGCATCAGTTTGCCCACATGAACACAGAGGGACATTTACATCGATTAAACTGGGAGTAAATGCTCCTTTTTTAATACAAATGTAACCGCCGGAAATGGCGAAAAAGCTTGGAAAACAGCGGATTTAGCAGAAATTCCCCGAGGCTGTATTTCGGTAAAATTGTCGAGCGGTGGGTTGCATGAAAACACAAAAATATAAGAAGTGTCTATAGGTTAGTGGTGACGATATTTATAGGTTTTGTTTATAATTAACAAAGTTTATGGACGATTCTGAAAGTTTGTGTTACTATTTTACTATGTGATACAGAAAGGCGGTGACTGAAGAATGGTAGAAGAGACCATCCAGACCATCAGAGAAACTGAGGCAAAAGCGGAAGCTATCATAAAAGAAGCAGATGTGAAATGCAAAGAGTTACTTGATGCGGCATCACAGAAAGCGAAGCAGCAGAAGGCAGACAAGCTGGCCGGAATTGAAGCGCAGGCGAAGGCTGACATACAGTCAGCAAAAGAAGCGGGCGAAAAGAAACTGGCAGCGGCGGCTGTATCAACTGCAGCAGAAGTGAAGAGCTTAAAAGAGGCAGCACTTTCTCGCGAAGAAGAAGCGGTGAAACTCGTAATGGAGCGGGTCGTTTCATAACAAAGGAGGGATTTACGTTATGGCAGTATTGCAGATGCAACGAATCAGTATCTGCGCGCTCAAGACGGAGCGAAAAGCCATCCTGGAAAAGATCCAGTCTTTAGGCGTCATGGAAATCAACCATGTGCTCGATGAAGACCAGGATTTCCAGAAGATGGATACCGCAAGTCAGAGAAGCAGCTTTGAGAAAGCGGCAAACACCGCAGATCAGGCGCTGGCGATCTTGCAGGAATACGTTCCGGTGAAGCAGTCAATGCTATCGTCTCTCGCAGGCAAGGATTTAGTGGAGCAGAAGAAATTCAGAGAATCAGTGAGTCGAAAAGAAGAAACACTGAAAAATGCGAAACAACTTGTACGCCTGAACAAATCGATAGCGGAGAAAAAGGCGAACATTCTCAAACTGGAGAATGACCAGGAGGCACTGACTCCCTGGCTTCCGTTGGACATTCCAATGAATTACAGCGGAACCACCCATACGGCAATGCTTTTGGGGACTATGCCGGGGGCGATGACTTTGGAAGACATCTACGGAGCGATAGCAGAGAATGCTCCGGACGCAGCTGGCACCGATGTTCAGATTATCACAGCTGAACAGGACACTACGTATCTGACCGTGATTTGTCACAGGAAAGATGAGACAGCGGTAGAGGATGCATTGCGCTCCAAAGGTTTTGCGAAGCCTACGCAGGTAACACATCATGTTCCATCCAGGAAGAAAGAATTGCTGGAGGGAAAGATCAAACAACTGAATACGGAAATTACGGATATTGAGAGTCAGATCAAAGGATTGGACAGCAAGAGAGCCGATCTGAAGCTGATGTCGGATTATTACAGAATCCGCGCCGATAAATACCAGGTGCTCGGAGATATCCCACAATCTCAGAGAACATTTTTAATCAGCGGCTATGTGCCGGGGAATGCAGTAGAGCTGATGAAAAAAGAGATTGGAGAGAGGTTCGACTGTGTCATAGACATGGAAGAAGTAAAAGAAGAGGAAGACATGCCGATTCTTTTGAAAAACAACAAGTTCTCAGAATCAGTAGATGGAGTATTGGCATCTTACGGACTTCCTCAGAGACACGAATTTGACCCAACGACAATTATGTCGTTTTTCTATGTGTTCTTTTTTGGAATGATGTTATCTGATGCTGCGTATGGAGCAATCATTGCGATTGCCTGCTTCATTGTCCTGAAAAAATTCCCTCGTATGGAAAAGGGAATGTCGAAGATGATCCGCATGTTTATGTTCTGTGGAATCTCGACGGTATGCTGGGGGATTCTCTTCGGAGGATATTTCGGAGATGTTATTACAGTAGTGGCAAAGACATTCTTTGATACGGATATTGTGGTTCCGGCATTATGGTTTGTTCCATTGAACAACCCGATGAAGCTTCTTGTCTATTCTCTGGCATTTGGAGTGATTCATCTGTTTGTCGGCCTCGGAATCAAGGGCTACTCACTGATTAAACAAAAGAAATATCTGGATGCTGTATGCGATGTGGGACTTTGGTTTTTATTCCTGCTCGGACTGCTGGTTATGCTGATCCCGAGTGACCTGTTTGCATCTATTGCACAGGTGAAAATCGTATTTCCGGCGGCAGTTACGGCCTTCGGCAAATACGGAACCATAGCCGGAGCACTGGGCCTTCTGTTAATGTCAGGACGTTCCAGCAAAAATCCGGGGCTGAGACTCGCGCTTGGCGCATACGATCTATACAACATCACAGGATGGCTCAGTGACGTTTTGTCATATTCCAGACTGCTGGCTCTTGGACTGGCAACCGGAGTTATCGCATCGGTTGTAAACCAGATGGGCAGCATGGCAGGAAAGGGCGTTTTCGGAGCGTTGATGTTTGCTCTTATATTTTTAGTAGGACACGCTTTGAATATGGCAATCAATATTCTGGGTGCATATGTACACACCAATCGTCTGCAGTACGTTGAGTTCTTCGGAAAATTCTACGAGGGCGGCGGACGTGCATTCGAACCATTTAAAGAAAATACAAAATATGTAGATATTAAGGAGGAACATTAAAATGGAAGGTATTTGGGGTAATTTAGGAATTGTTTATGCGCTTCTTGGCGCAGCAGCAGCTGTATTTCTTGCAGGAGCAGGTTCAGCAATCGGAGTAGGTATCGCAGGTCAGGCAGCATCGGGAGTAGTAGCGGAGGATCCAAACCAGTTTGCAAAGGTTCTGATCATGCAGCTTCTTCCTGGTACACAGGGTATCTACGGTCTGCTGGTAGGATTTATCACATTGTCTAAGATCGGTCTTCTCGGCGGCAGCCTTGCAGCAATTGACCCACAGACAGGTCTTATGATTCTTGCAGCTTGTCTCCCAATCGGAATCGTTGGTTTGATTTCCGGTAAATATCAGGGAATGACATCTGCAGCAGCAATCGGAATCGTAGCAAAGAAACCGGATCAGTTTGGTAAAGCAATGCTTTTCCCTGCAATGGTTGAGACATATGCCATCCTGGCACTTTTGATTTCTATTCTTTCAGTAAGTAACATTTCTGTAGCGTAAAGGAGAGTAATAAATGAGCGGATTAGATAAAATAAAGGATCAGATCCTGGAAGAAGCTAATCACTCCGCCGATGGAAAACTTGCTGAGGCAAATGCAAAGGCTGACAAGATCATACAGGATGCTATGGATGCGGCAGCAAAAGAAGGCGAGTCCATCTCAGCTAAAGCGCAGACAGAGGTTGCAAAACTGAATGAACGTGCTGAATCCTCATGTGACCATCAGAAGAAGAAAGCGCTTCTGCAGGCCAAGGGTGAGGTTATTTCAAACGTACTTGAAAAAGCATATGAAAAGCTGAAAAATATTGATGATGCAAGCTATTTTGACATGATTCGCAAGATGTTGGAAAAGTATTCATTGGCAGAGGATGGAGAGATTTACTTTTCGGAATCAGATCTGAAGAGATTGCCGGCAGGCTTTGAGGGGGAGATCAGTAAGATCGCCCAAGCCAAAGGTGGAACTCTGAAGTTAGCAAAAGAAGGAAAAGACATGGTTGGCGGCTTTGTCCTGGTGTACGGCGGTATCGAAGAAAACTGTACACTGCGCGCAATTTTTGACGCGAAAAAGGATGAGTTATCCGACGCGGTTCACAAGATATTATTTTAAGCGCAACATAAAGCAAGGAGGATTATCATGACTGATATAAGATATACTTACGCAGTTGCGCGCATACGGGCTTTGGAAGTGTCATTGTTTAACAAGGCGGCAATCGACCAGCTTATGGCTTGCGAGACGGAGCAGCAGTGTCTGCAGTTTCTGAGTGAAAAAGGCTGGGGTGATGTGAATGCATCACTGGATGTCGAGGCTATGATGGAGTGTGAAGAGGCAAAGATCTGGAAGGTGATGGAAGAGGTGGCAGTAGATATGTCCGTCTTTGATGTGCTTTCCTATCCGAATCTGTTTCACAATCTGAAGGCGGCGATCAAGGAGGTCTGCACCGAGACGGAGAATCCGGGAATATTCTATGATGATTGTTCCATTTCGGGTGCGGAGATGCTTGATATTGTGAGAAAAAAAGAATTTTCACGTCTGCCGGCAAACATGGTGGCGGTGGCGCAGGAGGCGTATGACACATTGCTTCATACACGGGATGGACAGCTATGCGATGTGATCATTGACAAAGCGACGCTGGATGCGGTTTATGCGGCGGGCAAGGCAGCGAAGGACGATATCGTCCGGGATTATGCAGAGTCCACTGTGGCGATAGCAGATATTAAGATTGCTGTTCGTTCACAGAAGACCGGAAAATCGTTAGACTTTATGAAGCGTGCAATGGCGGAATGTAATAGTATTAGCGTGGATCAGTTGTCGAAGGCAGCGCTTAGCGGCGCGGATGCCATAAGAGAGTATCTTATGGGAACTGCATACTCAGAAGGAGCGAAAGCTCTGGACGAGTCCTCATCAGCATTTGAACGCTGGTGTGACAATCGCATGATGCAAACCATGCAGCCACAGAAATACGAATCATTTTCAGTAGGACCTCTCTTCGCGTACGTATTGGCGAGAGAGAATGAGATAAAAACAATACGAATCATTTTATCCGGAAAACAGAATGGCTTTTCCGATGAGGCGATTCGGGAAAGGGTAAGGGAGATGTATGTATAAGATTGCAGTGATGGGCGATTATGACAGTATCTATGGATTCGCTACTCTGGGTCTCAGCATCGTCCCTGTAAGTACCCCGGAAGAAGCAAAGGAAAAACTGCATCAGCTGGCAGGCGGCCAATATGGAATTATCTATATTACCGAGGCTGTGGCGGCTGAGCTGACAAGAGAAATTGAGAAATATCAAGAACAGATTACACCATCCATTATCCTGATTCCGGGCGTTTCCGGTAACACGGGAGCTGGAGTACAGGGGGTAAAAGCAACTGTTGAACAGGCAGTCGGCTCTGATATTTTATTCAGTAACTAAATCGAAAAGTAAAGGTGGGTGATTCGTCCAAATGAGTAAGGGCACGATAAAAAAAGTAGCAGGACCTCTGGTAATCGCTGAGGGAATGCGCGATGCGAACATGTTCGACGTTGTTCGTGTAAGTAATCAGAGACTGATTGGTGAGATCATTGAGATGCACGGAGACGAAGCTTCTGTGCAGGTATACGAGGAGACATCAGGCCTTGGACCGGGAGAACCGGTAGTATCTATGGAAGTTCCAATGTCCGTAGAGCTTGGACCTGGTCTGATCACAAGTATTTATGATGGTATCCAGAGACCTCTGGATGATATCATGAAAGTATCCGGCGGAAACAGCCTGAAGCGTGGTGTGGAAGTTCCTTCTCTGAAGAGAGATCTGAAGTGGGAGTTTGTACCAACAGCAAAAGTAGGCGACGAAGTAGAAGCAGGAGATATCTTCGGTACAGTACAGGAGACACAGGTTGTACAGCAGAAGATTATGATTCCTTATGGAGTCAAAGGAACGATCAAGGAGATTAAATCCGGAGAGTTCACAGTAGAAGACGTTGTTGCCGTTGTGACGACAGAAGATGGCGATAAAGAGTTGACAATGATGCAGAAATGGCCGGTTCGTAAAGGTCGTCCGTATCAGAAAAAACTTCCGCCACAGATGCCGCTCGTAACAGGTCAGCGTGTAGTAGATGCATTTTTCCCGATCGCAAAGGGTGGTGTTGCAGCCGTTCCCGGACCGTTCGGAAGTGGTAAGACAGTAATCCAGCATCAGCTTGCAAAATGGGCTGAAGCGGATATCGTAGTATACATTGGCTGTGGTGAGCGTGGAAATGAGATGACGGACGTTCTGAACGAATTCCCGGAATTGAAGGATCCAAAGACAGGCCAGTCTCTGATGCAGAGAACGGTTCTGATCGCAAACACATCCGATATGCCTGTTGCGGCCCGTGAGGCTTCAATTTATACAGGTATCACAATCGCTGAGTATTTCCGTGACATGGGATATTCCGTAGCACTGATGGCGGACTCTACATCACGTTGGGCTGAGGCACTTCGAGAGATGTCAGGACGTCTGGAAGAGATGCCTGGTGAGGAAGGTTACCCTGCATATCTGGGCAGCCGTCTTGCACAGTTCTACGAGAGAGCAGGACATGTTGTTTCATTAGGTAAAGAAGGCAGAGAAGGCGCACTGTCAGTTATCGGTGCCGTTTCTCCTCCGGGCGGTGATATTTCCGAGCCTGTATCCCAGGCAACACTCCGTATCGTAAAGGTATTCTGGGGTCTGGATTCAGCACTTGCTTATAAGAGACATTTCCCGGCTATCAACTGGCTGAACAGCTACTCTCTGTATCTGGACGATATGGAGGCATGGTTCAATGAAAATGTTGAGGCCGACTGGATGGATTGCCGTCAGAAGATGATGAGCTTACTGCAGGATGAGGCAGAGCTCGACGAGATCGTTAAGATGGTAGGTATGGATGCACTGGGACCGGTTGACCGTCTGAAGATGGAAGCAGCCCGCTCTATCCGTGAGGACTTCCTGCATCAGAACTCATTCCACGAGATCGATACGTATACATCACTGAGAAAACAGTATCTGATGATGAAGCTTGTAATGGCTTACTATGATGAAGCGATCGCTGCATTGGATGAGGGTGCTCCGATGGGTGCTCTGATTGGGCTGGCGGTTCGTGAGAGAATCGGTCGTTACAAATATACATTGGAAACAGATATCGATGAAGAGTTTAAGAAAATCAGCGAAGAGCTGAGTATGGAAATTGCCAATACAATTGGGAAGGAGGACTTCTAGAAATGCCAAAAGAATATAGAACCATAAAAGAAGTTGCCGGTCCTCTGATGATGGTAGAAGGCGTAGAAGGTGTATTTTTTGATGAATTAGGTGAGATCGAGCTGGCAAGCGGTGAGACTCGTCGTTGTAAAGTACTTGAGATTGACGGAAGTAACGCTCTTGTACAGCTGTATGAGAGTGCAACAGGTATCAATCTGTCCAACAGTAAAGTACGTTTCCTGGGAAGAACCATGGAACTCGGTGTGTCGGAAGACATGCTGGGACGTGTATTTGACGGTGTAGGTAATCCGATCGATGACGGTCCGGAGATCCTGCCGGAGGCACGTATGGACATCAATGGTCTGGCGATGAACCCGGCAGCGAGAAGCTACCCGGAGGAGTTTATCCAGACAGGAGTATCTGCAATCGACGGACTGAACACACTGGTTCGTGGACAGAAACTTCCAATCTTCTCAGCATCAGGTCTTCCACATCAGAATCTGGCAGCACAGATTGCAAGACAGGCAAAAGTTCGCGGTACAGATGAGAACTTCGCCGTTGTATTTGCTGCAATGGGTATTACATTTGAGGAGTCTAACTTCTTTATTGAGAGTTTCAAGGAGACAGGAGCAATCGACAGAACGGTTCTGTTTGTAAACCTTGCAAATGACCCTGCTATCGAGCGTATCGCTACACCGCGTATGGCTCTGACCGCAGCGGAGTACCTTGCGTTTGAAAAAGACATGCATGTACTTGTTATTATGACAGATATCACAAACTACGCGGATGCACTTCGTGAGGTTTCTGCCGCACGTAAAGAGGTACCTGGACGTCGTGGATATCCTGGATACATGTACACTGACCTTGCTTGTTTATATGAGAGAGCAGGACGTCAGAATGGAAAGAACGGAAGTATCACAATGATCCCGATTCTGACCATGCCCGAGGATGATAAGACACATCCAATCCCTGACCTTACAGGATACATCACAGAGGGCCAGATCATTCTGAGCCGTGACCTGTATCGTAAAGGTGTAACACCTCCGATCGATGTACTTCCTTCTCTTTCACGTCTGAAAGATAAAGGTATCGGTGACGGTAAGACAAGAGCAGATCATTCCAATACGCTGAACCAGTTATTCGCAGCTTATGCGCGTGGTAAAGATGCAAAAGAGTTGATGGTAATCCTTGGTGAGGCCGCATTGACAGACATCGATATCCTGTATGCAAAATTTGCAGATGCATTTGAAAACGAATACGTTTCACAGGGATATAATACAGACCGTTCAATCGAGGAGACTCTTGATATCGGATGGAAACTTCTTTCTATGCTTCCGAGAGCAGAGTTGAAACGTATCGATGATAAGTTCTTGGATGAGCACTACGGAAAACACTAAGGGGAGAGGTGAGTACATTTGGCATCTACACAAATCAATCCAACCCGTATGGAGTTGAACAGATTAAAAAAGAAAAAAGTGACAGCCATAAAAGGCCATAAGCTTTTGAAAGATAAGCGGGATGAACTCATGCGCCAGTATCTTGACCTGGTTCGGGAGAACATGGCATTGCGTGAGAAGGTAGAAGCTGGAATTCTCTCTGCGAACAAGAACTTTGTTATCGCAAAGGCGGGTATGTCAGGAGCAGCATTGAACACAGCACTGATGGCGCCGAAACAGGAAGTGAATTTAGGTGTTGGTGAAAAGAACGTCATGAGCGTAAATGTCCCAACGTTTGAATACCAGACCAGAACTGCGGATACGAACGACATCTATTCCTATGGATTTGCGTTCACATCCAGCGATCTGGACGGTGCAGTAAAGTCGCTGGCAGACATTCTGCCGGATATGCTGCGTCTCGCTGAAATCGAAAAGGGCTGCCAGATGATGGCGGCTGAGATCGAGAAGACCAGACGTAGAGTTAACGCTCTGGAGCACGTAATTATTCCGGAGACAGAAACAAATATTAAGTTTATTACTATGAAGCTGGACGAGAACGACAGAAGTACGACCGTTCGATTGATGAAGGTGAAAGACATGATGCTTGAAGAGGCTCATGGATATAGTAAAAAATAATGTGGGAGGACAATTCATGAGGCACAACTGGCAATAGCGGCTGATTCAGCCACGTTGCCAAGCTTGCCGATTGGACGGTGTCTCCTGACAAAAAAACAAGCGGTGCGAAAGCACAGCTTGTTTTTTTGGTTGTTAAATTTGTTGAATGGTGCGATGTTTTAATAGAAAATGTGTCCAAAGCACCACTTGTTTTTTTTCTGTAAGGAAATACATGGTGATCTCCAGGCAGACCCGTACAACTGGATTACAACCAGCAGACCGAAATTCCGCATATATTACAGCGAAATTTCCTCCCCGTTGCGATACATCTGCAATACATGCTGAATCCGTTCATTCGGGCTCAGAATGCTGCTGATGGAACCGTCGTGGTTGAGGGTATCGATAATCAGTGCAATGTATTTGCTCATATCACAGTCGATGTAATATGGTTTGCTCAAAAGCTCCGGTGTCTGGTAGATCAGGTTGGTGGTGAGGATTCCGGAGATGAGTCCCTCCTCGTAGGCCTGGTCAAACTTGTCGAGACCGTTTGTGAAAAGTCCGAAGGTGGCAGCGGCAAAAACACGTTTTGCCTTGCGGCGTTTTAACTCTTCTGCGACCTCGAGGATGCTGTCGCCGGAAGAAATCATGTCATCGATGATAATGACATCCTTGCCCTCCACAGAGCTTCCGAGGAACTCGTGTGCAACGATCGGGTTGCGTCCATCGATAATCTGTGTGTAGTCGCGGCGTTTATAGAACATACCCATGTCGAGACCGAGCACGTTGGCGAGATAAACCGCACGGTGGGTTCCACCCTCGTCTGGGCTGATCGCCATCATATGATCGCTGTCGATCTGAAGGTCCTTGACCTCTCTGAGAAGTCCTTTGATGAACTGATAGGCAGACGGCACAGTCTCAAATCCACTGAAGGGAATTGCATTCTGAACACGCGGATCGTGGGCGTCAAAGGTGATAATGTTATCCACGCCCATGTGAACCAGTTCCTGGAGTGCAATAGCACAGTCCAGTGATTCACGGCCGCTGCGCTTGTGCTGACGGCTCTCGTAGAGGAATGGCATAATGACGTTGATACGGCGTCCCTTTCCGCCTACTGCGGCAATGATACGCTTCAGGTTCTGATAGTGGTCATCTGGGGACATATGGTTGGTGCGGCCGGAAAGCGAGTAAGTCATGCTGTAGTTACAGACGTCGACCATAAGATAGAGATCTTTTCCCCGGACGGATTCGTTGATGATTCCCTTGGCCTCCCCGGATCCAAATCTCGGCACACTCGAATTGATAATATAATTATCTCTTTCGTAACCGGAAAAAGCAATATCCTCCTTGTGCTCGATCGAGCTTTCTTTTCTCCACCGCACGAGGTAATCATTGACTTTGGCGCCCATCTCGTCGCATCCAGGCAGAGGGATGAGCCCGAGTGCACCTACCGGTATATTTTCTAAAGTTCTTTCTGTTCGACGTAACATGTTGTTAATTCTCCTTCCTGTCCACACCATATTATTTGGTTTTGGACTGTACGTTCCTTAATTTCTTTTTTAGTCGTATATCATCACCAACTAATTTTAACATGGTGTAATTACTGGTAATTCTTGAAAATGTCCGCTCTGAGTAAATATCGACCAATGACTCCAGTGAGAGATTGGTTGATATGATTGTCGATTTCCGATCCAGCAATCGGTCATTGACACAGGAAAAGAGCTGTGATGTCACAAAAGAATTGGTGAGCTCAGTTCCCAGATCATCGATAATCAGCAGATCACAGTTGAAAATGTAGTCATACATATTCGTTGCGTCGACATCCTTGTCAAATGTGCTCTGGGCCATGACGTGGAACAGTTCGGACGCAGAAAAATAAATCACAGAGAAGGCCTCATCCATAAGAGCCTTTGCAATACAGTTGGAAAGAAACGTTTTTCCAATACCGGTGTCACCGTAAAGAAAAAGATTCTGAAAATCTGTTCCGAAGGTGGTGACAAAGTTCTTGCAGGCGGCAAGCGCATCTTCCATAATGTCGTAGGAAGAACGTTTGCTTTTGGGGTCTATGTGATTTTTTGAATAATAATCCAGAGAGAAGGTATCGAAATTTTCGATTTTTAAAATCTCCTGCAGATTGGATTGCGCATATAGTAGATTGGTAATTGCTTTTTTAAAACAATGGCATTTCTTATTCCCGATATACCCGGTGTCCTGACAGTCGGGGCAGGTGTAGACCGGATCGAGATACCCGGCGGGAAAACCTGCACTCTCCAGCAGGTGCTCCTTGCTGTTGCGCAGGATGGCGAGCTCCTCCTTGAGAGAGGTGACAGCGTGGTCATCACCATTGAGCAGTTTTTTTCCGTATTGCACGGAAAGAATGGCTATGGAATCATCTAAGTCCTTATATTCCGGTATCCGGGAATACACTTTCTGATAGCGTTCCTCTAAAACATTGCGGTTATGTAACTGTTTCTGTTCATAATCGCGCATAATCATGTCATATTGTGATGATTTCAGTGCCACGGTAGACTCCTTTTTAATTACTGTTCAGCAGTTGTTCTTCGAGAGAATCCATATCATAGGTGCGTCCCTCAAAGTTATTTGATTTGGTCACGGCTTTTTTGCCGGACGCTTTTTTACTCTGTTTTGACTTCTGATAAGCAGCGTCGAGTGCACTTATGTCGGTCAGGTGGTGAACGTTGTTCTCGAACCATCTCTTTAAAATGGTATCGGTATATTCAAAGCTTGGCTGATGCGTCACGGAAATTGTGCGCGCACAGGCCTCCTGAACAATATCCAGGGAAAATCCGTATTCGCCGGTCCACTTGTTGATGTAGGCGACCTCTGCGGGTGCCGGAGCCCGTCCCTTGATTCCGAAAGCGTTCAACACGGTATAGCAGTTTTTGTTGTAGGTGAGCGCTCTCGCCTTGGCGTCCTCGACAGTGTGAATGTGTGAATCAGACCAGGAGAGTGCTACTTTCTGTATGTAATGAATGCTTTTATGTCCGTTTTCCACACAAGACTCGATCAGATATTCGATCAGATCAGCAGAAAAACCTAATCCATCATAAAAATATGTAATCGTCTCAATATCAGTCTTGGTCAATGTTTTTCCAAGATACTGTTCTGCGATAAAGAGCAGAGATTTTAGTTCCTTCTGCGCTTTAAAAGAATCCAGCGCAATTGCCTTTTGCGGGGCAGCCTCCGGAGTGATCGGAGAATCGGTGGCAGGACTCATGCAAGCTTCGCTCTTCGGCGAAGGTAAACTGTGGACAGGCTCTGTGGGAGCGCTGCCGGCACACGCCAGTACAGGGGCTTTTTCAAGCTCGACACCGATGATCTTCTGATCGGCATCCCGCTCCAGATGGAATAGTCCCTCTTTTTCCCAGTATTTGAATGCACGGAGAATGTCTTTCTCTGTGTTGTCAAGACAGTCTGCGATCGTGGCGATCGTCAGATTCGAACAAGGATCGTTCAGATGGCGCAGCAGAAAAAGGTAAACCTTTACAAATTCGCCGTTCGCTTTAATCATGCAATGATCGATAAAATCATTGGAAATGATGGTAGCATTTGATTGGTATTTATTCTTTAATGATAATGTCTTCATGGTTATCCCTGCCCTCTAAAATTGTTTGGTAGATGTATTATATCATTTTAGAGGATAGAGACAATCGTTTTTTTGTGGATAAGGGAATGTGAAAACTGTGGATAACTCTTATTTTAAAAGATCTTCGCCGATGTTTACGACGTCTCCGGCCCCCATAGTTATCAACAAATCGCCGGAAGAACAATTTTCTTTCAGGTAATTCTCAATCTCCGCAAAATTCGGAAAATACGTTGCATCGGCACCGAGATCCCGGATGGCTTTTGCCAGATCACTGGAGGAAATCCCCAGGGTATCGGTCTCTCTTGCGGCATAGATATCGGCCAGAATCACGTGATCCGCATGGGACAGCGCGTCGGCAAACTCGTGGAAGAACGCCTTGGTTCTTGTGTAAGTATGCGGCTGGAATACACACCAGAGCTTTTTGTGCGGATAGTGCTTTGCAGCCTTGAGTGTAGCGGTGATCTCTGTCGGATGGTGCGCGTAATCGTCCACGATGGTCACGCCCTCCATCATGCCCTTGTACTCAAAGCGGCGGTCCGTCCCATGGAATGCGAGAAGTCCGGCCTTGGTGGTCTCCATCGGGATGGCGAGAAGATCTGCGACAGCGATTGCGGAGAGAGCGTTGGATACATTGTGGTCTCCGTTTACAGAGAGTGTGATGTGGTCGGTCTTCTTTCCATTCTTTAATAAATCAAAAGAGACGTTGCCTCTCTCTCCATATGTAATGTCGCGCGCACAGTAATTAAGCTTTGAGGAAGTTCCGTAAGTGATGACACTGCAGTCAAGTCCCTCAAAAATCTCTTCGTAATCGGTAATGTCACCGTTGATGACAAGCGTTCCGTCTGATGGCAGCAGAGCTGCGAACTGGCGGAAGGATTGACGGATGTCCTCCAGATCCTTGAAAAAGTCAAGGTGATCCTCTTCTATGTTCAGAATAACGCTGATCTTTGGAAAGAAGTGGAGAAAACTGTTTGTGTATTCGCAGGCCTCTGTGATAAAAGTACCGGAACTGCCGACGCGGATATTTCCGCCGATTGCCTGAAGAATACCGCCGACCGAGATCGTGGGATCCAGTTTCCCCTCGAGCAGTATGTGGGAAATCATGGAAGTAGTGGTAGTTTTTCCATGTGTACCGGAAACTGCAATTGGTGTATCATAGTTCTTCATGAGCTGTCCTAAAAGTTCAGCCCGGGTGAGCATGGGAACCTTCTTGGCCACAGCCTCGATCAACTCCGCATTGTCGCGCTGAATCGCAGCGGTGTAGACAACAGCATCGATATCATCGGTAATGTTTGCGGCCTTCTGTCCGATGATGATCTGGACACCGCGGGATGCGAGCTGATCTGTGAGTGCGGATTCTTTGGAATCCGAGCCGGATACGGTAAAGCCTTCTTCTAACAGGATCTCAGCGAGCCCGCTCATGCTGATACCGCCGATTCCGATAAAGTGAATATGAATTGGTTTTTGAAAATCTATTTTGTACATATAGTTCCCATTCCTCCCATTTCTTAAAATTAATCATATCTTTAAACTATCTTTTATATTATACTATATATAGTGAAAATTCCAAGGGTATATTTTTGTGCAATTTTAACAAAAACAAATTGCGACAAAGAAATTCTTTGTAAAATATGTTCACTGATACGAAAAATATGCTATAATAAAACAACTAACTAGAAATGAGGTGATGACATGATTAAAAAAGAGATGATAGCCATGTTACTCGCAGGAGGACAAGGCAGCCGATTGGGGGTTTTGACATCAAAAGTGGCAAAACCAGCGGTGGCATTCGGTGGAAAATACCGAATCATTGATTTTCCGCTCAGCAACTGCATCAATTCCGGGGTGGACACAGTAGGTGTATTAACACAGTATCAGCCATTACGGTTGAACACTCATATCGGAATCGGTATTCCGTGGGATTTGGATCGAAATATTGGAGGAGTTTCGATTCTGCCACCATACGAGAAGAGTACGAACAGTGAGTGGTATACAGGTACTGCAAATGCGATTTATCAGAATCTTGATTACATGGAGACTTATAATCCGGACTACGTATTGATTCTGTCCGGTGATCATATCTATAAGATGGATTACGAGGTGATGCTGGACTACCATAAAGCAAACAATGCAGATGTCACGATAGCAGCGATGCCGGTTCCTATGGAAGAAGCCAGCCGTTTCGGTATTGTGGTGACAGATGATGAAGGCAGGATCAGTGAGTTCGAGGAGAAGCCGGAGAAGCCGAGCAGCAATCTGGCATCCATGGGAATCTACATATTTAGCTGGCCGGTTCTGAAGGACGCTCTGATCAAACTCTCAGATCAGCCGAATTGTGATTTCGGTAAACATATCATTCCGTATTGCTTTGAGAATGACAAGCGTCTGTTCGCCTACGAGTATAATGGTTACTGGAAGGACGTCGGAACGCTGAGCTCTTACTGGGAGGCGAATATGGAGCTGATTGATATCGTGCCGGAATTTAATCTGTATGAGGAATTCTGGAGAATCTATACGAACAGCTCAAATCTTCCGCCGCAGTACATTTCCGAGGAGTCTGTGATTGAGAAGAGTATTATCAGCAATTCTTCCGAGATCTACGGCGAGGTGCGGAAATCTGTTCTGGGTGCAGGTGTTACGGTCGGCAAGGGCACGATCGTGCGTGATTCCATTATCATGCGGGATGTGGTACTCGGAGAGAATTGTGTGATCGATAAGGCGATCATCGCGGAGGACACCGTGGTTGGTGACAATGTGACCATCGGAGTCGGAAGTGATGTGCCGAATAAGGAAAAACCTCAGATTTATGCTGGCGGACTTGCGACGATAGGAGAAAATTCAGTGATACCGTCCAACGTACAGATCGGTGTCAATGTTGCAATCAGTGGAGTTACAACCAAAGAAGATTATCCTGGCGGAGTACTTGCAAGCGGAGAGACATTAATAAAGGCAGGTGAGCGCGTATGAGAGCAGTAGGAATAATATTAGCAGGCGGAAACAACAGGAAGATGCAGGAATTGACGACAAAGCGTGCCGTGGCGGCTATGCCGGTGGCAGGAAGCTACAGGGCAATCGATTTTGCGCTGAGCAACATGACCAATTCCCATGTCCAGAAAGTGGCAGTGCTGACACAGTACAATGCCAGATCTCTGAATGAGCACCTGAATTCTTCCAAATGGTGGAATTTCGGAAGAAAGCAGGGCGGTCTGTATGTGTTCACACCGACGATTACCTCCGACAACGGATACTGGTATCGCGGCACGGCAGATGCAATCTATCAGAACCTTGATTTCCTGAAGAGATGTCACGAGCCGTATGTGATTATTACCTCAGGTGACGCTGTCTACAAGATGGACTATAATAAGGTACTGGAGTATCATATCGCCAAGAAAGCGGACATCACGGTTGTGTGCAAGGAACTGGAGGCGGGAGAAGATGCAACCCGTTTTGGAACCATACGCATGAATGAGAGCGCGAGAATCGAAGAGTTCGAAGAAAAGCCAATGGTGGCGAACTCCAACACAATTTCAACCGGAATCTATGTGATCAGAAGAAGACAGCTGATTGATCTGGTGGAGCATTGTGCAGAGGAGGACAGGCATGATTTTGTGACCGATATCTTGATTCGTTATAAGAATCTGAAAAAGATATATGGTTATAAGATAAATAGCTACTGGAGCAATATTTCAACAGTGGATGCGTATTACCAGACAAACATGGACTTTTTGAAACCGGAAGTTCGCAATTATTTCTTTAAGGATCTGCCGGAAGTTTACTCCAAGGTTGGCGATCTGCCACCGGTGAAGTACAACGAAGGCTCTGTCGTGAAGAACAGTCTGATTGCAAGCGGAAGTATTATCAACGGTACCGTTGAAAATTCCATTCTCTTCAAAAAGACATTTGTCGGCAATAACTGTGTGATTAAGAACTCAATTATCTTGAACGATGTGTATCTGGGGGATAACACATACATTGAGAACTGCATTGTTGAGAGTCGTGACACAATTCGTGCGAACACTCGTCACGTCGGTGAAAACGGTGTGAAGGTGGTTATAGAGAAGAATGAACGATACGCAGTATAGTTCAAGACACAGAAAGGGGACTGGAACGATATGCAGATAACGGATGTACGTGTACGGAAGGTTGCGAAGGAAGGTAAGCTGAAAGCCGTTGTTTCCATTACAATTGATGAAGAGTTTGTTGTTCACGATATCAAAGTAATTGAAGGCGAAAAAGGCTTGTTCATCGCCATGCCGAGCAAAAAGGCGTTGGATGGTGAGTACCGGGACATCGCACACCCGATCAATTCCGCGACAAGAGAGAGGATTCAGAGTACGATTTTGCAGAAGTACGAAGAGACTTTAGCGGAAGAGCCGGAAGAGACAATTGGGTAATGTAAGAGAAGTTCAGTCAAAGAGAAGACACCGTACTATGGGGGAGTATGGTGTCTTTTTTTGCGGAATACAAAATCAGTCAGGCTGGAAGTTGGAACGTCATGGCCTTTTTGGTTTTTGGATGCTGAAATTCCAGCATATATGCGCACAGTTTCAGGCGGGGGCCGGCTGGAACGGAACTGGATCCGGAGATGTCCCCTGAGATACCTCCGGAAACGGCTCCGTATTTGGAATCGCCGATAATCGGGTGCCCCATGTGGGACAGCTGAACGCGGATCTGGTGGTGGCGGCCTGTCTCGAGCGTGATATCAAGCAGCGTGTTTTCCTGATCCGTGCGCACAGTGTCGTAGGAGAGGCGGGCGAGTTTGGCGCCGGGAGTCTCTCTGGTGCAGACGCGGGAGGTGTTGGCTCTGGCATCCTTTACAAGATAGTCTTCCAAAACAGCGGAGGCCGCCGTGGGATGTCCTGCTACAAGGGCGTGATAATGTTTTCCAAAACCATGATTCTGGAGCTGGCGGTTCAGCTCTTTCGCCGCAAACGGTGTTTTGGCAAAGACCAGAATACCCTCCACGGGCTGGTCGAGTCGATGGATGACAGCCAGGTACGGCTCTTTTTTTTCGCCGCTGTTTTTATAGAGGTGGTTTTTGAGCAGACTGACCATATCTGGAGTGCCGACGCGCTTGCTCTGGGTGGGAACATCCGCAGGTTTTCGACACACAATAATGTGTGTATCTTCATATAAAATATCTAAATTCATTGTGAATTTCCTTTCATTATATTAATCCGGGAAGCCTGGGGCCGCAAACAGTCTTTGTGTATGCAAACAGATATTTATGTGCTGCAGGCAGATATTTCCTTGACAATACAGGAAAAGAAAATTAAACTGTGTACAGACAAAAAGCAGGCCCGGAGTTTCTGAACAGCTACTTTGATTTAAGCACAGCAGGCCGGGGCTTGTCAATACGAAGACGAAGGATGAGGAGACAGTATGATACCGTATATATTATTGATTGCAGGTTTTTTTCTATTAATAAAGGGGGCAGACTTTTTTGTGGATGGATGTTCAAGCGTGGCGAAAATATTCCGCGTCCCGACCATTATTATCGGACTTACGGTAGTGGCGTTCGGCACAAGCATGCCGGAGGCGTCCGTCAGTGTGACAGCGGCCATGCAGGGCAAGAATGCACTTGCGGTCAGCAACGTGATCGGGTCCAACATCTTTAATCTGTTGATTGTGCTGGGAGCGTGCGCGGTGGTACGTCCCATTCAGCCCAAATGGTCTGTTCTGAAAAAAGAATTTCCGTTCTCGGTTATCATCACAGTGGTTCTGCTCCTGTTCATGGTAAAAGGCGGATTTGCGGAGATCATGGATGCGTCAAAGACTTACGTTCTTCCACGGATCGGCGGAATTGTACTTCTTGCGCTGTTCGTAGTGTTTGTGGTATCCACGGTGCTGGATGCACTTCATTCGCGGAAAAGCGTGGAGGAGGCGGGGGAGCCGGAAGAAGAGTACGAGACGCTGCCGCCGGTGAAGACGACGATCTACATCATCGTGGGACTTGCCGGAATCATTCTGGGCGGAGATTTTGTCGTGGACAGCGCGACAGAGATCGCGAAGCAGTTCGGACTGAGCGAGACATTTATCGGACTGACGATTGTGGCACTGGGGACGTCCTTGCCGGAGTTGGTGACATCGATGGTCGCCGCCGGAAAGGGCGAGAACGATCTTGCACTGGGAAATGTTGTGGGGTCCAACATATTTAACATTCTGCTGGTTTTGGGACTGTCGGCGACGATCACGCCGATCACGGTGGATGCGCTTGCAGTTTACGATACCATTGTACTGATTCTGGGGAGCCTTCTGGTTTACATCTGTGCGATCAGCAGGAAGGGGCTGTCCAAGATAGAGGGAGCGCTGTTTCTGTTCACCTATGCCGTTTTCTTTGTGTATGTATTGCTGAGATAGCGTAATGGAAGGATTTGACCGCGACAGCGGGAAAATGCGCTTTTGTCCGCAGACAGAGCGCTGGTGAGATGAGCGGAACACTTGACATTCCGCGGAAATTCAAGTACTATTTTGTAGGAAAGTTATCTGCGCGGACAGCGGGTACGTCAGACTGGCCGGCGCGGTTACAATATGGAAAAAGGAGAAAATACAATGGCAAAGGAAAAGAAATTGGTTGAGTCCATTACATCCAGGGACGAAGACTTCGCACAATGGTATACGGATGTTGTGCGGGAGGCAAAGCTGTGCGATTATTCAGGGGTGAAGGGATGCCTGAACTATCTGCCGAACGGATATGCAATCTGGGAGAATATCCAGGCAGATCTGGATAAGAGATTTAAAGAGACGGGAGTGGAGAATGTGTATCTTCCGGTTTTGATTCCGGAGTCTCTTCTGCAGAAAGAAAAGGATCATATCGAAGGCTTTGCACCAGAGGTGGCATGGGTGACCCACGGTGGGTTAGAACCGCTTCAGGAGCGCTTCTGTGTCCGCCCGACTTCTGAGACCTTGTTCTGTGATCACTGGAGCAAGACGGTTCAGTCTTACCGCGATCTGCCGAAGGTATGGAACCAGTGGTGCTCTGTGCTGCGGTGGGAGAAGACGACGAGACCGTTCCTGCGTTCCAGAGAATTTTTGTGGCAGGAAGGCCATACGATTCACGCAACATACGAGGAGGCTGAGCAGAGAACGGTCATGATGCTGAATGTTTATAAGGATTTCGTGCAGAATGATCTGGCAATTCCACTGGTGACCGGACGCAAGACGGAGAGCGAGAAGTTTGCAGGTGCACAGGACACGTACACAATTGAGGCATTGATGCATGATGGAAAAGCATTACAGTCTGGAACAAGCCACTTCTTTGGCAAGACATTTGCGGATGCGTTCGATATCAAATATTCAGACAAGAACAACGAGCTTCACAGCGTGTACGAGACTTCCTGGGGAGTGTCCACGCGTATTATCGGCGCTATTATCATGGTCCACGGAGATGACAGCGGTCTGGTGCTGCCACCGAGAATCGCACCGGTGCAGACCAGAGTGATCCCGATCGCACAGCACAAGGAAGGCGTGCTGGAGAAGGCAAATGAACTGATGAACAGCCTGAAGGCAGCAGGATACCGCGTGAAGATCGATGATACAGACAAGAGTCCTGGATGGAAGTTCAGTGAGCAGGAGATGCTGGGAATCCCGACCCGTATCGAGATCGGGCCGAAGGATATCGAGAACAATCAGGTGGTGGTTGTCCGACGCGACACCCGTGAGAAGATCGTAGTATCCATGGACGAGATTGAGACAAAGCTTTCTGAGATTCTGGAGAAGATTCAGAAGGATATGTTCGACAGAGCGAAAACATTTTTGGATTCACACATTACTTCGGCAGTCACAATGGACGAGATGAATGAGAAGTTCAATGAGAATAAGGGATTCATCAAGGCGATGTGGTGCGGTGAGGAAACCTGCGAGGAAGAAATCAAGGCAGCCACGGGCGGAGCGACGTCACGCTGCATCCCGGAGGAACAGGAATGTCTGTCTGACAAATGCATATTCTGTGGAAAGCCTGCGAAACATATGGTGTACTGGGGAAAAGCATACTAAAATGTTCAATTTTATTAAAAACTTTGTAAAGTCAAGGGAAAATCACGGTTTTTCCCTTGACTTTTTCTACACAAGGTAATACAATATTCTAGCGTGCACAAAAAGCATATTTATTTTGTGCGCGCATGTAAAGAAATTTACAAACTGCAACCACCTTGCAAAAGCAAGGGAGAAAAATCATAGGAGGTGAAAAAAATGCCAACATTTAACCAATTAGTTAGAAAAGGACGTCAGACTTCTGTAAAGAAATCTACAGCACCAGCTCTTCAAAAAGGATTTAACTCTCTGAAGAAAAAGTCTACAGATATCTCTGCACCACAGAAACGTGGAGTATGTACAGCAGTTAAGACAGCTACACCTAAAAAGCCTAACTCAGCACTTCGTAAGATTGCCAGAGTTCGTCTTTCTAACGGTATCGAGGTAACAAGTTATATCCCAGGAGAAGGTCACAACCTTCAGGAACATAGTGTTGTTCTTATCCGTGGAGGAAGAATCAAGGATTTACCAGGTACAAGATATCATATCGTTAGAGGTACATTAGATACAGCAGGTGTTGCTAAGAGAAGACAGGCTCGTTCTAAGTACGGCGCTAAGAGACCAAAAGACGCTAAATAAAGCTGGAGCACTAGTGAACGCGAGCGTAAGCGAAGTGTGAACTTAGTACGAAGCTTGTTCTTCGGAACTTAGCGAGGTGCTATCGAGCTTAGTCTCGAAGAACTTCCGCTAAAAAAGAAGACAGTAACTAAAAAGTTAAATCGTATCACAAACAGAACTATGATTAATCGTAGGTTGCGGGTTCTACTATATATAGAGTTCCTCGCGAGCAACGAACACAGTATCATTAGAAAGACACATGTGAGTACCGATGAATTAATCCCGGGGATAACCCGGCAAATATGATTAAGGAGGGAAGGACCGTGCCACGTAAAGGACATACTCAAAAAAGAGACGTATTAGCGGATCCAATATACAACAACAAAGTTGTTACCAAACTTATCAATAACATCATGTTAGATGGTAAGAAGGGTGTAGCACAGAAGATTGTATATGGAGCATTTGAGAAAGTTGAAGCAAAGGCTGACAAGCCAGCCATCGAAGTGTTCGAAGAAGCAATGAACAACATCATGCCAGTACTTGAGGTAAAGGCAAGACGTATCGGTGGAGCAACTTATCAGGTACCAATTGAAGTGAGAGTTGACAGAAGACAGGCTTTAGCACTTCGTTGGATCACAACGTATTCTCGTAACAGAGGCGAGAAGACAATGGAAGACAGATTAGCAAATGAGATTTTAGATGCATCTAACAACACAGGCGCATCTGTTAAGAAGAAAGAGGATATGCACAAGATGGCTGAGGCTAACAAGGCATTTGCTCACTACAGATTCTAAAGCTAGAGCACTTAGAGAATGCGAGCGCAAGCGAAGCATGAACTTAGTACGAAGCTTGTTCTTCGGAACTTGGCGAGGTTTTAGCGAACTTAGTCTCGAAGAACTACAATTATATTAGGAGGAAAAGATCTTGGCTGGAAGAGAATATCCATTAGAGAGAACCAGAAATATCGGTATCATGGCTCATATTGATGCAGGAAAGACAACGCTTACAGAGCGTATTCTTTACTATACCGGTGTTAACTATAAGATTGGTGATACTCATGAAGGTACTGCTACCATGGACTGGATGGAGCAGGAACAGGAAAGAGGTATCACAATTACTTCGGCAGCTACTACATGTCACTGGACATTACAGGATCATAATAAAGCCAAAGACGGAGCTCTCGAGCATCGTATCAACATTATTGATACACCGGGACACGTTGACTTTACAGTAGAGGTTGAACGTTCACTTCGTGTACTCGATGGAGCTGTAGGTGTTTTCTGTGCAAAGGGTGGCGTTGAGCCACAGTCAGAGAATGTATGGCGCCAGGCGGACACATACAACGTACCTAGAATGGCATTCATCAACAAGATGGATATCCTGGGTGCAGATTTTTACGGAGCTGTTGAGCAGATTAAGACAAGACTCGGTAAGAATGCAATTTGTCTTCAGCTGCCAATCGGCAAAGAAGATGATTTCAAAGGAATCATTGACCTGATGGAAATGGAAGCCTACATCTATAATGATGAGAAGGGCGAGGACGTTTCGATCACAGAGATTCCGGATGATATGAAAGACGACGCAGAGCTTTACCACACAGAACTGGTAGAGAAAATCTGTGAGTTAGATGACGATCTGATGATGGAATACCTGGAAGGCGATGAGCCGTCAGTTGACGCACTCAAAGTTGTACTGCGCAAAGCTACATGTGAGTGTACAGCAGTACCTGTATGCTGTGGTACAGCGTACAGAAACAAAGGTGTTCAGAAATTATTGGATGCAGTTCTTGAATATATGCCAGCTCCAACAGATATCCCGGCTATTGAGGGTGTGGATGAAGATGGAAACGAAGTTGTGAGACATTCATCAGACGATGAACCTTTCTCAGCTCTGGCATTCAAGATTATGACAGACCCGTTCGTAGGTAAGCTGGCTTACTTCAGAGTTTACTCTGGATCAGTAAATGCAGGTTCTTATGTACTGAATGCGACAAAGAATAAAAAAGAGCGTGTCGGACGTATCTTACAGATGCACGCGAATAAGCGAGAAGAGCTTGACAAAGTATATGCTGGAGACATTGCTGCAGCTATCGGTTTCAAGAATACCACAACAGGTGATACCATCTGTGATGAAAAGGCTCCGGTTATCTTAGAGTCTATGGAATTCCCAGAACCAGTTATCGAGCTTGCTATCGAGCCTAAGACAAAAGCATCCCAGGGAAAACTTGGAGAGTCTCTTGCAAAACTTGCAGAAGAGGATCCGACCTTCCGTGCGCATACAGATCAGGAGACTGGTCAGACAATCATCGCCGGTATGGGTGAGCTTCATCTGGAAATCATCGTAGACAGACTTCTGCGTGAGTTCAAGGTAGAGGCAAACGTTGGTGCTCCTCAGGTTGCATATAAAGAATCCTTCACAAAACCGGTTGACGTTGACAGCAAGTATGCAAAACAGTCCGGTGGACGTGGACAGTACGGACACTGTAAAGTTCAGTTTGAGCCAATGGATGTCAATGGTGAAGAGACATACATCTTCGAATCCAAAGTTGTTGGTGGATCTATTCCGAAGGAATACATTCCAGCAGTCGGCGAAGGTATCGAAGAGGCAATGCAGTCAGGTATCCTCGGCGGATTCCCGGTTGTCGGCGTAAAAGCGATTGTATATGACGGATCATACCATGAAGTCGATTCCAATGAGATGGCGTTCCACATTGCTGGATCATTAGCATTTAAAGATGCTATGAAGAAGGCATCTCCGGCACTTCTTGAGCCAATCATGAAGGTTGAAGTAACAATGCCTGAGGAATACATGGGAGATATCATCGGTGATATCAACTCACGTCGTGGACGTATTGAAGGTATGGATGACCTTGGCGGCGGTAAGATCGTAAGAGCTTTCGTTCCATTGTCTGAGATGTTCGGATACTCAACAGACTTGCGTTCCAAGACACAGGGCCGTGGAAACTACTCAATGTTCTTCGAGAGTTACGAGCAGGTACCGAAGTCAGTTCAGGAGAAGGTATTGTCAAGTAAATAAGCTTAATCGATAGAAATATTGATTTCGTGAATAAATTTTATAAAAATGCTTGAAAATCGCTATGATATGAAATATAATCAATCATAGCGAGTAAAAGCAGAAACCAGTAAAATAGCCCCAAGTGGGCGATAATAAGGAGGATATTCAAAATGGCAAAAGCTAAATTTGAAAGAACAAAACCACATGCTAATATTGGTACAATTGGTCACGTTGACCACGGTAAAACAACTTTAACAGCAGCTATTACAAAAACTCTTTCACAGAGAGTCTCTGGAAACGCAGCTGTTGATTTTGAAAACATTGATAAAGCTCCAGAGGAAAGAGAGCGTGGTATCACAATCTCTACAGCTCACGTTGAGTATGAGACAGACAAACGTCACTACGCACACGTTGACTGCCCAGGACATGCCGATTATGTAAAGAACATGATCACAGGTGCTGCACAGATGGACGGAGCTATCCTTGTAGTAGCAGCTACTGACGGTGTTATGGCTCAGACAAAAGAGCATATCTTACTTTCTCGTCAGGTAGGTGTACCTTACATCGTAGTATTCATGAACAAATGTGACATGGTAGACGATGAAGAGTTACTTGAATTAGTAGAGATGGAGATCCGTGAACTCCTTGACGAATATGAGTTCCCAGGCGATGATACACCAATCATCCAGGGATCAGCTCTGAAAGCTCTTGAAGATCCTTCAGGAGAGTGGGGAGACAAGATCATGGAACTTATGGATGCTGTAGACAGCTGGATTCCAGACCCACAGCGTGCAACAGATCAGCCATTCCTTATGCCAATAGAGGACGTATTCACAATCACAGGTCGTGGTACAGTTGCTACAGGCCGTGTTGAGCGTGGTACTTTGAAACTGAATGAAGAAGTAGAAATCATCGGTATCAAAGAGGAAATTCAGAAAACAGTTGTAACAGGTATCGAGATGTTCCGTAAACTTCTTGATCAGGCTGAAGCTGGAGATAACATCGGAGCACTCCTTCGTGGTATCCAGAGAACAGACATCGAAAGAGGTCAGGTTCTTGTTAAACCAGGTTCTGTAACATGCCACAAGAAATTTACAGCTCAGGTTTACGTACTGACAAAAGACGAGGGTGGACGTCATACACCATTCTTCAACAACTACAGACCACAGTTCTACTTCAGAACAACTGACGTTACAGGTGTTTGTAACTTAGCTGATGGCGTAGAGATGTGTATGCCTGGAGATAACATCGAAATGACAATCGAACTGATTCATCCAGTAGCTATGGAGCAGGGTCTTACATTCGCTATCCGTGAAGGTGGACGTACTGTAGGTTCAGGTAAGGTTGCTACAATCATCGAATAATTAAATAGTTGTTATCATAATAGTATAAAGAATTTCCCCAGAGACTTCGGTTTCTGGGGTTTTTTTGATATCGGAAAACGAAAAGGATTGACGATAACTTGCCGAGTTTGAGCGAAAAGAAAATTCTGGTTCTAAGTGATCTGTTATTATGCTCGGGCAAATATCTGGTCCGGGCTAGACAATCATAAATCCATAGGAAAATACATCTATGAGAGTATATCAGGATATAGCAGATGATAAAGAAATCTGTCTGCCTAACTTTGGACAGGAAATTCTTCATCATGTTCATGGGTATGATGTGGCACAGGTGTTCTTTCAAGCGATTACACACCGAAATCAGGCATTGGGCGAGACTTTTGACGCAGAAGTGGAACATTCAGTATCGAAAAAGAAAAACGACTTGAAGAAGTTGCTCTGAACGGATAATGGAGTGGGATTGTTGAAGTCCCGCTCCATTATTGCATTTAAAGAAAACAGAGTTATAGTATATTACAAATAAGTTTTTAAATAATAGTATACGTTATAATGATTTTATAGTGCAGGCTAGAAAAAAATATGGGCAGAAAATGGTGCCAGCAGACCGTAACATTAAGTAAATTCTGCCGCAGTTACTGTAGATCTTCCAGATTGATTCCCTTGGGCCGTTCCATATGAAGCATAGTGACCTCATAGATATCTTTAACATTACCGGTTTTCATGCTTTCCAGAATAGCGAGATGCTCGGTATAGGTTTCTTCCATACGATTCTCGTGAGCGAGAGAGGACATGGCGAGGCGTTTCATTCGATACAGGAAGAGTTGAAAATTATTGGTGAACAGAGCATTTTCCATATAGTCAATAATTAAAGTGTGAAAATCAAAGTCGTACTCACAAAATTCTTCAATGGAATGCGAGGTGTCCATGATAACTTTGAGTTTTACCATAATAGATTCCAGCTTGAGGAATAAAAGGTGTGCTTTGCTCGTATTATATTCTTTGCTGATCTGGAGTGTGCAGTAAGCCTCCAAAGCAGAACGGAATTGAAAAATTTCATGAATATCAGTCTCGGTCAGTCTGTGTAGTTGAAATCCCTTGCTTGGAATGATATCAATAAAGCCTTCCTGAACGAGACGATGAATGGCATCCCGGCATGGAGTGCGTGATATGCCAATTTCCTTTGCAATTTTGGTCTCAGAATAAATCTCGTTATATGACAGCTGATTAGAAGCGATCATCTGTTTGAGGTGTTCGTAAGCTTGTTCGTTTAGCGGTTGCATAAATCCCCCTCGATTCTGTGTTTCAAATATTATGAAAACTGTGCGGAAAGCCACAATAATCTTAAAATATTTGTAAGATGTCTTGTTTGAGCTTTTTAATGTTTGGTGGGCTCGATGATCATGTATTTGGGCTACAAGTATGAATATATGATTTTGCGCCTCATATGGTATATCAACATAAAATAATAATACCTTATTTTACCATCGTGGTCAATGAAGAGTAGTGGCGATTATGTGAATGATTCACAATACACATTAAAATGTGAAGAGGAATGTTGTAAAATGTACCAATATAAAAGCTTTTTTATTGTGCAAAAGAGCAGAAAGCAAAAAAAATATTGACCGGTATACCGGAATGAGGTAGAGTGTAATAGTAATTGAAAATAATTGGAACTAAACAAGAAATCTGCAGTAACTATCGAGTGAAGATTATCATAGAGTATAGAGCAGAAGGAGAAGGAGATATGAGTAAAATAGGGTTTATTGGATTGGGGATTATGGGAAAACCGATGGCGAAACATTTGATCGGTGAGCAAGTTAAGCTGATGGTAAATGATATCAATCAGAGCGCTGTAAAAGAGCTTACGGCTATGGGAGCCGCGCAGTCAGGGTATAGAGAAATCGGTGCGCTCTGCGACATTATTTTTCTGATACTTCCCAATGGTTCGATAGTTCAGGAGGTTCTCTTTGGGGAAAATGGAGTGATGACAGAGGTGAGACCTGGGACAATTATATGCGATATGAGCTCTGTTACTCCGGTAGAATCAAAATTCTGTTATGAAAAATGCGCAGAAAAGAACGTCGGTTTTTTGGATGCTCCGGTGAGCGGAGGTGAACCGGGAGCTGTCAACGGAACGCTTGCATTCATGGCTGGTGGTGATCAGAAAGACTTTGAGGCATTGAATCCATATTTTGACATTATGGGATCATCGGCTCTTCTGATCGGAGAGCCCGGGAGCGGCAGTGTGACGAAGCTTGCCAATCAGATTATTGTGAACAATACCATTGCCGTGGTATCGGAGGCATTTGTCCTCGCAGTGAAGGCGGGGGCAGATCCGGCCAGGGTGTATGAGGCAATCCGCGGAGGGCTTGCGGGAAGTGCCGTTCTGGATGCAAAGATTCCGATGATCATGGAACGCAATTTCACACCCGGAGGAAAGATATCAATCAATCATAAAGATATCAAAAATGTGGTAAATACGGCTCATGAGATCGATGTTCCGATTCCGTTTACCGCCCAGCTCTTTGAGATTATGCAGGCATTGAAGGTGGGAGGACACATGGATGAGGATCACGGTGGTATTGTACAGTATTTCGAGCAGCTGGCGGGTGTTACAGTCGAAAAAGAAAAAATAACCAGTGAAGACTTTGGAGGGCAAAATGGCAGTTCACATTGATGTTTTAGAGAAGTATGAACCAATAGAAGAAAATCAGGTAGATTTGATGCTGCAAAAGGAGATAGACGCGAATAACAAAAAAATAATCGTTCTGGATGATGACCCCACTGGTGTACAGACGGTGCATGATATCACTGTCTATACAGACTGGTCAAAAGAAAGCATCCGAATGGGATTTGAAGAAAAAAACAAACTGTTCTACATTCTGACAAATTCCAGGGGATTTACGGTGGAGCAGACGACGAGGGCACACAATGAAATCGCACAGGTGATCGACAAGGTAGCCCGCGAGACCGGAAAAGAATATATTATCATGAGCAGAAGTGATTCTACATTGCGCGGCCATTATCCTCTGGAAACGGAGATACTCCGGACTGTCGCAGAGAAAAATTCAGGCAGCAGGATTGACGGGGAGATCATGTGCCCGTTTTTCAAAGAAGGAGGGCGCTATACCATTGATGACATTCATTATGTAAAGGATGGAGCACTTCTTGTTCCGGCGGCGGAGACAGAGTTCGCAAAGGACAGGACCTTTGGGTATAAATCTTCGGATCTGAAGCAGTATGTGGAGGAAAAGACCGGTGGGATGTTCAAAGCGGAGAATGTAACAAGTATCGCATTGACGGATCTTCGAAACGTAGATATTGACAAAATCACAGAACAGCTTATGGTTGTGGAGGATTTCAACAAAGTAATCGTAAACGCAATTGATTACGCGGATATCAAAGTGTTCTGCATTGCATTATACCGTGCGATGGCAGCAGGAAAGAAATTTATGTTTCGAACAGCGGCGGCCCTTGTCAAAGTGATCGGCGGAGTTACGGATCAGCCGCTGCTCACAAGGGAACAGATGATTGTGCGGGAGACGGAAAACGGCGGTATTGTCGTAGTAGGATCTCATACTCAGAAGACGACAAGCCAGTTGGAAGCATTGAGAAAACTGCCGAATTTAGAGTTCATTGAGTTCAACTCAGATCTGGTGCTGGACGACTCGAGATTCACGCAGGAAATAGACCGTGTTCTCGAAAAAGAGGAGCACTGCATAAAAGAAGGAAAAACAGCTGTTGTTTATACCAGACGCACACTTCTGGCCGTGGAAAATGATACGAAAGAAAGTGCACTTGTCCGATCGGTAAAAATATCGGACGCAGTCCAGTCTCTGGTCGGAAGACTGCGTGTTGTCCCGAGCTTTGTGATTGCCAAAGGTGGGATTACATCGAGCGATATCGGGACCAAAGCACTGGCGGTCAGAAAAGCAAATGTGCTGGGCCAGATCAGGCCGGGGATTCCTGTATGGCAGACAGGGGCGGAAAGTAAATATCCAATGACGCCATATGTAATATTTCCTGGAAATGTAGGGACCGCATCAACCTTGAAAGAAGCGGTGGAAGTATTACTGTGATGAAAGAAAAGAAAAACTGACTTTGAATTGTCAGTTTTTCTTATTTTTTTGAAAAAATATAAAAAATTGGTTATAAAATAACAATATAAGTTAAAAAAATAGCAAACTCGAAAAAATGCACAAAAAAATATTTAAAACTTTGGATACTTGAACAAAAGTTATAAAAGCAATTGACAAAAATAATAAAATCGCATATCCTAAATATAACGTAACCGGCATACCGGAATACAGGCATACAGGAATACAGGAATACAGGAGACAGAATAAATTTTAGGAGGAAGAAAAATGGAATTTTTTAAAACAGCGGTAGACGGATTGGAAGTTTCAAGGGTTGGACTTGGCACCTGGGCAATGGGTGGTGCAGGCTGGGGCGGTATCGTGGATGCACCGGCAGTAGAGTGTGTGAGAGCGGCGCTTGACATGGGAGTAACATTGGTTGACACAGCACCGGCGTATGGTGCAGGCCACTCAGAAGAGATTGTAGGGGAAGCACTTTCAGCAGCAGGTTATAGAAATAAATGTGTACTGGCAACCAAGTGTGGACTTAGCTGGGACGCACAGGGGAACGTATACCGGGACGGTCGTCCGGAGACTTTGAGAAAAGAACTGGAGGCAAGCCTGAAGAGACTGAAGACAGATCATATTGATATTTACCAGGTTCACTGGCCGGATGCAAAGGTACCGATCGCAGAGACCGCAGGTGTGATGGGAGAGTTCCTCAAAGAAGGAAAAATTCGTGCAATCGGTGTTTCTAACTATACAAATGAAATGCTGGATGAGTGGAGAAAAACGGCTCCGTTACATACAATTCAGCCATCCTTCAACATCTTAGAGGATAAATTATTTGAAAATCAGATTCCATATGCAAAAGAGAATGGTATCACAGTTCTGGGCTACAGCGCACTTTGCCGTGGCATGCTTCATGGAAAATATACAATTGATACGAAGTTTAATGAAGGGGATATGAGAGCACAGGACGATCCGAAGTACCAGGGACAGAATTTCTTGAATCATCTTGCTGCGATTGATGAGTTGAAGGCGTATGCGGAGAAATTAGGTAAGAACGTTGCGCAGATCAGTGTACGTTGGGTTCTTGAGAGGGGTGTCAGCTGTGCACTGCTGGGGGCACGCCGTCCGGATCAGCTTGATTTTATTCTGGGCTGTGTCGACTGGAGTCTGACAGCAGAGCAGTGCGACGAGATGGAGGCGATTGTGAAAAAACATATTCCTGTACAGGTAGGAAAAGACTTCCTGGCACCACCACTTAGAGAAGAATAATCGGGCAGGGAAGAATTGCTCAATAAAAAACAATCAGACTATGAAGACAAGAATTACCACAGGATGAAAGAGCCCTGTGGTAAATTTGAAAATAGAGTAAGGAGCAGGCATGATAAAAGCAATGAACCACATTACGATCAACATGAAAGATAAAGAAAAGACTTTCTGGTTCTATGGAGAGCTTCTTGGGTTGAAAAAGCTGCACGAGGTTGATATGGGCGACCATTATATATACTATTATCAGCTGCCGTCGGATATCAGACTGGAGTTGATTGAGTACCTGTATGATACGCCGTCGGAACATCCGCAGTACACCAGCCGGGGGATTTATCGTCATGTGGCATTCGAGGTTGAAGATGTTCAGGAACTGAAATCAACTCTGGTTTCAAATGGAATCAAGATTCTGGAAGGACCGAACCCAAGTGAAAAGCTTGGTGTGCATTTTATGCTGATCGAGGATCCGAACGGTGTTGAGATGGAGTTTGTACAACCACTTTAGGAAAGGAAGACGGACAGAATGAAAAAGTTTATTAATAATCCGGAAGATGTGGTTTCGGAAGCATTAACGGGATTTGTTGATTGTTACAGCAATTATTATGAAAAGCATGAAGAAGTAAATGGTGTGCTTTTGAAAAACCGAAGAAAAGATAAAGTTGCGCTGGTGATTGGCGGTGGAAGTGGTCATGAGCCGATGTTTTCAGGATTTGTGGGAAAAGGTCTGGGCGATGCGGCGGCGTGTGGCAATATCTTTGCATCACCTGATCCGGGAACAATCTATGAAACTGCCATGGCTGTGGAGAACTCAAAAGGCGTACTCTTTGTATATGGCAACTATGCGGGCGATAATCTGAACTTTGATATGGCAGAAGAGCTTCTCGAAGAGGATGGTGTGAAATCCACACATGTTCGTGTCTGGGATGATTGTGCATCGGCACCGAAGGACAGGTTGACAGACAGAAGAGGAATAGCGGGAGATCTTTTCGTAGTGAAAATCGCGGGAGCAGCATGCGATGCGGGACTGGAACTGGACGAAGTCAAGGCCACGGCAGAGATGGCAAGAGACAATCTCCGCAGTATCGGTGTTGCCAGTTCGCCGGGACAAATTCCGGGACTTGATAAGCCTACATTTGAAATCGCGGACGATGAGATGGAATATGGAATGGGAATCCACGGCGAAAAAGGGATCGAGCGGACTAAGATGAAAACTGTGGATGAAATCACTGAGTATTTGTATTTCAATATTAAAAAGGATATGGAAATCAACAGCGGAGATGAGGTCTGTGTTTTGATAAATGGACTTGGGAGCACGACAATCCTTGAGATGAGCATTGCATACAGGAAACTCAAAGAACTGCTGGATGCAGACGGCGTGCAGGTTCATGACTCAGATATTAACAGCTACTGCACATGTCAGGAGATGGGTGGATTTTCAATCTCGATATTAAAGTTGAATGAAGAGTTAAAGAAATTATACGATATGCCATGTTATTGTCCATATTATGCAAAGGAAGGAAAATAAGATCATGGAAAATTTGAATGCAGTTCAGGCGAAAGAAATGATTATGTATATTGCGGATAAAATCATAGAGGCGAAACCGATGCTCACAGAGGTCGACAGTGCAATTGGTGATGGAGATCATGGAATTGGCATGGCTGGAGGACTCACAAAGGCAAAGACAAAAGTAGAAAAAATGGAGAGCCCGGAAGATGTATATGCTGTATTTCATGCCGCTGGAAAAGCGATGCTGATGAGCATGGGCGGTGCTTCAGGGGTTATTTTCGGAAGCATGTTCATGGCTGGAGCAAAGGGGATGGATCCGGTGGGAGAAATCGGTGCCGAGGAACTGGCACAGATGATGAAGAGAAGTCTGGAAGCAATCCAGGAACGGGGAAAAGCACAGGTAGGTGACAAGACGATGGTAGATGCACTATCCCCTGCGGTGGACGCAATGGAAGCATCCGCAAGTGAAGGGATTGTCCCAATGCTTACCAGGGCCGAGGCAGCAGCACTTGCTGGCGTGGAGAGCACAAAGAACTTCGAAGCTAAATTCGGGCGTGCAAAAACGCAGGGCACAACAATTGGATTTCAGGATGCAGGCGCAACAAGTGTTTGGATTATCTTTAAATCTATGAAGGAATATGCAGAAACACATTAAAAGGTTTGCAGCTATTGCAGGCAATAAAAAACCGGGCAGTATTGAAACTACCCGGTGATGTTAACAATAAACAATCCCTGGGAGTTTACTGTTAGTCTACATCGATTTTGTCTACCTCTTGATAAGGAGCAAGAGTGGAAATCATTTTTACAGGACCGTTAGAATTGTTAATTACATAATGAACTTCTTTTGGCTCAATATGAATTAACTGCCCAGCCGTTAAGGTATGAGAAACACCGTCGACAATGATATCTACCTCACCTTCCAGGATGAAAAAATTCTCTTCCATGATGTTGTGGTAATGAGCTTTGAAATCCTGTCCAGCCTGAAACTGGACAACTGCAAAGTTACTTCTGGGGCCCTTCATAAGATACTTCGGGCCACTGTCTCCAAAACGGTATTCTCTGTCTTTTTCGTCAATAATAAACATTTTTAATCTCCTTTTTATAGTTTGTATTGTTATTTGTTTTTATAATCCCGGTGCAATCCACATGTTTTTAGTCAGCTTTTTGTCGCATAAGTCAAGCTGCGCATGGTAGACCTGTTTCCAGGTATCATATAAGCCATTGTAGACTTCGTTGTTTTCTTTATTTGGATAATATGTCTCTTCAATATGAGTCAGCTTTTTTGCTGTTTCCTCAAGGCTGTCAAAGACACCGACACCAATACCAGCAAGAATTGCTGCTCCCAGAGCGGTAGCTTCACGAACCTTTGGCACGTGTACAGGAATATTGAGTACATCGGCAAGGATCTGACACCAAAGCGGGCTCTTGGAAGCACCGGATGCAAAAATGATTTCTTTAGGAGCCTTTCCAGTGAAAGATGCAACTAGTTCCATATTACCGCGCGTGACCATGGCTGAATTTTCCATAATGGCACGATAGAAGGTGTAACGGTTAAACTTTTCAGGATCTAATGCAAAGTTTGTGAAGGTAGGCGCGGCGTGTTTCCAGTTGATGTAATTCATGACATCGGAAAATGCACAGAACATGCCATTACTTCCAGCAGGGATTTTCTCTGCTTCAAGGTTCATGTAGTAGTAAGGGTCCTTACCGGTCTCCAAAGCTTTTTGCTTTTCAAGCTGACAGAAGGCATCTCGATACCAGCGCATTACCAGTCCTGGATAGAATGCTAAAGCTTCATATTGCCAGATGCCTGGGACTGCGTGGCAATTGACACGGACGCGATAATCGGGGTCGGTCATGGGCTTGTCTGTGTTAAATTCAAACTGCCAGAAGCTTCCGCCGAATACAGCAGCCTGCTCCGGTGATACGACACCTACTCCGATACAGCCGAGCTGCGCATCGCCACCGCCGGCAACAACGGGGGTGTTGGAAGCCAGACCGGTTTCGGCAGCAGCGCTTTCGGATACGTTGGCTACGATGGAACCACTTTCGTAGATGTTAGGATAGATATCTGTTTTGATGTTGCATTTAGCAGCGACAGTAGTATCCCAATTGCGGGTTGCGAGATCAAAAATACCGGTCGTACAGGCATTGCTTGGTTCGGACGACATGACACCGGTCAATTTATAGATTAGCCAGTCGTTAAACATGCTGACATAAGCAACTTTCTCGTAAATTTCAGGCATTTTGTTTTTTACCCAGAGAATACGTGGAAGGGCATCTAACGCAAAGGTCTGACCAGATACGGAGTAGATTTCCTTTTCCAGCGTTGCGGATTGTTTTACAAGCGCCGCGGCCTCGTCATCGGAACGGGCATCCACGTTGGCACAGGCCCAGATCTCCTTGAAATCTTTATCGTAGAGAACAATACCTTCGCGCATACATGTGGTGGAGATACCGGCTATTTCGTGAGGATCGATCTGAGTTTCAGTTAATACATTTTGGATGCACTGAACGGTTAAGCCCCAGTTAAATTCCCAGTCGAAATCCATAGACCCAGGGAAACGAGGATCTTCGTTATGAGTCCACTCCTGTTGGGATACACCGAGCTGGTTTCCGTCAGTGTCAAAAAGAACTGCGCGAACGCTTCCTGTTCCGGCATCGAGTGCCATTAAATATTTTGCCATTGTTATGAACCTCCTTACTTTGATTGTGTTGAGTGAGAACTCTTTTTTATCAGTTGTTCTGCGGTATAGTCATCTGTGATTAAGACGTCCAGATAATGTCCCTTTAATGCGGCGGAAATTGCTTCTACTTTTTCTTCGCCGGCGGCAACTCCGACTACATTGTTAAGTTCTTCTAATTTTGCAAGGGGTGTGCTGATGATGCGAGAATCGAAATCGGGATTAACCAGATTTCCGTCGGCATCAATAAAGTGAGTAATCAGGTCGCCGACTGCGCCCTGCATCTTTAAAAGAAGATAATCATTGTTTGTGAGATGGGATGATTTCAAAATCGTCGAATCAGTATTCATCCCACCAATACCGATCAAAGTCAGGTTTGCAAGTTCGGTCATCCGGCTGACCTCTGCGAGAGCTGGCTCCTGCATCAAAGATGCAGCTAACTCTTTAGAGGACATGATAAGTGGAGCGGGATACAAATTAAGCTTTGCACTGAACAGCCCGGATTTGGTATCGGGCAGATAATAATTGATTCCACCGGTCAGCGAGACCAGAGAAATTGTGGTCGAAATACTTTTGGCCAGATGGTTCAGGGTCTTTAAGATAGTTGCGCCATAACCGAAATTAATGTAATTATAGTCGGAAATATGATTACTGACATACATAGCGGCAGTTTTGGCCAGAGATTCCATTGTGGTTTCCTTATCGCCAGAAGTGGGGATAATATAGCAGTCCTTTAACTGGTACTCGTTGATTAAAGCCTGCTCGCTGGAAAGCGATTCAGCGAAATCAGGGTTTAACTGGATCTGTACAACACCCTCCTGCCTTGCTTTTTCGAGAAGACGAAGCACTCGGATTCGAGAAATATTAAGCTTTTCAGCAATAGTCTGCTGGGTTAAGCCTTCCATATAGTAATACCAGGCAGCCTTGTATAACAGATTTTTTTCGTAATAAAGCGCGTCATTACTTGGAGTAGTTGACAAGGTAATACCTCCTTTCTTATAAATGAACAAAAGTTAATTTAAGGATTAAATGTTCGTTAAAAAAAGTATATCAGTGTTACACGAAAAAGTCAATTATAATAAGGGGAAAGTGCGCATACAAGTAGAAAAAGGTAAAAATAACTAAAAATAATAAATGAAAATAGTAAAAATGAACAAAAAAACTGTGAAATAGATAACTATATTGACAAATAAAACTGATAGGGATAATATAAAACAAGAGCGATTGATAGAAAAAACACAAGACACAAAAGCGAACAAAAGTTTATAACAAAAATAAAAGTACAAAACAAAGATAAATGTTACGCTGTGTTATGAAATGATTTAACAGGGATGGAGGAACAAAAATGCAGAAGGTTGAAACAGAAGCATTACTGAAGATCAAAGACATTCGTAAGTCATTCGGTTCTAATGAAGTGCTCAAGGGCATTAATCTGGAATTGAATGAAGGGGAAGTAGTCGCTTTGATTGGTGGTAATGGTGCCGGAAAAAGTACTCTTATGAAGATAATCATGGGAATCTATCAGCAGGATGCGGGCGATTTATTTATTCATGGAGTGAAAACGGATTTATCAAAGTCTTCGCTTGCTTTGGCAAATGGTATTTATTTGGTGCCGCAGGAGCCGATGTTATTTCCAAATATGACGGTTGAAGAAAATATAGCGATGGGGTTCAACGAGAACAAGATTGAGATGCATAAGAAAATTGTCGATATGATTGCTCATCTTGGGTGGGATCTTAAGCTTGACCGCAGAGCCAATACATTATCAATTGCGGAGCAGCAGTTGGTTGAAATTCTAAAAGGACTTTTGAGAGAGTCGCGAATCCTAATCTTTGATGAGCCGACATCTTCGCTCAGTTTTAACGAAGCAGAGTCCTTGTTTGAACTGATCGAGGATCTGAAGAAGAAAAATATCGGTATTTTCTATATTACACATCGATTAAGTGAGGTGTTTGAGATTGCGACACATGTGGCAATCATGCGCGATGGTATTGTGAGCTTGAGCGGCGCGGTCAGTGAATTTGACAAGAGCCATTTGGTGAAAGCACTGCTTCCGCCGGGATCTGAGCTGAAGACTGCAGGGGAGAGCACGGCTGTGGATTATTCAAAAGCAAAACCAATGCTAGAATTAAAAGATTTCTCGGGGTATGGGTTCAGCGGATTGAATTTTGAGGTGTATCCGGGAGAAATTCTAGGGGTTGCCGGTGTGGTTGGTGCAGGAAGGACAGAATTTGCAACTACTATTTTCGGAATGGACAAGGTGAAAGGTGGAAAGGTTCTGCTTGATGGAGAGGATATCACCGGAATGGGAACCAGAAAGGTACTGGATAAAGGAATCAATTATGTACCGGAGGATCGTTTCCTGAACGGCATCTTTAAGATCCGTGAGACGGGGTGGAACATTTCATCTGCACAGCTACGAAATATGAGCAAAATCTTTTTAAATAAAAAAGCGGAAAAAGAACTGGCTGATAAATATATCAATGATTTTCGAATTAAAGTAACCAGTCAGGATCAGCTGATGGGGTCTCTATCGGGAGGGAATCAGCAAAAGGCGGTTATTGCGAGAGCACTGTCCACGAATCCGAAGGTGGTTATCCTCGATGAACCTACCCGCGGTATTGATGCGGGCGCCCGTGGTGATGTTTATTCGATTATAGGAAAACTGAAACAGCAGGGTGTGGCAGTACTTCTCATCTCATCTGATCTGGAGGAGATTGTAGAATTGAGCGACCGGGCGATTTCCATGTATCAGGGAAGGATCAATCACACATTCCCGAAGGAAAAAATTGATTTGGATAATCTGACAGCAGCATCATTTGGCGTATACGAGGAGGGAGAATAGTCATGAATGTAGTGAAAAAGTTATTTAAAGCCAGAGAGATTTCTTCGTTCCTTTGCCTGCTTGCTATGTTTTTGCTGGTTGGCCTTGTGAATCCAAGCTTTTTAAAACCACAGAATATTATGCTCTGTTTTAACGGCTCTATTGTGTACATCCTGATAGCGGTTGGAATGGCATTCGTTATTTTAACAGGTGAAATCGACTGTTCTATCGGAGCGCAGCTGGGTCTGGCGGCCGCGGTATGTGCAACGTTCCTGAAGAACGAAGCACCCTGGGGAGTTGCAATTTTACTGGCACTTTTAGTTGGCCTTGTGTGTGGCACAATCAATGGATTTGGTGTGACGGTGCTTCATATACCATCCATTATCATGACGCTGGGAACGAACGGCATATACAGAGGTCTGATTTATGTATACACCCAGGGAAAATGGGTGGAGAATCTTCCGGCAGGATTCAAAGGTCTTGCGCAGACTAATATCTTCGGGAATCTTTGTTGGTTCTTTGTCATGGATTTGGTGATCATGCTTTTGGTTTTCCTGTACCTGAGAAAGACCAGACATGGTAAACGGTTTGCGGCGGTAGGCGACAATGAGATGGGAGCGGATCTGATCGGTATTCCTGTCGCGAGGACAAAGATGCTTGCGTTCATAATCTGCGGTGCGTTCTCTGCGCTTGGCGCAGTGCTCTATGTGAGCCGTGTAGGTTTTGTGACTGCGATTTCGGGAAATGGATATGAAATGAAAGCCATCGCGGCCTGCGTTATCGGCGGTATCAGCCTGTCGGGCGGTGTCGGCACAGTTGCCGGAGCCACAATCGGTGGTATCATCATGGCATCTATCAGCAGACTGTTGGTGTTCCTGAAGATTTCTTCGGACTACGACAATACAATTACTGGTATCCTTCTGATTGCAATTGTTGTAATCGATTCACTTGCCCAGAGACGTTCGGTTGAGAAGGCAAGAAGGGAGAGGCTTGCTGCGAGAGTGACAGAAACAGAAGGAGGTGCTGATCATGAATAATTTTGGAAAAACAATGAAATCAAAGCTTCTGAGCTGGGAAATGTTACTGGTTGTGGTATTGGTTCTGGAAATTATAATCTTTGGACAGATTAATCCACGATTTTTGAGAATCAATGTATTGATGGGAAGTATCAATGACTTTATTTCGATCTGTGTCATCTCGCTGTTTGTGACATTCGTTATGATTACAGGCGGAATTGATATTCAGGCAGGTTCGATCATTGGTCTCACGTCGATCACTGTCGGAATGCTATGGCAGGATAAAGGACTTAATATCTGGGTAGCGGCAATCTTTGCAATCGTTGTCGGTTTGCTGTGTGGACTTTTAAGTGGATTTTTTGTAGCGTACACGGGTGTACAGCCCATGGTCGTCACGCTGGGAGGCTCGTTCCTCTATTCGGGACTTGCCCTTGCGGTCGTAAACATGTCATCATCAGAGGCATATGAAGGTATCGGCGGATTTCCAGAGTCGTTTATGAAATTGTCTTCGGGAAATGTAGCGGGGATACCGAACCAGCTGATTATATTCATAGCTTTAATCATCATATCCTACATATTATTGCATAAGACGAAATACGGAAGATATGTATTTCTCTGTGGGGTAAATCCGAGTGCGAGCGAATATTCCGGAATCCGTGTGAAACCGATTATCATGAGCACGTATGGGCTGTCTGGAATGAGTGCTTCTATTGCGGGGCTTATTCTGACGAGTTACCTTGGATCTGCAAAATCAGACCTTGGTGCGACCTACACACTTCCGATTATCACGGCAGTAGTATTGGGTGGAACCTCTAATACCGGCGGAAAAGGTGGTGTGATTGGAACTGCGATTGCGGCAGTTGTGATCGGTATCCTGAAGTTCGGACTGAACATGTCCGGTATGCCTTCACAGTATCTGGATATCCCTGTAGGTATTCTGCTGATCGTAGTTCTGACATTTAGGATGACCAGTTCCAATCCGGCGGTCGTGGCTAAATTCAAGAAGCTGACCGGCAAAAAGTAATTCGCGTTGATTCCGGCTTGCGGAACAGAATTACAAAAAACATGATTATTATAAATAGTTATAATAATAAAAAAAGTCTAAGGAGGAAAAGACATGAAAAAGAAACTCATCAGCGCATTATTATGCGTAGCCATGGTTGCTACAATGGTAGCAGGGTGTGGCAGCAAGGAAACATCTGGAGGAAGCGATTCTTCCGCATCAGCGGCATCGGGTGATGAAAAACTCATTGTATTTGTACCAAAGGTAACAGGTAACTCTTTCTTCGAGTCAGCGAATGACGGAGCTCAGGAGTTCGCTAAAAAAGTTGGTAAATTCACAATCAACTACGATGGCAGCGCAACGGCAGCGGTGGCAGACCAGGTTACGATCATCAACAATGCGATTACGCAGGGTGCAGACGGTATTGCGGTTTCTTCGGTAGATGCTACGGGTCTTGATGAAGTTCTGAAAAAAGCTCAGGATGCTGGATTATCAGTAGTTACATGGGATTCTGATGTAACAGCTGATGCAAGACAGATTATGGTTTCTCAGGGATCCCCTGAAATCCTGGGTGAATTTCTTGTTCAGTTATCAGAGGATGCATTAAAAGCTTCAGGTAAAGATCCTGCAAAAGATGACATCAAGTATTGCTGGCACTATTCACAGGCAACTGTAACAGACCAGAACTCATGGCATGATGCAGCGGAGAAGGTTATCGCAGAGAAGTATCCAAACTGGGAAAACGTTGCTCCGGACAATTACTACAGCGAGCAGGATGCGGAAAAAGCAATCTCTGTTGGTGAGTCTGTACTGACAGCACACGATGACATTAACCTGATTATCTGCAATGACTCTACGGCATTACCAGGACAGGCTCAGGCAGCTCAGAACTTGGGTAAAACAGTTAAAGATGTTGCAATCACAGGTTTTGCTACACCAAATGCTATGAAAGATTACTGTACAGCAGGTATCGTTAACAACTGGGGACTTTGGGATACAGGACTTCAGGGCTCAATCGCCTGCTACATGGCATACTACTTGGCAGATGGTAACAAGGTTACAATCGGCGACAAGATTGACATCCCGGAAATCGGAGAGGTTGAGATTGTTAACAACAGCGAAATCACAGGAAATGATTCGGACAATGTTGATGGATCGGGCGTTGTATTCCTGCCGGAACGTGCAGAATTTACTGCAGACAACATGAATGACTACGATTTCTAAAAAGACGGAATTATTATTTGACAAAGACAATTAACAAAGCGACAATGGCGTACAGGTTCTTCTGCGTGGGCAGAGGGACTTGTATGTGCTGTGTGAATGGCGGATTAGGAGGAGATTATGGCAGATTTAGATGGATTAAAAGTAGCAAAAGATTACCATACAGGTGAGGCTTTTGGAAAACAGGGTGGTTTTTATGTAAAGGGAGCACAGGATCTTGATTGGGGAATGAAATCGCGTTTGGCTCAACTGTTTCAACCGGAGAGCGGACATACCGTTATGATGGCATTTGACCACGGATACTTTATGGGATCAACAGCTGGTTTGGAGAGACTTGACCTTGTAATCCCGCCACTTATGCCTTACGTAGATGTTATGATGGGAACCAGAGGAGCAATCCGTACCTGTATCCCGTCGGATACTCAAAAGGCAGTAGCTTTGCGTGTAAGCTGCGGCTCTTCAATGGTGAATGACGATCTGAGTCATGAAATAATCGGTGTAGATATTGAAGATGCAATCAGAATGAATGCCAGCATTATGGCTGTGCAGACATTCATCGGAGCTGACGGACAGAAAGACAGTCTGGATAATCTTTCCAAGACAGTAAACGCAGGTATAAAATACGGTATTCCTACAATGGGCGTTGTTGCGGTAGGAAAACAGATGGAGCGTACAAGCCGTTTCTTTAAACTTGCTACAAGAATTTTGCCGGAGCTGGGTGCAAATGTCGTTAAATCTTACTATTGTGAAGATTTTGAAGAAATCGTTGCGGCGTGCCCGGTACCGATTGTTGTTGCCGGTGGAAAGAAATTACCAGAGAACGAAGCGCTGACTATGTGCTATAAAGCAATCAGCGAAGGCGCTGCCGGTATGGATATGGGACGCAATATCTTCCAGAGTCATCATCCGATCGCGATGGCACAGGCCGTGGGCATGATCGTACATAAGGGTGCGACTGACAAAGAAGCGTATGAGTTTTTCCTGGATACAGCAAAATAATAAAGAACATTGTCGGACAAGTTGAAAAAACTATTCGGCGTGAAGTGGGGGCCGCAATGTTTATGCGGCCTTTTCTGTGCGGTTTTTCTGCGATGTTATTTACACTGTTTTTGGGAGGTATTTTCAGAATTGTAATTATAAGGAGGAAACATCGATGTTAAAAGGGATACCCAAAATTCTTTCGCCACAACTATTAAAGGTATTATGTGAAATGGGACATGGAGATCACATTGTGATTGCGGATGGAAATTTTCCGGTGGAGTCCATGGGGAAAAATGCGATTGTGGTCCGTTGCGATGGACATGGCGTTCCGGAATTGCTGGATGCGATATTGGAGGTCTTTCCGCTGGATTCGTTTGTTGAAAAATCTGTGAACCTGATGAAAGTCCCGGAGGGAGAGACTGTAGAGACACCAATCTGGGATGTTTACAAGGAAATTGTTGCCAGACATGATGACCGCGGCAGCGGGACGGTACAAAACATTGAAAAGCCGGAGTTTATGAAAGAGACAAAGGAGGCTTATGCAATCGTTTCGACGAGCGAAAGTGCGCTGTATGCGAATGTGATGTTAAGAAAAGGATGTGTATAAGCCTCTGTATAAGCGTGGCTTAAAAAAGAAAAAAGACTGATGTGTTCCGGCTTTGTATATTCAGCCGCAACGCATCAGTCTTTAAAATTTTAGACGCTATTCAGAAATACCACCATCATTAATTGCAATAATCCGGCACGGGCATGCCTCGATCCCGACAATTTTTAACGGCAGCATAAACACGAGTGCACGTCCGTTATCGATTTTATCGAGATTGGTCAATGATTCTACCATAGCCAGATTGTTTTTGAACACCAGATTGTGGTTTGGCTGATCCGGGACATTAAAGTTCTCCAGAGAGGTAGCATCTGTTCCAATCGCGATGATCTTCTTTTCGCTGACCAGCCATTCCATAGCATCGCAGGCTACGTATGGATAGGGCTCCCAGTCCTCGGTGCGCCAGTTTTTATCAAGGCCGGTATGGAGGAATACGATATCGCCCTCTTTGATCTTATCATCGTAAGCTTTAAATTCTTCCAGGGACATGCAGTCTCCGGCTTTCTTGTCGGTGAAGTCCAAAACAACGGCCTCTCCGATCAGGCTTGTCAGCGGGAAGTCGGATGCGTTCATTCCGTTTTCTACATGGTGAAGCGGAAATTCAACATGTGTTCCACAGTGAGTGGAGAAAGAGACGTCTCCTGATACATACCATGTTCCGGGGCTGTGCGGCTCACCTCTCTCGCCGAGGATGTTTACGTCGTAAACCCAGGTCTGCAGGTTAAAGGGTTCTTCTCTTGGAATCATGCGGTGGCTCAATTCAACTACTTTACTAAAATCAACTTTCATGTTCTTTCTTCCTTTCTTTGATGGAGGTTCAGACCTGGACAGCGATATGAAAAGCGAAATAAAATGCAGGCTTCGGAGCCAGGCTCTGAATGGGCTGGTTGTCAGATATCGTTGAGCATGTCGGCGCGGTTTGCCATAGTCTGGCTGAGCGCCGGATACAGTTCCTTATATAAAGTGTAATATTTCTGGTAGATCTTGTGGCTTTTGATGTCGGGCTCGATGGCTGGATTCATGGTAATCCAGGATTCCATCTGTGCATAATCGTCGATGGCGCCTGAACCGACTGCGGCCATAAAGGCATCTCCGAGGGGAGCTTCGATCTCCTGCACTGGTGTGAAGATCGGAAGACCGGTTACATCAGCAAAAATCTGTTTCCAGATTGCAGAACGCGCACCTCCGCCGACCAGAACGATTTTTGTGATCTGTATATTCGGGTCTGTCATGGATTCCATAATGTGGCACAGGGAATAGGCAACAGCCTCCAACAGAGCGCGGTAAATGTGGGCTTTCGTGTGCGAGAGAGTCAGTCCGAACAAAACTCCGGTGGCTTTCTCATCCCAGATGGGAGTTCTCTCGCCCATGAAGTAAGGCAGCGCGATCAGGCCGTCGGAGCCGGGACCGATCTTCTGGTCGCGGATCATTTTCTCCAGGGCGTCATAAGAGGCACCCTTGTCGTCTCCTATAAAATTAAGAGAGAACCAGCGCGGAAGTGCTCCGGATGTGGAGGCACCACCGTAAGTGTAGCTGCAGGACGAAGGGGAAATACAGTATGGCATGGAAACGAGGTTCGGGTTGTCCGGCGTGCCGGTGTGGATATAGCCCCAGTTCAGGGAGGTTCCGAGAACGGCGGCGTTGTCACCGGGATGAACGATGCCTGCGCTCAGCATGGAGGCAATGCAGTCCACCGTCCCAGCGCAGATCGAAACGGGATAGGGAAGACCAAGCAGCTTTTGGTAGTCGCTGTTCAGCTCGCCGATGATCTCACTTGGCTCGTGGAAATCTTTTGGGAGCGCATCGTATGGGATGCCCATGGAATCGCACATTGTTTCGGACCAGGTGTGAGCGGCATAATCGTAAATCCCGCCAACGTTTCCGGCTGAACAGTAGTCCACGGTCAGCCTTCCGGTCATCTTATAGATGATGTAGCTGTGTATTGGAATGATGTGGCGTATCCGCGCCCAGAGCTCCGGCTCGTGCTTTTTGACCCAGATCAATTTGGTGTAGCCGAAATAGGAGTCAATTCCATTCCCGGAGACACGGAAAATTTCCTCCTCGCCGATGGAATCGGCAAGCTCTTTGCCCTCCTCCTCGGCCCTGCGGTCCATCCAGATGATTGCCGGGCGTACAGAAGTCATATTCTCGTCGCACATGGCCCCGGTTCCGCCGTATAATGCGCTTATACATATAGAAGAAACCCGCACGTCAGAAGGCAGTGCCAGAACGACGGAACGAATCGTGTCGGTGGCGGCGCGCAGCCAGACCTCCGGGTCCTGCTCGGCCCAGTTGTTGTGCGGTTGTATAATGCCGTATGTCTTAGAAGCCTGCGACAATATGGTGCCGTTGATATCTGTCGCGACGGCCTTTGTGCCGGAGGTGCCAATGTCACATCCGATAAAAACCTGAGTGCTCAAGAGCCTTACCTCCTTATTTTGAATTTAATTCATTCATACCGTTCTCGTATTCCATGGCGGTAGGCGTTTTGCCATGGAAGGCAACTACATTTTCCATGAAAGATACACCTTTGCCTTTTATGGTGTGGGCAACAATGGCGGTTGGACCGTCCTTGTATGCTCTGGCGGTGTCCAGGGCCTCGAAGATCTCCTCGAAATTGTGCCCGTTGATCTCGATGACGTTCCAGCCGAAGGCGCGCCACTTGGCAGCAATATCGAGCATATCCTTTACCTTTTTTGTCTCTGCATCATTCTGCAGACCATTTACGTCGATGAAGGCGGCAATGTTATCCAGATGATAGTGACTTGCGGTCGCGGCGGCTTCCCAGATCTGCCCTTCGTTGAGCTCGCCGTCACCGATCATGCAGTAAACACGGGAATCGATATTCTGGCGTTTTAAGCCCAGAGCCATTCCGTTGGCGGTGGACAGACCGATGCCGAGAGAACCGCTGGTCATCTCCACGCCGGGGGTCTTCTTCATATCCGGATGTCCCTGCATCATAGAATCGATTCTGCGGAAAGAGGACATCAGCTTTTCCTTTGGAAAGAATCCGGCGTTGGCCAGCGTTGCGTAGAGCGCGGGAGCCGTGTGCCCCTTTGACAAAACGAAGCGGTCGCGGTCCGGCTTTCCGGGATTGACGGGATCGTAGTCCATCTCGTCAAAATACAGTGCGGTCAGGATTTCCACCTCGGAAAAGGAACCGCCCAGATGTCCGGATTGGATGTTATAAATCATTTCCAGAATATCTTTGCGAATTGTGTTCGCGGTTGTTTTTAATTCCTGTATATTTCTTGACATGTTTTACACCAATCCTTTCATGCGAATCGCTTTTTTGGCTGCAGCGGCAATGTCGTCAGCGGTCAGCCTGTATTTTTTGTACAGATCGTCCTGAGTTCCGGATTCCCCGAAATGGTCATCGACACCGATGCGTATTACCGGAACAGGACAGGTCTCCGACAGGTACTCACAGATGGCGCCGCCCAGACCGCCGGTCTTCATGTGATCTTCTGCTGTAACGAATGCGCCGGTCTCCTTTGCTTTCTGCAGCAGCAGTTCTTCGGGGAGCGGTTTTATAGAGTAGGCGTTGATGACGGAGGCATTGATCCCCTCGGACTTCAGGGCTACGGCTGCCATTAATGCCTGCTCTACCATGAGGCCGCAGGCGGCGATTGTGACGTCACTGCCGTTGCGGAGCAGATCGGCGCCGCCTGGCCTGAAAGGCTTTTCATCCTCGAAGATGTCCTCGGCGAGATCACGGCCGAGTCTCAAGTATGCGGGGCCGTCGTATGCGAGCATGGCTTTCATTGCGGCTTTGGTCTCGGTGACATCTGCGGCTGCGAATACTTTGAAGTTGGGCAGGGTGCGGAGCAGGGCGATATCCTCTAATGCCTGATGCGTCGCACCGTCCTGTCCAACGCACAGTCCACTGTGGGTCGCCACAATCTTAACGTTCAGATTCGGATAGGCGATTGCCTGGCGGATCTGTTCAAACGGCTTTTCGGATACGAACATGGAAAAACCGACCACAACCGGGATGAGACCGGTGGTGGAGAGGCCGGCGGCGGTGCTGACGAGATCAGTCTCACTGATTCCGACGTTGTACATCCGGTCCGGATACTTTGCGGAAAAATCGGTCAATTTCAGTGCGCGGGCCGAATCTGCGTTCAAGACAACCATATTTGGATATTCCTCGGCACCGCTTAAAATGGCATCGATTAGTGTGGAACGAAAAGATTTCTTCATAGTGTTGATTCCTTTCTGATCTGAAACTTTTTGAAAATTCAGTTTACACTCCAAGTATAACGTGGATAATTTGGATTATCAATACTGAAATAACACCAACAAAAATGAATGGGAATGGGAGACGAAATGTGCACTATGCATAAAAATGCTCCAAAAATGACGAACAAATACTCCAAAACTACAAACTTGAAAAAGGAGTAATGTTGTGAGATAATAGAGTATAAACTTAGGGAGGGACGTATGAGATATAACGAAAGTGTGCGTAACATATTAGCGACTACACAGTTTTTACTTCCAAGTCTGACGCCGGCGGAGAAGAGGGTGGGAGAGTTTATTCTGGATTCGCCCAAAGAAGCGTCCTCGATGTCACTGCAGAAAATGGCGAAGCGTTGTAAATGCGGAGAGGCCACGGTGGTGCGGCTATGCAAGACAGTAGGGGCTTCCGGATATTCGGAGTTTAAGCAGCTGCTGCGAAAGCAGATATCCAATCCCACAGCGAGGGATGAGGTGGAGTATCTGGAATCCAGTCACGACATAGGTGACATTGTGGAGAGCGTCTTCCGGCTCAATATTCTGAATCTGAAGAAAACGCTGGAGGTCGCGAGCTTTGAGGAGTACGAAAGTGCCTGCGAGGCGATTGCTTCGACCAGGAAGATCTGCTTTTTTGCAATTGGAGATGCCATGTTTCCGTGCAGTTATGCGGGACTGCGTTTTCGTAGAATGGGATACGACTGCTATGCGGACAGTGATGCAGACATCCAGATAGTGAATGCGTGCAATATGAAACCAGGGGATGTGGCCATTGCTATCTCCCACAGCGGCAGAACCAAACAGGTTGTAGAGGCAATGCGGATAGCGAAAGAGCGCGGGGCGCGGACTATATGCATCACAAAGGCCGGTAAGTCGGAACTGACGAAGTATTCGGACATTGTTCTCTACAATGTGACGATGGACTCGAGCGTTGACAAAGAAGTGATAGCCAGAAGAGTTGCCGAACAGGCCATGCTGGACGCAATATACATGGGAGCGCTGCAGAGAATGGAGACGAACTCCTTTGCGCGGCTGCAGGAGGTGTCATCAAATTTACGGGTGAATAAAATACCTGAGAAAAATTCACAGGATAGGTGAGGGATGGAGAATGAAATATAAGGCAAAAGATATAGCGAGACAACTGGGCGTGTCGCCGGCAACGGTTTCTCTGGTGATTAACAACAAGCCGGGGGTGGGAGAGAGCAAGAGACAGGAGATCCTACGAAAAATAGCGGAGCTGGACTGCGAGTACCTGCTGAAGGAAGGTGGGATAAACAGAGGCGACATTGGCTTTATTGTCTATAAGTGTGATGGGTGCATCATAGATGAATATCCGTTCTTTAACTACCTGAATGAAAGCGTGAATCGTGCGGCGGAAGAATATAATTACACAATGACAATGATCTATATGGACAAAAGTACGCCGCTCAATGAGCGGTATCTTACCTTGGAAAATTTCCGGCATGCAGGATATATTGTGTATGCGGTGGAGATGTATCCGGAAGATGTGGAAATATTCCGCAAACTGAAAGTGCCCTGCGTGTTTGTCGACAATCCTTTTCCAAGTCTGGCGGTCGACACGGTCGTGGCGGATAATTTTCTGGGGATTTGTCAGGCGTTCGACTATTTGTATGAGATGGGGCATCGGGAAATTGGATACATCAAAAGCCAGTTTCCTATTATTTGCTTTGAAGAGCGGCTGCAGGCATTCAAGGACTGCATGAGGAGTCGCGGGCTGACCCTGCGTGAGGATTTTATCATGGAGATTGGATATCGTGAGGCAGAGACAGAGCGGGATGTGGAGAAGTATCTTGAGGCGCAGACGGAACTGCCGACTGCATTTATATCGGACAATGATCTGCTGTCGTGCCGCGCAATACAGGTGTTCAAGAGAAGAGGGATCAGCGTTCCGGATGAGGTGTCTTTTGTGGGATTTGACAACCGGCCTATATGCTCTTTCACGGAGCCGAATGTGACGACGATAGAATTTTCGCCCAATGAGATGGGGAGAACAGCGGTGGAAATGCTTGTGAAAAAGATGGAGAATACGAGAGAGTGCACCGGAAAGTACAGGGTGGCGACCAGGCTGATAGAGAACGCGAGCGTGAAAAAAATAGTTTAGTACATCGCAAACTAAATAATTGCTTGGATATATAGGCAAGCTTAATGTGGCAGGTATTTAGGAAACGATGTACTGGTGTTACGAATAAGAAGATCGTACATTTCGAGAGATGAAGTGTACGGTCTTTTTTTGCTGCAAAAAAAACAGATAGAAATAAAAAGAATTGCAGCAGGAAAATTAAGGAAGAATTTAAAAAATGATCATACAGTGAGAAGAGGGAGAAACCTGAGAAACACAACAGAAATTGAACATGTTAATAAAATAACTAAATTTAATTTAATAAAATTAATAAATTTAGCGATAAAGTTTATTGACAGATTGAGTTTTAAATGCTAATATTTGTTCATGAAGTTGAAAAAAACAAAGGAAACTGTTAAAAATTAGTCAAATCCACTAAATAATCAGACTGAACGAGGAACGACACATAGTAACCAGATACTAAATTTTATTCAGTCAAAAATGCATTTGGATGAGTGGGGTTTAGCAGATCCTTTAGAAAAGACGTGATGTCAGGGAGGAGGATATTTCAAAAAAGCCGACAGGCTAGGGAGCTGAGTTTTTTAATCGAAAGGAGAAAGTTATGAAAAAGAAAATTGTGAGTGTATTATTAGCAGGTGCTATGGTATTAGCGATGGTAGGATGCGGAAGCAAGGATGCTGCATCGGACGGTGGAAGTACTTCGAAGGAGACAAAAACGGAAAACACAGGATCGACTGAGGTTGCAAATGCAGCTGGACTGGCTGACACAAGTTATGATACAAGCTATGAGCCAAAGAAAGATACATATAAAATCTACTGCACGTATAAATTAGTACATGCCTGGTATGATGCAATTGAAGTTGGTGTAAAAGCGGCTGTAGAAGATTTCGCTGACCAGGGCGTTACAATCGACTACGAATGGTATGCACCGGTTCAGGCAGATGCGAACGATCAGGTAAACTCAATCGAGACGGCAGTTGGTCAGGGCTATGACATGATCTTAGTAGATGTTAACCAGGAATCTCTTACAGAGCCGGCAGTAAAAGAAGCAATTGACAATGGCGTAAAAATTGGTCTGTTTGCATCAGCCGACCTTCCGGATTCAGGAAGATCCTTCTTCGTTGGTAACAACGACAACTATGGTGATGGTGAGAAGATCGCCAAAGCTACTTACGATAAGATGATCGAAGACGGAAAATCCCAGGTTGCTTTCCTTTCAGGAACAATCGGAGCTACCTCTCATGAAGCAAGACTGAAAGCATTCTACGACACTGCTGAATCGGCTGATTACAAAGACAAAATCGAAGTAGTTGATGATCAGAGAGATGATGACATGGTTGAAAATGCAATCACAATCACAGAAGCATGGCTGCAGACCTACCCGGAACTCGGCGGTATCCTTTGTAACAACATGTCCAACCCGGTAGGTGCATGTCAGGCAGTATCTGATGCAGGTAAGGGCGGCGACATCGTGATCGGCGGTATGGATCATGACCTTCGTACATTAAACTATCTGGAAGACGGTACCTTATATGTTGCATGTATCCAGAACTGCTACGATATGGGTTACAAAGCTATCTGGGAAGCAGTTAGATGTATCGATGATGAGAAACCGACAGAAGAAATCACAGACGTTGGATCATCTCTGGCATATCAGGAAGATGCTCAGACATACATCGATATGCTCTTTGCTGAGTCAAAATAGTACGCAATAATTCAAATGACACAAAGTGTCTCCATAAACGGTGCTGAAAGGGAACCCCGCCGGGGGTGGGGGAAACCCTGGCACCTGCGCAGATGCCTGCGGACGAAATTCGCATTTCATGCATCTGCTCAATATCTGAGTGATGAATGATAACATTCCACGTGATTATGTTATATAGTCACGTGGAATTTTTAAATGTGAGACTTTGTAGGACAAAAAGAAGAGGATGTGAATAAGTTGAGCGAATTTGTAATTGAAATGAAAGGCGTTACCAAAATATTCCCCGGTGTAAAAGCGTTGGATAATGTGGATCTGAGCGTGAAACCGGGTGAGATACATGCACTTCTCGGCGAGAATGGAGCAGGAAAAAGTACATTGATGAATTGTCTTGTAGGACAATATACTATGGATGAAGGTCAGATACAGATGGATGGAAAGCCGCTGAAAATAAGCTCTGCGCAGGAAGCCAATGCCAATCATATCGTGATTGTACCTCAGGAGTTGAATCTTCTTCCGGACGCTTCTATTGCAGAAAATATCTTCCTTGGAAATGAGCGGGTGAAGGGTGGAAAGATCAATTGGAAAGAAGCGGAAAGAGAAGCGGCGAAATTGTTAAAGGTGCTTGATCTTGAACTGGATGTCACGCAGAAGGTGAAAACATTATCGGCGGCGTACCAGCAGTTAGTCAGTATTGCGAGAGCGCTTGCATACTCTCCGAGAGTGCTGGTTCTCGATGAACCCACGGCGGTTCTGACGAGCAAAGAAGCAGATTCCCTGTTTAAATCCATGCAGAGATTAAAAGCTGAAGGAACCTCCATGATCTTTATCACACATCATCTGGATGAGGTTATGTCCCAGGCTGACCGGGCGACCATAATGCGTGATGGCCAGCTGGTGATGGTTACAGAAATCAAAGATATCACAAAAGAAGAAATCGTTACGAACATGGCGGGCAAAAAGGTTGCGGAGTCACAGCATGTGAATAGAACCTACTCCGACGAGATTTTCTTCAAAGCGGAGAACCTTTCCCGTGACGGAGAATTTCAGAATGTGAGCTTTGACGTCAAGAAGGGCGAGATTTTAGCAGTAGCCGGACTTGTCGGCGCAGGGAGAACGGAAGTGTTCAAAAGTGTGTTTGGAATTACAAGACCAAATGCAGGCGGGAAAATGCTTATTGAGGGCAAAGAAGTGAATATCTCGGATCCGGGGGTGGCAATTAAGTATGGAATGGGGTATGTGTCAGAGGAAAGACGACATGACGGAATTACGCCGGGTATGTCGGTCATGGAAAATATGATTCTCCCATCCTTTGATCAGCTGAAATCCCACGGTCTGATAAATTACAAAAAAGCGGCGGATCTCACCGACAAATATATTGACAGATTCCGCATCAAAACTCCGGGAAGAGATGCGCTGATCAAGAATCTGTCGGGTGGAAATCAACAGAAAGTAATCGTGGCCCGCTGGATGGCAAAGGGGATCAAGATGCTTATAATGGATGAGCCTACACGAGGCATTGATGTCAATGCAAAGGCGGAGATTCATGCATTGTGCAGAGAACTGGCGGATAACGGTGTCGCGGTAGTGGTAATATCTTCTGAGATGGAAGAAGTACTTGCACTTGGGGATCGCGTTATGATTATGCATCAGGGCAGAGTAAAAGGATTTATTGACGACGTAGAACTTACCACAGAAGAAGATGTTCTTCAATTAGCATTTAAGTAGGAGGTATTAAAACATGAAAAAAGTCACTGATTTCTTAAAATCAACTGCGGGAATGGTGCTGATCGTAACCATTATCGTTATGGTAGCAGTTCATTTCATAACCGGAGGTAATTTCTTCACGGCGTATAACGTAAGTACGCTGACAAGGCAGGCTTCATTTGTCATTATCGTTGCTTTTGGCCAGACCCTCGTACTGCTGACCGGCGGTATCGATCTGTCGGTTGCGGCGGTTGGATCTGTAGCGAGTATGTGTGCTGCAAAAATGATGGTTGAATCAGGAATTAATCCGGCAGTATCGATCCTGGTTTCCTGTCTGGTGGGTCTTGCTCTCGGTCTGATAAACGGAGTGTTCATTGCATACTTGAAGCTGACCCCGTTTATTGTAACTCTGGCAACGGCAGAAATTTATAAAGGTATTGTTTACATTGTCACAAAAGGAACTCCGATCGTAGGGATTCCTGCAGGCGCAAAATTCCTGGCAAACGGTGTGCTGTTCGGTTTCCTGCCGACGATTGTAATCATCATGCTGGTGATATGCTTTGCTCTGTGGATGATGCTCAGATATACGAAATTCGGACGTTACGTATATGCGCTGGGCGGTAACAGAAACTGTGCAAAAATCGTAGGTATTAACACAGAAAAGGTTCTCGTTATGGTATACATGCTCAGTGGACTTCTCGCGTCGATCGCGGGAACGATGATGGCCTGCAAGCTTGCATCTTTCCAGGCGACCATCGGAGAAAACTGGGTAAACCCGACCATCGCTGCATCCGTACTTGGTGGTACATCTATGATCGGTGGTATCGGTGGAGTTGTCGGTACTGTAATCGGTGGACTGTTACAGCAGACGGTTTCCACGGCAATCACGCTTCTCCGCGTATCTTCTTATTGGGAGACGGTCGTTACCGGTGGTGTAGTACTGATCGCGGTAACCATCGATGCACTGAAAGAAAATTCAGCTATGCGCGATAAAGTAGGGCGTTTATTTAAGAAAAAATAGGAATGGGTTATAGTGTATTGCACGTTGGAAAGGCTGGAGATAATGCTATGTCAGAAAAATATATTATCAGCATCGATCAGAGCACGCAGGGGACAAAGGCTCTGCTGTTCAATGACCGGGGCGATATTCTGAAAAGAACAGATAAACCACATGAACAGATTGTCAATGAAAAAGGCTGGGTGTCACATGACGCCGTTGAAATCTATGAGAATACTATAGAGGTGGTCCGCCGTCTGGTCGGGGAATCGGGCGTTGACAAGTCCAGGATCGTTGGAGTCGGAATCAGCAACCAGAGAGAGACCTCTCTCGCCTGGGATAAAGTTACCGGGCAGCCGCTCGGCAGGGCGATTGTATGGCAGTGCGCGAGAGCGGTGGATATATGCGAACGGGTCGAACGGCAGGGTGTCGCGGAACAGATCCGGCAGAAGACGGGAATCAACCTGTCCCCCTATTTCCCGGCATCAAAGATCGCGTGGATCCTGGAAAATGTGGAGGGGGCCAAAGAGAAGGCGGACAATGGAACCATCTGCCATGGCACGGTCGACAGCTGGCTGGTGTATAAGCTGACTGGAGGAAAAGCGTATAAGACAGACTATTCCAATGCATCCCGCACTCAGCTATTCAATATTTTTGATCTGAAATGGGACGAGGAGATCTGTGGATTGTTCGGGATTGATTCGAAGAATCTGGCTGAGGTATGTGACTCCAATGCGAATTACGGAGAGACGGATTTTGAGGGACTGCTCCCGAAACCGATTCCGATCCACGGTGTCCTGGGAGATTCCCACGGCTCACTGTACGGACAGGGCTGCAGAAAGCCGGGAATGATGAAGGCTACATACGGAACCGGATCTTCGATTGCCATGAACATCGGAGAAAAACCGGTGCTCAGCACGCACGGGGTCGTGACTTCTCTGGCCTGGTGCATGAGCGGAAAAGTGAATTATGAATTAGAAGGAAACCTGAATTACACCGGTGCGGTCATCACCTGGCTGAAGGATGATCTGGAGCTGATCGAGTCGCCAGGGGAGACCGGAAGGCTTGCCGGCGAGGCGCTGGCTGACGATGAGGTCTACCTGATCCCGGCGTTTTCGGGACTGGGCGCACCGTACTGGGATGGACGCGCCACGGCGGCCATCGTCGGAATGACCCGCGCCACCGGCAAAAAAGAAGTGGTCAGGGCTGGCGTGGAATGTATCGCATATCAGATAACGGATATTGTGAAGGCCATGAGTGAGGATGCCGGAGTGGCCGTGAAGGAGCTCCGTGTGGATGGCGGTCCCACAAAGAACAGCTATCTGATGCAGTTCCAGAGCGATATTGCAGGTGTCACGGTACAGATTCCGGATTCGGAGGAACTGTCGGCGATCGGGCCGGCATACGCGACTGGCATGGCACTCGGTGTGTGGGGCGAAGAGATTTTTGATAAATTGAATCGCACAAAATATGATCCTAAAATGGATGCTTCCGTCAGAGATAAGAAATATCAGGGATGGAAGGCTGCCGTAGGCAGGGTACTTAATTAATAAAATGAGCAAATGCATAAGAAAGTGAAAGAGGTAATAATCATGGTTGAAGGAAAAATGAAAGTATGCGTGTTAACTGGAAAACAAAAATTAGAGTGGGCTGAATATGACATCCCGCAGGCAGGACCTGGAGAGTTACAGATTAAGCTTGAATATGTTGGTGTATGTGGTTCAGATCTTCACTTTTATCAGGAAGGCTGCCTTGCGAACTGGACACTGGACGGACCGCTGGCACTGGGCCATGAGCCGGGCGGAGTGGTTACTGGTATCGGCGAGGGCGTAGAAGGATTTGCGGTCGGTGACAAGATTTCGATTGAGCCGGCAGTTCCATGCGGCAAATGCGAGGACTGCAGAAAAGGAAATTACAACCTCTGCAAGGACATCAAAATGCTTGCAATTCCGGGAGAGAGAGACGGCGTCAATGCAGAGTACTGCGTCCATGATGCGTCAATGTGCTATAAACTTCCAGAGGGAGTCAGCACGATGGCGGGCGGCCTGATCGAGCCACTGGCAGTCGGCATGCATGCGACAGAGCTGTCAAATGCGAAGATCGGCGAGTCGGCAATCGTACTGGGCAGCGGCTGCATCGGCCTCTGCACGATTATGAGCCTGAAAGCCCGCGGAGTATCAGAGATCTACGTTGCGGACGTGATGGACAAGCGTTTGGAAAAAGCGATGGAGCTTGGCGCGACACGCGTGTTCAACAGCAGGAACGAGAGCATCGAAGAGTTTGCAAAAACACTGCCGGGCGGCGGAGTGGATCAGGTTTACGAGTGTGCAGGCAACAGAATCACGACACTGCAGAGCTGCCGTCTGATCAAGAGAGCCGGAAAGGTCACACTGGTAGGCGTTTCACCGGAGCCTGTTCTCGAGCTGGACATCGCGACACTGAACGCGATGGAGGGAACCGTGTACTCTGTATATCGTTACAGAAACCTGTGGGACAAGGCAATCAAAGCAGTTGCATCAGGAGACATCCCGGTAGAAAAAGTGGTATCCCATATCTTTGCATTTGATGACTGTATCCATGCGATCCAGTACAGCCTGGAGCATAAAGATGAGGTAATTAAAGCTGTGGTATCCATGGTCGATAAAGAGAATAAAGTGATAAGCTAATTATGTATGCATCCATTGCATCGGGGAGAGGTTTCTCCGGCTTATACCGGAACAGGGCAGTCTCGAGAACAGCGGGAGTGCCCTGTCCTGATAAAGAAGCCCGGATGAAAAGAGGAGCTATTATGAAAAAATGTTTATTGGGAATTTTGATGGGACTGCTTGTTCTGTCAACGACCGCCTGTCAGCAGAAAATACCGAAGGAGCTGTCGGATTCGTATGTTACGGTCAAGAACTATACCGGGATCGAGATCGAAAAGGCAGAGGTGGAAAAGACAACGGATGAAAATGTAGATATGGTCGTCAATTATATGATGAGCAATTACATTGAAAGCAACGAACTCCCGGAGGACACGGAAATCACAGATGCGATAGTGAAAGAACTGTCGAACGGCGAGTATGAGACCGTTGAGGATTATAGAGCGTCTCTGCAGGAGCAGATAAAAGAAACCAGAAAGAAGACGGCAAAAGATGAGGAAGAGACCAGAGTCTGGGAGAAGGTGATGAACAATGCCGAGGTGAAAAAATACCCGGATTACCGCCTGAAACAGATCAAGGCCGATCTGGTGGAGCTGTATGAGCAGTATGCGGCACAGTGTTCGATGAGCTATGACGAATATATGGAATCGATCAAATTGGAAGATTCTGATCTGGACAAGGCGGCGGAGGCCTCGCTGAAGCAGGAACTGGTTGCGGATGTGATCGCGGATCAGTTCGATCTCAGACCGACTGACGAGGAAGTGGAGCAGGCCGCGGCAGACTATGCGGAGGAATATAATTTTACGAGTGTGGAGCTTCTGTACAAACAGATTTCGAAGGAAGACATTCGGCGCATGGTGGTTCAGAACAATGTGAAGGCGTGGCTGACGGAACACTGCAGCTATGTCGAGTCGGATGAGTCGGACGACCCAGAAGAAGAGAGCAATGACGGAAGTGACAGCGCGGACAGCGTGAGTGGAACGGACAGTGCGAGTGAAATGGACAGCACGGGCAAAACAGACAGCACGAGTGGAACGGACAGTACGAGCGAAACGGACAGCACGAGTGGAATGGACAGTGCAAGTGCAACGGACAGCGCGGGTAGCACGGACAGTATGGACAAAACGGACAGTGCGAGTGAAACAGGAAGTACGAGCAGAACAGAGGGACAGACAGAAAGTCAAGGAGAGTAAAGCGATGAAGACAAAAGTGATTATGATTCGTCATGGTGAGACGGACTGGAACGTATTGTGCAAATTTCTGGGGAGTGCCGACCGGCTGCTGACGGAAAAAGGCCGGAGACAGGCAGGATATGCAAGAGCGGCGCTGCAGAAAGAACAGATTGCCGCGATATATTCGAGCCCCATGCTCCGGGCGTACGAGACCGGCGAGATCATCAGAGGCGACCGGGATATCCCGATCATCCGGGATGACGGACTGATCGAAATAAACTGCGGTGCATGGGAAGGGCTGGATGGAAATGAAGTTGAGAAGAAGTATCCCGGACAGATGGATATGTGGGCGAACCATCCGGAACGGCTTCAGATCGACGGCGGCGGTGATTCCTTTGTCGATGTTCAGAACCGGATCGTAGAAGCGTTCTGGCGAATCGTGAATGCGAACAGAGGAAAGACAATTCTGATCACATCCCACATGATCTGTCTCACGCTGCTGCTGATTTATTTTGACAAAAAAGAAATCAAAGATATGTGGAATGTAAAACCGCTTGCCAACGGAGCACTGAATATCGTGGAAGTATCGGAGGATGACCGGGTGGAAATCACAGCTTGGAGTGATGACACCTTTGTTCCGGAGGAAGACAAAAAGGGAAGTGTTCTGGTTGCAGGGCGAAATTATATTGATGAGGAATAAACACAAATGACGCAGGAGACTGCGTCATTTGCTGCATCCATTGTAATGATGTTCGATCCGGGCTGTCTCCGGATCGACGATAACCACCTCTTTTTTCAGGGAAACGGCTTTGTCAATAATTTCCTGCGGTGTCTTGTTGTCGGTGATGATGGCGTCGATCTCGTTGAGCGGAATCGAATTACACAGGGAGGTGTGCTCACACTTGGTGTGATCGATCAGCAGAATCGTCTTTCTGGCAATAGAGACCAGAGTTTTCTTGGTCTCTACCAGGGGATAGGTGTGCTCGAAAGCACCGCCGGGAATCCGGAATGCTCTCGCGGAGATGAAAGCGATATCTGCGGGGTGCTGTCTTAGGGCATCCCGGTCATCAGCCATGATGGACTTGGTGCGGTGATAGAGCATCCCGCCCACCAGATAGGTCTGGATGTTCTCCCGGTCGGAGAGCTCCACGGCTGTCATAAGGTTGGAGGTGATCACGGAGAGCGAGATGTTATCAGGCAGAAACCGGGTGACGGTGTGAGCCGTGGTCCCGGAATCGATGCAGATGACACTGTAGGGCTTGATGAACTGTACGGCCGCTTTGGCGATGGCCTCTTTTTCGTATTGGTGTTCATCGAGCTGCTCGTGGAAATAAGTTGGCTTTGCCTCCTTTACCAGATAAGCGCAGCCGTGTTTCCTCCGGATCAATCCCATGGCCTCGAGCTCATTCAGATCGCGGCGGATCGTCATCTCGCTGCATTCCATTGCGTCGGACAGTTCTGTGGAGGTGCAGATCATCTCGTTCTCCAGCATTTCCATTATTTTTGCGTGTCGGTCTTTTTTCATAATGCAGATCCTTTCCTTTTGCGTAAGGTTACGGGAAAACGGCGAAGCAGATTCCGGGTATCGGGTAGTGTTCCCGTTTCTGATATGCGGAGCAGTGAAGCGTATCAGATTTCTGTATCCTATCATAAAACTTTTTTGGCAATAAAACAAGCGAAAACAATAAAAATGTTATAAATCAAACAAAAATGGAAGGAAAATGGTTGGTAACGAACATAATGAATACGCTGATTTGTTGAATAACGAACTTTGTCACGCTATAATATGTATATAAAGAAACAAACAATGTTGACAAGAATATCAGATAAGATAAGGAGATGACATTATGTTCAAGATGCCAGAAAAAGAACGCGCGATCGGGATGTACAAAAAAATGTGCGAGATCCGCCAATACGAGGAAACGATTTATTACTTGTTCCTGGAGGGGATTATGCCGGGAACCATCCACCAGTCACATGGTCAGGAGGCCTGTGCGGTGGGGATGATCTATGACCTGAGAAAAGAGGACTACATTCTGACGACACACAGACCGGCGGGTCATGATCTGGCAAAAGGTGTTTCCCTTCGCTCCATGATGTGCGAGATGTTCGGAAAGGCAGAAGGATGCTGCAAAGGAAAGGGCGGAGCGATGCACACCGGCGACATTTCCGTGGGAGCTGTGACGGCGAACGCGATCGTCGGAGGCAATTTACCGATTGCTGCCGGGGTGGCACTGCGATGCAAGATGCTGAAGACGGATAACGTGGCGGTCTGCTTTTTCGGGGACGGTGCCAGCAACGAGGGCTCTTTCCACGAAGCACTGAACGCGGCCGCAGTCTGGAAACTTCCGGTGGTATATGTCTGCGAAAACAATCTGTATTCTGCGACAACGTCCATCAAGATGACCTGTAACCTGGAAAATGTGGCGGCGGACAGAGGATTAGCATATGGGATTCCTTCGGAGGTCGTGGACGGAAATGATGTGCTCGCGATCAATGAAGCGGCAGAGCGGGCGATTGAACGGGCGAGAAAAGGAGAAGGGCCGACCATCCTGGAATTAAAAACATACCGGATCGGCGGTCATTCCAGAAACGATGCCTGCGGCTATAGAACGGAAGAGGAAGAAAAAGAGTGGTTTTCGAGAGACCCGATTGCAAGTTTTCGAGCGAGGCTGTTGAATGAAGGCGTTGCGTCGGAGGAAGAACTTCAGAAAATAGAGGAAGAGATCCAGGCGCAGATCGATGCGGAAGTAGAGTATGCGCAGAACGCACCGGATCCGGAACCGGAGTCAGCACTGAGAGAAGTGTATTGGGAAGGAGGAATCGCATAATGGCAGAATTATCAATTGCAGATGCATTAAAACAGGCATTACAGGAAGAAATGAGAAGAGACGAAACCGTATTTTGTCTCGGGGAAGATGTAGATATCAAAGGAGGTATGGGCGGTGCATTCACCGTTACAAAGGGATTGCTCGATGAGTTCGGACCGGAAAGAGTCCTAAACACACCGATCGCCGAGATCCTGATCTCCGGCGTATGTGTCGGGGCAGGCATGACGGGGATGCGGCCGGTCGCGGACCTTCAATATGGAGATTTTCTGTTCTGCATGATGGACCAGTTGGTGAACCAGGCCGCCAAAATGTGCTACATGTCAGGCGGTAAGGTCCACATCCCGATGGTTATGAGAGCACCCTGCGGCGCAACGAACCGTGGCGCGCAGCATGCGCAGAGCCTGGAGAGCTACTTTATCCATGTTCCCGGCCTGAAGGTGATCTGCCCATCCACACCGTATGATGCGAAGGGACTGATGAAGCAGGCAATCCGCGACGACAACCCGGTACTGGTCTTTGAGCATAAACTGCTGTACGGAGGAGCCCGGAAAGAAAAAGATGCGATCAAGATTGCCGGGGAAGTGCCGGAGGGCGATTACACTGTAGAATTTGGAAAAGCGGCGGTCAGAAAAGAAGGAAAAGATATCACGATCGTTGCCAATCTTCTGATGAGCTACCGTGCGCAGGAGGCTGCAAAGGTGCTGGAGGAAGAGGGGATCAGCTGTGAGGTGATCGACCCGAGAACGCTGGTTCCATTCGACTACGAGACGGTGGAAAAATCCGTGAAAAAAACCGGAAAGCTGATGATTGTGCATGAAGATACGTACACCGGAGGATGGGGCGCGCAGGTCTCCTCACATTTTGCGGAACATAACATTTACGATCTGGATGCACCGATCAAGGTGGTTGCCGCTTATGACACACCAATCCCGTTCGCATCACCGATGGAGGATTTCGTGATTCCCTCCACAGAACGGATCCTTGAGGCGGCGAGAGAACTGGCGAAAGCGTAAAGGACAAAAACGTAGTGACAGAAATGAAGAGTCGAAGCGAACTGGTGAAGCAGAGTGATAAGAAGGAGAATGGATATGAGTAGAATTTCGGTTGATAAATTAATGAAGCATGCGTTGGAAAATAAATATGCGGTAGGATACTTTGAAAGCTGGAATCTGGAGTCCACACTGGCGGTGGTGAGAGCGGCGGAAAATATGAAATCGCCGGTAATGATCGGGGTGTGCGGAACCTACATCGGGGAGCCGGAGAGAAAATACAAAGAGAGTCTGAGCGTGTATCAGGCGATGCTCGCCCAGATCGCGGAGGAGGCGTCTGTTCCGGTCGCACTGCTCCTCAATGAATCCGACGACGAGGCAATGGTATTGAAGGCGGCCGAGAGCGGATTCGATATGGTGATGTTCGCGCCGGTGTTCGCATCGGATGCAATTCCGCTGCAGGAGCTGACGGCAATTCAGAAACGAATCGCAGAGGCGGCGCATAAAAACGGTGTGGCGGTCGAGGGCGAAGTCGGCGAGCTCCCGCTCTTTAACTCGGCAACAGGAGAGATGCACGAGGGCGAGGATACCGACCCGGAGGTGTGTTATAACTTTGTGAAAGAGACGGGAATTGATACGGTCGCGGTCGCGGTCGGAAACTGCCATCTGAAAGAGGACGGAATGGTGAAGATCAACTACGATGCGCTGAAGATCCTCTCAGAAAAAATTGATATTCCGCTTGTCCTCCACGGGGGTACCAGTATTGCCAGAGAAGATCTGACAAAAGCGGCATCCATGGGCGTGGCGAAGGTAAATTTCGGAACGGGTATGAAGCGCGCGGTCCTCAATGTGATGAAGCAATACCTGGCTGAGAATGATGTGGATAAGATGGACCCGAATGACGTTCTCGGACGCGGTGCCCAGAAGGATATCATGGTGAAGGAGCAGGAGGCGGTCATCCAATATGTGGAGGAGACCATAAAAGCCATGAACGGCGAAAATAAGGCATTTTAACATCTGGTACAGGTTATGGAGGAATTGTGATGATAAAAGAGATTAAAATGCCGGCCGGTGGTCAGACAACGGATACTTCGACGATTGGCACCTGGCTGGTGAAAAAAGGCGATAAGGTAAAACGGGGGGATGCCCTTCTGGAAATCGAGACAGACAAGGCGACCCTGACGGTGGAAAGTTTTGCGAAGGGGACCGTACTGGCCCTCTTGGCAGAGGAGGGAGACCAGCGAAGTGCCGGTGACGTGATCGCGCTGGTCGGAGAAGAGAGCGATGCGGCGGAGGCAGAGCAGCGTTTGAGCGGCGGTGCGGCAGCAGCGGAGCGCGGTTCAGGTCATGATGCGGCCTCGTACAGTACCGGAGCAGCTCCGGCGCAGGAGGACGAGTACCAGCCTATCGACAAATCCATGCCGACGCGCTATGCCGGAGAAGAAGCATCCGGGACGGAACGGGGAGCCGCGGCAGACCAGAGCGCGCCGGGGAATAAAAAAGTATGGCTGGCGGACGTGAAGGCGATGCCGAACGCGAAGAAAACCGCATGGGATAACGGCGTGTCCCTCGAGGCGGTCGCGGAGTTTACCGGAAAAGACATTCTGAAACGCCGGGATGTGGAAAACTATATTGAAAACAGCCGGATGATGGGGACAGAGCCCGGGGCGGCGAAGGAGCAGGCACCGGAGGAACAGATGATTCCGCACACCACGATGCGCAGAGTGATTGCGAGAAGAATGACGGAGAGCGCACAGACCATTCCTGTATTCTCCGCGACGGTAGTGGTGGACATGACGAGGTGCATCGAATTTCGGAAGACGGTAAACGCGGCGGGAACACGGAAAATATCATTCAATGATATCCTCTTCAAATGCATGACGGCCGCGATCCGCCAATACCCGCTGATCAATGCGACCTACACAGAGGAAGGCACGATCGTGCACCGGGCAGTCAACATCGGACTTGCAGTGTCCGTGGAGGGTGGACTGGTGGTTCCGGTGGTGAAGGATGTCTCTTCCAGGACCATCTCAGAAATAGCGGTGGCGAACAAAGAAAATATTGCGAAGGCAAGAGCAGGAAAGCTGGCGCCGGACGATATGTCAGGCGGAACCATCACCCTGTCCAATCTCGGAATGTATGCCATCGATCAGTTCCAGGCAATCATCAATCCGCCGGAGTCCTGTATACTGGCAGTCGGTGCGACAGAAGACCGGCCGGTGCTGGTGGATGGAGAATGGAAGAGCGTGCCGACGATGAAGATCACGGCGAGCTTTGACCACCGCATTATCGATGGAGCCTGCGGAGCACAGTTTTTGACAGAACTGAAGAAAGTAATTGAGAATCCGGCACTGGCACTGCTCTGATACGGCATCTGTTCATTTGCTGAGAACAGATTCAGGATGGGCGGATATCCGAACACAAGGGAGATGAAGAAATGAGCGATAAAATATATGATCTGATGGTGATTGGCGGCGGCCCGGGCGGATATTCCGCGGCAATCGCAGCGGCGAAGGAAGGAGCGTCCGTTCTCCTGTTTGAGGGGGAACACATAGGCGGGACCTGCCTGAATGTGGGATGTATCCCGACGAAATATCTGCTGGACAAAGCGGCTGCAATCGAGAAGGTCCGGGATCTGGTGGGTAAAAAAATATTCAGAGAATCCGGTCTCTACAGCTTTCAAAAGATTCAGAGCGGTCGGGAGGCTGTGGTGAAAAAGCTGGTCGGCGGCGTGGAGTACCTGCTGAAGGCGAACAAGGTGGATGTGGTCCGCGGATCTGCTTCGGTGAAAGAGGCGAAAAAAGCAGAGTGCGGCGGAGTGTGCTATGAGGCGGAGAACATAATCATAGCGACCGGATCTGTACCCGCTGCGGTCCCGATCCCGGGAGTGGAGCACACGATCAACAGTACCCAGGCCCTTGCCCTTGAAAAACTGCCGAAAAAGCTGGTGGTAATCGGCGGAGGAGTGATCGGAATGGAACTTGCCAGCGCATTCTGTTCCTATGGATCAGAGGTCACAGTTATAGAAGTGATGCCGGAACTGTATCCTGCGGAGGGAAGAAAGTCCGTGGGGTACCTGCAGAAAGAACTGAAAAAGCAGGGAATCCGCATTCTGTGTGACACAAAAGTCACAGCCATTGAAAAAGAAGGCGCCAGCTGTCAAGTGTCTTATGAGGGAGCGGAGACCGGCCGCATCGAGGCGGATACGGTTCTCATGGCAACCGGCAGAAAACCAAACCTCACGGGAATTGACACAGAAAAACTGGGCCTGGAGCTCACGCCCCGGAAAGAGATAAAAGTCAATGAGTACATGCAGACGAACATCCCGGGAATCTATGCGATCGGAGATGTGATCGGCGGTTTTCAGCTTGCCCACGCCGCGTATGCGGAGGGAGAAGCGGCGGTGGCCCACATTCTCGGAAGAAAGGAACCGGTGGATCTTGAGGCACTTCCAAGATGCATCTACACAAAACCGGCTTTTGCGGCGACTGGAATCAGCGCAGAAAAGGCGGAGGAGATGGGGATTCGGACGGCGGTCGGCACGTTCGCTTACAGCGGGAACGGAATGGCTCTCGCAGAGGGCGAGGACGGAATGGTGACGGTGGTGATGGATCTTGAGAAAAAAACAACGCTGGGCGTGCAGATCGTGGGAGCCTGCGGACCGGAGATGATCGCATTTGCGTCTCTGGCAGTAAAAGAGAAGCTGACACTGGAGCAGTGGGAGAAGCTTGTGGTCGCACATCCGTCGTTGTCGGAGATGATAAAAGAAGCCGCGTTGGACTGCTTTGGAAAAAGTATACATGGTGCTGTCAGGTAACAGCATGTGACAGGAGGAAATATATGGGAAAATATTTGCTTGGAATAGATTATGGTACCGGTGGAGGAAAAGCGTGCATTATCGATGAAAATGCGGATGTTCTGGCATATTCGTTTCAGGAATATCCAATCTATGTGGACCATCCGGCCTGGTCGGAGCATGATGCCGAGAATTACTGGAAGCTGGCCTGCGATACGATCAAAGACTGCCTGAAAAAATCCGGTGTGGACCCGAAGGAGGTGGCTGCAATCGCGATTTCGTCGGCACAGCCGTGCATGGTCATGGTGGATGAGAACTGCAACCCAATCAACCGCGCTTACAACCTGATGGACCGCAGGGCGGTCAAAGAGGTGGAGTGGCTGCGGGACAACGTTGGAACGGAAGAGATCTTCCAGATCAACGGGAACCGGATCGAAGATTATCCGACCATGGTGAACATCATGTGGGAGAAAAACAACCGTCCGGAGGATTACAAAAAGATCTGGAAGGTGCTTACGATCGATGGCTTTGTCCGCCTGCGCATGACGGGTGTGGCGGCGATGAGCTACTCCCATGGAGGATTCTGGGGTGTGGCCTACGATGTGCACAAAAAAGAGTTCAATCAGGAACTGATGGACAAGATGGGGATCAGCATGGATCTGATGCCGGATCTGCATGCGTGTGAGGAGGTTGTAGGACACGTCACGGCGGCTGCGGCGGCAGAGCTGGGACTGGTGCCCGGAATCCCGGTGTGCGCGGGGCAGGTGGACTGCAACGCCGGATTTGTCGGCGGCGGAGCCATCACACCGGGGGATGTGCAGATCAACCTCGGAACCTGCGGTGTGATGGGGGTCGTGAATGACAGTGAGGAATTTATCGATCTGGTCTGCAACGACGCGTATACGACGAACTCCTGCAACGACTATATCTCGATCGCGGTCGTCCTGACCGGCGGTCAGGTGCTGCGCTATCTGCGCGATAATTTCTGCCAGATGGAGTGGGAGACCGCGAAACTGATGGACGACATGGACGTGTATGACATCATGAACAAAGAGGCGGAGAAGGTGCCGGCGGGCAGCGAGGGCCTGATCGTGCTGCCTTATCTTGCGGGAGAGCGGACCGTACTGTGGGACGTGTATGCCAGAGGTACGGTGTTCGGCCTGGCGACCCATCACACAAAAGGGCATATGATCCGCGCGTTCATGGAAGGCGTGGCCTACGCACTTTACGACAATTACCGTCTGATGCTCGAAAAAGGAATCAAGGCGAATGCGCCGGTCGTTCTGAACGAGGGCGGCGCAAAGAGCAAACTCTGGCGGAGGATCATCACAGACGTGTTCAACGTTCCGACCGCATTTGTCAAGAACAGAGTTGGTGCGCCGTACGGGGATGCGATTCTCGCCGGGGTATCCTGCGGCCTGTTCAAGGACTTCTCCATTGCGAAGGAGAAGGTGAACTACATTGATTACATGGAGCCTATACCGGAGAACCATGAGAGATATATGGATTATTTTAAAATCTATCAAAAACTGTATGATCACCTGAAGGACGATTATAAAAAACTGTATCAGGTAGCAAAAAAATATGAAGAATAGTATACTTATGGTAAATGAGTCCACGGATCCATACTTTAATCTTGCACTGGAAGAATATCTGCTGACCCACTATGAGAAAGGTACGATCATTATGCTCTGGCAGAATGAGAGGACCATCGTGGTGGGACGGCACCAGAACACGCTGGAGGAGATCAACCGGAAGTATGTGGAGGATCATGGAATCCGTGTGGTCAGGCGGATGACGGGCGGAGGCGCAGTCTATCACGATCTGGGCAATCTGAACTATTCCTTTATCACGGACCGGAGTGAATCCGGCGATGAGGGGATGAAACAGTTTGCCGGCTATGTCATCCGCGCACTGGCAGAAATCGGTGTTGAGGCCGCATTTTCCGGAAGAAACGACATTCTGGTGCAGGAAAAAAAGGTGTCCGGTACGGCACAGCACATCCACAAAAACAGGATCCTGCATCACGGCTGTCTGCTCTACGCGTCGGATATCGCGCAGGTGGCCGCCAGCTTAAATGTCCGGGCAGAAAAATTCCAGTCGAAATCAGTAAAGTCGGTGAGGAGCAGAGTTGGGAATATCACGGATTTTCTCGAAGAAGCAGTCCCGCTGGACGAATTTAAAAAAATACTGATCCGCACGATACTGCAGGATGATACGTACAGGACGCTTACTCTGACGCCGGAAGAATTGGCTGCAGTTGAGCGGCTGAAAACAGAAAAGTACGAATCCTGGTCCTGGAATTACGGGAACCCGATTCCCTGCTCTGTCCACAATGTTAGAAAGCTGCGGGGAGGATTTCTGGAGATCTGCGCGGAGGTGGTCAGGGGCATTATAGAGAACTGCCGGATCTATGGGGACTACATGGCACTCCGCCCTTCGAAAGAAATCGAAGAGGCACTCATTGGATGCAGATTTGAATATGCGCAGGTAATGTCTGTGCTGAAAAAATATAAGCTGGAAGAGTATTTCGGGAGCATCTCGGATAAAGAGCTTGCGGAAACGATTCTGGGCGTGGAGGACTGAACAGATGAGAATTGTTTTCATAGGGGATAGTCTGGTATACGGATATGGTGTGAGAAGGGAAGAGAAATGGTCTTCCCTTCTTTCTGATGCGCTGCCGGATGTGGAGATCATAAACAGAGGTGTCAGCGGGAACACAACAGAAGAGATTCTGCGGCGTTTTGAGAGAGCGGCATTGCAGAAGCACCCGGACGTCATTTTCTTTATGGGCGGCAGCAACGACATTTTCTTCAGCCGCGACAGCGGGGCGGCGAAGGAGAATGTAGAAAAAATCAGGATCCTGTGCGCGGAAAACGGGGTGAAGCTGATCCTGGGGATTCCGACTCCGGTGAATGAGGAGTGCCTGACGAAAGAGTGGCTGTCGTTCGCGGCGGGGCCGGAGGTGCAGCAGAAGCTGGCGGAGTATCGGGAGTGGCTGCTCGGCTACGGGAAACAGCATGCAGTCCCGGTGTGGGATCTGTGGGAGTGCATTTCAAAAAGAAAAGTCTTCTATATAGATGGGATTCATCTCACCCCGCTTGGAAATCGGGTGCTCGCATCCTGGATGGAAAAGAAATTGATTCAGCAGAAAAATAGCTGGGAAGGTTTGAATATCAAAAAGTGTGATATTTAAACCGCAAAATGCCTGAAAAAACAAAAATGCAGATAGGATGAAGCCTTTTATACTGTTTACAAATGGAATATTAAGATTTATAATATATTTAGAAAGAAACAAAACAACAGATTCGTTAGGGAGGTTAAAGAATGGATGCATTGACAAGAACTTCGTATGAATTACGGAGAGACATTATTGAAATGATGTACAACTCAAAGGCAGGACATGTAGGTGGAGATTTAAGTGTTGTTGACATTTTAACTGTATTATACTTTGAAGAGATGAATGTTTCGCCGGAGACGATCAAAGATCCGAACCGCGACCGATTTCTTCTCAGCAAGGGTCACTGTGCAGACTGCCTGTACTGTGTGCTCGGCAAAAGAGGATTCTATGACGAAGAAGAGGCAATCAAGACATTCAGCCAGTATGGCAGTAAGTTCATCGGACATCCGAACACAGCGGTCAACGGAATCGAGCTGAACTCAGGATCCCTCGGACACGGCCTGTCAGTGGGAGCCGGAATGGCACTTACAGCAAAAAGAGACAACAAAGACTACCGCACTTATGTAGTACTTGGAGACGGCGAGATGGCAGAGGGATCCAACTATGAAGCTATGATGCTTGCAAGCCAGTACAAACTGGATAATCTCTGCGCAACAGTTGACCTGAACGGCCTTCAGATCAGCGGAACGACAGATGAAGTAATGAGCAGTGCAAGTCTCGCAGAGAAATTCGCAGCATTCGGATGGAATGTGATCGAAGTGGCAGACGGAAACAACTGCGAACAGCTGGTGGAGGCATACAAAGAGGCTGCCACATTTACAGGAAAACCGTCCGTAGTGCTTGCGCACACCGTAAAAGGCAAGGGCGTTTCCTACATGGAGAACGTGGCTGGATGGCACCACGGAGTTATGACGGATGAGCAGTATGAACAGGCTAAGAAAGAGATTGAGGAGGTATTGGAGAATGAATAAGATTACAAACAGACAGGTAATATGTGATACATTGGTTCGCGCCGCAAAAACAGATAAAGATATCACGGTGCTGTGCTCAGATTCCCGTGGATCTGCTTCTCTGACACCATTTTTCAAAGAATATCCGGAGCAGAGCGTAGAGGTCGGTATTGCGGAGCAGAATCTGGTTTCTGTTTCGGCAGGTATGGCAGCATGTGGAAAGAAAGCGTTTGCGGCTTCTCCGGCGAGCTTTTTATCTACCAGAAGCTATGAGCAGGCCAAGATCGATGTGGCTTACTCGAAGACAAATGTTACACTGATCGGAATCAGCGGCGGTGTCAGCTACGGCGCACTCGGCATGAGCCACCACTCCTGCCAGGATATCTCCGCATTCTGTTCACTTCCGGACATGAGAGTATATCTCCCGAGTGACAGATTCCAGACAGAGAAGCTGATCGAAGCGTTGTTGAAGGATGAACTTCCGGCATACGTACGTGTCAGCCGTTCTGCAACAGAGGATGTATACGATGAGAACATGTCATTTGAGCTCAACAAAGCGAATGTCATTGGCGAGGGCAAAGACGTTACGATCGTAGCATGCGGCGAGATGGTTCCTTATGCAGTGGCAGCAGCAGAGCTCTTAAAGGCAGAGGGAATCGAAGCAGGTGTCATCGATATGTACTGTCTGAAACCGATGGATGAGGATGCAATCGTAAAAGCGGCCGGCGCAAGCAAGCTTCTGGTCACAGTGGAAGAGCACTCCATCTTTGGCGGACTCGGAAGCCTTGTATCACAGGTGACTGCAGAGAAATGCCCGACCAGAGTAAAACAGATCGCACTTCCGGACGGACATATTATTACCGGAACAAACAAAGAAGTATTCACATATTATGAGATGGATGCTCCGGGAATTGCAAAACAGGTAAAAGAAGCTTTAAAATAATAAAAAAATAAGCAAATAAACAGAACTGTCGCATCGGGTGAGAGGTATATCAAACTTCCGGTGCGGCAGTTCTTTTCATTTCAGAGGACCTGGTTTATAATGAAGAGACAGGGAAATCGGACATTTAGGATCAGGCACATGCCCTGGTTCCGGTACCGGAAAAACAAGAAATCAGGAAACGGGTGAAACAATGACAAATAACGAAATAGAAGCATTTATCGCGACAATCGAACATGGATCAATATCGGCAGCAGCCCAGGAGCTGTATGTTGGGCAGCCGACGCTGTCGGCCAGGATCAGGACGCTGGAGGAAGAGCTGGGGGTCACGCTCTTTACCAGAAAGCGGGGACAGCGGATCACGGAGCTGACACCGGACGGGAAAAAATTCGAGCCCTACGCGCGGAAATGGAAAGAGCTGTGGGACAACACGCAGTTCGCTCTGAACAATGAAATCGATCAGACGCTGAGCGTCGCGTCGGGGTACAGCATTAATTCCTATATCATGCCGGAGGTGTACTCCCGTTTGGTGAAAAAGGTAAAGGGTGTGGCGCTGCGCATGGACGGAAACCACTATACTGAGGTGTTCCGTCTGCTGGAAACGGGGGATGTGGATGTTGGCTTTGTGCCGAATCTGCGCTATTCCAGACAGCTGCAGACCCATTCTCTGTACCGGGAGGAGCTGGTCGTGATCACCGGGAAAAAGGGGCGGATGTCAGGACCGGTTCATCCCAGCGAGCTCAGTCAGGAAAAAGAGGTGCATCTCGCGTGGGACAGCAATTATTCTCAGTGGTACAAGTACTGGTTCGGTGGAATTGAGCATGTGGGCGTGCAGAGCTGTGACATTGTCTTCGCTATAGAAGCGGTTGCCCAGAGTGACCGTTGGGCGGTGGTCCCGGTCACGATCGCAAAGCTGATGGAAAAAAGAGGAATGCTCTACCAGCCGATTCTGGAGAGTCCGAAACCGAAGATCACGAGCATGCTGTGCCGGAAGGACTTCGACCACTATCCGGTGCTGCCGGAGCTGCTGCACATCATGAAACGCGTGGTGACAGAGCTGGGCGCAGAATGGATATTCGAAGAGATATAACTCCGGTGAGAGAAACCGATTACTAAAAAATTAAGTGGTCAGAATACGAAAAGTCAAAAAAGCACAAGAAAACGAATGAAACATAAAGAAAATCGGTGAAAATACAGATAAAATTAAAGAAATGCTTGCTCTGATTAAGAAAATTTAGTAAATAAATTATTGGAAATTCACTATTTTTTTATGCAATATGTTATAATGAGGGCACACTGAAGTGTGCGTGAATCCTCAGTCTTCGACTGGCGGCACGCAATAATAACTACAAATATTATGAGAAAAGAGGTCGTGCAATGAAGAAGATTATTAACAACCCGGATCACGTCGTGGACGAAATGATGGCTGGCTATATCAGCGCCTACAGACGGTACTTTGAAAAGCACCCAAGTGTTAACGGAGTGATTTCGAAACAGAGAAGAAAAGACAAAGTTGCGCTGGTAATTGGCGGTGGAAGCGGTCATGAGCCTATGTTCTCCGGTTTTGTGGGAAAAGGTCTTGCAGATGCGGCTGCATGCGGAAACATCTTTGCCTCCCCGGATCCGAACACCATCTATGAGACGGCGAAAGCGGTAGACCAGGGGAAAGGGGTCATTTTCGTTTACGGCTGCTATGCCGGTGACAATCTGAACTTTGATATGGGAGAGGAATTTCTGAACGGAGACGGAATTGCAACAACCCATGTCCGTGTCCGGGACGATGTGGCTTCTGCACCGAAGGATAGAATCGAGGACCGCCGCGGTATCGCGGGAGATGTGTTCGTGGTCAAGACGGCCGGAGCGGCCTGTGATTCGGGAAGAAGTCTGGAGGAAGTGACAAGGGTCACAGAGAAGGCGAGAGATAACACGAGAACAATCGGCGTGGCTACCGCGCCGGCGCAGCTCCCGGGAGTGGACAAACCGATCTTCGAGCTGGGTGAAAATGAAATCGAGTATGGTATGGGACTTCATGGGGAGCGCGGTGTCCTGCGTACGACATGGGAGGATGCCGATGTCCTCGTTACGAAAATGTACGGGCAGATCATGGAGGATGCCGACCTGAAATCAGGCGATGAGGTCTGTGTGCTCGTGAATGGTTTGGGTTCCACAACGATCACCGAGCTGGCGATTGCCTACCGCAAGGTGAAGGAACTGCTCGACAAGGATGGAATCAAAGTTCACGATACAGATCTGAACAGCTATTGTACAAGCCAGGAGATGGGCGGATTTTCCATTACTCTGTTCAAGCTGGACGACGAACTGAAAGAACTGTATGATATGCCGTGTTACTGCCCGTATTATGCAAAGGGCGAGCTCACAGGAGCGAATATGAGTGACGTGGAGGAGAATGCTCCGGTAGAGGCGGAGCCGGAATTTGATGAAAATGATGTGGAAGAAGCGGCAGTCACCAGAAGCAGAGCCGGTGAACTGACAGAGCTGAGTGCCGAGGATGCCAGAAATATGCTCATTTACATAGCGGACAAGGTGATTGCACAGAAGCTGTACCTGACAGAGATTGACAGTGCAATCGGGGACGGAGACCATGGGATCGGCATGGCCGGCGGTATGCAGAAAGCAAAGAGAAAGCTTTTGCAGATGCAGGGAACAGAAGATGTATACGCCGTTTTTGCAGCGGCAGGAAAAGCGATGCTACTGTCTATGGGCGGAGCCTCCGGTGTGATATTCGGCAGCCTTTATCTTGCGGGTGCCAAAGATGCAGAACCGAAGAGCGTACTTGGGGCTGCGGATATTGCGCGAATGGAGCGCAAGAGTCTTGGAGCCATTCAGGATAGAGGAAAAGCCGAGATCGGAGACAAGACGATGGTCGATGCGCTTGCCCCGGCGGTGGCCGCGATGGAGGCTAACACGGACAAGACCCTGCTCGAGATGTTGAAGAAAGCTGAGGAGGCGGCAAAACAGGGAGTGGAAGACACCAAGAAGTACCAGGCGAAATTCGGCCGCGCCAAGTCACTAATGGAGCGGGCAATCGGATACCAGGATGCAGGGGCTACTTCGGTGTGGCTCATTTTCCAGGGGATGAGAGAATTCGTGGAAGATAAGATGTAACGGATGTTCCGGCTGGGGTTCTGGCTTAGGTCTATCTTTTGCAGTGAAAACCCGCAGATTGCTTGAAAACAAAGCTTTCTGCGGGTTTTTATGTAATAGGAAGTTTTCTGAACTTTCCTCGTATTACATAAAGCGCCTCCTCAGCTACTAACTGTTTTGACAGCGTGGTATAGACTTGAATATTGTTGGAACTGATAGCCATATGAGACCTCCAAATATTAAATAGTACAGTCATTTTAGCATAATTCGAAAGAAGGAGCAATATGGAAGAAAAGTAGAGAAAAGCATACTTTAAACATATTGTATTTCATCGTACAAGACTGTATAATGGACATACTAAAGATAGCGGAGGAATTTTATGAGTTATTAGACCACAGATGGCTTAATGCGCCACTTACGAAATAATGGAATTGCCATCTCAGGCAGTACTCAGAAACGGCAATTAATGAATACTGGATATTTTCATGGATACAAGGGGTATCGCTTTTTTAAGAATGCCCAGATTGGTTTACCATTCACATCATATGATGAAGTCTATGCAACGATTCAGTATGATTCAGCATTGAAATCTTTGTTTTACGGAAAGATGATGTTTATTGAAACGGCAGTGAAGAATATTGCCCTTGAAAGTATACTTGTTCATGCAAACTCGGAGAATATTCAAGATATGTTCGATAGAGTAGTTAGTGGATATAAAAATGCACCTGCTACTTTTACTACAGAACAAAAGAAAAAACTGCAACAAAACAAATTGAATTTGCAAAACTCCATTCAGTCAAGTTTGGCGTATGCTTACAAAAAAGATAATCCTAAAATCACACATTTTTATAACAATGATGGTTATTCAGGTGTACCGATTTGGGCTCTGTTCGAAATTATGACGATGGGTGATTTGGGATACCTGCTTTCGTGTCTTACGTATGACGTGCGAGATGATATTTCAAAGAGACTGGGAATTAATGTTTCTTGTGACACTAATAGGCAATTACTTTTCAAATACATATATACGTTTAAGGATTTGAGAAGTGCGATAGCACATAATGCGGTGGTGTTCGATACACGTTTTCGTAATATTGATCCGAATAATGCTATGAAGCAATGCTTAAAGCTAGAAATCGGATTACCTTATGTGAATTTTAAAACCATAGGAGATTATGTTATTCTTATGTGTTATTATTTGAAATTGCTTCAAGTATCGAAGACAGAATTGAAAGCGTTCATTCGAGATTTTGAAAAGATAACAGAGGACTTCAGAAATTCTGTAAATCCGAATGTTGCATCGATTGTAATTCATCCAGACTTATCGTCACGTATGAATTTTTTGAAAAACTTTCTTTAAAACTTGCATTTTAGAGGTGGTTATTGTATACTATAGATACTAATTGGGGTATGTGTTTGCGGACACATACTTGAGAGAGCCAGAGAAATCTGGCTCTCTTGCATTATAAGGAAAAACTCGTCATTGCAAGATCTTGTAGTGGAGTGTTTTTCCTTTATTTGACTTCTAGCATTGTGCATAAAAAGAGAGATTGATATACTGGAATAAGCGGAGAAACAATATGGCGGATACTAAAAAAGAGCATTATGTACCAAGATGCTATCTTGAAAATTATGTCGGCGAAAATCAGAGGATAAAGTATTTGATAAATTTAAGATGCAAAAAAGGGAACAGCGTATTATGGATGTTGCCATGGAAAATTACTTTTATGATATAAAGTTTGATGAATTAATACAAAAGGCAGAAGAGGATGAACAAGAAAAAATAAAATCAGATTTGCAAGAAATTGTAGGTAAAGATAAATGGGAAGACGTGTTAAAAGTCCTTGATGAAAAACATATTGAAAAGGCTTTTTGGAGAGAAGTAGAATGTATTTACAGTGAGCTCCTTAAGCAATTGATTAAGAAAAGTTATGGTGGAAATAGTTTGGTAATGCAGAATTGCTATGCGTTTTCGGAAAGTGAAAAAAGCTGGTATCTTGGTTTGTGGAGATTGTGGTTACAATATGCAACGTGTAACCTGTAGGGATGGTTATGAATGTGGAACCTATTATAAAAAGGGGAATGCATTATGTAATTCTCACTTTATAAAAAAATCGGTGCTTGACGATATTGTCAGAAATGAAATTCAAAAACAAGGAAAGAAGGCACTGAAAGAGGTTGATAAAGATGAAATACTAAAATTGGCAGATCATAAAAGGGAGGTGGAAAGAAAATGTTCAGAGGCGGATAAAGAGATAGAGGGTTTGGAAAAACAGCTTGCTGGAATTCAAAAGTATAAGAAGAAAAATCAGGAGTACTCACTGAGGATCTGGAAGAAATCGTTCAAATTGCAGTTCAGGAAAATGAAGTAGCACTGAATCTTCAGATATGGAAATATTATCAGGATGAAGTAGATAATTCCATTGAATCTCCTTCGGGAGTTAGAGCTGGGCCGTTGCAGCAACGACTGGGATCACAGCAATTTTTTTATTTTCTACGGAAAACATTATCCTTACTATTCCCTCTACTGCCAGTCTTCTTATGGAGTGGGGGGAGTGCAGGGGAATGATCCGTTTTTTGTATGGGGATGATTGCGATATAATAGGACTAAATCAAAGGAAAGCCCATAAATAAAAGGGAATTTCGCTGGTTTAGTCCAAATTTGTTTTAGAGATTGGACAGCGCTGAACAAACTCATATCAACATAATAGATTGATTCGATATAATAATCATTATTTTATCATCAATCCAATCGTTGATGCAATAATAAGAAAATGAAGCAGGACTAAATTAGCTTGTGGCAAAACTATTGTCATACACTTTGAAGCTAATCGGGTCCTGCTTTTTGTATTTAGAACAAGGAGGATATGGATGGCAACAAAGATAGTCGAGCTAATTATAGTCATAGTTATAGCAGTATTTTACACAATGACATTTGCCTTATGCAAAGCATCAGGCAATGCAGAAAGAAGATATGAGGAATTAGCTGCAGAGAAATTTGGCACACCGGGAGGTGATGTCAATGCAGTTTAACCTTGAAGGAATTACGATCAACAGTGAAGAAGACTTCCTGAAATTGATCGAACAGATTAACACAGATATAGAATTTGATAATTGTTTTAAGAAAGACAAGCCTGCCGAAAAATTGTTAGATAAAAAATACTTGATAACAAGATACAGAGCACTGGCTGCAAAAGAAAAACGAAAGTCATTTCGTGAGGAACATGATTGTATGTACTGTCTCTATTATGAGAATAGATCTTGTAAGGCAGACAGGGTATGTCCAATAGAAGTTCAAGAAAAAGCAGAGAACAATAGAAAACCTGAAAAAGCAGGATGTTCAAAAGACAAGGAGCTTCCTGTATACTTTAAAGAGTAAAGGGAATTGACCAAAAAGAATACCTCAGGTAATTATTCCTTGGATTAGATTATTCGAGGAAATAGCAAAAATATTAGGGGAATCCAATGCTGTCACTCAATCTCCTCGAATAATCTTCGGTTTATATTTATTTTAGAAAACCAGGAACATTGCTTATTGTATGTGTCTCATTTTCGGCTTTCGTTTCAGGGAACCACTTTGAAGACCAGTTTTTTAAATCTCTGTCCATCTTTTGCTGTGACAGGACAGCATACAGAGATGTGGTATACACCGAGGAATGGCCGAGAAATGTGCGGATCACCTCCATTTCAATCCCAGATTCAAGCATATGCGAAGCGGCTGTCCGGCGCATCGTGTGAGGGGTATAATTGCCAGCTTTAAATTTATC
>NZ_FQZY01000001.1 GCF_900142165.1 Hespellia stercorisuis DSM 15480
CAACGCAAGTTGGTCGCAGAGAATTGGTCCAAGCAACTGTTTAGCAAAAACACAGCTCTATGCAAAACCGAAAGGTGAAGTATATGGGGTGACGCCTGCCCGGTGCTGGAAGGTTAAGGGGAGAGGTTAGCGCAAGCGAAGCTTTGAACTTAAGCCCCAGTAAACGGCGGCCGTAACTATAACGGTCCTAAGGTAGCGAAATTCCTTGTCGGGTAAGTTCCGACCCGCACGAAAGGCGTAATGATTTGGACACTGTCTCAACAATGCACCCGGTGAAATTGAAATACCAGTGAAGATGCTGGTTACCTGCGCCAGGACGGAAAGACCCCATGGAGCTTTACTCTAGCTTGATACTGGGATTCGATATTGCATGTACAGGATAGGTGGGAGACTAGGAATCTATGACGCCAGTCATAGAGGAGTCGCTGTTGGGATACCACCCTTGTAGTATTGGATTTCTAACCATCAGCCGTGATCCGGCTGGGGGACAATGTCAGGTGGGGAGTTTGACTGGGGCGGTCGCCTCCGAAA
>NZ_FQZY01000112.1 GCF_900142165.1 Hespellia stercorisuis DSM 15480
CCTTCTTCCTTGTGTTTTATGTCTCCATTGTACTAAAAACTCAGGAAAAAAGCGAATTCACATAGATTCACCTATGGTGAAAATGACTGTGGATAAGTAATGTTTTTCAATGTTCAGTTGTTGTTAAATATATTCAAAAGCCATAGAATTTGGCTTTGAATCAGAGTTATTTGAAAGATTGAAAGAGTAATCCACAATGAATTAAATTATTCAATCACAAACAATTGGTTATCCACCAATTACCGAAATAATATCGCAAAACAGGTTTTAAAAATTCTCTGTTTTGTACAAAAATTAATTAGTTCCCCAAGGGGGTTCTGAACAGTTACAAATATTCTTTTATTTCTCAATCTATAAAAATATTATATAATGTTTCGCCACTCTCATTTCTATAGTACCTTGAAAATTCATATTTTGTAGTGATTATTGACTTATTTCTTATGGATTTAAGACTCCTATCCTTGCATCTTTTAGATTATTACTAGATAAGCTCTTTGGATAATTGAAGAGTTTTTTGAACTTCAAAGCCATAATTTTGCATTCGAAAAAATCTCCCTAGCTGTTTTCCTCGTGGCATATTTTCCAGCTGATAATTATTCCGAATGATAGACGGAACTGTTTCAACACCGTTTTGTAGCCGCGCATAATTTTAAAATTCTTCACTGTGCATAGTTCGTTGAATGGCATCTCTGTCATGCGCTACTTTCGAGGTTATAATCTTTGCAGCACGCTTAAAATGAGTATTCCGGACTCCGTTTCACCATCTGTCCGGTTATAGGAAACCACAAAATTAATGACTTTGTTCTGCTTGGATGAGTATGGCAAATTAATGCTCCATCATCAAGTCTGCTATGCCCCACTGAAGCGGCAAGGGCTTGACACTGGATCATAAATCTGCAAATTGGTAATCAAGCGAAAATAAGTCGGTTTCCGCACTTCAGAATGCCGATTTCCATTTTCCCGGAATAGCGGTTCATTGAGCAAGAATATTCATAAAAATCTTAGGATGACATTTGTCTTGGTAGAGACTTTAGCCCCCGCAAATAAATCCCCCCAAAAGCTCCATGATGATCTGACGATTATCTACTACTTCTAAGTCATTTTTTTCTTCAAAACCTATATGCCTATTCTATATCCACAATATTTCATGTAATTTTTTCTTATTACTGTAATGCGAACAAATAAAGTTTTTACAGTTATTACCAATATTCCATTCTTTTTTGCAATAATTGCAAATTATATTGTTATGTACCTCATACCACACATATCATTAAACACCTTTTTTTCTAACGATCTAATAATATAATTAACTTTTCCCACTATTCTTTCAATCCGCCTATAGCATAAAGCACATTCGATGTTTGTTCATTAATTTCTATTTTTAACGTTAAGGCAAGCTCTTTAGTCGTTTAATCCCCAAAGCGCTTACCTTATTTCATTCTACTTCCAGCTCCTCACTGATCATTTAAACTGAACGCTTCAGTGTTCCTACTCCGGTTCGAAATATCCGCAATAGTCATCCGCTCTTACATGTGTTCTCTTTCGATTGCAATACCATTTCCAATTTGCTGTCCCATCATAATCACTAAACCTACAATCTCTACAACATTTTGCCATTTCCTTTTCCTCCTGTGTTTTTTAATTATTATTATCACAAACGTGTAATAATCAATTTTACTCTTCTGTTTCTTTTTTGAGTATTGCTTTCCATTTATTCACCTGTTGAGAATCTTCTTTACACCCATTGTTGCCTTCATAACACTCCAACAGTAACTGAATCGCCTGGACATTTCCCTGCTCTGCTGATTTTTCTAACCAATATATTGCATTCTGCAGACTCTTTTCTGTCCCCTCTCCATCCAAGTAGCAAATCCCAAGATTACATTGGGCGTTTACCTGATTTGCAGAAGCTGCTTTCTTATACCACTCTACTGCTTTTGCAAAATCTTGTTCACCTAATATCCCCAAATCATAATACAATGCCATATGATACTGCGCACCTGAATGATTTTTCTCAGCGGCCGCTTCAAAATATTTATAAGCCTCATTATAATTCTGCTCGACATGGATTCCGCGATAGTACGCAAAGCCTAAATTGAACAAGGCATTTGCGGATCCCTCTTTCGCTTTTTTCTTCCAGTCTTGAATTAACTCTTTTTGTTGTAAATTGCACATATGTAGCAAGCCTGCCTTCCTTATTTTTATCGTACCTTGCACATTCTAAATCGCTACACTATTAGACTCAATTATGATGGATTCTTAAGATAACCCTGATAATTTTTTTTGACATCTTCAAAAGTTTTTTCTACGAGAGCCTTCCCTCCTGGCATTCCTCTGCTAATAAGATGATTCAGCCTTTGCAAAGCTGCTCTGCTCTCTTCTTCAGCCTGTTTATTTAAGCCATGCAAATATGCACATGCCAGCCAGAAAACCATATCATCCATTGTATAGTTGGATTTTTTTGCTAACATAATTAGATCTGCTAATTCAATCTGTGATTTTGCATCTCCTTGTTTCGCTGCCATTTCGAAATATTTCATTGCTTTTTGTTCCCTACCAAAGAAACCTATCTCTCCCAATTTATACATAGATGCCAACAAATATTGTGCAAATGCTACGCCTCCATCAGCTGCTATTTGTAAATATTTTGTTCCCAGTTTTTTGTCTTGAACTGTGCCTACTCCATTTAAAAGATCAATTGCAACCATTAAACTAGCTTGTACATGCCCTTGATCAGCAGCCATCTTATAATATTTATGTGCCTCTTGGTCATTCTTCTCCGTATGTAGTCCTCGGTTATAGCAATCTCCAACTATGACCATTGCATCTACCTCACCTTGTTCAGCTTTTGTCACTAAATTTTTCAATCCTTCATCCATTTTTGTTCTCCTCCTTTAACTAATCTGTAACCTAGAAAGCTATTCTCTATACTTTTATTAATCGAGACTTTTTCCATTTTCCCGAATTCCACGCATATTATTTGTGAACAAAATTTATAATTTTTCGTTTTTCTGACTAATTTATGTATAATTATCACCCATACCATCCTATATATGCAATATGTGCGCTTTTATGTGCAAAAAAGGATGTGTACTTTTGCACACACCCTTTAGAATTTATTCTTTACACTATTTTATTATGGTAGTTTCATTAAGATGGAATTCAAGAACGCCTCTGTCTCTTCTTCTGTACATACATATTCTGATTCAGCCAGTGCCGATGCAAAATCTGTAAATGCGGTTCCAATATTTGAATCAACGACCTTAAAAAATTTAATATTTTGTAAGTCTGTCATATTAACAATGTCTACTCGAGAATTTCCAGTCACTTCAAAATAAACCTCTCGTGGAGATAACCATTCATCTTCCATTAACAGCAATTTTTTCTTCTTAGTCGAATACTCATTCAACAAGTATTGTAGCGCCTGCTTTCTTTCGGATATTTCTAACGGTGGTAAAAATGCCCCTATTTGCCCTTCAAATTTACCCGTCTCACAAAACCTTATTATTCCTTCTTTGCTGAACAGACACACTCCTTCGGAATATTTGAATACACCACTATTTACGATGTTTTTCCCCAAATCATATAATAGTGAGGCGCGTTCTTTTAAAATTGAAAGAAATGATTCTTCAGACATCATATCACTAAAGCAGGGTTGTGATTCAATGATCACTTTTGTAGTTTGTTTTTTATATTCAAATAGTCCATATTTTATTAATGCATCAGAATTGCTTTCTGCAATTTCAATTAGAGGAATTGAATTACTAAGTATTTTTTCAAATTCCGTATGATAATGTGATACTAGCTCTGGCACTTTTACGAGAATATATTCGGACAATGTGTTGTTAAACAGTAACACACAATTATTTGTCATAATATAAAAAGGGTATAGCATCAATGAATATCCATTATCCTCCATCCTTGAATATTGAAAATAACCTTCATATTCCAAATATTGAGAATTTACTAAAGGAAGCATATAATTTAATGTTTTTAGATTATGCATAACCTCTTCAGGCTTTATTTTCATGCTAAACATATGTTGAATCTTCACTGTATTCGTGTATTTTTTCGAAAGACGTAATACCGATCTGATAAACGAAGCATTGGTAATTGGATAATTAGTTTTAATGCTGTCATCGTTATTATTTTTTATCCCCTCCTCCAGCACATCATTAAGCACCACCTCTAACTTTGATGACAAAAGTTGATCCGCATTATCGCTTAACCTATTACTATCTGGGATATCGTTATTGTATGCCTCTATAATCATGTTATTGATGATCCGTCTGATGTAACGACGATTATAGTATGTCGTTTCTCCCGTGGACTCACATTGATATAATTCTAATAACTCACTTTTGTCTTTGCGTGGAATACGTAAAGCGCTTATAAATTGATTCACAAAATCTACATTTGGTATTCTCTGTCCATTTACCATTCTCTGTAGAGCTGTCCTTTCTAGACCTGTTTCTATCGACAAACGATATACTGTAGTCCCATTTTCCTTTATCATTTTCTTACACTTATCACTAAATGCTGACATTTCTTTCTTAACTCCTTCCCCAAATAATAAACTGCTTTCTAATTTATTAATTTTATAGTCGATTTCAGTCCATTATAACAATACTAAAGTATTTTGTAAATATACTTTACTAAGATACAATTAGCATATGTTGGAGGGATCTATATGTTGGGTGAACAAATAAAAACTTTACGTTTAATTAGAAATCTAAGCCAGATAGAATTAGCTAAATATCTTGGCGTCTCAAAACAATCTGTTAGTAATTGGGAAAACAACAATATTCAGCCATCTGTCGATTTATTGGTTAAAATAGCATGTTATTTTGGTTGCTCTACAGACTTCCTTCTTGAATTAGATAACACTCGTCATGTAATAGAAGTCACAAATCTTACAGCGCAACAAATTAGTCATATTCAGCAATTAGTAAAGGATTTTGAATCATTGAACCAACAATTAAATACACAAGATAAGGTTCTATAAATTGTACTCATTTCAAACTCCCATTTACAATTTTGAGCTGTTTTTGATTGATAACTTTATATTAAAAAAATATTAGAGCTTTTCCCATCGGAAATATTGCAGATTTTTCAAAAGATATAGTGTCTTACGTTCAGTTCAACCAACTGATATTGATTTGCAGCCACTGGTGCGACCACCTAAGTGGCGTATAAATATTATTCAACCCTCAACTCCCCTGAACACAATCGGATAACTTCTATCAACTACAAATTCGCAAATCCTCCACTTTGCAGTATTTTTTCGCAAAGTATATCAGCGTTTAAAAAGCCCTGTTCATTAAGCTGTCTACTCGTTTCCCGCAATGATTTTTCAAACTTAGAAGCCATTTGCTCAAAACCGTGTATCGCCAATTTATCATTTATACCAACTTTTTGTGCTTCTTTTCTAAATGATTCTCTTGTAATCTTATCAATACAAAGCTGCCCACCTATCATCATTCCCATATTCCTTGTAGAAGCTTCATATACCGTTGTACTGATAATATCATACGCGGGTGCCAGCGAAATTCCTTTTAGATTCTCGCTGTACAAAAGAGAGAAGTTCTTGATATGGTTATCTGTATTTCCAACAAGAAAATCAAACACAATCATATTCCACAGACTCAACTGTTCTTTAATAGGGTTTGCAGCGTGATTTAAAATAAGGCGAAACATCGCCTGCAGATATCCATTATCTTCTTTCTCATATTTTTCTGATGATGCTTTTCCCAAAGCCTGCGCAAAATCTTCCTGATGTAGGCGATATGGGACTCTTAAACCATCTACAACACTCGAGCAATCTTTTTGTAACCGATCGTATCTTTTGGTTGCAAACAAAACTTCCTCTTCTTTTGCATTCCCGGTATTAATGATAAAACTTTCCGGAATAGTGATTCCCAACCGCTGTGCTGTCAAAAGACATAATTGCTCGTTTGTAACAATACCATCCATTCTCACATGACTCTGTTTTACAATATGTGTACTAGGAGCTTCCCCGTAGGGAAGAAACCATTGATTTGATGTATCATCATAGTATAATCCCACTTTACCAGATGCACCGGTTAACGACAGGTGAGACTTTGTTACCAATTCGGCCGACTTCGTCGCACCTTCCGCAGCCAGTTGTCCTATTTGCTGCGATTTCAGTTTTTCATATCTTGCAGGTACTACTGCCTGATTTTCTTCAATTACTTTGATTGCACCCAGGCATTCATTTCCTAATCCAGCTAAAATAGAAAGATAATCATCCTCGCTCACATGAATCCATTGTGCCACTGTTCTTCTGGTAAACCCTTCCGGAAGTAGCCCCTCAAAAAAGTTTTTGGTTCGAGCCACAGAATAAGATTCCTCTTGTAACGGTAAACTCACTGATATAGGCACTGCATTAGCAGTATTTAGATATTCCTCTGCATAAGTGAAACAGGCATCCTGCAGATCATGATAGGAAATGTTTCCAACAACCGTCTGTTTTCCCTTTATTTCTAACATTATGATTAATTTCTTCATCATTCACCCCGATTCGTTACGATGCAATCCAAACCTAATATATTTAGTAAAAAAATTGTTTTTCCAATTTCACAGGAAACCTTACCATTCTCCAAATCTGAAATAAAACTCACACTCAGACCACTAAAATGTGATAAAAAAGCCTGCGTATAGTTCAGTTCTTTTCTTCGATTTCTAATTGCCTGCCCTAATGTTTTTGCATCTACGATCTTCATAGTTCCTCCATTTGTTCGTTCGGCTTAGTTTTGTATGATTTAAGTATAAATCAGTCGTACGGCTTAGTCAATCTAATTATTCATCTCGAGAATTAAGACTAGCGTGTTTGTTGATGTATTCAAAAAAGAGACAGATTTCTCTGCCTCAGCGCTCGGGAATGCTTTATCCTCATGCAATCGCTTCACTTCATTCAGACTGGTGAAGCTAAAAAAAAGAAAAACACATAATATCGTAGTTATAAAAGCGGTGCAACCACCTCATATTGATTTGTGACCACTTCATGCTAATATCAGAAAACAAAAAATAGTAATCATTCGCCCCAAAATTCAACTCTCTCTTCTGAGCGCAATCTTATTCCGAACATTTTCCACATAAAATCTTCTCTTTCATTATAAATATCAGAAATATATATTTTATCGTCATCAATACGATAAAATATACAATGGTGTTCCACATGTAGAAAATGATAGGGACTCGAAATATCTAATATCGCTTCAATGCTCGGACATTTTCTTGGATTCTCTCTAAGACGTCTAATCTTTTTTGTGATGTTCGAAGTAATCTTAATTCCTAAGTCCTTTTTAATCTGGAGAAGTTCATGGAAAAGATGAATTCAAAACTTTCTGCACCATTGCTGACAGACATCCTGTTCTACATGATACAAAAAATGTTTATATAGGTGACCATAGTTATTGCTCTTATAACAACATGTCTCATGTTATTACCTCTGACCAAATATTTTCTTTTCCGCACCAAAGATATTCACTCCAAAGGTCTGGTTGGAAAATTTGATTGTCCGGATTCTGACACCTTCGATGTTGATGTGAATGTTACACTTGTCAGAAGTCTCTCGAGAAAAATTCAGGTTAATGCTGATTGCTATAAACGCTTTGTAGATCAGGCTGCATCGTTTGATTATCTCGAATACGGATCCGCTGGTACATACGATATCTCTTTCCGGGTTGTTCGGTTTAAACTTTCTGATGATACCTATGAATGCCTTGTTACAAATCTTCCACGTGAAGAATTCGATATACAGAAACTAAAGCTTTTATACTTTGCCAGATAGTCAATAGAACCCTCTTTTAGAAAACTGAAATATACGATTGGACTAAGCAATTTTCATTCGTCTGACCACAAAGGAAGATTCCATAGATGTTATGAAAATCCTTCAGTCCGAACTTTATTCCAATAAGGGACGAACGCCAATACCCAAGGCTAAAAACGGCTCATTTCCGAAAGCCTCGGTATTTCATATACAGAGCCGCTTAGGAAAGTTCATAACACTTGATATTATAGCATTTTTTAAAGCAGATGAAAATCTGTTTATTTGTCGTTGAAAAAATTATTTTCCATACACTTTATTTCAGAGTCCAATTCAATAACTTTTGCGACTATTACCGTGATTTTTTGAATTAGTTCCATGCTAATCATAATTAACTAAATGACATTGAATGCTGAACTGTAACGATACATACGTATTTAGCTTGGCAGCGTTGAGGAATAAAAACTTTTCGCAATAAAATAACCAGAATCTAAGCAGGAGTACCTCTTGTGCGGTAAAATATAAGTAACAAATTTTTCGCACAGGAGGTTTTTACGAATGACAAAGAAAGAAAAACGTGAACGAAAGAAACAGGACCGTGGAATAGTTGATTTTATGATGGTTGCAAATCATTTCTTTCATTATTTACAACAATGGATCTCGGAAATGAACGATCCAAGAGATTCAAGTTACATCACGTATTCGCAGACTGATCTTGGGTATATGGCGATTCTCAAAAATATCTGC
>NZ_FQZY01000023.1 GCF_900142165.1 Hespellia stercorisuis DSM 15480
ACCAGAAGTCACAACCAAAAAGCGTGGTCGAAAGAAAAAGACCAAGGTACTAAATCTAATTGACAGACTTGTGAATTACAAGGCATCAGTCTGCTTATTTATAAAGAATCTCTGTGTTCCGTTTGATAATAACCTTGCGGAACGTGATTTGCGCATGATTAAGGTTAAAACCAAGGTCTCAGGATGTTTTCGCAGTGAGGAAGGCGCACAGGAATATCTTACAATCATGAGCTATATTGGGACTGCTCATAAGCATGGAATAAATGCTTTTACAGCAATCAGAGAAGCCCTTTTAGGGAATTCCGATATCATCTTTAACTAATGGAGTTCTGAACAGTTACATTTATCCGATAAAAAACCTGCAGACAACAGGCAGTGTAAAGCGGACATTTTCATTATATCAAAAGAGACAATAAATGTATCATTACACATTTTATCGCCTCTTGATATTTACTGCTGATTTTACTCCTATTCTTATATCCGACGGATACGCAGAATCCGCTTTGCAGTTTCCCCGTCTCCCTCATAAGGCACACCCAGATACGCCATCACCGTCTGGACAATGTCTGCATAGGTACTGCGCACTCCCAGATCCACGTTCTTTTTCAGATGCCCTCCATAACAGAGCACTGGAATGTACTCTCTGCTGTGATCCGTCCCTTTAAAACCCGGATTGCACCCGTGGTCTGCGGTGACGATCAACATATCCACCGGCACACTTCTACTCCCTGTGATCCAGCCCCTCCAGGCATTTCTCCAGTTCTTCATAGGACTCGACTTTATTGATTGCCTCGCGCAGTCTCGTGGAACCGTGCATTCCCCTGGTATACCACGCCACATGCTTGCGCATCTCCCGAATGCCCAGGTAGTCGCCTTTGTACTGGATCTGAAGTCTGGCATGGCGCAGCATGGTCTCTTTGATCTGCACCACATCAGGTCTCGGCGGAATACTCCCGTCCCGCTCGTAGGCCAGCAGTTCGGAGAATATCCAGGGATTGCCCTGGGCTCCCCGGGCGATCATGATGCCATCGCACCCGGTCTGCTTCCGCATGGCGATGGCCTGCTCACCGCTTGTCACATCTCCGTTTCCGATGACCGGAATCGATACGGCCTCTTTCACCTGACGGATGATATCCCAGTCCGCCCTCCCGGAATAATACTGCTCTCTCGTCCTTCCGTGCACAGCGACGGCAGCCCCGCCGGCCTCCTCGATGATCTTTGCGATCTCCACCGCATTGACATGATCGTCATCGAAGCCCTTGCGGATCTTCACTGTGACCGGCTTTTTGATTGCCTTCACGGTCGCATGAACGATCTCGTACACCCGCTTCGGCTCCAGCATGAGCCCGGAGCCCTCGCCGTTTTTGACCACCTTCGGCACGGGACAGCCCATATTGATGTCCAGGAATGCAAACTCGCGGTCCTCGATTCGTTTTGCCATCTCGCTGATGATCTTCGGGTCCGACCCGAACAACTGCAGCGAGACCGGTTTTTCCTCCGGGTGAATGGCCAGAAGGCTCTCTGTATTCTTATTGTTGTAAAGGATCCCCTTGGCGCTCACCATCTCCATACACAGAAGCCCCGCTCCCTGCTCCCTGCACAGCAAACGAAAAGGCAGGTCTGTCACTCCTGCCATGGGTCCCAGTATATAGGAATTGTCCAATTCCACATCGCCGATTGTAAGTTTCTGTATTCCCATCTCTCGTCTCTCTCTTATTCTTTATTTCATCACTTCTCAGTTATCTTTTATTCTTATAATAAATAATGCGCAGCCCCTCCAGCGTCAGCTTCGGGCTGTAGATGTCGATTGCATCCGTCTCCTGGGCAATGATCCGCCCCAGACCTCCGGTCGCCACCACCTTCAGATTCTCGTATCCGCTCTCGCGCCGCATCTCTTTGATAATGTACTCGGTCTGGCCGATCGCGCCGTACACCAATCCTGCCTGCATGCTGGAGATCGTCTCCCTGCCCAGGATCGATGCCGGCTTCTGAATCTCGATTGCCGGGAGCATGGCCGCCTCATTCCAGAGTGATCTGGCCGAAGTTTCAAGACCCGGGGCGGTAACGCCCGCCTCGAAGGTTCCGTTTTCACCCACCAGATCATATGTAGTCGCCGTCCCGAAATCTACCACAATAAGTGGTCCGCCGTACAGCTCATACGCCGCAACCGCATCCACGATACGGTCCGGTCCGATCTGCTTCGGATTCTCCGTTACGATCTTCAGCCCGGTCTTGATCCCGGAAGAGACCACGATCGGTTTGATGTTAAAATATTTGACAATGGCACTCCCCAGAGAGTGCATGATGTCCGGCACCACCGATGCAACGATCACCGCGTCAAAATCCGACGGCATAATCCCTCTGTGCTCCAGTATCCCGCAAAGTGTCAGACCGTATTCATCCGATGTACGGATTCTTTTGCTGGTCATTCGGAATGTTCCTTTCAGTTCATCGCCATCAAATGCCCCCATTGTAACATTCGTGTTTCCCACATCCACTGCTAATAACATCTACATTTCCTCCCCTAAAAATACAACTCTGTAATAAACCTGCAGCGCTTCAAACAATTCTGTCTTCTCCCTCTGCATCTCTTTGATCTTCAGCGCACTCCCAATCTCGTCAAAGTTCAGATCTCCGTCTTGCTGGCTCACTTCCAGCTTCAACTCCCCGTTTTCGTCGAAGACTACCATCAGAATACCGCCCACATCCTCCGTGTAGAGCACGCACATAATCTGCAGCTCCTGCCGGACAGTCTCCGGGAGCGCATTAAATTCAGGGTTCAGATAATATTTTTTTTCATATGCGCTCGACGCACATAGTATGGTCTTTTCTTCCATGATTCTTCCAGTCTCCTTCATCTATACATATCCGTAAATGCCGCGCACCGATACCTCCCCGGAATAGACGGCCTCTGTCCGTCCATCTCCTCTCCGCACCAGCAGCTCGCCCTGCTCATTGATCCCGATTGCATGGGCATTGTACTCATTGCCCGGGGCAAGGATCCGGACGTCCCGGTCGCGGTTTACCAGCATCCTATTGTAAGTTTCCTGAAGAAAGCTCAGATTGCCCACCTTCTGAAACTGCTCATAATTCACTTCAAAGAAATGCATCACACTCGCAATCAGCGGACTGCGTTTTACCGGATGTCCCATCTCCAGCCTGAGTGAGGTTGCCTTCTGCGCGATTTCCTCCGGGAATGCCCCGGTGTTCACATTGATTCCCACACCGATCACCACGTGATTGATAAAGTCAACCTCCGTGCTCATCTCCGTCAGGATTCCGCACACCTTTTTGCCGTTCACGACAATATCGTTTGGCCACTTGATCAGCGTGTCCACCCCCTCCGTCTCACAGACTGCCTGGGCGACGCTGACCGCCATCACCAGAGTCAGCATGGGAGCCTTGGATGGTTCCATATCCGGGCGCAGCAGGATAGACATGAAGATGCCGCTGCCGGACGGAGAGTCCCATCCACGCCCGCGCCGCCCCTTGCCCGCGCACTGCTTGTCTGCCACAGCGAGCGTCCCGTGGGGCGCCCCCGCATCTCCCAGTTTTTTTGCCTGGGTGTTGGTCGAATCCGTCTCTTCAAAATAAGCGATCTCTCGGCCGGCCCACACGGTGTTCATCTGGCTCTGCAGCTCTTCCCGCGACATAATATCGGAACAGTCCACAATATGATACCCCTTATTGCGGACTGCCTCGATTTGATACCCTTCTTCTTTTAACTGATTGATTACCTTCCAGACCGCAGTCCGCGACACCCCGAAGTGCTCGCATAACTGCTGCCCGGACACGTAACCCTCACTCTCCCTGAGGAGTTTTAATATCTCTGATTTCACATTCCTGTCCTTCTATACTAATTAATTTTGCAGCACAGATACCCTCGATCCACCCTACAGCGTAGCCACCATAACCGCCTTGATGGTATGCATGCGATTCTCAGCCTCATCAAACACTTTGGACTGTGCGGATTCAAACACTTCCTCCGTCACTTCCATCTCTGTGATCTGGAAACGTTCTCCCATTTCTTTTCCGATTTTCGTCTTCAGATCGTGGAACGCCGGCAGACAGTGTAAGAAGATTGCGCTGTCCTTCGCGTTGGCCATCACTTCTTTTGTTACTTTATAAGGGGTCAGTTCTTTGATCCGCTCTTCCCAGACCTCATCCGGCTCACCCATAGATACCCATACATCCGTGTAGATGACATCTGCATCCTTCGTTCCCGCTTCCACATCTTCCGTCAGTGTAATGGTTGCTCCGGTCTCTTTTGCATAACCTCTGCATGTCTCCACCAGTTCTTCGTTCGGGAAATATTTTTTCGTCGTGCAGGCAACAAAGTGCATTCCCAGCTTCGCGCATGCGATCATCAGGGAATTGCCCATGTTGTAGCGGGCATCGCCCATATATACCAGCTTCACACCTTCCAGATGTCCGAGCTGCTCACGAATTGTCAGCATATCAGCCAGCATCTGCGTCGGATGGTACTCATTCGTCAGACCGTTCCAAACCGGAACACCTGCATGCTTTGCAAGCTCTTCCACGATCTCCTGTCCGAAGCCGCGGTACTCGATTCCGTCATACATTCTGCCCAATACTCTGGCAGTGTCTGCAATACTTTCTTTCTTCCCAATCTGCGAACCTGTCGGATCCAGATAGGTGCTACCCATTCCCATGTCGTGGGCAGCCACCTCGAACGCGCAGCGAGTTCTTGTACTGGTCTTCTCGAAAATGAGTGCGATATTTTTATCTCTGTAGTTATCCACCGGCACACCATTTTTCTTCTTTTCCTTCAGCTCTGCTGCCAGGTCGATCAGATACAAAATCTCCTCCGTTGTGTAATCCTTCAGTGTCAAAAAACTTCTTCCCTTTAAGTTCATGATTTTTAATTCCCTTCTGTAACCCTTGTAATTTTTTCTGCTGTTCTTTTCCTTCTTTATTTTGCCTCATCCCTGCTTGCGATCTCCGTCACAGACTTCACAAGTCCTGCAATTCCCTGGATATCCGACGGAATGATGATCTTCGTCGCCTGTCCGTTGGCTGCCTTCTCGAACGCCTCCAGACTCTTGATTGTGAGCACGGCCTCGTCTGCGCCTGCCTCTTTCAGGAACTTAATTCCCTGGGCATTTGCCTCCTGAATCTTCAGGATTGCCTCCGCCTGGCCTTCCGACTCACGGATCTTCTTTTCCTTCTCTGCCTCTGCGCGGAGCACGATGGACTGTTTTTCAGCCTCTGCATCCAGGATCAGAGATTCCTTGTGACCTTCTGCCACGAGGACTGTGGAGCGCTTCTCACCCTCTGCACGGAGAATGGCCTCTCTTCGCTCACGCTCTGCCTTCATCTGCTTCTCCATGGCATCCTGAATCGCTTCCGGAGGAATGATATTCTTTAATTCTACGCGGTTAACCTTGATTCCCCACGGATCCGTCGCGACGTCAAGCGATGCTCTCATCTTCGTGTTGATCGTCTCTCTGGAGGTCAGTGTCTGATCCAGCTCCAGGTCTCCGATGATATTACGGAGCGTGGTCGCCGTCAGATTCTCGATTGCCATAATCGGATTGGCAACACCGTACGCAAACAGCTTCGGATCTGTAATCTGGTAAAATACAACGGTGTCGATTCTCATCGTAACATTATCCTTTGTGATTACAGGCTGCGGTGCAAAATCTACCACCTGTTCTTTCAAATCAACTCTTCTCGCCACACGATCAATGATCGGCAGCTTAAAATGAAGACCAACCCCCCAGGTTCCCTGGTATGCACCAAGTCTCTCCACAACAACTGCCCTCGCCTGCGGCACGATCTTCACACAGCTTACCGCCACCACAATTAAAATCACCAGTAAAATCAATAATAAAATTCCCATTTACACATCCTCCTTTTTTCCCTGTCTGCATGGTTTCCTATCTGCTTCTCCCGCTTTGCCCTGCGCACGCTTTCCTTAAACTCTAGTCTATTGCAGGCTCCGCTTCTCTCATCTCTGCCTCTTTTGCTTCGGTTTCCCGCACAATCAGCTTCACGCCTTCAATACCGAGAATCATCACGACAGCATCTTTTGGAATAACCGCGGACTCTTCTGCGGAGCGTGCAGTCCACTCCATACCGTTCACCTCAACCTTGCCCGCCGCACGGAGATTGTCAATCTGCTCCAGCACAATCGCCGATTTTCCAACCAGACTCTCCGCATTCGTTTTTTCTCTGTCTTTATTAAAATACTTCATCGCCAGAGGTCTCGTCAATATAAATAATGCGACCGACACAATGATAAACGCAATTACCTGAACCGGCAGCCCGAAATTGAGCATCGCCAGCCCCCACGCCACCAGACATCCGGCAGCAAACCAGATGGTGGTAAGTCCCATGGTAAATATCTCGATAACGAGCAGAACGATAAACAGCCCAAGCCATGTAATTCCATTCATATCTCCTACCTCTCTTTCCCGTTCCGGCGTCTCTGCCGGCTGACCTCAAACATCAGCACGGAAGCCGCCACAGCTGCGTTCAGGGATTCCACCTTCCCACACATAGGAATACGCACCCGGATATCCGCAGTATCTGCCACTTCCTCGCTGAGTCCGTTTCCCTCGTTGCCGATCAAAAACGCACTCCCTCCGGAATAGTTCTCTTCATCATATGCATTTTTTCCCTGTAAATGCGCCGCAAACACAGATATGTTGTATTTCTTTAACTCAGCGACCGCCTCCGGAAGGTCCTCCACGTATACAAACGGAACACGAAACAAAGATCCCATCGTAGAGCGCGTCACTTTCGGATTGTAGACATCCACACAGTCCCGGCTCATGATAATGGCCGTCACGCCAGCACCTTCCGCCGTTCTGATGATCGTTCCGAGATTGCCCGGATCCTGCAGATTGTCAAGCACCAGAATATGTGGTGCCTCCCCCGCGATCAGATCCTCAAGACAGTACTTCAGCTGCCGCACCACGCAGAGGATTCCCTGCGGGGTTCTTGTGTCCGCAGCATAATCAAACACCGTGTCGGACAGCACCTCCACCGGATACGCTCCCTGTGCAAGCATCTCCCGATTCTTTTCATAAAAGGATTCCGACACATATACCTGCACCAGCAGTTCCTTCGGGATCTCGGTAAATATCCTGCCGCCCTCCACAATGAAGACGCCCTCTTTGTTCCGGTTCTTTGCCTTCTTCTGTAACTGCACCAATTCTTTTACTTTTGCATTACCTGTACTGGTAATCATAATTTTTGTTCTCCCGGTTATTATCTGAATTTTTCCAGTTGTTTATTCGCACCGACCAGAGCGACGACCATTTTTTCTGACAGTGGCATCCGCGGATCAAAATCCACATCCATCTCACCGTTCTCCAAAAGTCCCACCACATTTACATGATATCTCTCACGGATTTTCAAATCGACAATGCTCTTTCCTACCCAGCTCTCCGGAATCTGTTTCTCCATGAGGCTGTAGTCGGTAGACAGCTCGATCCAGTCCGTAAATGCGGAGGACATCAGGTTCTTCGCCACCCGCGCTCCCATGTCCCGCTCCGGGTAAACCACGATGTCCGCCCCCACCTTTGTGAGGACTGTCTCGTGCAGCTCATTCTTTGCCTTCGCCAGAATATAAGGAATCCCCATCTCCTTTGACACGATGGTCGCCATGATACTTGCCTCCAGATTGTCGGAGAGTGCCACGACCGCCCCATCCAGATTTCTCGTCCCCAGCATTTTCAGTGAGTCCGGGTCCGACACGTCCGCCCGTATGGCGTAGGATACTAAATCCGCAATCTCCTGCACTTTTTCCAGCGAGCTGTCCACTGCCACCACATCACAGCCAAGCTGCTCCAATGTAAGAGCCACACTGCGACCAAAGTTTCCCAGACCAAATACTACATATTGTTTCTTCATGATATTCTCCTATCCCACCATAATTCTTTTTTCCGGTAAATCTCTCAACGCTTTCTCCGAGCTGCCTTTTCCGCCAAATACAAGAGCCATGGTAATCGGCCCGATACGTCCAATGTACATCATGATCATCAGAATGACATGACTTGCATCGCACAGCTGCGGCGTCAGGTCAGCAGTCAGTCCCACCGTGGCCATCGCAGAGGTTGCCTCATATAAAATCCGCAGGAAGTCCTCCTTCGGTTCCAATATCGTGATGGCTACCACTCCTGCCATCAGTGTGATAAATGTAATTAAAACAATTGCAGTTCCAGTTCTCACGACATCTCTTGCGATCTTTCTTCCAAAGCATTCTGTATGATTTGAGCCGCGAATGACACTGAGACTCAAAATCAGAAGCAGTGCGACCGTTGTTGTCTTCACACCGCCTGCCGTTCCTCCCGGAGATCCTCCGATGAACATCAGTATACAGCCCACAAGCTTTGATCCCGAAGTCAGGCCATCCTGTGAGATCGTTGCGAACCCGGCTGTTCTTGTGGTGACTGACTGAAAGAAGCTGGCCATAATCTTATTGCCCCAGCTCATGCCCTGCATGGTCTCCGGGTTGTTGTGCTCCAGCCCGAGAAAGCATGCTGCTCCGATCAGAATCAGAGTTGCCGTCATAACCAGCACAACCTTTGACTGCAGCTGCAGCCTTGTAAACATTCTTCTGAGTGGCTGATGTTCCGAGATTACCCTGCGGATATTTGCTCCCACATCGTACCACACCACGAATCCGAGACCGCCGAATACGATCAGTCCCATGATTGCAATATTGATCGGGACAGAATTTTGATAGTGTATCATACTGTCCGTCCCAAGAATATCAATTCCCGCGTTACAGAATGCGGAGATCGAATGGAATACAGAGTACCATATCCCCCTGACCCATCCGAAATCCGGAACAAATTCCAGCGCAAAAAGTACTCCGCCGATAAACTCCATAACCAAAGTACCTTTTATGATCCGGAGAATAAATTTTACCATACCGGACAGATTTTCCATGCTGTACGCTTGCTGGATGATTGCTCTCTCTCTTATTGTGATCCTCTTTTTGAGAAGCACGAAGAAAGCGATCGTGCAGGCGATAACTCCTACGCCGCCAATCTGAATCAGAATCAACAGGATCACCTTCCCCAGCAGCGTGAACTGCGTCGCCGGCGTGATTGTCACCAGACCAGTCACGCACACCGCGGTCACCGATGTAAACATGGCATCGATAAACCGGATCGGCTGTTCGTTACACCACGGCAGCCACAGGAGTATTCCCCCCAGAAAAATCACCCCAAAGAAGCCGAGCGCAATCAGCTGCATCGTATTCAATCTAATTTTTCTCTTTTTATCCTTCACGTCCATTCCCCCCTGGTGTCCACCTATACTTTAAAGCGGTAGCCCACTCCCCATATTGTCTCGATGTACTGTGGATGTGAAGTGTCATACTCTACCTTCTCACGAATCTTCTTGATATGAACCGTCACGGTCGCAATATCCCCGATGGATTCCATGTCCCAGATCTCACTGAACAGCTCATCCTTGGTGTACACGTGATTCGGATGCCCTGCCAGAAATGTGAGCAGATCAAATTCCTTCGTGGTAAATGACTTCTCCTCGCCGTTGATCCACACACGTCTCGCCGTCGTATCAATCTTCAGTCCGCGGATTTCAATGATCTTGTTCTCCTCCACGTTACTTCCGATCAGACGCTCATATCTTGCCAAATGTGCTTTTACCCGTGCCACAAGCTCACTCGGGCTGAACGGTTTGGTCATATAGTCATCCGCGCCGAGCCCCAGCCCCCGGATCTTGTCGATGTCGTCCTTCTTGGCTGACACCATGATGATCGGCGTGTTCTTCTCCTCACGGATCTTTTTGCAGATCTCAAACCCATCTATCCCCGGCAGCATAAGATCCAGAATCACCAGATTGTAATCTCCTTCCAGAGCCTTGGCAAGCCCCGTCTTTCCATCGTTGGCAACCTCAACCTCAAACCCGCTCAGTTCCAGATAATCTCTCTCTAATTCTGCGATGCTTTCCTCATCCTCTACGATTAGTATGTTACTCATCTACCGGTACCTCCTGATATTTTCTTAATACGAAATACATTGTTGTTCCGACACCATCCTGACTCGTCGCCCAGATATTGCCCCCATGCTCCTCCACAATCTTCTTCACGATGGCAAGGCCGATACCGCTGCCGCCCTTGGAAGAGTTGCGTGATGCGTCCGTCCGGTAAAACCGGTCAAATACGTTGGGCAGGTCCTTTGGCGCGATACCTTTTCCGTTATCCGCCAGTTCCACCTGGATGAAATCTCCCACATCACGGATCGTCATGTTGATCTTTCCCTGTGGTTTATCCATATACTTGAGGGAATTATTGACAATGTTGTTGACGACACGGCGAAGCTGCTCCGCATCCACGATGATTCTGGAGTCCTCCTCCATATAATTATGATATATAAATAATACACCTTTTGCTTCTAATTCTAAAGCCAAATCTTCCGCACAGTCATCAAAGTAATCCTGTGCGGAAAGAGTACTGAAATTATATGGAATACGGTTGGTGTCAATCTTTGAATATAATGTCAGTTCATTAATGAGCCTGTCCATCTCATTAGCCTTATTGTATATTGTTTTGATGTATCTGTCCATCTTTTCCGGCGTATCCGCCACGCCATCCATGATTCCCTCCACATATCCCTTAATTGCGGTAATCGGAGTTTTCAAATCATGGGAAATATTGCTGATCAGCTCTTTGCTCTCTTTGTCGTATGCGACCTTCTCCTCCGCATTGTCCTTCAGGCGCAGGCGCATCTCCTCAAAATCCCGGCACAGCTGTCCCATCTCGTCATCCTCATCCACCTTCAGCTCGAAGTCCAGGTTGCCTTCCTTGATCTGCTTTGCCGCGTCCTGCATCTTATGGATCGGAATGTTCACCGCCCGGTAGATCCACATGATAAAGATTGCCGCTGTCAGAAAAATTACGACTAAAAGCAAAAACTGCATCTCACTGACACGCTGCGGTGCCAAAATCCTCATCCCCACTGTGGTAAACAGGGTCGGCAGTATCATTACCGTCATAAAACCGATGATCAGTCGTGTCCTTAGCTTCATATTCATACCTCCGTATTTTCTTATTTATGTAGCCCCACGCTCCACAATCACGTGGGAATGATGCCATTCGGCTCATTGTCTGCATAAAAAGGGACGCAACAAAAACAGGCTGCGTCCCCTCCATTTTATAAATATTTCTTTAAATCTTCTGTCTTGTCAAGCCGCTCCCAAGGTAAGTTTAAATCATTCCGGCCAAAATGTCCATAGGCTGCCGTCTGTTTGTAAATTGGTCTGCGCAGATCCAGCATCTTAATAATTCCCGCCGGACGCAGGTCGAAGTTCTGGCGGATGATCTCCACCAGCTTTTCCTCGGAAAGCTTTCCAGTTCCGAAGGTATCTACCATGATGGAGGTCGGATGTGCGACTCCGATTGCGTAGGATAACTGAATCTCACACTTTTTCGCCAGACCCGCTGCCACGATATTTTTCGCTGCATAGCGCGCTGCATATGCTGCAGAGCGGTCTACCTTCGTGCAGTCTTTCCCGGAAAATGCTCCGCCGCCGTGACGCGCCATTCCGCCGTAGGTGTCAACAATGATCTTACGTCCGGTCAGTCCGCTGTCTCCGTGTGGTCCGCCGATTACAAATCTTCCGGTCGGATTGATGAAAAACTTCGTGTGTTCATCCACCATCTCTGCCGGAAGCACCGGACCAAATACGTGTTTTTTGATGTCCTCATGAATCTGTTCCTGGCTGATCTCCGGATTGTGCTGCGTGGACAGGACCACTGCATCCAGCCTCGCCGGCACACCATTCTCATCATACTCGACTGTCACCTGTGTCTTCCCGTCTGGACGCAGATAACTCAATATACCATCCTTGCGCACCTCGGTAAGCCGTCTTGCCAGCTTATGTGCAAGTGCGATCGGATACGGCATAAACTCTTCCGTCTCATCCGATGCATAACCGAACATCATGCCCTGGTCTCCCGCGCCAATCGCGTCAAGCTCCTCCTCGGACATCTTATTCTCTTTCGCCTCCAGCGCCTTGTCCACTCCGAGTGCAATATCTGCAGACTGCTCATCGATGCAGGTCAGTACGCTGCAGGTCTCGTAGTCGAATCCGTATTTTCCGCGATCGTATCCGATTTCCCGTACGGTGTCGCGCACGAGCTTTTGAATGTCCACGTATGCGTTTGTTGTGATCTCTCCCATCACCATCACCATGCCGGTGGTTGTGCAGGTCTCGCAGGCCACACGACTCATTGGATCCTGCTCTAAGAGCGCGTCGAGAATTGCGTCTGAAATCTGGTCGCACATCTTATCCGGATGTCCTTCTGTTACTGATTCTGATGTGAATAATAATTTTTCCATTTTGCTGTCCTTTCTTTTGTTGATCTTATGGTTTTATTGTAGTTAGTCCGATTCTGTTCTCTTATTCGGTTTATCGGTTTGTGATATTGTCCCGCCTGGATGTTTGGCCCTGTTGTATTGGTCCCATCAGCCGGGCACCCCGATTCCGCCCTGTCGTTTTGGCTCCATCAGCCGAACACCTCGATTCCGCTTCGCTTCATCTCGGTCGTGGGCTGGCGCCATGATTCTGCCCCGTCGTTTTGGCTCCAGCAGCCGAACACCTCGATTCCGCTTCGCTTCATCTCGGTCGTGGGCTGGCGCCCACTACAGGAAAACAGAGAACGTCCTGCGGATGCGAGCATCCTCCGGGCTTTCTCTGTTTTCCTGTGATCGGCTTGCTGCTTTCACGTAAAAGACAGCCCGCAAAAAAGCGGACTGTCTTATATTTTAATATTAACAATCCTCTTATTGCTCGATTACTCGCTCAGGTTGGCACCTTCCATAACGGGGTTGCCGCAGCTTCACAGATCCTTTGTATCTCCACTGCTCTGAATAAGAGAAAGTCTAACTATGAAATTGTCTTGTTTACTTCATAAACAATATACTCTTTGTGCTGCAATGTCAAGTATATTAGCTTACTTTTAATTTAAACTTCTGAATATCTTTCTCACTGGATACTCTTTCGATGACTCCGCCGATTCCCTTCAGTTTCTCCTCGAAACGTTCGTACCCTCTCTGGATATAGACGATATCATCCACAATTGTGATGCCGTCCGCTGCCAGTCCTGCGATGCAGAGTGCTGCGCCTGCGCGGAGATCCGGTGCGCTGACTCTGGCTCCCGAAAGACGTTCCACGCCCTCAATTGTTGCCGAGTTTCCTTCCACCTTGATGGTCGCACCCATTCTTGCAAGCTCATCAAGATATTTAAAACGATTCTCGAAAATGCTCTCCGTGATCGTGCTGGTTCCCTTGCTCAACGCCAGTGTCACACCGATCTGTGGCTGCATATCAGTCGGGTATCCCGGATACGGCAATGTCTTAACCTGTGTGCTTCTCAGACGTTTGTTGGCAATAACACGAACCGAATCATCATACTCTTCCACGATACATCCGATATCCGTCAGCTTGGAGACTGTCGCCTCAAGATGCTTTGGAATTACATTCAGCACTGTGACGTCTCCCTGTGTCGCCGCGGCCGCAAACATAAATGTTCCGGCTTCAATCTGATCCGGAATGATAGAATACTCACTCTTGTGAAGTGATTTGACGCCGCGGATCTTGATGACATCCGTTCCGGCTCCCTTGATGTTGGCTCCCATACTGTTCAGGAAGTTGGCCACGTCAACGACATGCGGCTCCTTCGCCACGTTCTCCATGATGGTACGTCCTTCAGCCATGGCTGCTGCCATCATGACATTGATAGTTGCCCCAACACTTACCACATCAAAATAAATGTGGGTTCCCGCCAGAACCTCTGCATCGGCAACGATCTTGCCGTGCTCAATGTCCACCTCTGCTCCCAGTGCGCGAAATCCCTTCAGATGCTGGTCGATTGGTCTGCTCCCGATGTTACATCCACCCGGAAGTGCAACCTCTGCTCTGTTGTATTTGCCCAGAAGCGCTCCCAGCAAATAATAAGATGCTCTGATTTTCTTGATATAATCATAATCAATACTGAAATCGCCGATTCCTGCACCGTTGATCTTAACAGTATGACGATCCAGTCTCTGTACGGCAGCTCCGATTCCGGCGATTGCATCCAGCATCACGTTGATGTCATTCACATCCGGCAGATTGTCAATCAAAACAGTCTCGTCTGTCATGATTGCCGCAGCCAGAATAGCCAATGCCGCATTCTTTGCACCGCCGATTTCTACTTCACCCTTCAGAGGACTTCCGCCCTTTATAATATATTGTTCCATTCTGCACCTCAATTATCTATCTTTTTCATTTTCATCCTACATTACCACCTTGACGAGTCTGACAAAAAGCCGATCCTGAAATCCGCTCTGCTGTTGTTCTGGAAGTTCTGACTCATGGTATACTCGTATGGTATTATATCACATATTAAGGATTTGTAAAATGTTTTCGTAATTTTTTTAACATTCTCGTAATATTTTGACTGCTGTTTATGTTCATGCTGTACGCCTGCCACACTGCCGCGGGCGAAAGAATATCAGCCGCACCGTGATTGGCTAAAAGAGATTTCAGACAGCTCATGCATCCTGGAACACGCGCAGAATATAGTCAATCATATCGTCTTCCTTACCGATTGCATCCTCATCGATGGTGATGTCTGCATACCGCTCAAAAAGAGGTGTCCTCTCGTCATAGAGCATCTGGAGTGTCTGTCCTTCTCCCAACACAACCCCTCGTTTTCTGGGATTGCCGATCCTTGTTCTTATTGTCTCAAAAGACGCTTTCAAATATACGACAACTCCAATTTTTTTGAAATGATTCATCGCTTCTTCGCAATAAACCACACTTCCGCCCGGCGCGATCACCGCATGCTCCGCCTGTACGTCGCGGTTGACCTGATTCTCGATTTTCAGAAACCCTTCGTTGCCCTCCTGGGCGATGATTTCTTTTAAAAGACGTTTCTCCTGTTCCTGAATCAGCAGATCCGTGTCGATGAACTGATAGCCCAGCCTTTTAGCAACCACTACGCCGGCTGTACTTTTTCCCGAGGCCGGCATCCCGATAAATATTATATTTTTCCTATGTACGTTCTGCATTTTCTCTTATCACACCTTCTTTTATATAATTCCTGATAGAGCATCACATCCACCAGACTGCGCAGATTATCCGGGATCTGTGCCATGACGGCGACCCTCCTCGCCATCATCTGAAGCTGCAGTTTATCCGGATACTCGTCGTAACACATACTTCCCGCGTATTCCATGCGGTCGCATTCCTCCTCCACATACGGTAGCAGGCGCTTTGCCTCCATCGGATACAGGCTCTTCAGATATTCACAGTCCCGTCTCTCTATCATCTCTTCATCATACTGCATCGGCATCGGATATGCCATATAGTAAGGAAGTTTACAACTCATAATACATTTCCCGTCCCAGCACTTATATGAATTATTATATGCTCCGGGCATGTATCATGTTCTATTTCACCATGTTCAGCACCTCTTCCGCGATGTTTCTCGCATGGTCAGAAATACGCTCCATACATACCAGTGCATCCAGAAAGACGATTCCCGCATCCGTGTTGCACTCCCGGTTGGCGAGACGCTGCATGTGCTCCGTGCGCAGGGACACTTCCAGGTCATCCGCTCTGGTCTCCTTTTCAATCACGATCATGGCTTTGTCGCGGTCATGATCCTCGAACGCATCCAGCGCATATTTGTAGCAGTCAGAACAGACCTCTATCATCTCACGAAGCTCTGTCGCTCCCTTCTCAGAGAATGTAGCACTGCGCTCCTGCAGTGTCTCCGCATACTCTGACACATTTTCACAGTAATCACTGATCCGCTCAATGTCGGAGATGACCTGCAGAAGATGTGCCAGCTCTTCGTGCTCCCTCTCGTTGATGGACAGGGTCGTAATCTTGATGACGTAGTCGGTGATTCCGCCGCAGAGCTGATCCACCTTCTCTTCCTCTTCCTTGATATCCAAAATATCCTTGTAGTCCTTTGTGAACATGACCGTTTTTGCCTTGTCAAGTGTTCCTTCCACGATACGTCCCATACGGATGACCTCGCTCAGGGTAGACTGCATGGCGATACTCGGAGTCTCCAGCATTCTGTCGTCCAGCAGCACCTTGCTGTCGTCCTGCTCACTCTCTTCCACTTTGCCGATTTTTTTCGCCAGCTTGATGATTCCATTCGAAGCCGGAAAGAGCAGCACGGTCGTCACGATGTTGAACGCGGTGTGCACCATACTGATCTGGGTCTGCGTGATGATGCCCTGCCCGATCGTGGTGTTGATCACCTTAAAGTAAATGATTGCGAACACACTGAAGATTGCCGTGCCGATCACGTTGAACAGCAGATGCATCAGAGCTGCAGTCTTCGCAGTTTTTTTCGCACCGACGCTGGACAGCATAGCGGTCACACAGGTACCGATATTCTGGCCCATGATGATATAAACTGCCGCGTTGAACGGTACCAGACCTGCCGCTGCAAGACTCTGCAGGATACCGACTGACGCGGAAGAGCTCTGGATCACTGCGGTCACCAGCGCACCGGCAATAATTCCCAGGAACGGATTGACTCCCAGGCTGACAAATATACTGCAGAACGCCTCTGAATCCTTCAGCGGCGACACTGCGGAAGACATGGTCGTAATACCTACGAACAACAGGCCAAATCCGATAATAATACTCGCAATATCCTTGGTGGAACGTCTCGTTCCCGTCAGCATGATGATGACACCGATCATGATTGCAATCGGCGCCAGATTGCCCGGGCTCAAGAATTTCGCCCACTCCACGGCGGACACGAGCCATCCCGTCACGGTCGTACCGATGTTTGCACCCATGATTACGCCCATGGCCTGTCCCAGATTCATGATTCCGGCATTCACAAAGCCGACCACCATAACCGTGGTCGCAGAAGAACTCTGAATCACCGCCGTGATGAATGCTCCGAGCAGCACCCCGAAGAATTTATTCTTCGTCAGCACCTGTAACAATGACTTCATCCTGTTCCCGGCTGCGTTTTCAAGGCCCTGCGCCATGATCTGCATCCCGTAAATAAACATCCCCAATCCACCTACGAACGGAATAATGATACCCGCGTAATCCATCTTCATTTCCTCCCATGTTTTCTTAAGAAAAACTCTAGTATTACGATACCATTATCATCTCCAAAATACAACTATTTTTTCAGTTGGGGACAGGTTGGTGAGCAGTTGGGGACGTAGCAAAATGACATTTTGCTACGTCCCCAACTGCTCACCAACCTGTCCCTACTTTCTGTCCCCACTTTCAGGGCTCTATTTTTTCATCTTCGGATCAAAAAGAAAGGATGCCAGATATCCGAATATCAGCGCCGCCGATATCCCGACCGCACTGGCCTTGAATCCTCCCATGAAGATTCCGATAAATCCCTCTTTGTCCACGGCTTCTTTCACGCCCTTCCAGAGCACGTTGCCGAAGCCGAGCAGGGGAACGCTCGCCCCGGCCCCCGCGAATTTCACAAAGGGTTCGTAGATCTTGCAGAACCCAAGGACGCTCCCGACGCAGACCAAAAGCACCATGACACGCCCCGGCATCAGCTTCGTCCGGTCCAGCAGAATCTGCACGGCTGCGCAGATAAGTCCTCCTATTATAAATGCTTTGACATAATCCATTTTTCTTCCTCCCCGGGCGACGCCGTCGTCTCCCGTTTCTCCTCGCTGTTTCCACCGGCTGTTTTTATACCGTCCGCGTGATTGACCCCCGCAAAAGCTTTCGCCGCCTGTGCGTCAGGTACACACCGGCCAGCTAACAATGCTCCAGCACAATTCCGTGGGCGATTCCCGGCACACTCTCACCCTCGTTGAAGCTCACGGTGGACAGCAGCGCTCCCGTCGGAACGAACAGCACACGTTTCCATTCTCCCTTTGCGAGCTTCGGCAAAATGTATGCCGACAAGGTCACAGCCGCACACCCACAGCCGCTGCCTCCCGCGTGAGTATCCTGTTTCTCATGATCGTAGATAAGCAGCCCGCAGTCCAGATGCTTCTCTTTGAGCTGATACCCTTTTTTCTCCGCCAGGTCCCACAGGATCGTCCGGCCGATTTTCCCCAGATCTCCCGTGATGATGCGGTCATAATCCTCCGGTCCCCGGCCAAAATCGATAAAATTCTGCACGATGGTATCGGTGGCTGCCGGCGCCATACAGGCCCCCATGTTCTGGGAATCCTTGAGGCCATAATCTACGATTTTCCCGACCGTGACACCTGCGACCCGCACATGACTTTTTGCCGTTCCCACCAGGAACGCCCCGCTCCCGGTCACGGTCCACTGTGCGGAGAGCGGCCTCTGGTTCGCATATCCCAGCGGAAAGCGAAATTCCTTCTCCGCACTCCCGAAATGGCTGGATGTCACCGCCAGCAGATTGCTCCCGTAGCCGGCTGCCACCGCCATGGATGCCAGCGCCAGTGCTTCTCCCGATGTGGAACAGGCTCCGTATAGACCGAACATGGGAATCTGAAGCGTTTCCACGCCCATGGAGGTGGCAATTCCCTGCCGCAGCAGATCTCCGCCGAACAGATACCGCACCTCCTCCGTCTCCACATGTGCCTTACCCAGCGCGATGACGCAGGCCTCCTTCTGCATGGTGCTCTCCGCCGCCTCCCACGTCTTCTCCCCGAACAGATCATCGGTATTGAACATATCCACGTGCTTTCCAAGCGGCCCCTTTGCCTCCTTGCTCCCCACCACACATCCGCTGCTGATCAGAAACGGTGCCTGCGTAAATGAGAGACTCTGTTTTCCTTTTATCATAGATTACTACCTGCTTTCCTATGTTCTTGGTAAAGCAGACATTCGGAATCCGCCTCACCGCTTTTTGCAGGAGCTTTTCATTCCCCCCGCCGAAACAAATATCCCCTGCTCCGCCACTTCGTGCGTGTTCTGTGCGCTTAAAGTGGGGATGCCCGCGGACGATCATTTCATTTTTAGATAGTATCTGCAGATCCAAAAAAGTTATGCAGAAGCTTCTGGAAACTTTTTAAAAATTTTCAAAAAAGTTTTACAAAAAGGCCAATTGTACATTGAGTTTTTTATTCTTCTGTGTTAGACTTCATAAAGTTAGCCCAAAATAACACTGTTTTCTGAAACACAAACCGATACCTGTGGATTGCCGGACAACACCGACCTCCTCCGGTATCATTTCACATAAACACATCGAAAGGAGATTTCTATGACAAAAGACATGACGGAAGGGAGCCCTCTGAGACTCATCCTGGCTTTCGCACTTCCCGTTTTCTGCGGGAATTTGTTTCAAAATTTTTATAATATTGTAGATTCCATGATCGTCGGCCGTTTTCTCGGGGTAAATGCACTGGCCGCTGTGGGGAGCACCACCTCCATCTCATTTCTCGTGGTGGGCTTTATCCTCGGCATCACCAACGGGTTCGGCATTCTGATCGCCCAGGCCTTCGGTGCCAGAGACGAATCCCGCCTCCGTCACTACACGGCCATGTCCATGTATCTTTGCATCGTTCTGGCGGTTCTCATGACCAGCGTGCTCCTGCTCGCCAACCATACGATCCTGCACACCATGAACACACCGGATACGATTTTCTCTGACACAGGCAGATATGTAGCCATCATCTACGCCGGACTGCCGATGACGATTCTCTACAATATGCTGGCCTCCATCGCCAGATCACTGGGAGACAGCAAGACCCCGCTTTACTTTCTGATCGTCTCCTCCCTCCTCAACATCGCACTGGACTTTCTGTTCGTAGCCGTCCTTCCGTTCGGTGTTGCCGGAGCCGCTTATGCGACCGTGATCTCACAGGGTGTCTCCGCTGTGCTGTGCCTGTTTTATACCTGGAAAAAATATCCGATCATTCATTTCCATAAAGCGGACATGCATTTTTCATTCCACAGTGCCAAAGCCCTTCTCTCCATGGGGATCCCGATGGCGCTGCAGTTCTCCATCACCGCCGTCGGATCCATGATCGTGCAGTCTTCACTCAACCTGCTCGGGGCGACCTATATTGCATCCTATGCCGCTGCAGCCAAGGTCCAGAGCATCATCATGCAGTTCTATGTCGCGCTGGGATCCGCGCTCGCCACCTACACCGGTCAGAACTACGGTGCCGGCCACATTGCCCGGATCAAAAAGGGACTGAGCAGCAGCTTCATCATCGCCATCGTCTACAGTGGGTTTGTCATGGTCTTCGCCTATTTCATCTGTCCGATGACCGTGCGCCTGTTTGTGTCCGACCCAACCGGCGAGCTGCAGCAGATTGCAGCAACCATGTTCCACATCAGCCTCTGGTTCTATCCGTTCCTCGGTCTGATCTTCCTGTACCGCAACGTACTGCAGGGACTCGGCAACGGCCTCGTACCGATGCTGGGCGGTATCTTTGAACTCCTGGCGCGCAGCTTTGCTATCTTTGTACTGGCGAAGCCCTTTGGATTCGCCGGAATCTGTTTCAGCGATCCGGCTGCATGGATCAGTGCTCTGATTCCGCTGATTCCATATTATTACTGGTGGATGACGCGGAAACTCTCCATTGCAGACAAATAACTTTACCCGTTCTATCCCAGCAGCTTTCCGATCCAGTATATCCCGCCCAGCACCCAGCTGGTCACAATCCCATATAGAATCACCGGCCCTGCGATGGTAAATATCTTGCAGCCGATTCCGAATACCTGCCCTTCTTTCTTGTATTCGATTGCCGGTGCCGCCACTGAGTTCGCAAATCCGGTAATCGGAACCAATGCACCTGCGCCACCCCATTTGGCAACGGAGGGGTACAGGTTCATTCCGGTCAGGATCACACCTCCCAGCACCAGAAGCAGAGACGTCCACGCGCCTCCCAGATCCTCCGGCATCTTCTGGAACTTGCAGTAATTCAGGATTCCCTGCCCGATCACACAGATCGTACCTCCGGTGATGAATGCCCTCGTCATATTCGCAAACAGATTATGCACCGGCGTCTTCGTCTTCACATATTTCTTATACTGCTCTTCCCTTTTCTTTTTCTGTATCTTATCCATCTTCTCTATCCTCCTTCCATCAGCCGTTCTATCGCTCTTACTATCAGCCCTTATTATCAGACCTTACTATCAGAGCTTACTATCAGTCCTTACTGTAATTCGTTACCATCTGTGTACCAAAAATATCCATGCGCCGGCCCCTTTTCCAAGCGCCATACCGAGTATCAGGTACGGGATGGCCTCCACAATCTTGAGACGCCGCACAAAAATCGGAAAAATGTTGATGATCTCCGCCAGCGCCATCGCCCAGCATCCCACAAAAATCCCTGACAGCAGCCCAAACACCGGAAGGATCCAGCCGCCGTAAGGAATAGAGATCCGGAAAATGTAGAAAATACTTCCCAGGATCCCCCCCAGCGCGATGCAGTCCTCATACAGCATGACATAAGATCCGGTGTGAGTGCGGTCAGCAAAATCCGACACCACGCCCAGTCCCACAATAAATGCAAACAGCCCTCCTGCCGCCGTGATGCCGGCGCTAATTCCCAGAAACGCCAGTATGACCTGTCTGATCCACATCCTTCTCCTGCCCCTTTCTCGCATACGTCTCTGTGACCGTCGTTGCAATATCGTTCTCATACAGCCGCATCTCCACCTCCATAGGCGTCGGGTCCACCGAGAACCGCTTCTTCCCGAAGTGGTTGAAAAACACGAGAATCCCGATAATCAGACCAACGCAGTATGTCACCTCCAAAATCGTAAACCCGTTCGACTTGCTCCCCGTCACCAGCTCATATACCTGTGAGAACAGCTTCGTCGTCGACACATCGTTATTGAACGCCATGATAGAAAATGCCGATCCGGCAAATGTAATCAGTACCACAGCCGCTACCTTCAGAGCCTCCGCCACGCCTCCCGGTGTCTTCTGATTCTCCACCGTGATGATCAAATCTGTCTCTCCCATGTTCTGAACATCCACATTCGGGTAGTGCTCGTGAATGCAGGCAATCAGCCGGAGTACGGACACCACGGCACGATGTTCCCCCTGCTCCGGGATCGTCATAAGCTTCAGACACTTCAGCTTCGCTGCCATGGCGCTGTTCGCGCACTCCAGAGATACCACATCCCCCAGGCGGATTTCTCTCTCTTTCACTTCCACATTCCGGTCTCCCTTGATATAGACAGTCTCTTTTTTCTCACTCATCGCAGCCTCCCTCTGGTCTCCACGATCAGCGTCCCCTGGCTGACTGTATCTCCTCCTTTTACATTGTAATAATAATAAAAAAGTCCGATGACTGCGGCAAGAATCACAACAGCCGCCAGCCATCCTATCCATTTTCTGCTTTTATGTTCCATAATCTCTTACCATCCTTTCGGATTAGTATGGAACATTTTTTTCTTTTTATTCAAATTCAGGCAAGCTTTCGCAGCCTTTCCAGTATTTTCTTTTCAAGACGCGAAACCTGCACCTGCGACATTCCCATCTGCTCTCCCACCTGAGTCTGTGTCCACTCCTCAAAGTAACGCAGATAAATCAGCTGCCGCTCTTCTTTTCCAAGTTCTTCCAGCATCTGCCCCAGCACCATGTTGTCGATCATCCGCTCCTCCTTCTGATCCCGCTCCACGAGCTTGTCCAGAAGCTGTGTCTCGCTGCCGTCCTGCTGGCAGACCGGCCGGTAAATGGATTCCACCTCACCGCTCGCCTCCATCGCCTGCACCAGATCCTCTTTCTCGACCTGAAGCTCCCTCGCCACATCCTCCAGCGCCGGCTCGTGCCCGCGCTCCTGCCAGAGCCGCTCCCTTGCCAGAAATGCTTTATACGCCAGCTCTTTCAGCGTCCGGCTCACTTTGATCATCCCGTCATCCCGCAGATAACGTTTGATTTCCCCGGATATCATGGGCACCGCATAGGTTGAAAATTTCACATCAAAGGACAGATCAAACTTGTCGATTGCCTTGAGCAATCCGATGTTGCCTATCTGAAACAGATCCTCTTTCTCCGTCCCCCGGCCGTAAAAGCGCTTCACAACGCACCAGACCAGACCGCAGTTTTCCTCCACAAGCTGTTCTCTCGCCGCTTTATCTCCCTCGTGTGATTTTTTAATCAAAGCGATTGTGTGATCCATGACTCCCTTCCTTCTCCGATGGTCTTTTTCATTCTCACCAGCGTGCCGCATCCGACCGTCGATTCCACCTCCAGATGATCCATGAATGCCTCCATAAACGCAAACCCCATTCCTGCGCGTTCCCATTCCGGTCTGGTCGTGTAAAGCGGCTCCATGGCCTTTTCAATATCCTCGATTCCTCTTCCCTCATCCCTCACCTCTATGGTGATCTCCTGTTCCCGGATCGTGCAGTGGATCGTGATATTATGTACCTCCTCCTCGTATCCATGCAGGATGGCATTGGTGACTGCCTCCGACAGGGCTGTCTTCACATCCGCCACCTCCTCAAAGGTAGGGTTCAACTGTGCCAGAAACGCTGCCACCGTCACTCTCGCAAAACTCTCATTCTCTGATCTGCTGTCAAAAATCAATTTCATTTCATTCGTGATTGCCATCACTTCTCCTCCTATTCCATATGTAGTGCCCCCTCGCATACGCGTAGCGGCAGGTCACAAGGACCTTTTTTTACTTTTCAGCGAAATTCTCAAATTTTAATTTTCCTCATATATCTGCAATAATTTTGTCATTCCCGACATGGTCAGTATCTTCTTCATCCGCGCGTTCGTGTGCACTGCCCAGATCTCACCTCCCAGAAGGCAGATTGTCCGGTATCGTCCCATGATCACACCGATTCCGGAGCTGTCCATAAATTCTGTCTGCGCGAAATCGAATATAAGATAACGGATGTGATTCTGCTCAATCATGGCATCCGCATTCTTTCGCATCTCCTCCGCGTTGTGGTGATCTACCTCCTTGGGCAGATAAATCGTAAGGCAGTTCTCCTGCACCTGATATTTCATAATCTGTTTCCTCCTGTTTTCATTTTCCCGTCCGGCTCATTGTCTGCCATCGCGCAGCCTCACTGCTGGATTCTGTGCAGACGCATCCTCTCACAATTACAAAAACGCAAAAAGACAAGGATCTGCCTGTTCGCATATCCTTGTCTTTTGTATTTTTATATTTTCTTTTGTATTCTGATGTTTCGCGGTCCGGCAGTTTTAATATCCGTTTGCCGTCCCACTGCCTGCCGTTCCCGTTGTATCCTCCGCCGCAGCATCCTCCGCTGTCGCACCTGCACCGATATTGGTATCACCATCAAGACCTTTTTTGGCCTGCTCTGCCACATCCGTATCCTTAAGACTCTCAATGATCTTATTATAACAGACATTTGCATTTTCGGTATCGCCACTCTTAGCGTAAGCCACACCAAGATTCAGTAGCGCCTGCCCGTCACTATACGTAGCTATCATCCCTGTCACTTGTGACAGGGCATCAATGACCGCCGGGTAATCTGCAGTTGCCATTGACTCCAGTGCCGACTCGTACAGCGTTGCACACAGCGGTTCAAAGATAGCCCCTGACATCGAGTCATACTGTGCCTGTCCCTGCGCTCCCAGTGCTGCCCGGTTCACGTTCTTCAGGGTCGCCGCCATGTCCGCGTCGCTGGCGCTGGCGGAATTGTACTGACTGACCACGGTCATAAGATTCTCGTAGCTGTCCGATGTACTGGCCGCCGTCTGGGCAGCCTCCTCCGACTGGTCGCTGGTCGAGCGGTACTCGTCCAGTGCCGTTGTCTGGGCGTTGATCTGGGCGTCCATAGCCGCGATCTTGTCGCTGTACTCCACAATCTGCTGGTTCGTCTTCTCCGCCTTGGACTGATTCACCGCCGGAACAATCAAAAACCATACCACCGCAGCTCCAAGCACCAGCCCTACTAAAATATTTGCAAGAACAACCCGGCTCGCCACTTCCTTCATGGTAGAACCTGCCGGCTGAATGATCGTCTCGTTTCCCAGATTGTAAGTAACTGTGTCCGCCTCTTTCTCCCGCTCTTCCCTGAGCTTCTTTCCGCGAAGCTGGGTCAGCTCATGCATGTAGAGCAGTGTCATCTCGTTGGTCGTATCCAGCTTTCTCGCGGCCCGCAGAGTCTGTCTCGCCTTCGCATACTGCTCCGTGTGTAAATAAAGCAGCGCCAGAAGCTGATGTGCTTTCAGAAAATCCGGATAATCCACCACGATTTTTTTCAACTGGATAATCGCCAGATCCTCCCCGTCCTGTCCTGCATATACCAGACACTGGTTGAACTTTTTCACCATCTGGTTATACGCCTGCAGCTCGTTCTCCGAGTTCTGAATCTCGGCAAGATAATAATTGGCTATGTTATCCTTGGGCTTCAGGTTTTTGCTGATGATCCATTCCACCAGTCCCTCCACCACCTCGCCGCGCCCATAAAAGACCAGCCCCAGGAGGTTTCTGGCTGCGATATTCTCTCTGTTATACTGCAGGCTCCGCCGCAGCGAAGCGATTGCTCCCGACATGTCGCGAATACCGGCTTTTCTCAATCCGTCATTATACCAGTAATTGGACTGGTAAATGATTTTCTGCTTGTACTCGTACTCCATCTATCCTCACCATAATCCTTCTCTACTTGGTTGTCTGATCCATAACCTCACGCAGCAGATCCGTCATATCCGACAGATTCTCCTGATATACTGCATCCTCTATATCCTCTACTTCCAAACTGGGTTTGAATTTTTTTAATTCCTCTTCATAATCAAGCATATGAATCCTCCTGACTTTCCTCCACCAGCGCTTTCAGCATTCCGGTCAGGTACAGGGAACCAAGACAGTAGACCGTCCGCTCTCCCTGTATCTTACGCGCATAGTGAAATGCCTCCGGCAGTGCTTCTTTCACACTGACCGGTTTATCTGTGTACCTGCAAAATACATCGCCAAGCTCCTGCGCCTTTGTCCGGCGTTTGTCCGCGATGGTTGTCACAATATATTCGTCCGCCTGCACGTTCTCGCACAGACAGGAAATCATCTCTTCATAGTTCTTGTCCTGCACAGCAGAAAACAAAATCACGCTCTGTGCTCCGCCATCCGGCACGCTGTCGGCAAATCCGCGGACCGCATTCACGTTGTGAGCACCGTCCACATAGAATCGGGGCAGGATCTCCTCCATACGCCCTTCCCAGTGAACAGCGGCAAGTGCATCCCGCCACACATGCAGTCGACCCGTATCTACCTGCTCTCCTGCCAGACACCGCATCCCTTCCAGCGCAAGCATTGCATTAGCCGGCTGATAGACGCCGATGTTATCCAGTGTCCAGATAGTATCTTCATAATAATCACTGACGCAGGAAAATGCAATATGTTTATCTTTAATTTCTAAGATTTCGAACGCAGATTTCGCGATTTTTCTGCACGGTGACTGCAGGGATTCCGCCCGCTTCTCAATCACCTGGTTACTTTCCTTCTCCCCCTCCGAATAAAGGCAGGGCACTCCCGGTTTTATGATTCCGGCTTTCTCCCACGCAATCTGCTCCAACGTGGTTCCCAGATACTCTGTGTGATCCAGACCGATGCTGGCGATCAGTGTCAGCACCGGATGCTCACACACGTTGGTCGCGTCAAGTCTTCCGCCAAGTCCCGTCTCCAGAACAATACAAGAGACATCTGCCTTCGCAAATGTCCTCATTGCCATCCCGAAAAGGAACTCAAAAAACGTCGGGTGGGAGAAGCCTTCTGTTTCCAGTCTCCGCACCGCGTCCATTGTGTCTTCGAATGCATCTATAAATTGTTCGTCCGATATCTGCTGTCCATTTACGATAATTCTCTCATTCATCTTCACCAGATGCGGCGAGATGAACAGTCCCGTTGTCTGTCCCTCCGCCCGGAGCATTGCCTCCAGATAAACGCACACGGAACCCTTTCCGTTTGTGCCTGCCACATGGAGAATCTTTCGATTCTCCTGTGGACTGCCAAGCAGTTCCAGAAAACGTTTCGTGTGGTCCGGATTATTTTTCTTTGTAAATTTCGGAATATCAGAAATATACGTTACAATATCCTCATATTTCAATTTCTTTCCCCCGCATTGTTATAATGTCTGCACCGCAGACAATTCTTCCCCTGTACCGGGTTCATTCCGTCTGCTGCCATTTTGGCCCGCCTCCGTGTGAAATGAACCCGATGTATTTTAGTTTGCAGGCACTGCCGCATCCGTTGTATTGTCATCGGCCGCCATGTCCGCATCTCCGGTGTTTTCGGTTCCTTCGGTATTTTCAGTTCCGGCCGCCGTATCTGCATCTGTCGCAGCATCTGTACTCTGGCTGTCATCCGTCTTCGTGTCGGTCTTTTTCTCCACCTTCTTCTCACCGGATATCTCATCCAGTGTTAGATTCTGCAGTGTCCCCGGAACCTCTGTCAGCTTGCCCTTCTTATACTCATATTGAGCCGACGTCCGGAAAACCGTATTGCTGGATCCCACCTGACTCACCTCGATGATATCGCCGTCCTTCAGCTTCGTATCCGGAAGTTCTACCCGTGTATTGTTGAGGTACGTACTGTTCTGCTTCTCTCCGTTTACATACACCTTACTCCACTTGGTCAGATTCTCACCATATAGGCTGTATGTACCATTCATCTGCTCCACGACCTCTGTCAGGTTCACATCCTTCACGCCCATCACCAGATGCCCCTCGGTAATCGGTTCACCACTGTCTTTGTAGACGTACTGCTTGCCATAAAGAATATCATACTGCAGCAGTTCCAGATCAGACAAATAATCCTGCGTCTGTCTGCGCTCCTGATGATAGTTGAACACGGTGCCGGAATGGATGTCGAGTCTGTCGAACACATCCGCCATGATCTGATAAGTCGGAACGTTTCGATCCTCTTTCTGAAGACCCATGTTATCCCAGATTACATAGTTTGTATTATATAAATATTTGCTTTTTAAATCCTTCGCCTGCAGATCCAGTGTCGGAAGATGATCCCCGTAGAAGACAATCACCGTCGGCTCATTTCTGCTCTCCACTGCCTTGATCAGATTTCCTGCAAACTCATCCATCTCATGCACTTCATTGATATAATACTCCCAGGCATTGCGTCTGCCTTCATCCTCCACGCCGCTGACCACGACCGCAGGATTCTGGAATACCTTTTCCTCCGGGTAGTCTCCATGCCCCTGCACACTGACCGTGAACACAAAGTCCTGCTGCTCCGTCGTATCCATGGATTCCATGATATTCGGAATCAGCACGTCATCTGTCGCCCAGCCCTTCGGTGTGGTCTGCAGAATGTTCATAAATTCCTTGCTGGTGAAATGATCAAAGCCCATGTGGTTGAATACTTTGGCTCTGCTGTAAAAATTACCGCCATTGTTGTGCAGTGCCTCCGTGCCATAGCCAAGGCTCGCGAGTGCCGTCGCCGCGCTCTCGCTCACATTGTCCTTTAAAACAGTCTTATACGGATACTCTCCCGGTCCGAAGAATCGAAGATTCATGCCGGTCAGCACCTCAAACTCGGTGTTGGCTGTTCCGGCCCCGACAGACGGCACCTTAAAGTATCCGCTCGAATACTCATTAAAAAGTGCTCGCAGGTTCGGAATCGGATCCTCTGAGAACTGAAGCCATTCTACCTCCGTCGGATCAAAGAAGGATTCCAGCTGCACGAACATAATATTCGGCAGTTCCTCCTGCGATCTTCCAGACTCGGATTTTGTGAGCGCTCCATCGTTACTGATTTCATCTATGGTCGCCTCACTGTAGCCTGCAGGCTCTGAGATTCCTGTATTAAACACACTTGCAGTGAAGCAGTACGGAAAACCGTAATCCTCATACGCAAATGCAATATTTCCAAAATAATTCGAGACAACCCGCTGGTCCACCGCGATTCCGGTCAGTACCGCATAGCCCGCAAAGGCTGCTACCACACCAACAATCCCAAGCACGCGGTGCATCTTCCCCGTATACTGTCCGCCGCGTCTCCACATGGAGACTACCCAGAGCAGCACTGCCACGATTCCGATGATCAGCAGCACAAGCTCTCCCGGTGCAAAATAATTGCTGATGAGCGCCGTTGCATCCGACAACACCTTCAGATCCTGTGCGTTGAACGGTGTCACACGCTTCAACAACAGATATCCGTTACTGATTCCGAGAACCAGCCAGAATACGCTGATGATAATTCTGGCAAACATCCTTCGTCTGACCAGATAAACGATAGCAAATGTGGCAAAGATCAAATAAGCATTGAACAAAAACACCTTCGGTGTCTGCACCATGTACTCCCACGCCGCAATCAGAGAATGTCTCGAAATCAACTCGATTGCAAAATTCAGGATACACGCCAGCAGCGCATGGAAAACAAGTGAGAACCGGTTCATGATTCGATAGACAGGCTGCATCATCTTCGCGAGCTTTGAGTTTCGTCTCTGCTCCAGAATGAGCTGTCTGCGCTCTCTCTTTGCTTTCCACCACTGTTTAATATCGTCTTTTTTTAAATTTTTCGCCTTCTGGAAGAAGCCCTTGATGTCAGGCTTCTTCAACTGGATTTTTTTCATGCACAACCTCTCAGTAATTCTATTTGTTCAGTCCGGCCAGACGCTCCTCCACCTGTGCCATCATCTGCGTATATTTTTCAAGCTTAGCTTTTTCTTCATTGATTTTCGCTTCCGGCGCTTTGCTGATGAACTTCTCGTTTCCGAGCATTCCGTTCACACGCGCAAGTTCTTTGGACAGACGCTCTTTCTCTTTGGTCAGACGTTCTTTTTCCTGCTCAAAGTCCACCAGATCCTCCATAGGAAGGTAGACGGTCGCATCCGGAACCACAATAGATACTGCATCGTCTGCGATTCCTTCTCTGGTGTGGCTTACGATGATCTCGCTTGCGAGAACCAACGGCTTCGCGGATTCTTTGAACATCTCGAATCCGGTACAGAGTGTCTGACTTTCCGACACAATGTACACCTTGGACTTACGGCTCGGCGCTACATTCATCTCCGCGCGGATATTACGCACACCGCGGGCAACTGCCTTGAAGTGCTCTGCGATATTCTCCGCCTGTGGGAAGTTCCAGTCCTCACGGTACTGTGGCCATGCGGACATCATCAACGACTCTTCCTCCGGCACCAGTGCCTTATAGATTTCTTCTGACACGAACGGCATGAACGGATGGAGCAGCTTTAATGCGTTTCCAAGAACTGTCTTCAGCGTCCACAGCGCGCAGTTCGCACCCTTCGGATCTTCCTCTGCATGGTAAATACGGTATTTTGCGATCTCAATATACCAGTCGCAGAACTCGTCCCAGATAAAATCGTACACCTTCTGCACCGCGATTCCAAGCTCAAATTTGTCCATGTTCTCTGTCACATCTTTGGCAAGTGTGTTCACCTTGGAGAGTACCCAGCGGTCCATCGGCTTCATCTGGAAGTCATCCGGTTTCGTCACTTCTTTATCATCCAGATTCATCATAATAAATCTGGACGCATTCCATACCTTGTTGGCGAAGTTTCTGCTTGCCTCCACGCGCTCGTTGTAGAAACGCATGTCATTTCCTGGTGCATTTCCTGTGACAAGTGTCAGTCTCAGCGCATCCGCACCGTACTGGTCAATGATCTCCAGCGGGTCAATTCCGTTGCCGAGCGACTTGCTCATCTTGCGCCCCTGGGAATCGCGTACAAGACCGTGGATAAATACGGTGTGGAACGGTGCTTTTCCTGTATGGGCATATCCGGAGAATACCATACGGATTACCCAGAAAAAGATGATGTCGTAGCCGGTAACCAGCACGTCGGTCGGATAGAAATAATCCAGATCCTCGGTGTGCTCCGGCCAGCCCAGTGTAGAGAACGGCCACAGTGCAGAACTGAACCACGTATCTAGTGTATCCTCATCTTGTGTAAATTCTGTGTTTCCGCAGTGAGGACATTTCTCAGGTTTTTCTCTTCCCACTACAAATTCCCCACACTTGTCGCAATAATATGCTGGGATTCTGTGCCCCCACCAAATCTGTCTGGAGATACACCAGTCACGGATATTCTCTAACCAGTGCAGATAAATCTTATCAAAACGTTCCGGAACGAATTTGAGTTCCCCGTTCTTGATTGCCTCGATGGCCGGTTTCGCCAGTTCTTCCATTTTCACGAACCACTGCTGTTTGATCAGCGGCTCCACGGTCGTTCCACAGCGGTCATGGGTTCCAACGTTGTGTGTATGCGGCTCGATCTTGACCAGATATCCCTGCTCTTCCAGATCCTTTACAATGGCTTTTCTCGCCTCGTAGCGCTCCATGCCTGCGTATTTTCCGCCCTTTTCGTTGATGGTGGCGTCATCGTTCATGATGTTGATTTCTTCCAGGTCGTGTCTCTTTCCGACCTCAAAGTCGTTCGGGTCGTGTGCCGGGGTGATCTTCACCGCACCGGTTCCGAACTCTTTGTCTACATAGTAATCCGCAACGATCGGAATTTCCCTGTTCACCAGCGGCAGCAGCACGTTCTTGCCCACGATGTCCGTGTAGCGTTCGTCATCCGGATGCACGGCGATCGCGGTATCTCCCAGCATCGTCTCCGGACGCGTAGTCGCGATCTCAAGGAAACGGTCTGTTCCCACGATCGGGTACTTGATGTGCCAGAAATGTCCTTCCTGTTCCTCATGTTCTACCTCTGCATCGGAGAGCGATGTCTTACATACCGGACACCAGTTGATGATGCGGGACCCTTTGTAAATGTATCCTTTTTCGTATAAGCTGATAAATACTTCTTCCACCGCTTTGGAACAGCCCTCATCCATGGTAAAACGCTCTCTGTCCCAGTCACAGGATACGCCCAGTTTTTTCAGCTGTTCGTTGATGGTTCCGCCGTACTCTTCTTTCCACTCCCAGGTTCTCTCCAGAAATTTCTCACGGCCCAGTTCCTTCTTGTCGATTCCTTCTGATTTTAACTGGTTGGTTACTTTTACTTCCGTGGAGATTGCCGCGTGGTCGGTTCCCGGAATCCAGAGTGCGTTGTAGCCCTGCATTCTTTTATATCGGATCAGAATGTCCTGTAAGGTCTCATCCAAAGCATGTCCCATGTGAAGCTTTCCTGTAATGTTCGGCGGCGGCATTACGATTGTAAATGGTTTCTTGCTTCTGTCCGCTTCTGCGTGAAAATATTTCTCCTCACACCACTTCGTGTACAATTTGTCCTCAATCTCTTTCGGATTGTAGGTTTTTTCCAGATTCTTACTCATCTCATTCTCCTTTTTGTTCTATTGTCAATATAGCCAGGGTGTACCTTCACCATTTGCCATCAAGCAGCTTCTCTGCTTGATCCTGTGCAGTTCCAGCATCTCACAACTTCCGTTGTTCGATGATGGACGCTCGCCGAGTGACATTCATGCAAGCATGATGTCGTTCGGCTCACTGTCTGCACAAAAAAAGCCCTTCACATGGTTTCATGTAAAGGGCGAATTGTCGCGGTACCACCTTCGTTATATATCCGCCTCTCATGGACGCACATATCTCTCTTAAGTTCTGTAACGGGAACCACTCCGCAGTACCTTACTCTCATTCAGGCGCTGTGCTCCAAAGCTACCTTCCATAGTTCCTTCTTTTAACTGCCTTCCAGCCATGGGCAGTTTTCTCTGGCAAGGGATCTCTATGTACTCCTCTTCTTCCGCGCATTTGTCTTTTTCAAGGAGCAGATGCATATTAAAAGCAAACTTTGTTCGCCGGCACCCGCACAGACACCAAGGTTATTCCCACCTCCGGCAGGTCCTCCTCAGTACGTGTTTTGTAACATTTCTGTAATAACTTTACTTAGGTTATAATAGACTTGAAAGCGCATTTTGTCAAGGAGTTTAGGGAATCTTTAGAAACTCTTCAATGTATGGATCATCTCCACGATGGAATAGCCATATCCGCCGTCTGTTGCCCATCCATAACCACCCGGATTTTCCTGCTGTCCCAGCCATTCCACGTAGGGTGCCGATTCCTTGGCTACCAGCTCGTAACGGCCGTCCACGCACTCCTGGTTCAGTGCCGCACTGGTTGCATATGCCTTCAGGTGCTGGATCTGGGCACGGATTCCGGTGCGTACATCCGCAAAGGATGCTCCCGCCACATCTCCGCCAGTCGCTCCCATTCCTGCAAAGTTATACTGGCTGATATCCGACACGCCTTGAAACTGCAGCCAGCCCGTCTCCTTCATGGCCTGCACAAAGGCAATCTCCGCACGGACTCCCTCGGCGGCTGCCTCCTCAACATACATCTGGGCAAAGGTGTTGATATCCCCGGCTCCGCCTGCCCCCAGTGCATCACTCGGATAGGCGAGACCTGTGGAATTAAAGTATGCCGCCATCTGATCCACCGTCGCTCCTGTTTTTCCCAGAATCGGGTACTGACCGTCCGCGATGACCTCCTGAGCCGCTTTATCTGCCTCCGCCTTGGCTACTGCCTCTGCCTCCGCTTTAGCCGCATCTTTCTCTGCTGTCTCCGTACCCGCCGCGTCTTTTTTCGCTGCATCCTCCGCATTGTTCTTTGCATCTGCTGTGCTGTCACTGTCCGACGTCCCGGTCTTATCAGAATCTTCCGTTTTTTCTTTGGTCGTTGTCTTGCTGCTCTTTTCTGTCGTGCCATTCTTTGCTTTTGCATCTGCTGCCTCACTCGCCACCTGTTTGTCCGACTTGCCCGCAGCATAATCCTTCACTCCCCCCACCGCTTTCACGATGATCAGTGCCATGACCGCACACACGACCACAAGCAGCAGGATTTTTTTCTTATCTTTCATCAAATCTTCCAAGATTTTTTTCATATCATTTTCTCCCCTGAACTAAATTGTTATCTTTCTTTTATCACTTTACCACCGGTCCCCCCGCTTCGCAACCTATAATTACAAAATCCCGGTCACCCTCCACACCGATTGTATCTAATAAAAGACACGACTCGTTTTCATTGACTTTCATGTTTTCCCTTCTTTATAATGAATATGATTCATCTAAAGGGATTTATGAGAGGAAAACAAGATATGAACAACTATGCACCTAAATTATTATCTATCTGGAACGATTACTCAAAAGAGCAGTTTATCAAGGACATCGTTGCCGGCATCATTGTGGCTATCATTGCGCTGCCGCTTTCCATCGCACTTGCGCTCGCATCCGGCGTCAGCCCAGAGCAGGGTATTTACACCGCCATCTTCGCCGGCTTTGTCATCGCCGCGCTGGGAGGGAGCCGGGTCCAGATCTCCGGTCCGACCGCCGCATTTGCGACGATCGTCGCAGGGATCGTCGCGACAAAGGGAATTGCGGGACTGGCTGTTGCCACGATTCTTGCCGGGATCTTTCTGATTGTCATGGGGCTGTGCAAGTTCGGTTCCCTGATCAAATACATACCTTATACAATTGTCACCGGATTCACCAGCGGAATCGCCGTCACCATTTTCATCGGGCAGATCAAGGACTTTCTCGGACTCACTTTTGAGAAATCTCCCATTGAGACACTGGAAAAGCTGGAACAATGTGTTGCCACCATCGGAACCATCAACTATACCGCACTGATCGTGGGTGTCCTTTCTCTGGCCATCCTGATTCTGTGGCCGAAAGTAAACGCCAAGATCCCACCGTCACTGATTGCAGTCATCGCCGCGATCATTCTTGTGAAAGTGCTGCATCTGGATGTGAACACCATCGGAAGTCTGTATGAGATTTCCAACAAACTGCCGGTTCCTTCCATCCCTCACTTTGATTTTGCACTGGTTCGGAGTGTGCTGCCGGATGCGATGACGATCGCCATTCTCGCGGCCATCGAATCTCTCCTGTCCTGCGTTGTGTCCGACGGTATGATCGGCGACGAGCACAATCCCAACGCTGAGCTAATCGGACAGGGTGCCGGCAATATCGTCTCCGCCATCTTCGGGGGAATCCCGGCGACCGGAGCCATCGCACGAACCGCTGCAAATGTAAAGAACGGCGGACGTTCCCCGATCTCCGGCATGGTACATTCCATCGTGCTGGTACTGATCCTGATTCTGCTGATGCCATATGCCGCACTCATCCCCATGCCGACCATCGCCGCGATTCTGTTTATGGTTGCATACAACATGTGCGGTTGGAAAGAATTTCTCCATCTTTTAAAGAAGGCGCCGAAGAGTGACATCCTCGTGCTTGTAACCACCTTTGTGCTGACCGTTGTGTTCGATCTTGTCGTTGCCATCGAGGTTGGTTTCGTGCTGGCTGCATTCCTCTTCTTAAAGAGAATGTCCGATGTCGCCGAAGTGCGCGGCTGGACCTACAGTACAAACCCGGAGGACAATCTGGAGACCGTCCCGAAAGGCACATTAGTATATGAAGTAATTGGACCCATGTTCTTTGCCGCAGCCGACAAGTTCCTGAATGTCTACAAGGATAAAGGGACTAAAGTCGTTATCTTACGTATGCGAAGCGTTCCCGCCATGGATATGTCCGCGCTCCGCAAGTTAGAGGAGGTCCACACCGCCTGTCAGAAGGCAAACGTCACGCTCATCATCTCCCACGCTGCCGAACAGCCACTGAAGATGATGGAAAAAGGCGGTTTCGTAGAAAAAGTCGGACCGGAGAACTTCCGCGCAAATATCCACGAGGCGCTGGCTTACGCAGCCACGCTGTGCGCGAAAACCACCAGTAAAAACTAATTCCCTGCCTCCGAATAAACCGGACATTCAATTAGGGACAGGTTAAATGACAATTGGGGACGTAGCAAAACTGCAGTTTTGCTACGTCCCCAATTGCATTCAAAGCGTGGTTGCTACTTCTGATGAATCTTAAAAATCGGACTGATCTTCTTATAGATCAAAAATACAATCAACGATACAAGGCACCCTTTTAACAGGTTGAACGGTGCCACCGCCAGCAGCACGAAGCCCATCAGGCTTGTGATATGTGGATTTACCGCGGTTCCCATTCCTACCAGTGCATCAATCGGCATCTGGAATGCCTTCGCATAGGTCGGGAGCAGAATATATGCATTCAGGAAACAGCCCACGAACGTCATGAATAAGGTTCCTGTCAGCATACCAACGATCGCACCTTTTCTGCTGTGCATCTTATGGTAAATGATTCCCGCTGGTACAACAAAAGCGCAGCCGATGATGAAGTTGGCAATCTCGCCTACCCCTGCTGTTGCAGTTCCGTTAATCAAGAAATTCAACAGGATCTTTACAAGTTCAATGATGGCTCCCGCAAGTGGTCCCATCACAAAACATCCGACAAGCACCGGTACCTCGCTGAAATCAATCTCGTAAAACGAAGGCGCAAACGGCAGTGGAATCTCAAATAACATCAATACGGTCGCGATTGCCGCCAACATACCGATCTGTGCAATTGCCTGGATTCTAATTCTCGGTTTTGCATTTACTGTCTGTGTTTTTTCTGTAACATCTGTCTGTGTACTCATTTTATTTTCCCTCTTTTCATTTTATTTTCCCTAAGGTTATTTACGTTATCTCAGTAAAGCTTTATTAAATCTGTTCTTTCATCTCCACTTCCCCCTTAAATTTTTGTACCGGTCTCTGCCGATTCGTGTTTCCGGTTCATCTTTGAGGAGTTGCTGTATTGGCGTAAATTGGAAATCAAAAAGAATTTCCTATGACAGAACAAAGAGTTTCGTATGCGAAACTCTCGCGCCGAAGCGCGGTCACCTCAGTGACCATATTCCATTTGTGCGTAGTGCGCATCCCCTGGAGGGTTTTTATGTAATAGGAAAGTTCAGAGAACTTTCCTATTACATAAAAAAACCTCGAATATAAATATTCGAGGCTATCGTTACGATCCAATCATACAATCTCTTCTCTCATCCAGACTTTACTGTCGGTTTTGGAATCGCACCAAATCAGCCACCTAAGTGGGTCGCGGACTATACCGCCGGTTGGGACTTGCACCCTACCCCGAAGAACTTTTATTTAATTACTTTTATAGTATAACTCGTTAATGCTCATTATTCAAGAGGCTTTTATGATTTTACAGGATTTCTTTCTGGTTGATTTTTTCATATATTCTATCCATATCATATTCCGGTGCCGTCTGAAACTCTGCACGCAGGAAGTGGCGCACTACCTGCGAATAGTCATGTATTTCCCCGTAATACTCCGCGGATCAGCCGCCACTTCCTCCGGTGTTCCAGTGGCAACAATGTACCCGCCGTCCTCACCGCCTCCCGGACCCATATCAATAATATAATCCGCATTGGAAATCACGTCCAGGTCATGCTCAATCACAATGACCGTCGCGCCACTCACGACCAGCCGGTCGAATACCGCCAACAGCGTGCGAACATCCAGCGGATGCAGGCCGATGGTTGGTTCATCAAACACAAAAACCGCGTCCGCCTGCTGTCTGCCCATCTCGGAGGCCAGCTTCAGCCGCTGCGCTTCTCCGCCGGACAGGCTCGGTGTCTCTTCGCCGAGTGTCAGATAGCCGAGGCCCAGATCCTGCAAAACCTGCAGACGTCGATGAACCGTTTTCAGATCTTCACACGCTGTCAAAGCATGTTTCACATCCATATCCATGAGTTTTGGCAAAGAATATTCACTTCCATCCTGAGCTTTTCGCTTGATGCTTTCCGCCTCTTTTGCATATCTTGACCCACCGCACTCCGGACATGGAATCTCCACATCTGGCAGAAACTGTACGTCAAGACTGATCGTACCGGTACCGTCGCAAATCGGACAGCGCAGCTTTCCGGTATTGTAGGAAAAGTCCCCCGCCTTATACTTTTTGGCTTTGGCACCCTCTGTCCTTGCATAGATTTTCCGCAGTTCATCATGCACATTGGCATAGGTCGCCACCGTAGAGCGGACGTTAATGCCGATCGGCGTTGCATCAATCAGCTTGACTTGACGAATCCCTTCTGCCGCAATTTCCCGCACATGCGCCGGAAATGCCTTCCCCGCAATCGCAGCTTCCAGTCCCGGAATCAGACTTTCCAGAATCAGGGTTGTTTTTCCGGAACCGGATACCCCTGTCACCACCGTCAGCCGTCCTTTTGGAATATCTACCTCTAAGGGCTTCACCGTGTGGATTTCCCCGGTAGACAAATGAATGTTACCCAGATCAAACAGTGCATCCGCCTCAGCCTGCTCTCTCACACGATTGGAGGCCTCTCCCGAGAGGAACGGACCGATCTGAGAGGCTTGATTCTTTTCAATCTCCTGAATCGACCCCTGTGCAATGACCTGCCCGCCGTCCGCGCCTGCCTCCGGTCCCATCTCCACGATCCAGTCCGCCTCCGACAGAATTTGTGTGTCATGATCGACCAACACTACAGAATTTCCATCGGCAACCAGATCGTGCATGACTCCCGTCAGTCCGACGATGTTGGAAGGATGCAGTCCGATCGACGGCTCATCCAGAACATACAACACGCCGGTGGTGCGGTTTCGCACAGCACGGGCAAGCTGCATCCGCTGTCGTTCTCCGGTGGAGAGCGTGGACGCGGCACGGTCAAGCGTCAGATACCCCAGTCCCAGATCCACCAGACGTTTTGCCACCGTCCGAAACGAATCACAGATAGTTTCCGCCATCGGCCGCATCTCGCCCGGAAGCGAATCCGGCACGCCTGCCACCCACTCCATCAGCGTGTTTAGTGTCATCGCGCAGGCTTCGTCCAGAGAAATCCCACGAAGCTTTGGCATTCTGGCAGTTTCCGATATCCGGGTGCCGCCGCAATTCGGGCAGACGCCCTGCTTCAGAAATTTTTCCACACGCTTCATACTCTTTTCATTTTTCACCTTGGACAAAGCATTTTCCACGGTGTAATTGGCATTAAAATAGGTGAAATCCAATTCTCCTGCCTGATTACTGCCATTCTTCGGCTTATAGAAAATACGCTTCTTTTCCGCAGGACCATGGTAAACAATTTCTCGTTCCTGCTCAGTCAGTTCGGAAAACGGCACCTCAGTACGAACACCCATCGCACGGCATACATCCGTCATCAATGACCACATCAGCGTATTCCACGGTGCGACGGCACCCTCGTCAATGGTCAGTGATTCATCCGGCACCAGTGCCGCCTGGTCCACCGTTCGTACCACACCGGTCCCCCCGCAGGTATGGCAGGCTCCCTGACTGTTAAATGCCAGTTCCTCCGCAGATGGAGCAGAGAAATGTTCTCCGCATTCCGGGCAGACCAGTTCCTGCCCCGCCGCAACTGCCAGCGTGGGTTCCAAATAATGCCCATTGGGACAGCGATGCTTCGCCAGCCGTGAAAACATCAGCCGGAGACTGTTCAGCAGTTCCGTTCCCGTGCCAAAGGTACTGCGAATCCCCGGAACCCCCGGACGCTGGTGCAGTGCCAGCGCCGCCGGGACATAAAGTACCTCGTCCACCTGCGCCTTCGCGGCCTGTGTCATGCGCCGCCGGGTATAGGTAGAGAGCGCATCCAGATAGCGGCGCGACCCTTCCGCATACAAGACTCCCAGTGCCAGGGATGATTTCCCGGAGCCGGAAACACCTGCTATGCCGACGATCTGATTCAACGGGATATCCACATCTATATTTTTAAGGTTATGCACTCTCGCATTCCGTATTTGAATTTTATCGGGAATATGGTTTCTCCCGTGTATTCTATTATTTTCTTCCTTCTGGCTATTCATGTTTCGTTTCTCCATTCTTTGACACCCTGCTGAAAATCTTATGTTTTTTCCAACTATCCGACAGCTCCGCGCTTTTGCACAAAGACAGACCCGTCAGCCCACATGGTTTGTTGGATTGACGGGTTCTTATATTTTTCCAGCTGCAAAAGTCAGAGCATAACTCGTTAATGTCCATTATACAAGAGGGTTTTACGGTTTCACAGGATTTCTTTTGAGATAAATTTTTTCACATATTTTATCCATATCATATTCCGGTGCCGCATCGATTACTGCTTTATATAATGGAAAAATCGCCTCTTCCGTTTCTTCCAGTTCATCTGCGATCTGAAGCAGACTCTTATTTTTTTTAATCTTTTTAATAATCAGCTCCATCAGTTTCCTATATTCGCCTTCATTCAGCGCCTCTTCCTTAATTCCTTCGCCCAGATTGCACATCGTTCCGATCAGCTCCTTTCGCTCTCCCTCTAACTCTATCCTAAATTCTTTTTCTATAATTTCTTCCTTATCCTGTATGGACACCGTTGGCAGAAACATTGCTCCCAACAAGCGATGAAGTTCATGCGACCGATCCAGGTCCAGCGTTTTCGCCAGACATATAATTCCAACATTCATCACGTCATACATATCCTTCCAGCGTGACTGCCCCAGAATATCCTCATTTGCCAGATGGATTCTGTTAAATGTATTCTCCTGACAGTTCATACATATCCAAATGGAGTACACTTTTTGAATCCCATTATAATTTTTCCCGGTAAACTCTCTTTCCAACTGGGAAGAAATCAACCGCGCCGCATAGAAAATGCCACGCATCTCCAAGTCGTATCCTGACGGCTTTGCCTTCTGCGCCTCCATATTTACGATCACTTTGGCAAGCCCATCCTTTGTTCTAACATCAAACAGGACGTCAAAATAACGGACGCCTTCCCGGCGAATACTGTTTTCTGTGTTTCGTCCCATAATTTCGTGTGCTCCGTCAGGTGCATTCTTATTTGTAAACCCTGGCTCCACCTGCACCTCACTGACCCGTGGTTCACCTTCGATGAGCCGTTCTACTTCTCCTGGATCTGCCCCTTGAAACTCCTCCACCGTACGAATCAGAATATTCGCCAAAAATGGCTTTTGCACCAGCAACGCCTTTGCATTCTTATCGTATTGTGCCTCAATACTCACATTTTCAATTAGATTCTGGATTTCTCCCATGTGTCCTCTTTCCTGCAACCTGATAGTAACATAAATTGACTGAATTGGCAATTTGCAATGCCTCCGAATACAGGCACTATCTTCCCCTTTACATGTGTTGCATTAATTTATTATTCTGCGTGAAAAATTGGCGATTCGCCATATAAAATGCGTAAGAAGAACTTCTTACTGAATTTATGAAATGATTCTAACATGAAAGCACAAGAAATGCAAGAAGTAAACAGTACATCACCAACTGCGAACAACAAATTACGCAATTCATCGGTCTTCTATTTCTTTGCAAACCCCATTCATAAATGTTATGCTTATAGGGATAAATCCCCCGGACTGCACCACCACCGTTCCACCCCGAAATTGTACAAAGACACTTAAAATCATACAATTCCGGCATAGAACAAAAAAATCTGAATTGGAGAATCCGCTATGAATTACGAAAACGAAGTACTAAGAACCCTCTGCGAGGCCAAAAGTGTAAGAGTATATGAAGACAGACCCGTGGAGCATGAAAAACTACAGATGATATTAAACGCTGCCTTCCACGCTCCGACCGCCGGAAACCAGATGCTTTACAGTATTATTCACGTCACAGAACCGGCGCGGAAGGAAAAACTGGCGATATTGTGCGACAACCAGTCTTTTATAGCCAAAGCACCTGTGGTACTGGTGTTTGTCGCAGACCAGAAGCGTTGGACAGACACTTATCGGGCCGCTGGCTGTACACCGAGAAAAACCGGCGTGGGAGATATGCTTTTAGCCATCAGTGACACGATGATCGCCGCCCAGAACGCAACCATTGCTGCAGAAAGCCTTGAAATCGGCTGCTGCTATATCGGTGACATCCTGGAGCGCTGCGAGGAAGTCACCGCGCTGCTCGGACTCCCCGAGCTCACAATCCCTGTCGGCATGGTCGTGATGGGATATCCGGTGCGCCAACAGAAGGAACGTCCGAAGCCGGTGCGGTTCGAGGGCAAATACATTGTTTCCGAGAACACCTATCACACCTGCTCACCGGATGAACTGCGTGAAATGTACCTGACGCAGAAAAAAGCCAATATGGCACAGCATCGGCAGCATAAAAATCCCAACAGCACCAGTGTGTCTTCCCCGGAATCCGCTCAGGAATACTCTTTAGATTTCGCGTCCAGTGTGACGGCATTTTGGAAGCGAAAATACGAAAGCGAATTTTCTAAAGAAATGAATCGTTCCGCCGCAGAGTATTTAAAGCCTTACATGTAACACGAGCCTGATCCACCCTTTTTTTCTTCACTCTTTCCTTTGATACATTTTAACAGGGGGGGACATACAAAAGCTTCTGCTTATGTATGTCCCCCCCCTGTTGGTATGCCCCCCCTATTGCTCTGTGTCCCATTGTTCTGTCCCCTATTGTTCTGCCCCCTATTGCTCCGTCCACTATTGCTCAAAAAACGAGACTCAGCCATCCGGCCAAATCTCGTTTTCAGCTATATATTGTGACATATCATAAATACATGCTTTCTCAATACCATCTTCCCGTTCTTTACATAAAATCCCTGATCAGAACTCTCTTTCGGGTGTTTTTCAATTTTTTGAGTGCCTTCGCCTCAATCTGGCGCACACGCTCCCTGGTCACGTTTAGTTCGGAACCTATTTCCTCCAACGTCTTCGGAACGCCTGTTTTCAGGCCGAATCTCGCAATAATGATTTCCCGTTCTCTCTCCGTCAGCATCTCCAGAAGTTGATTAATATTCTCCTTCAGCTGTGACTGCTCCGCCGACATCTCCGGGGAAAGCATCTTGTCATCCGCAATAAAATTAGCCAGCGTCGAATCTTCCTCATCTCCGATCGGCGTATCAAGAGACGCCGAATCTGCCGCATACCGGATGATTTCCAGCAGACGTTCCTCACTGATCTGCAGTTCTTCTGCGAGTTGTGCATGGCTCGGCTCATATCCCAGTGTCAGCGTCAGCTTTTTCTGCATGCGGACCACTTTATTAATTTCCTCCACCATATGTACCGGAACACGAATAACCCGTGCCTTGTCGGCCAGCGCCCTTGTGATGGCCTGCTTGATCCACCAGGTAACATACGTGCTCACCTTGAATCCCTTGCTGTAATCATACTTCTCTATGCCTTTTATCAGCCCGATATTTCCCTCCTGAATCAAGTCCAGAAAGTTCAGACCTCTTCCGGTATATCTTTTTGCTATGCTGACTACCAGCCGCAGGTTGGAGTTGATCAGCCTGTCAAATGCAGCCTTATCTCCCTCACTCTTTCGCTGTGCGAGAGCCAGCTCCTCCTCGATCGTGAGCAGCGGATACATTCCAATCTCCTTTAGATATAGCCGGACCGGATCTTCTGTGCCGATGCCCTCCAGCAGGTTCGCAGAATCAATATCCTCCTCTTCCTCATCGCCAGCTTCTTCATTCGAGGTTTTTCCACGAAATCCGCCTTCATCCAGAAGATCTGCTTCGCTCTTGTCCATGTTGACAAATCTTTTCTTTACAAAGATGTCTGTGGAATCCTCTGCATCCAGAAGGCTCGTCTCCGATATATCTTTATCCAGAATCAGTTCCTCGGCGGATTCGTCAAACTCTTCCTCTGCTTCGTCCGTTGTGTCTGTGTCCTGATCGTCCGGCACCTGGTTCCCTGCTGTCTGCTTCTCCACCAACTGATTCCCCACTGACGGCTTCTTCACCGCCCTTTTCTCCACCGCCGGCTTCTGCACAGTCCGGTCTTTCGCTGTTTGGGCTTCTCCCGCCTCTTCAATTTTAATGCCAAATCCCTTGATATAAGCATGCATCTGAACGATCTGCTGCTCTGCAAATACGGCACCCGGAAATGCATCCGCGATATCCTGTCCGCTAATCGAATTTCCGTTCTTTTTCCCTTTTTCTACCAGTTCATTCATTTTATTCATAAAAATTTTTTCTGCCGACATATTCTATTCCATCTCTCATCCCCTGTATTTTACCTAGAAAAATATAACACATCTTGAGCTTTTTGACTAGTACAACGTTTCAGAAATAACCAGACCATTCGGGGTGATTGGCCGGGTTATTTTGAAAACGTTGTACCCGCTTTTATATTTCAAATGTCTCCAGGTCATATGGCACATACAGATTGCCGTGATAATACTCCTGCCCCTCCGCTATATACAATTCCTTCCGCTCTGCCAGATGGGTCTCCTCCGTGTGATAAAGAATCAGATTCGGGATCTTCAGCTCCTCTGCCACCTTGCACGCCTCGCGCACGGTGCTGTGGTGCTTCTCGTAAGGCTTGAACTTGTCCGCCTCCCCGTACAGGCAGAACGCCTCATGCGTCAGCCAGTCACTGCCCTTCACGTACTCATAATCCTTTTCATTGTAAGGCTCATCCCCGACACAGGTAAACTTTTTGCCATCCCCTGTCCGAAGGGTGAAGCCAAACTGCTTTGCCTTGGTCGAAAAAATGTCAAAAAAGGTGACCGGACATCCCAGGATTTCCGCTTGATCTCCCGACTGCAGCGGAACGAACTGAATGCGCTCATCAAAATGCGCACACATTTTCTTCTGCAGAGTCAGCCCCGCGATGGTTCTTATCGTGTCCGCCAAACCGCTGTGACAGAAAATACGCAGGTCACCCTCATATTTCCCCTGATTCATCTTCGTCGCGATCACCCGGATCATCCAGATGCATCCCAGCAGATGATCTATATGCTCATGGGTAATAAAAATATCATGGATATCCACCGCATCGATATTCGTGTCTGCCAGCACCTTCATGATCCGGTTTCCGCCTCCCGCATCCACCAGAAAATGCTGCCCGTCCTGCGTCAGCGCAAAACAGGTATTATAGCACTCCTTCACCATAGCATTTCCGGTTCCCAGAATTGTCAGTCTCATCTTTGCTCCCTCCATTCTTCCAAATCCATACTGCCGGACCGGAATCCTTCCAGATCAACGGTAATATAGCGGTATCCCAGCGATTTCAGATATGCCACGATTTCCCCGCTCTTCTCTGCCATCTTTCCGATATCCGGCCGGTCCACCTCTATTCTTGCAGTATCCCCGTGGACTCTCAGACGCACATTATAAAATCCAAGAGTTTTCAGATATGCCTCCCCTTTTTCCACCTGCTTCATCTTCGACTCCTCCAGTTGTGTTCCGTAAGGGAATCTGGTCGCAAGACACGGTGTGGACGGCTTCGATGAGGTCGCAAGGCCGTTCTCCTTCGCCAGCCGCCGCACCTCCGCCTTCGTCATGCCGGTCAGCGCAAGCGGGCTGATGATTCCAAGTTCTCCCAGCGCACGGATTCCGGGACGATACACATGCAGATCGTCCTCGTTGGTCCCATCCAGAATCACATCAATTTCCAGCTCCTCCGCCTGTTTCTGCACCTGCTGAAAAAGACATTTTTTACATCGGTAACAGCGGTCCACCGGATTGTGCAGTATCCCGGCATCCTGCAGTTCATTCACTTTCAGCACCAGATGCTCCGCTCCTGCCTCGCGTGCCGTCCTCCTCGCCTCCTCCAGATCATTCATAGGATGAAGCATGGTGTGCAGCGTGGCGGCGTAGACTGTGGTTCCATATTGCTTTGCACTCTCGCACGCAAGAGAAAGGAGCAGACTGCTGTCCACTCCCCCGGAAAATGCAATCATCAGATTTTTTTTCGTATATCCATCGATCATTTCTTTCAGTTCTTTACATTTTTCTTCGTATGTGTTCATTTTTTTCCTATCTGTCACGGCATCTGTCGAGCGGATGCCGGAAATCTGCCTGATCTCCCCTTGCGGGATTTATACGTTTCTTCGCTGCAGCGCTTCACACTCGCGGTGAACCGCCATATAAACATCACGATAGGACAGATTCCGCTGGCGACAGATCTTCGCTACGCTCTCATACTCCGGATAACAGCGCGTCCCGGAGTCAAAATCACAGACCTTTACACGCACCTCACCGAATGATGTCTGCACGAGCGCCATCTCTCTTTTCAGAATCGTGCGCTCCATCCTCACTCTGCGGATTCCGATAGTGGTCGTCTCCTCAAATATGATCTGCTCCAATGCAGAAACATCCTTCTCGCTGCAGATTACATTCAGCTGATACGCCGGACGGTTCTTCTTCATGAACACCGGCATGTAACTGACATCCCTCGCCCCGGCCTCGAACAATTTTTCCATGGCGAGCCCCAGCATCTCGCCGGTGCAGTCATCGATATTGCTCTCCAGCTTGTAAATATAATCCGCGACATCACTGCTGGAATCTGCGTCTGACTGCTTCGTATTTTCTATCGGTTCAATCAACATTGCACGCAGCAGACTCGGTCGCTCGTACTCACGCTTTCCTGCCCCAATTCCTATCTTTTTAATCGCGAACTCCTCCGGAAGCACATCCGATGTCTTCACTGCGGCGGCAAATGCTGCTCCTGTGGGCGTCACCATCTCTCCCTGCATGTCTGTGATGTGCAGGCGCAGTCCGTTCGCCGTCACGATGTTGGCCACTGCCGGCACCGGCACCGGAAGTACACCGTGCTGGCATCTGACAAATCCTTTTCCCTCGCAGAGCTCCGGCACGATCACATCCTCGATGTCCAATGCGTCCATGCAGACCGCAATCGCTGCGATGTCCACAATGGAATCCACCGCTCCCACCTCATGAAAATGTACGCTCTCTAGTGTCTCGCCGTGGGCCTTCGCCTCCGCCTCGCCGAGAACGGTAAAGATGCGGATGGCTATGTTCTTTGCCCGTTCCGTCAGACCGGAACCGTTGATAATTTTCGTGACATCTGCAAGACCCCTGTGCACATGATCGTGGGCTCCGTGGGTATGTGCGTGGGTTCCGTGCTCGTGGTCCTGCGTTCCATGGTTATGATCCTGCGTTCCGTGAACATGCTCATGATGATCGTGTCCCGTCTCATCCTCCGGGCTGTGAAGATGTTCATGACTGTGAGGACATGCACTGTTTTCGCCTTGCCCGGAATGATGCATATGCTCATGATCGGCGTCGTGCTGATGAACATGCACATGCATCTCCGGCTGCTCTTTTCCATACAGATACGCCATGTCGTGATCATGATTTTCGTGTGCTGCATCCAGCACTACATCAAAATCACAGACATCCAGTCCGGCCTTCTTTTTTCTGCTGATCTGAATCTCATATCCGTCCAGCGGCAGACTTTTCAGCGCCTTCACCAGCATCTCTTTTTCTACTCCCAGATCGATCAGCGCCGCAACAGACATGTCCCCGCTGATTCCCGAATAACATTCTAAATACAGTGTATTGCTCATTCTCTTACTCCTAATCTGTTAATCTGCGTTGCTACATACCCGGCACCATATCCATTGTCGATGTTGACCACCGAGATCCCGTTGGCACAGGAGTTGATCATTGTCAGCAGTGCCGACAGACCGTGCATGCTGGCACCATATCCCACCGAGGTCGGCACCGCGATGACCGGCTTGTCCACCAGACCTCCGATCACGCTTGCCAGCGCGCCTTCCATCCCGGCAACCGCAACCACGCAGTTTGCTTTCTGAATGACATCCAGTTCGGATAGCAGCCGGTGGATCCCGCTTACTCCCACGTCAAACACACGCTCGACACTGGACCCAAAATATTCCGCGGTCTGCGCTGCCTCCTCGGCCACCGGAATATCTGCCGTCCCTGCGGTACAGACTGCGATCAGACCTTTTCTCTCTTTTTCCGGCTTCTCGATTTTGAGAATGTGCGACAATTCATCATACTCCACCTGCGGATACCGCTCCCGGATCATCTCATACTGTTCCTTTGTGGCTCTGGTTCCGAAAACCTCGCCATCCTCCTCATACAGTTTTCCGAAAATGCGCAGCAGATGCTCATCCGCTTTCCCGCTGCAAAAAATCACTTCCGAAAAACCCGACCTGATTTTTCTATGTGTATCGAGCTTTGCATATCCCATCTCCTCGAATGGTTTTTTGCGAAAATAGCGCTCGGCGTCCTCCACGGATATTTCCCCGGATTTTACTTTTTGTAATACCTCTGCCGTCTCCATATGTTATCACTCCTCCAGCACTTTTTCTTATGATGATACCATTTTGAAAAAATATGCTTTTCCATTCTGTACAAAATACGATTTTACTGCTCAATCTTCTGCGTTTCATCCTCATGGTAATCAATCTCCACAAGTACAAGTCCCTGCGGCGGAACTGTAACTCCGGCAGCCTTGCGGTTTCTCGCCTCCACGATTTCCTTCACCTGCTCCGGCGTATAGAACCCGCGCCCTACCCGAAGCAGGGTCCCGACGATGATGCGGACCATGTTGTAGAGAAACCCATTCCCGGAAATGCGGAATGTGATGTCCTCCCCCTCCTGCCGGATGGACAGTTCGTCCACCCTTCGCACCGTTGTCAGTGCATTCGTCCGTATGTTGCAGAAACTTGCGAAATCATGTTCACCCACGATGTACCCTGCTGCCTCGCGCATCTTCCCAATATCCAGATGATAGGAGACAAAGAAACTGGTCAGTCTCTTCAGCGGATTCGGGAACGGTGCGTTCGTCACATGATACTCATAAGTCTTTGTGATGTTCTTCTGATATCGCGGATGCCAGTCCGGCAGTACTTCCTCAGATTTTATGATTACGATATCATCCGGCAGCTTCTGGTTCAGCGCAATGGCCATTCTGTCCGGCGGGATCGTGGTGTCGGAATCAAATACCGCGACGTTGGCCAGCGCATGGACACCGGAATCTGTCCGGCTTGCACCGATGATCGTGATATCCTCCCCCGTCAGTCCGCCAAGCTTCCGGTTGATAACTTCTTCTATTGTGATTCCGTTGGGCTGAACCTGCCAGCCACAGTAGGCGGTGCCGTCATAAGCCACCGTAAGTCTGATTCTTTTCATAGATTTTCCTTATATTTTCATAGATGCTTTCTCATTTTTCTCAAAGTGACTTCATAGGCTCCACTCCAGACTCAGGCTCTGCTCCCGGTCAGAAGATCCAGATATGAAACGGCACAAACCGCCCTATCACCACGATCAGCACCATATATACAATCATCGCCGCATAGGCCATCCGATCTCTGCTCTTGTAAACCAGTGGTTTCATCTTCGTCCGGCCATCGCCCCCGCGGTAGCACCGTGATTCCATCGCCATGGCAAGGTCGTTAGCACGGCGAAACGCCGACACGAACAGCGGCACCAGAATGGGGATCATACTCTTTGCTTTCTGAATAATATTGCCGCTCTCCAGATCTGCACCTCTTGCAATCTGCGCTTTCATGATCTTGTCCGTCTCCTCCAGAAGAATCGGGATAAACCGGAGGGCGATCGACATCATCATGGCAATCTCGTGCACCGGAACCTTGATCTTATTTAACGGGTGAAGAAGCTTCTCAATTCCGTCCGTCAGCTCATTCGGCGTCGTTGTAAATGTCATCAGCGACGAACCGATGATCAGATACATCAGTCTGATTGCCATGTACACAGCCGTCTCAAGACCGGTGTCCGTAATCCGGAATATCCAGAACTTCACCAGCACAACCGGACCATCCGTCAAAAACAGATTGAATCCCACCGTAATCAAAAGCAGCAGTATAATGGGCTTAAGCCCTTTTACAATGAATTTAAACGGTACCTTGGACTCCCGGATGACGATGACCAGAAACAAGGTCGCCACCACATACCCCAGAATACTCTTCTGCAGAAAAAGCGAGATCAAAAACAGGAGGGTACAGACGATCTTCACCCTCGGGTCTAATCTATGCAGTATGCTGTTTGCCGGATAATATTGTCCGATCGTAATATCTCTAATCATGAAAATGCCTCATTATCTCATCCGCTGCTTCCTGAATCGTGGTTACATCGGTATCTACTTTCATTCCTTTTTCAGCCAGCGCATGCATGATATAGGTCACCTGTGGTGCCGCAAGCCCGACTTTTTCCAGTTCCTTATAATGGGAGAACACCTCGCGCGGGACACCGTCCAGCATCTTCTCCCCTTGATTCATCACAACAATACGGTCCACGTACTTTGCGATATCTTCCATACTATGCGATACAAGAATCACTGTCAAGCCTGTCTTCTCATGCAGCAGTGCAATCTGGTCCAGTATCTCATCCCGGCCTCTCGGATCCAGTCCAGCAGTCGGTTCGTCCAGAACAAGAACCTTCGGCTGCATAGCAAGCACCCCCGCGATAGCGACACGGCGCTTCTGGCCGCCCGACAGGTCGAACGGGGACTGTTCATAGTACTTTTCGGGAAATCCGACCAACTCGAGTGCCTCTTTTGCCCTCTTCCTGCACTCCTCTGGAGAAAATCCCTGATTCTTCGGTCCAAAACAGACATCCGTGATAACGTCCACCTCAAAGAGCTGATGCTCCGGGTACTGAAATACCAGCCCCACCTGACTCCGCAGCTTTTTCATATCGTAATTCTCGTCGTAAATGTTCTGATCCTCGTAGTATAATTTCCCGCTTGTCGCCCGGATCAGTCCATTCAGATGCTGGATCATGGTGGACTTTCCGGAGCCAGTATGTCCGATCACGCCCACAAACTGTCCTTGCGGGATCTCCAGATTGATATCTGTCAGAGCCTGTCTCTCATACGCCGTTCCGGGATTGTATATATAATTCAGATGTTCTAATCTAATTGACATAATGCCTCCACCAGTTCTTCTGTCCGCAGAATCCCGCTCGGAATATCCAGGCCTCTGCTCTGCAGTTCATCCGCAAGCATGGTCACCTGCGGTACATCCAGACGGTACTTCTTCAGTTCATCCACCCGGCTGAATATTTCTCTCGGGGTTCCTTCCATCACCACATGTCCGCTGTCCATGACGCATACCTTGTCCGCGTCGATAACTTCTTCCATATAGTGGGTGATCAGAATCACTGTCACATTTTCCTTTTTGCGCAGCTCCTCCACCGTGCGCAGAACCTCTCTGCGCCCGTTCGGGTCCAGCATCGCGGTGGGCTCATCCAACACGATACATTTCGGGCGCATGGCGATCACTCCCGCGATGGCCACACGCTGTTTTTGTCCACCGGACAGCTTATTTGGAGAATGGTGTCTGTATTCCAGCATTCCCACCGACCGCAGGCTCTCCTCCACACGCGTCCAGATGTCCTCCGTCGGCACCCCCAGATTCTCCGGCCCAAAGCCCACATCCTCCTCCACAATCGTTCCGATGATCTGATTGTCCGGATTCTGAAATACCATACCGGCCGTCTGGCGGACATCCCATAATTTGTCAGGATCCTTCGTGTCACTCCCATCCACCCACATCGTTCCGCCACTGGGGACTAAAATCGCATTGATATGCTTTGCAAGGGTCGATTTTCCAGAACCGTTATGCCCCAGAATCGCCACAAAGCTCCCCTGCTCAATATCTATGTTCACGCCATCGATGGCTGTATTTTTCCCGATGACATTGCCTTCCTCATCATGCTTATCGTATTCAAACACCAGATCTTCCGTTTGAATCATTTCCATAGTTCTACCTCTTTTATTTATTCCTGTTGTGCTGTCAGTAAACTGACGCCGGACAGTACTTGTATCTCAGACTTTTTCCACCTGCGAAACATTTCTCATTTTACAAAAGGCACTTCTATCGAAGCGCCTTTGCCGTTCTACTGTAAATTTATGCCTTCTCAGGCTCATCATACTCCACACCGAAGGTGTCGACCGTAACCTTTTTCATCACCTGAGGCTGCATTGGTTTGTCGCTGTAATCTGTCTGTACCGCAGCAATCTTGTTCACCACGTCCATTCCCTCTGTCACCTTTCCGAATGCCGCATAAGCACCGTTCAGATGTGGGGAGTTCTGATGCATAATAAAGAACTGAGATCCGGCTGAATCCGGATGCATTGCACGTGCCATGGAAAGCACTCCCGGCTCGTGTGTCAGATTGTTCTCAAATCCGTTCTGACTGAACTCTCCCTTGATGTTGTATCCAGGTCCGCCTGTTCCTGTTCCGCTCGGACAGCCGCCCTGAATCATGAAGCCCGGAATTACACGGTGAAATATAAGCCCGTCATAATATCCCTTTTTTACCAATGATACAAAATTATTCACTGTATTCGGTGCGATCTCCGGATACAGCTCTGCTTTCATAATGTCTCCGTTTTCCATCTCAAATGTAACTACTGGATTTGCCATAATCAATACCTCTCCTTTTTATGTGGCCCGCCGCACCTCTGTGCAAAAGACCATCTTAGTGTATGCTAACCTATATTGTAACCAATTTTTTCCCATTCGTAAAGTATCATTCCACCTTTTTCTTCAAAACCTGTGTTCCAGAGTTCCTCCAGTGAGAATACAGTCGCCTCTCCGTAGGTCGCTACCTTCACTTTGAAATCCGACGCTGTCTCCTCATATCCGACCACCAAAAACCAATGCCAGTTGAAGTCCTTGAACTTTCGCATCGTGTGATGCAGCATCAGGTAAGGCACCGGAAACCCTTTGTCAATCTGGTTCTTTATCTGCTGTGCCGCCTTTTCGGCGCTGTATTCTCCGGGAAACCCTCCCATCTTCAGCTCCTGCATTCCCGTGTCATGAAGATATTTGGCAAATCCTTCTATATAGAGACTCAGTTTGTTGATGCCCTGCACCCGCGGTCTGAGATACGGCTTCATGACCATCGAAAACTGAATATAGTCTTCCTTTGTCAGATGATGGATATCATAAGGATATAATTTTTCTTTTCCCTGTCTGAGTGCCAGATAGATGCAGCTGTCACAGGCTGTTGCAGCCGCACAGCCGCCCATGTACATCAGTACATTTCGAAACCACTCCTGATTTCCGCCAAATGAATCTCCTATTTTGTAGTATTCCAGTTCATTTTGCATACCATTACACTCCATTTTCTGTCTTCTATCCACGTTGTCTCTTTCTATGCTATTCCGATAGTTTTTCTCTCAGAATTGAGTATACCATATACAATAGTTAATCTGTACACTTTCTTTCCATTTTTTTAGTTACTCGTGACATTGTGTATTTTCCGTTTTTTCTCTATACTGAATTCATAACAAAAACAAACGCCTGCTCTCAAGAGTGACGAGCAGTATCAGAATTTAAGGAGGCTATTTATCATGGCAAGTTTATCTTTAAAAGGTATTGAAAAAGTATATCCAAACGGATTCGTAGCAGTAAAAGATTTTAACCTGGACATCGACGACAAAGAATTTATCATCTTCGTAGGACCTTCCGGATGTGGTAAATCTACTACACTTCGTATGGTGGCCGGACTGGAAGAGATTTCCGGCGGTACACTGGAAATTGATGGCAAGACAATGAATAATGTGGAGCCAAAAGACCGCGATATCGCCATGGTTTTCCAGAACTATGCTCTGTATCCGCATATGACCGTATATGATAATATGGCTTTCGGATTAAAGCTGCGTAAAGTGCCAAAGGACGAGATTGACAAGATGGTTCGCGAAGCAGCCAGAATCCTTGATCTGGACAAATTATTAGATCGTAAACCAAAGGCTTTATCCGGTGGACAGAGACAGCGTGTTGCCATGGGACGTGCCATCGTTCGTAATCCTAAGGTATTCCTGATGGATGAGCCGCTCTCCAACCTGGACGCAAAGCTTCGTGTTCAGATGCGTATCGAGATTTCCAAGCTCCACGAGAGACTGGGCGCAACCATCATCTACGTAACACATGACCAGACAGAGGCTATGACACTTGGAACCAGAATCGTCGTTATGAAGGACGGTCTCGTTCAGCAGGTTGATTCTCCTCAGAATTTATACAACAACCCATGCAACTTATTCGTTGCCGGATTCATCGGTTCTCCACAGATGAACTTCCTGGATGCAGCGGTGACAATCAAGGGACAGGACGTATCCCTGCAGGTTGGTTCTTACACATTGAAGGTACCGGCCTCAAAGAAAAAAGCTTTGATCAACGGTGGTTATGACGGCAAGACTGTTGTTCTCGGTATCCGTCCGGAGCATATCCATGATGAGGAATCCTTCCTTGTACAGTCTCCTGACAGCATCGTAGAGTCTACGATCAAGGTTTATGAACTGCTCGGCGCAGAGGTTTACCTCTACTTTGATGTGGAGGGCACACAGGTTACAGCCCGTGTAAATCCCCGCACACCACTGAGAAACGGTGACAAAGGAAGATTTGCATTAGATATGGAAAAAATTCATTTCTTTGATAAAGAAACTGAGTTGACGATTACAGATTAATCCTTTAAAATAAATGGGGACAGGCAGATGACCTGTCTCCGTTTTTTATCCGTATTGTTTTTTTGTCCGTATTGATTTTCATCACAGGAGGATACCATGACAGATCAGGAAAAATTACAAAAGGCACTGGACGATCTGCGAAGCGCGACCGGTCTGGATCTGCACCTCAATGCCGAGGATAGCAGGGACCCGGAACAGACGCTGTCGCAGCTGCGGCAGTTGTCTTCCGCCTATAAGGAAAAATACAACCGGGACTTTTTTCTGCAGAGTATTCTTGGTGAAGCCGTCTCCCGCCCGGAAATTGATGCCCGCGCCTCCCGTTTTCACATCGATGCACACGGTGAACGGCGTCTGTTTCTCATTGCCTCCCGGAATGTGATGGATGAAAATTTCATAGAGCTGCTGAAAAATCTGTTTCCATCGTCCCATAAGTATTTTATTGTCCGGATGGATGGTCAGCGTATCGTCCTCATCAGTCCCTGCAAAGCACCCGGAACCGATGATGCCGAATTGACAGCTCGCACGGTGGTGGATACCATCAGCTCCGAGCTCATGACTTCTGTCCAGGTTGCCTACAGCAATCTGTTTTCTCATCTGTCGGATTCCGCGGAGGCCTATTCACAGACACGCCTTGCTATTCAGATCGGACGGGTGTTTTATCCGGAATACGCCGTGATTCCTTACAACAGACTCGGGATCGGCGGTCTGATCTATCGTCTGCCTCCCGCTCTGTGCGAGAATTTTCTGCGGGAAGTATTCGGCGTCAATCCATTTGATGCTCTGGATGAGGAGCTTCTGACCACCGTCAGCCGTTTCTTCCAGAACAATCTGAACATCGCGGAGACAGCCCGACAGCTTCACATGCACCGGAACACTCTGATCTATCGGATTGAACATATTCAAAAAATGACCGGGCTGGACATCCGTATTTTCGAAGATGCCCTGACCTTCAAGCTCGCTACTATGGTCATTAATTATTTACACGCGAAAAAGGAGAACTCTTATGAATGATACATTTTGTGAATTACTTGTTTCCAGGAAGATGAGCGGCGCACAGCGCGTCCTGCAGATTCTGCTCATTGTGCTGATCGCAATACTCGTCGCTGGAACCATGATCATCGGATTTCCAGCTCTGTTTCTTGCACTGATTCTGGGAATCATCTGTTACTACCTCATTTTCCCAGGCTTTCATGTGGAGTACGAATATTCCATATTGAACCATGAGATCACGATTGATAAGATCCTGAATAAGTCCAAAAGAAAAAGCGTTATCTCTTTTGATCTGAAACAGGCTGAGATCATCGCACCGGAAGGATCCGAGCGGCTCGCCCACTTCAATCCGAGTAAGACGATTGACTGCTCAGCCGGAGATTCATCAGTTACTTCTTATGTGGCGGTTGTTCCGATCGAGAATGTGACTACTGCTGTGCGACTATCACCAGATGATGATATGCTGCAGCATATGAAGAGCTTTCTTCCGCGTACTTTATGGTTATCATAATCAGCATTCGTCGAGGATGTTAATTGGGGACAGAGCAAAAGTGCAATTGGGGACGTAGTAAAATGACATTTTACTACGTCCCCAATTGCACTTTTGCTCTGTCCCCAATTAACATTTGGATAACCCGGCAGGATTATCTCCTATCCGGTGAACACTGCATTGTCTTTGATCCGTTGATCTATCCCGTTCTTCAGGATATAATCATATACCGTTCTCGGCACCATCTGCTGCCAGTCGCGCCCGAGCGCAATCGCGGTTCTGACATCTGTCCCGGTCACGCCTTTTTCTTCTTCTGATTTTCTCCAGAGTACATCTACATCTGCGCCCATGCTCTTGAGCATCTCGCATTTTATCTCGCCCCAGGAATCGTAGACACTCATGAAATATGTCGCATCCTTCGGTGCATACTCAAAAATGTATTCCGGTCTCGTGATTGGAAATGGTACGATCTCAAATTCTTCTCTCCGCACTCCGAAGTCTACCAACGCATCGTGGATCATCTCATACCGCTCCAGATACGTCAGCGGGTTGTCCGACTTCCGGATTCCATGTCTGTCTGCCTCCAGGCCTCCCAGATACAGATCATCTGGGTGTGTGATTCCAATATACAATCTGGAACAGCGCATCTTCGCTGCCAGCAGGTACTCCATATGTTTTAAGTGCAATATTTGAAAACGTCCGTGAACTACGCCTATCTCTGCCATTATCATTCTCCCTCTTTCTTTTGTTGCCAAATAAATCTCCTATAAGCAACTTTATGCCCTGTTCAATCCTGAACAGGGCATATGTTGTAATTGCTCAGTACTTATAGTATAGTACAGATTCGGCAAAATTCCAAGATATTTGTGAACTTGAGCCAAGAAAGTCAATGCATAAATCCAATTTTATAAATTGCTTATTTTCACCTTGTATCTGTTGGTTATTATAACTCTGCGGATTTCCTGCTGTCTAATTACCTTTCCCCTTTAAAACAATATCGTCTGCCTTAATGAACCAGTCCACATCTGCCACTTAATACGTGAATACGCCTTTCCATTTTTTGGAAAAAAAATAGACGCTCATATTTGAACATCTATTTTTGTAGATATTGAGTTATTAATTCTTTTAAAAATGATAAGTTCGGATGCACTGGCTAACGCGTTGGAACGAACAGATCCAGACACCGAAACGATTATTCCTTTTTTTGTACAAATATCAACCTTGCGTAATCCTATGAAACAGGCTCTGTATAAGTGTCTAATGTATCAAGCAATTCAAATGCTTCGTCCTGTGTACAAGCGGTAATTGTTAATTTGCCTGTGTCGCCCATGTCTAATGTATATGTTTCGTCTCCATTATCTATCACTTCAAATGTAAGTGTCTGCTCACTTGTCTCATCTGTAATTGTCAGATATCCAGTGCTTTCATCTTCTGTAAGATCTCCTGCAAAGCTGACAGACTGTGCAGACTCAGGATCTGCAACACCAAGTACTGCAAAACTCATATCATCTGATGCCACGAATACTGCCACTTCTCCGGCATCCGAAACGCCTTGGAAACATACGGTCAGAAGATCTGAATAATCATACCATGATCCGTCTTCTTCTGCATCTGCGTCTTTTGTATCCTCTGTATCGACTTCTTCTACATCTTCCTCATCTGTTTCTTCTTTATCTGCTTTCGCCTCTGTCGATGTATCTTTGCTGCTCGAAGAGCCGCCGCATGCTGTTAATGAAAATGCCATTACAAACACCATCATTATTGTTAAAAAACACTTTCTTAATTTCATCATTTCCCTCCTTGGTTCAATCCTCATTTTCTGAACTGCCAATCTTTATTTTCTAGGTTGAATTGTACTCTCTAAGGCTATCATGATTGTTGTCATTTGTAACCTACCCCCATGGGTAGTCTTTTCATCCCTGTTCCATCGACGTTTCAAAAGCCGCTGTCAGAGAGCCAGGCTCTTTGACAGCGGCTCAGCAATATTGCAGACCGTTTCTAAGCTTCTCGCTGTGACATCATAATCGACACAACGTTCTGTTTTTTCAGATATCCGCAGGTAGACAGACCTGCCTTGACGATTTCCTTCCAGCGTTTTGCCGACAGGATATACGTCGTCTCATCGTCAAGCACTACCGTGCAGACCTGTTTTCCGCCCTCTACCGCAGGATTCACAACCTTATACATGTTCTTCCGGCTGATTGCCCCGATTTCTTCCAGGCGATTCACCATGCGGTACACCGTTGCCGTTCCAATGTTCGGATCCGACTTCAACGCCTCCGCGTAGATTTCCTTGCAGCAGGAGCACTGGTTTTCAAGGATGATGTCCAGAATCAGAAGCCGCTGCTTCGTAATCCTGCAATTGTTCTCCCTGAGCTTTTCTATAATTTTTTCTCTCGTCATCTGATTATTCTGATAGGCCTTTGTCTCCATTTGTATCTGCTCTATTCGCTTATCAGCCACCGGCGCTCCCTCCTGTCTGCATATTTCGCTATCTTACATCGTTGTTACTCGAGCAATGCCCGCCGCAATGCTTGCAGTCACCTCCACACTGGAGTGACTTGCCCGCCTTTTTGTCCTTGATCATCTGGCGGATGATTAACGTCACGATTGCCGCCAAACCTAGCCCAACTGCGATTGTTCCCATAAAACCTGCCTTTCCGCCCTGTTTTCATACAGGCACAAACATCTGTTTACACATTACTCACACACAATTTTACGCTTTTGCCTTCGCTTTCGCGTCAACGCTGGACACATTCATGGTAAATTTATTGCTCTCTTTATACGGTCTGAACAACAGGTAAATAAATCCGGCCATAATTACAAATGCTGCGATTACACCAACTCCAAATGTTCCTGTGGTGATCAGTGTACCGATCTGATATACACAGAGCGATACCAGATAAGCCAGTACGGTCTGATATCCGATTGCGAACCAGAACCATTTTGCATTGTTCATCTCACGCTTGATCGCACCCATTGCCGCGAAGCACGGTGCACACAGCAGGTTAAATACAAGGAATGAATATGCGGCCACTGCCGTCATACTCCCTGCAAGAGAACCCCAGACTTCCGTCCCGTCCTCTGCCACTTCCGCAAAACCATATAACTGTCCAAAGGTTGCCACTACGTTTTCTTTTGCAACAAGACCTGTGATTGCCGCAACGGCTGATCTCCAGTTTCCCCATCCAAGTGGAGTGAAGATAAATGCGATCGCACCTCCGATTGCTGCAAGCAGACTGTCATTCATGTCCTCTACCATTCCGAAGGAACCATTTGCAAAGCCAAAGCTCTGCGCAAACCAGATTACGATTGTAGAAAGAAGAATGATTGTTCCTGCTTTTTTGATAAATGACCATCCGCGCTCCCACATGCTGCGTAGTACGTTCATGACGGTCGGCATATGATACGCCGGAAGTTCAATAACAAACGGTGCCGGATCACCTGCAAACATTTTTGTCTTCTTCAAAATGATACCTGAGCAGATGATTGCCGCGATTCCGACAAAGTAAGCACTTGGTGCCACCCAGGAGGCTCCGCCAAACAATGCACCGGCAATCAGCGCAATGATCGGAAGCTTCGCTCCACAGGGAATGAATGTCGTGGTCATAATCGTCATCTTACGGTCACGGTCATTCTCGATCGTTCTGGAGGCCATAATTCCCGGCACACCACAACCGGTTCCGATTAACATCGGGATAAAAGATTTTCCCGACAAACCAAATTTGCGGAAAATTCTGTCCATGATAAATGCAATACGCGCCATATATCCGCAGGACTCTAAAAATGCGAGGAATGCAAACAGTACTAACATCTGTGGTACGAAACCAAGCACTGCACCTACACCGCTTATCACACCATCAACCAGCAGTCCTGTAAGCCATCCTGCACAGCCGATTGCTTCCAGAGCGCTCTGTGCCGCCGGAATAATCCATGCCCCGAACAGTGTGTCGTTGGTCCAGTCTGTAAGAACAGTTCCGACCGTTGTCACGGATACATAATATACAATAAACATTACCACCGCAAAAATCGGCAGTGCAAGAAATCTGTTTGTCACGATGCGGTCAATCTTATCCGATGTGGTCATACCGCCTTTGTTCTTCTTTACACAGCAGTCCTTGATAATAGTGCCTATGTAGACGTATCTTTCGTTGGTGATGATAGATTCTGCATCGTCGTCCATCTCATCTTCACACGCCTTGATATCCTGCTCAATATGTTTCTGAATATCCGCCGGGATGTTCAGCTGTGCCATCACCTTCTCGTCACGCTCAAAAATCTTGATTGCATACCATCTCTGCTGCTCTTCCGGCATCTCGTGAAGAACTGCCTCCTCGATATGGGCAAGCGTATGCTCCACGCAGCCCTCAAAGCTGTGCTGCGGAATCATTCTTCTGCGGGCATTGGCGACCGCAACTGCCTTGTCTGCCGCTTCTGTTACACCAGTTCCCTTTAATGCGGATATCTCCACCACCTTGCAGCCAAGTTCTTTCGCAAGATTCGCTGTGTTGACTTTATCACCGTTCTTCGCCACCACGTCCATCATGTTGACTGCCGCGATCACCGGGATGCCAAGCTCCACAAGCTGTGTTGTCAGATACAGGTTACGCTCCAGATTGGTTCCGTCGATAATGTTAAGAATCGCGTCCGGTCGCTCTGTGATAAGAAAGTTTCTTGCTACCACTTCCTCCAGTGTATATGGAGAAAGGGAATATATCCCCGGCAAATCTACGATGATCGCATCACTGTGACCTTTTAGCTTACCTTCTTTTTTCTCCACTGTTACTCCAGGCCAGTTTCCAACGAACTGATTGGAACCGGTCAAAGCATTAAATAATGTTGTTTTGCCGCAGTTTGGATTACCTGCGAGTGCAATTTTAATTGACATCTTTCTTCTCCTTTTTGTTAGGTTTTTCTCACATTGATTAGAATCTCCTAACCATCTCTCTAAAAAAAATGCAGATGACTCTGCTTTTTTTACAGCCTCACTGCTTATTCCTTTTTAATTTTCTAATATTTTTTAAACTTCTTATCTGTTTTTCCGATACTTGATTACTGTACTTCTATCATCTGTGCGTCCACTTTGCGCAGTGACAGTTCGTAATCTCTCACAGTCACCTCGACCGGATCACCGAGAGGTGCGACTTTTCTGACAAAAACCTCCACTCCTCTTGTAATTCCCATATCCATAATTCTTCTCTTGACTGCTCCCTCACCGTGCAGCTTTACCACTTTTACTGTCTTACCGACAGAAATGTCTTTTAAAGTCAACATATTTCCTCCTTACACCGCTTAAACCTGAATCTTATTTGCCATTTCTTTACTGATGGCAACTCTGGAATCCTTAACATTTACAATCATGTTTCCATTGATCTCTGTCACGACAGTCACAACACCGCCAACCACAAATCCCAAAGTTTCCAGAAACTTCTTAGTCTCATCTTTCCCACCAATTTTTTTGATGGTAATATTTTCACCTACGTCAGCCATAGTTAAAGGCATCATGCGGCACCTTCTTTCTGAATGATATGAATTTTTCTCTCTCATTTCATGGTTAGTATAACCTTACTTTCGAGAGTTGTCAATAATTATTATTAGTATTTTTTAACTTTTGATATTTTTTCTCAATAAGGCTTCTTTTGAAATTGCGTTTTCCTTTAGTATATGATATAATTTAGTTAAATTTGACTAACTTTTCGTATAAAGAAATTAAATCATTGTAACTGTTCAGAATCAGGCTTTACAACTCATAATTTTGTAACTGTTTTTTAATGCGCAGCGCAACCCCCATGATTCCGTGCAGTTCCAAACCAATTACATGACAAGGAGTTTATCTATGAAAACACACACAAACGAATCCGCGGAAAATTACCTGGAAACGATTCTTATGCTCAGCCAGTCACTTCCGGTTGTCCGTTCCATCGATATCGCGACGGAACTGAATTTTTCAAAAGCCAGCGTCAGCGTTGCCATGAAAAATCTTCGTGAGAAGCATATGATCGAGGTGAGCGATGCCGGGTTCATTACATTGACGGAATCGGGCAGTGAGATTGCCCGGATGATCTACGAGCGCCACACGCTTCTGACCAGCTGGCTCGAATCTATGGGGGTCAGCCCTGAGACTGCTGCCGGCGATGCCTGCCGGATCGAGCACGTCATCAGCAAAGAGAGCTTTGCCGCACTGAAAAAACATATCAAGGCACAGTAGGATTCGGTTGCTTTTTCCCGCAAAGAATACTATAATTTTCATATGTTTAATCGTCCGTAAGCATCCCTGTAAAATACCGGGGTATGTTCGGCTGTATTCCAGACAGCAGTCTGGTCCTATAATAAGTAAAAAGAATCGAGGTATATGAATATGAAGAAAAGAGTCGTTGTCGCATTAGGCCACCGTGCACTTGGCACCACACTCCCGGAACAGAAGACCGCGGTCAAAAAAACAGCAGAGGTAATTGCTGATCTGGTGGAAGAAGGATATCAGGTTGCAATCACACACAGTAACGCACCACAGCTTGGCATGATTCACACTGCCATGAATGAATTTGGTAAAACCCACGATAATTATACATCTGCACCGATGTCTGTCTGCTCTGCCATGAGTCAGGGATACATCGGTTATGACCTCCAGAACGGCATCCGTGAGGCACTGCTGGATCGCGGCATCTACCGCACCGTCAGCACCGTTCTGACACAGGTGATCGTGGATCCATATGATGAAGCATTCTACACTCCAACCAAGGTACTCGGACGGTACATGAGCGCCGAGGAGGCCAGCGAGGAGCGCAAAAAAGGCAATTACGTGGTCGAAGAAGCCGGAAAAGGTTTCCGCCGTGTCGTGTCCGCCCCCAACCCGGTCAAGATTGTTGAGATTGACGCAGTCAAAGCTCTACTAGATGCCAATCAGGTAGTCATTGCCGCAGGCGGCGGTGGAATCCCGGTATTGCAGCAGGATCATCGTCTGAAGGGTGCAAGCGCCGTCATCGAGAAGGACCTGATCGCCGGAAAACTGGCGGAAGGCATAGATGCTGATGAGTTGATCATCCTCACCAGCGTAGAACAGGTGAGTATCAATATGGGCACGGACAAGGAAGAGACTCTTGGAGCAATATCCCCAGCACAGGCCAGGGAATACATGGAGCAGGGACATTTTGGTGCATATAACATGCTGCCGAAGTTCAGCGCTTCTTTGGAATTTCTTGAAGAGAGAGAAGGACGCAAGGCACTCATCACCTCTTTTGAGAAGGTAAAAGAGGGTGTAGCCGGAAAGGCCGGAACTATTATCGCATAGGACTTATGGCCGCTGTCGCGGCTTGCCTGTGGCGGTTTACTTTACGCAAATACCACACTTGATAATACAAAAAGGGGCTGTCGCACTAAGTAATTAGTGCGCAGCTCCTTTTTTATGCAAAAACACAAATGCCAGGCTTCGAAAAGCCTGGCAAAAGGTGTAAA
>NZ_FQZY01000003.1 GCF_900142165.1 Hespellia stercorisuis DSM 15480
TCCGGGGTTCGGACCGTATAATTGATTCAAAAGTTGGAGCAGAATGGTTTTGGGAAAGCCAGCCAAAGAGAGTGAAAGCCTCGTAAGCGAACAATGATTGACATGACGGGATCCAGAGTACCACGAGACACGAGAAACCTTGTGGGAATATGCGGGGACCACCCCGTAAGGCTAAATACTACTTAGTGACCGATAGCGCATAGTAC
>NZ_FQZY01000046.1 GCF_900142165.1 Hespellia stercorisuis DSM 15480
CACAACCAAAAAGCGTGGTCGAAAGAAAAAGACCAAGGTACTAAATCTAATTGACAGACTTGTGAATTACAAGGCATCAGTCTGCTTATTTATAAAGAATCTCTGTGTTCCGTTTGATAATAACCTTGCGGAACGTGATTTGCGCATGATTAAGGTTAAAACCAAGGTCTCAGGATGTTTTCGCAGTGAGGAAGGCGCACAGGAATATCTTACAATCATGAGCTATATTGGGACTGCTCATAAGCATGGAATAAATGCTTTTACAGCAATCAGAGAAGCCCTTTTAGGGAATTCCGATATCATCTTTAACTAATGGAGTTCTGAACAGTTACAAAAAAACAATAGTGAGCAGACTGGTTACCAGAGCGGTGACCAGTTTTTCTGTTATATAGGGACGAATGGAGATCGAAGTCCCACGGAGCATACATCTGGTCTGGAAAATCGAACAGACGCCGCCAAAAGATGCCATAGGGAGAACCAGCAGGAGCAGCTGTGTTTCTGTCAGTGGAAGCTGCCGGAGAAAGAGGAGCCCACTGGTAATCTCCAGATTGGCAAGGAGACAGAGCAGCCGGGGCATTGAACAAAGGTGCGCACCGATTGTGAGGATGATTGTGAACAGCATGATATATCCGGCTACGTAAATCAGTGTTTCGAAGCCGTTCAGGATGGCGTTGTTCAGCAGAATAAAAGTATCCCTGCTGCGCGCAGAGCCGGAAGGAGCAGGGAGTGTACCGGCACAGAGCCGGCTGCCAGTCAGATAAAAGAAACGGTATGGGATACTCACAATCAGTGGTGCGGCAATCAGAATCAGCAGAATCCGGGAAACAGGCCATACATTTTTCAGGATGACAGCAGCGATGTAATCGATGATAAAAACAGGGCTGGCGTTGTTACAGAAAGATAGCAGATAACCGGCCTCCTGTTCTGTGATTTTTTTTGCAGAAAATAACTGTGCCGTGATTTTGGCACCCATGGGATACCCACAGAGAAAACCGACGATAACCGCAAAACTTCCGGCTTTTGAAACGCCGAGGAGCGGACGCAGAATGGGGTAGACCAGGTCTGTCATGTAATGGATGGAATTTGTCTCCAGCAGGAGTGAGGAGAGGATGACAAAGGGGAACAGAGTCGGGAGAACCGTGCGAAACCAGAGATCAAGCCCGCGCGATGCTCCCTGGAAAACTTCATGTGGGAAACAAAGAAAAAGGAAAAACAGTAGAAGGATGCAGAAAGATGTAAGACGATGTCTCATAAATAGCTGTCCTCCGAGGGCAATTATCATATTGCAGAATCAGACAGTTGAAAGATGGCAGGCAGGAATGAAACACATGGCCCTTCGACGCTGATATCACATTATATGAACACACGGAGAACTATATGAGGACTCGGATTCATATACTTTAAATAATGCCTTGGTGGAGAACTTGTGTCATCACAGAGAATAAAATTCAATCTGTTTCTACTGGTGCTGTTGTCAGCGCTGTTTGTAGAACTTTCCATTGCAGAACTTACAGAGAAGAGTGAGCAGTCGAGACTGACAGAAGACACCGTCCATGCGGACGCGTTCAGAAGACAGAAGGTGGAACCGGCTATGGCAGCATACATCCGGACCCTTGACCAGCCAGGAGAGAATCTGGCACTTTACTGGCTGGAAACTGATTTTGGAAAAGAGCGGATGGAGACGGTATGGGGAGCGGAGACACTTGCGGATTTTCGCCAGAAGTGGAAGAACCATCCGGACTATCCGGAGTATCGAAAGTGGTGCAGTGCGATTTATGACGATGCGAAGTGCTTTCCGGTTCCGAAGTTCATAGAAAAGAGAGCCGGGGTGACATTTGAGGATTCCTGGATGTATGAACGGAATTACGGTGGAAAGAGCGGGCATGAAGGGTGTGATATCATGGCGGGGGAAAATATCAGAGGTTATTACCCTGTGCTCAGCATGACGGATGGGACCGTAACACAAAAAGGGTGGCTTCCGAAGGGAGGATACCGGATTGGTGTAATGAGCGACCACGCAGTTTATTTTTACTATGCTCATCTGGATTCCTATGCGGATCTGGAGGAGGGAGATCGGGTAAAATCGGGGGAACTGTTGGGATTTATGGGAGATTCCGGGTACGGGGAAACCGAGGGAACCGTGGGAAAATTCCCAGTGCATCTGCACATCGGAATCTACCTGTGTGAGGGAACAGAAGAAATCAGTGTGAATCCGTATGCATTATTGCACTATCTAGAAGACAAAAAAATAAAAATATGGTAAACTATGACCTGAGATAGTTCTGTAAAGCAGAACCATGAAAATAGTAAATACTTAACCAGAGTGAGGAATATAGATAATGAATTTACCAAAGGCATTTGAAGAAAAGATGCAGTCCCTGCTGAAAGGGGAATATGATCAGTATATAAACTGTTATGAGGAAAAGCGATGGTACGGCCTTCGGGTGAATACGAAAAAAATCAGTGTGGAGCGATTTCTGGAGATCGCCCCATGGCCGCTTGAGCCAATTCCGTGGATTGACAATGGATTTTATTATGACGGAGATACCGTGCAGCCGGCAAAACATCCCTATTATTTTGCAGGCTTATATTATCTTCAGGAACCGAGTGCCATGACGCCGGCCAGCCGTCTTCCGGTTGAGCCGGGAGATAAGGTTCTGGATGTTTGTGCCGCACCGGGCGGGAAAGCCACGGAGCTGGGAGCAAGGCTGCGGGGCGAGGGTGTTCTGGTGGCCAATGATATCAGCAGTTCCAGGGCGAAAGGCCTGCTCAAAAACATGGAATTGTTCGGAATCAACAATATGTTGGTGCTGAGTGAGGAGCCGGGAAAGTTGATGGAATATTTCCCGGAATATTTTGACAAGATTTTGATTGATGCGCCCTGCTCGGGGGAGGGAATGTTCCGCAAGGACAGGAAGATGGTGAAGGCCTGGGAGGAACATGGCCCGGAGTTTTTTTCGAAAATCCAGAGAGGAATCATCCTGCAGGCGGCGGCAATGCTCAAACCCGGCGGAATGATGCTCTATTCGACCTGCACCTTCGATCCGACTGAGAATGAGCAGACAATCGAGTATCTGTTGCAGCAGCATCCGGAATTTCACATTTGCCAGCTGGAGGGATACGAGGGCTTTGCCCAGGGAATGCCGGAGGTGACGGAATCCGGGGAGGAAACCTTAAAGAACACGGTGAGAATCTGGCCGCACCGGATGAAGGGCGAGGGGCATTTCCTGGCACTTCTCCGGAAGGGGGAAGAGGAGGCACGAGAGATTCGCTCTGTCAAAACTGGTTCGGTGAAAGTGGCGGAGGAACTGACACAATTTTTTAGGGCGGTTTCCTGGGAGATGGACTGGAACCGGCTGGACATACACGGAGAGAGAGTTTATTATATGCCGGAGGAACTTCCAGAGATGAAGGGAATCCGTTTTCTGAGGACCGGTCTGCTTCTGGGCGAGTTGAAGAAAAAAAGATTTGAGCCGAGTCAGGCGTTTGCGATGTGTTTAAAGAAAGATGAATACATGTATACAATCTCGCTTCCGCTGGAGGACGACCGCGTCATCAAGTATCTGAAAGGGGAAACTATTGACGTGGATGACCTGACAGGTCCGAAAGAAAAAGGGTGGTATCTGATCTGTGTGGATGATTTCCCACTCGGGTGGGGAAAATTAAACGGTGGATCGGTCAAGAACAAGTATCTTCCGGGATGGAGATGGCAGTCATGATCCGGCTGGACAAGTACCTTGCCGATATGGGGCTTGGAACCAGAAGCGAAGTAAAGCGCAGCATTGCCCGCGGAGCGGTTACGGTGGATGGGCAGCCGGTAAGAAAGCCGGAACACAAGATTGACCAGACATCCAGTGAAGTGCGCTTTGACGGAGCCATTGTCGGTTATGAGGAATACGAGTATTATATGCTGAACAAACCTCAGGGTGTGGTGTCCGCCACGACGGACAATCGGGATAAAACTGTTCTGGATCTGATCGGGACTAAAAAAAGGAAGGATCTGTTTCCGGTTGGAAGGCTGGACAAGGATACCGAGGGGCTGCTTCTGATCACCAATGACGGTGCATTGTCCCACAGCCTGCTCTCACCAAAGAAGCATGTGGATAAGGTCTATTATGCGAAGGTAGAGGGGATGGTCACTGCGGAGGATGTGGAAAAATTCCGTGAGGGGCTTGACATCGGTGAAAAACTTCCAACAAAACCGGGAGAACTGGAAATACTGAAGTCCGCGGAGATTTCGGAAGTCCGGCTCACGATCCGGGAGGGAAAGTTCCATCAGGTGAAGCGGATGTTTCATGCAGTTGGAAAAGAAGTGGTGTATCTGAAACGCCTGCGGATGGGGAGCCTGGTTCTCGACGAGACACTTGCACCTGGAAACTACCGCCCGCTGTCCGGGCAGGAAGTGGCAGAATTAAAGAAAAAATAAAGAAAAAAAGAAAACTGATAGAAAAACGATAGAAAGAGCTGAACAAAGAGGTGAAGTTGTATGCTGACGCAGAAAGAAGCAGTTATTTTTGATCTGGACGGATCGCTGGTGGATTCCATGTGGATCTGGCCGGATGTCGACCGGGAATATATGGAGAAATATCATCTGACTATGCCGGAGCGGTTTCACGACTGCATCGAGGGGATGAGCTACACGGAGACGGCACAGTATTTTCTGGATACATTTCCGACACTTCACTGTACCCTGGAGGATGTGCAGCGGGAGTGGCTGGAAATGTCCCACGAGCGTTACATTACGCAGGTGAAGCTAAAGCCTGGGGCGGAGGAGTTCCTGGAGGAGATGCACCGGCGAGGAGTGAAGCTGGGCATTGCTACCAGCAACACGAGAACACTGGTGGAGGATACGCTGGAGGCGCTGCACGTGTCGGCACTGTTCGATGATATCCGGACATCCTGCGAGGTGGCTGCCGGAAAACCGGCTCCGGATGTCTATCTGAGCGTCGCTGAAAGTCTGCACGTAAATCCGGAGCAGTGTCTGGTGTTCGAGGATGTTCCCAATGGAATCCGGGCGGGGAAAAACGCCGGCATGGCTGTCTGCGCCGTGGAAGATGATTTCTCTAAGCCACTGGCGGCGGTAAAACGGGAACTGGCAGATTACTATATTCAGAACTATTATGACATTGCAAATAAAACGTACGAAGTACTGTAAGGGAGAACAGGATGAGCAAAGGATTTTTACCAGTCTGTAAACAGGATATGAAAGAGCGGGGAATCAAGCAGCTGGATTTCGTCTATGTGATTGGGGATGCCTATGTGGATCATCCTTCCTTTGGGCATGCGATCATCAGCAGAATCCTGGAGGCCAACGGATACCGCGTGGGAATCATTTCCCAGCCGGACTGGAAGGACAAGTCCAGCGTCACAGTTTTTGGGGAACCTAGACTGGGATTTCTGGTGAGCGGCGGCAATATGGATTCCATGGTGAATCATTTTTCCGTGTCAAAAAAAAGAAGAAAGACAGATGCTTACACTCCGGGAGGAGTCATGGGAAAGCGCCCGGATTATGCCACTGTGGTCTACAGCAATCTGATTCGCCAGACCTACAAGCACACCCCCATCATTCTCGGTGGAATCGAGGCCAGTCTCCGCAGAATGGCACATTATGATTACTGGTCGGACAAGCTGAAGCGTTCGATTCTACTGGATTCCGGTGCAGATATTCTGTCCTATGGAATGGGAGAGCACTCGGTGGTGGAGATTGCGGATGCACTGAGCAGCGGTATTCAAGTGCAGGACATCACTTATATTGATGGTACGGTGGTGAAGACAAAGTCTCTGGATTCTGTTTATGACGCGGTGGTGCTCCCCGCATTTGCAGAGCTTCAGGCGGACAAGATGAATTACGCTAGAAGTTTCTATACACAGTACTGCAACACGGATCCATTTTCAGGGAAACGCCTTGCAGAGCCCTATTCGGATCACCTCTATGTAGTACAGAATCCGCCGTCCAAGCCTCTGACACAGGAGGAGATGGACCGGGTCTATGAGCTGGACTACATGCGTACCTATCATCCGTCCTATGAGAAGGCGGGAGGGATTCCGGCCATGTCGGAGGTAAAGTTCAGTCTGATCAGTAACCGGGGGTGCTTTGGGGGCTGCAGCTTCTGTGCACTGACTTTCCATCAGGGAAGAATCATTCAGGCGAGAAGCCAGGATTCGCTGGTGGCGGAGGCAGAGGAGCTGACGGGAGAACCGGATTTCAAAGGATACATCCACGATGTGGGCGGACCTACGGCCAATTTCAGGCAGCCGGCCTGTGAGAAACAGCTGAAATACGGAGCCTGCAGAAATAAGCAGTGTCTGTTTCCGAAGCCCTGTGAGAATCTGAATGTCAGTCACAACGATTACGTGCAGCTGCTGAGAAGACTCCGGAATATCCCGCGTGTAAAAAAGGTGTTTATACGATCTGGAATCCGGTTCGATTATCTGCTGGCGGATAAAGATCCGGCCTTCTTCGAGGAGCTGTGTCAATACCATGTGAGCGGTCAGCTGAAGGTGGCACCCGAGCATGTGTCGGACGCGGTGCTTGAGAAGATGGGAAAGCCGCGCAACAGTGTGTACAATCAGTTCGCGGAGCAGTTTGCGCAGTGGAATGAACAGAATCATAAAAAGCAGTATCTGGTACCGTACCTGATGAGCTCTCATCCGGGCTCTTCCATGAAGGAGGCTGTGGAGCTTGCAGAGTACTGTAGGGATCTGGGGTATATGCCGGAGCAGGTGCAGGATTTTTATCCCACACCGTCCACCATATCCACGTGTATGTATTACACGGGCGTGGATCCAAGGACCATGGAAAAAGTCTATGTTCCGAGAAATCCACATGAAAAGGCACTGCAGCGCGCTCTGATCCAGTACCGGAATCCGGCCAATTATCAGCTGGTGATGGAGGCCTTAAAGAAGGCAGGCAGAATGGATCTGGTGGGATTTGACAAGCACTGTCTGATACGTCCCCGCAAAACAGAGAAGGAAAAGAGCGGCTACAAGGGAAAGCACCCCGTGGAGAATTTCGAAAAGGTGAAAAAGAAGAAAGCGATCCGGAATCTGCACCAGAAGCAAAAGAGAAAATAGAGCATGGTGACAGAGACAAAAGAGGCAGACAGAAGGGAGCGGTTCATATGAAGATAGCAATTGTGACGGGAGCATCTTCCGGCATGGGAAGAGAGTTTGTAGTTCAGGTGCAGCATCTCTACAGCAGTCTGGATGAGGTCTGGGTGGTTGCGCGCAGGCAGGATCGGCTGGAGGCGCTGGTGGAGGACTCGAAGGTGACTATGCGGATCTTCTGCGGGGACCTGCAGAAGAAGCCGGTCTATGCACAGATAGCCAAAGTGCTGAAGGAAGAAAATCCAGATATCCGCATGCTGGTGAACGCCGCCGGATTTGGAAAAAATGGAACCGTGGAGGAGATTCTGGAGCGGGAGGAAGATGCACAGGAGCAGATGATCGACCTCAACTGCAAAGGGCTGACAAAGATGACGCTGCTGTGTCTGCCTTATATGAAAAAAGGTGCACGGATCGTGAATCTGGCATCAGCCGCAGCTTTCTGTCCACAGCCGCATTTTGCAGTCTATGCGGCGACAAAAGCGTATGTGCTCAGCTTTTCCAGAGGTCTGGGCGCGGAGCTGAAGGAAAAAGGAATCTATGTGACCGCGGTCTGCCCAGGCCCGGTGGAGACAGAGTTTTTTAAAGTCTCCGGTCATGTGGGCGGCAAATTAAAAAAAGCGGTGATGGTAAAACCAGGTCCGGTGGTGAAGAGGGCACTGCAGGATGCGAGGGCGGGACGCCCACTTTCTATCTACGGAACAACAATGAAAGGAACGGCGCTGGCCACGAAGGTGATCCCACATGATGTGTTTTTGAAACTGGAGACGACAGATCTGTTCCGGATGTAAAATCATAGAAATACAAAGAACCAACAGAAATATACAAGAAGCAGATTCAGAGGAGAGTACAAATGAAGATAGTAAAAGGGGAAGCAGGGTATCTGAGAAGTCAGAAAAAAATTGAAATCATAAAGGCAGCGGTCAGCTTCGGGCTGGTGTTTGCTATTTTAATCACAGGAATCGTCACCACAGGAAACAGGCTGAACTGGATGACCATCATCGCTGTGTTGGGCTGTCTTCCGGCGTCAAAGGTGCTGGTCGGTGTCATCACAAGGATGCCATATAAGTCTATTGACAAAAAGATGGCGGATGAGATTGCGGGGAAGACCACGTACCTGACCACAGTCTATGACATGATTATCACCAGCAGAGAGAAGATCATGCCGGTGGAATGTATGGTGATCTCGGATCACACCGTCTGCGGCTATGCCAGCAGCAAAAAAGTGGATGTGCAGTATGCTGCTGACTATATAAAACAGATGTTAAATCAGAATAAGATCGATCATGTGACAGTGAAGCTGTTTGATGGATATACAAAGTTCATCACCAGAGCAGAGGGAATGAACAACATGGCAGCAATCGATGAACCGGAATCAAAAGAGCGGGAAGAACTGATCCGACAGTTGATTCTGAGCATTTCCATGTAGCGGTACACGGAAACAGAAAAGAAAGAGAGCGTTTATGCGAGAGATAGAGATTGCGTCCAACGAAGCGGGACAAAGGCTGGATAAGATGCTGGCAAAATATCTGAAGGAAGCACCAAAAAGCTTTCTGTACAAGATGCTTCGCAAAAAGAATATCGTTTTGAACGGAAAAAAAGCTACCGGCAATGAGAAACTTGTGGTCGGTGACAGCGTGAAGCTGTTTCTGGCGGAGGACACGATTGCAAAGTTTTCCGGGGAGGAGCTGAAGATCGGAAAATCCACGGTGAAGCTGGACATCATCTACGAGGACGCGGATGTGGTCTTTATCAACAAGCCGGTGGGGATGCTCTCCCAGCGGGCAAAAGATACGGACCGGTCACTGAACGAGCATCTGCTCTCTTATCTGAAGGAGAGCAGCCAGATCACGGAGCAGGAGCTAAAGACCTTCCATCCGGCCGTATGCAACCGCCTGGACCGGAATACGAGCGGTCTGATTGCTGCGGGAAAAAGTCTGACGGGGCTTCAGAAGCTGAGTGAGATGTTCCGGGAGCGGACGCTGCGCAAGTTCTATCGCTGTCTGGTGAAGGGCCGTGTGACAGAGACCCGGAAACTCGAGGGTTATCTGGTGAAGGATATGCGCACCAACAGAGTGACGGTCAGCGAGGATGCGGGCGAGGGGAATGACCCGGGCGATTATATCGAGACCGAATACTGTCCGGTTGCCACAGGCAGGGATGTGTCTCTTCTGGAGGTGCATCTGATTACAGGGAAAACCCATCAGATCCGCTCACATCTGGCATCAATTGGTCATCCGATCGTCGGAGATTACAAATATGGAGACAGGGAAGTCAATGACAGCTTCAAAAAGCAGTACGGTCTGCAGTCCCAGCTTCTGCATTCGTATCGGATGGAGTTTCCCGTGATGGAGGAACAGCTCTCCCAGTTGTCAGAGCAGATATTTGTGGCAGAACTGCCGAAATTATTTTCAGAGATCATAAAAGACCGAGGTGTGATATAATGGCAACATGGAATTCAAGAGGGCTGCGCGGATCGACCCTGGAAGAGATGATCAACCGCACAAACGAGCGGTATGCTGAGAAAAAACTGGCGTTGATCCAGAAAATCCCGACACCCATCACACCGATTAAAATCGATAAAGAGAACCGGCATATCACACTGGCTTACTTTGACAAGATCAGCACGGTGGATTATATCGGAGCAGTACAGGGGATTCCCGTGTGCTTTGACGCAAAGGAATGCAGTGCGGATACATTTCCGCTTCAGAATGTGCATGAGCATCAGATTCGATTCATGGAGCAGTTTGAGCAGCAGGGAGGCATCTCGTTTCTGGTGATTTTATATAGCGGAAAAGATGAGCTGTACTACATGCCGTTTCAGGAAATCAAAAGGTTCTGGGACAGGGCACAGGACGGCGGAAGAAAGAGCATCCGGTATGAGGAGCTGAATCCGGAATATTTCATGCAGGTGATGAGTGGGTGTTTCGTGCCGTATCTGGATTATATCCAGAAGGATTTGGACGCAAGGGATTGACTTTCTATGGGAAAGTCAGTATAATTTGATGGGAATTTTAATGTTTTACCACGATAAAGTGAAAGGGCGAAATAACATGGAACAACAATTACTACATACTCCGGAAGGGGTACGGGATATTTATAATAAAGAATGTGCGAAGAAACAAGTGGTACAGGACAGACTGCATCACATGCTCCATCTGTACGGCTATCAGGATATTCAGACACCGACATTTGAATTTTTTGACGTGTTCCGTAAAGAGGTGGGAACCATTTCCTCGAGAGAACTGTATAAGTTTTTTGACCGGGAGGGGAATACCCTGGCGCTGAGACCGGATATCACACCGTCCATCGCACGTGCTGCAGCCACACTGCTGGAGTCTGAGGATCTTCCGGCAAGACTTTGTTACGTGGGGAACACGTTTATCAATCATTCCAGCTATCAGGGAAGACTCAAAGAGAACACACAGCTTGGAGCGGAGCTGATCGGATCCGATGACATCGAATCGGATGTGGAGATGCTGGCGATGGTGGTAGACGGATTAAAAAGCGTTGGTCTGGAAGAATTTCAGGTGAATATCGGGCATGTGGACTTTATCGAGAGTCTAATGGAAGAAACCGGACTGGATGCGGAGAAGCAGTCGGAGATTCGCACGCTGATCAACAACCGGAATCATTTCGGCGTGGATGAGATTCTGGATGAGAGTCATGTGAAGGACAGCGTGAAAGATGCATTTCACATTCTGCCGGAACTGATCGGAAGTGTTGAGGTTCTGGATCAGGCGGATGAGATTGCACCGAATATCAGCGCGAAGCTTGCAATATCCCATCTGAGACAGATGTATGAACTGTTCACACTCTACGGTGTGGAGGATCATGTGTCCTTCGACTTGAGTATGAGCGGAAATTATGGTTATTATATGGGAATTATTTTCCGTGCCTATACATATGGAACTGGAGATGCAATCGTCCGCGGCGGACGTTATGATCATCTGATGGAAAAGTTCGGAAAAGAGACACCATCCATCGGTTTTGCCATTATTATCGATGAATTGATGAGCGCATTGTCCAGACAGAAGATTCGGGTGGACTGTGCAGCCTCCACCATGGTTGTATTTACAGAGGCGACCACAAAGTGGGGAATCCGTCTGGCCAGAGAATTTCGCTCCAAGAATAAGAATGTCGAGCTGGTGAAGTACACTCCGGGAAAGGATCTTGAGGACTACAAGGCGTATGCGAAGAAGAATCAGGCGCTGAGTCTTCTGATACTCAACGATGATCTGACCATCACCATGATAAATATTTTGACCAACGAAGAAAAAAATGTAGATTGTAAGGGGACGAAATAATGAGATATTTAACCTTTGCGCTGACAAAAGGGCGCCTGGCAAGCAAGACACTGGAAATGCTTGAGAATCTTGGAATCACATGTGAAGAGATGAAGGACAAAAATTCCAGAAAACTGATATTCGTGAACGAAGAGCTGAAGTTGAAATTTTTCCTCGCAAAGGGACCGGATGTTCCTACCTATGTTGAATACGGTGCGGCAGACATTGGCGTGGTAGGGAAAGATACCATCGTGGAGGAAGGCCGAAAAGTGCATGAGGTGTTAGACCTTGGTTTCGGCGCCTGCAGAATGTGTGTCTGTGGTCACGAGGATGCGAAGGAACTGCTGCAGCATCACGAACTGATTCGTGTTGCGACAAAGTATCCACGTATTGCGAAAAACTATTTTTATAATAAAAAGCATCAGACGGTAGAGATCATTAAGATGAACGGCTCCATAGAACTGGCGCCCATCGTCGGTCTGTCGGAAGTGATCGTGGATATCGTTGAGACGGGATCTACACTGAGAGAAAACGGATTGGTTGTGCTCGAGGAGGTATGCCCTCTGTCAGCCAGAATGATCGTCAATCCGGTCAGCATGCGGATGGAGAATGACAGAATCAAGGAACTGATCACCAATCTCCGCGCATTATTACAGGAGGCTTAAAGCTATGAAAATACAAAAATTATCGGAAGATACCAGAAAAAATTTATTAGAGGATCTGCTCAAGAGAAGCCCGAACAGCTATGGCCAGTACGAGGCCAGTGTCGCGGAAATTCTCAATACAGTAAAAGAGAAAAAAGATGAGGCGCTGTTTGCCTATACAAAAAAATTTGACGGAGCGGATATCAGTGTAGAGAACATACTGGTCACGGAGGCTGAGATTGAGGAAGCCTACAGGCTGGTGGACGAGGATCTGCTTCGCGTGGTTCGAAAAGCTCTGAAGAATATCGAGGAATATCACGCCAAACAGAAGCAGTACAGCTGGTTTGACTCCAAACCGAACGGAACCATGCTGGGACAAAAGGTGACTCCGCTTCAGAGAGTCGGTGTCTATGTGCCGGGCGGAAAGGCTGTGTATCCTTCGTCTGTACTGATGAACATTATGCCGGCCAAGGTGGCGGGCGTGGATGAGATTATCATGACCACACCTCCGGGAAAGGACGGTAAGATCAATCCGACGACGCTGGTTGCGGCCAAAGAAGCCGGTGCGACAGCAGTCTACAAGGTAGGTGGAGCACAGGCAATTGGAGCGCTCGCATACGGAACGGAGAGCATCCCGAAGGTGGACAAGATCGTGGGTCCGGGCAATATCTATGTGGCATTGGCGAAAAAAGCAGTTTATGGACACGTGAGCATCGATTCCATCGCCGGGCCGAGTGAGATCCTGGTTGTGGCAGATGAGACAGCGAACCCGCGTTTCGTGGCGGCAGATCTGTTGTCACAGGCTGAGCACGATGAGCTGGCTTCTGCAATTCTGGTAACGACCAGCGAGGAACTGGCACAGAAGGTTTCCGAAGAGGTGGACAAGTTTACGGCAGAGCTGTCCAGAAAAGAAATCATCCAGAAGTCATTGGATAATTATGGATATATTCTCATTGCAGATACTATGGAAGAAGTGATTGAGACAGCCAACGAGATCGCATCCGAGCATCTGGAAATCATGACGGCCAATCCATACGATACCATGACGAAGATCCGCAACGCGGGAGCAATCTTTATTGGGGAGTATTCCAGCGAGCCGCTTGGAGATTACTTTGCAGGACCGAACCACATCTTGCCGACCAACGGAACCGCGAAATTCTTCTCACCTTTGTCTGTGGATGATTTTGTGAAGAAATCCAGTATTATTTCCTACTCCAGAGAGGCGCTGGAAGAGGTGCACAAGGACATTGAACAGTTTGCTGCTGCAGAGCAGCTGACAGCACATGCAAACTCTATCAAAGTGCGCTTTGAATAAATACTATACGAGAGGAGACGGATATGGAACACAGAATTGCCACTTGTACCAGAACGACAAAAGAGACAGATATCACAATGACCATCAATCTGGATGGTCAGGGAAAAAATAATATAGACACCGGAATTGCATTTTTTGATCATATGCTGAATGGATTTGCAAGGCACGGTCTGTTTGATCTGGATGTAAAAGCAGTCGGTGATGTGGAGGTGGATTGTCACCACACGATCGAGGACGTGGGGATTGTTCTCGGGGAGACGATTGCGAAGGCTCTGGGGGACAAGGCCGGAATCAAACGATACGGCAATTTTATTCTCCCGATGGACGAGACACTTGCCCTCTGTGCAATTGACCTGTCAGGGCGACCGTATTTGAATTATGATGTCACATTCACAACCGATCACATCGGTGGAATGGACACGGAGATGGTGCGGGAATTTTTCTATGCAGTGTCTTACAGTGCAGCAATGAATCTGCATATAAAACTGCTGGACGGGATGAACAACCACCATATCGCGGAGGCGGTATTCAAAGCCTTTGGCAAGGCACTTGATATGGCTACGATGGGAGAACCACGTATGAAAGATGTGTGGTCAACGAAAGGAAGTCTGTAGAACCGGGGCAGTCAGACAGTTAGGAGAATGAAAATAATGAGTTATAAAAGATTAACACCTTGTATTTTTATTTCGGACGGTAAAGCGGTCAGGTGGTTTGATGATAATGAAGTGATCGCTGAGGATGTAGTTGGTCTGGCGAAGCATTACAATGACAAGGGTGCGGATGAACTGATCATCTTTGATCTCTCGGATGAGGACGAAGAACATGAGGAGTCCATCGGCCTGATGAAAAAAATCAATCGTGTCATCAGCATTCCGATGATTGCCGGAGGAAATATCAGAAGGCTGGAGGATGTGAAAAAAATCCTTTACAGTGGTGCAAAACGCGCCATGCTGAATTTTTCAAAAGAGGATAGTGTAAAGCTGGTGGAGGATGCGTCAAAGCGTTTCGGAAAAGAGCGTATCGCAGTATCGCTGAATGATTTCGATGCATTGTTCAAGCAGCAGCACATCATCGATGAGAACAGCACGGAGATCGTCTTTATGCACCGTCTCGATCTCAACTCCGTGATGAATATTACGGATGTTCCATGTGTGGTTGTCACAGACACCATGGAGCAGACAGAAATTCTGAAAATTCTGAAATGCGACGGGATCAAGGGCGTTTCAGGAAGGTTTGTGAGCAGCTCGGACATGGATTTTGACGGTTTTAAAGAGATTTGTACCGAGGAGGGGATTCAGATGACCTCTTTTGAATGCATGATGGAGTTTTCGGAATTTAAATTAAATGAGAATGGCCTGCTGCCGGTTGTTGTGCAGCATTACAAGACCAATGAAGTACTTATGGTCGCATATATGGATGAAGAAGCATTTTATCACACGATCAAGTCCGGTAAGATGACTTATTACAGCCGAAGCCGTAAACAACAGTGGGTGAAGGGCGAGACGTCCGGTCACTTCCAGTACGTGAAATCTCTGATCATAGACTGCGATAAGGACACACTGCTTGCCAAGGTAGATCAGATTGGTGCAGCGTGTCACACGGGGAATCCGACGTGCTTCTTTCAGCCAGTGGTCGGGGATACGATTACGGAAAAGAATCCGCTGAAGATTCTGGAATCTGTGTATGATACGATCATAGACAGAAAAGAGCATCCGAAGGAGGGGTCCTACACCAATTATCTGTTCGACAAAGGACTGGATAAGATCCTGAAAAAGGTGGGAGAAGAAGCCACGGAATTAGTCATTGCAGCGAAGAACCCGAACCCGGAGGAAGTGAAGTATGAGATGTCAGATTTCCTGTATCATGCGATGGTCCTGATGGTGGAGCGCGGCGTGACCTGGGACGACATCGTCAATGAGCTTGCGGATCGGTAAGATTAACAAGATCAGTCTTGAAACATGGTGAAAAGGCATATGATATTAAAAATGATATCATATGCCTTTTTTTCTTATAGGAAAAATCAGAGTCCTCTCTCTTTCCAGATGGAAAATCAGAGCTGCCTTTTCCTGAAAAAAATATGGCCTGTGCAGGGAGGTTCTGAATGAACGATTATCAGAGACGCAAGGAGCTGCTTGCTGAATACAGCGGAACACATTGTTATCGAAATCATCATGAAGATATTACAGACAGACTGGGAGAACGGCAACCACAGAAATCTACGGTGGGAATCCGCATCACGCTGTGCATTGTACTTTTTGTATGCTACGTGCTTCTGGATTACGAAAATCTGACGATTTTGAATGTGAACAGTAAGGCTGTAAAAAATGAGATCCGAAAGGAGGTTGATCTGGGTGAACTATTACATATAACGACTGAATGGTAGCAGCAGAGAGCGGCAGATGGATTTTATGCCTTAAGCATTGCAACTACATCGTTAAGACTTTTAAATTTTTTCCAACAAAGCTTTTTGATTTCATCGGTTGGCTGAACGAGGTCCGGAATCATGATCGGGTACATCCCGGCAGCATGAGAAGACTGGATTCCAGCAGGGGAGTCCTCCAGTGCGATACAGTTGACAGGCGCAGCATGGATCGCATTGGCAGCCTTTATGTATATTTCCGGGTCTGGTTTTGCATTTGCGACCATATCGCCGAACACGGCTCCGTCAAAAAATGACCAGATTCCGGCATCCTGAAGCATTTGTGAGGAATGTTCTCTTCTGGAGGATGTGGCAACAGCGGTCCGAATGCCATTTTCTTTCGCAAACTTCAATAATTCTATGACACCGGGTTTCATGGCGACACCCTCGGTATCAGCGATTTCCCGAAACACTTTTCTGGTAATCTGATTGAATCTTTCCATGGGAAAATCTTCTCCGAACACGCCTTTAAAATATTGTTCTCTCCGCACGACATTGAATCCCAGTGTATTGTGGATGTGATTGCTGCCGATCGGTCCAAGTGCAAGCATTTCTCCGGCTATATCCCAGGAGCGTTTCACCACGCGCTCGGAGTCAAAGATCAGCCCATCCATGTCAAAAATGATTGCTTTTATGTCAGGTGTTGTATGATTGATGTTCATTTGAAATTCCTTTCTGAATGCTTTTTCTGAAATGATATCTGTATTGTGTAAGGAAGGCCTATAGCGCCTTCAGCAATTCTATGTAATACTGTGCGTAAGCGGGCAGATATTTGCCCCTGCGGTAAGCAGCCATGAGCTGTACCTGCGCAGGAGGGCTGCCTACACAGAAGCAGGAGAGAGAAAGCGTCTGCTGCATTTTATGCACATAAGTCTCGGGGGCGAAGGCCAGTCCCATACCGGAGGATGCAAGGGAGATGGCAACCTGAGTGCTGTGTGTCTGCAATAAAATATGAGGGGCATAGTTTTGCTGTTCGAATAATTTCATGGCAACATGGCCGGAGTTCTGCTCCGGAACATGAAGAATAAAAGATTCTTCCCGGCAGTCAGCCAGATCGATAACAGGATAAGGTGCCTGTTTATCTATCTTCGCCAGCTTTTCGATGGGATGTCCCTTGCGGCAGACCAGAACGAACGGCTCAAACCGCAGTGGAATATATTCCAATGCTTTGGAGAACTCTGGGGGATTATAGACTGCAAAATCCACGGTATCGGTCAAAAGCAGCTGCTCAGAGATGGCATATGCCTCCTCAAAAAGAGTGAGAGATACTTCTGGATATTTCTGGTGGAAGAGAGGAAAGGTCTCCGGAATCATGCATGAACTGCGCATCAGTGGAAGGGCAATCGTTAATTTTCCACGCTGTTCGTTCTTTAATTCCAGGCATTCCTTCTCCCATTCATTTCCCACCTGCAGGATGCGGGAGGCATAATCCAGATACCGCTGACCGTTATAGGTGGGAAGATATTCATTCCCGATGCGGTTGAACAGAGGAAATCCCAGATGTTGTTCCACATTCTGCAGATAACGGCTCAGAGATGGCTGGGATATGTAGAGCTCCCGGGCAGCCTTGGTGATATTCTTATTTTTATAAATACTGATCATGTAGGCAGCTTCTTTCTGATCCATGTGCATCCTCCTTCAGATTGATGATCTGGCGGTATGCTTGTCGGGCAGTGACAGGCAATATAGTATAGCGGCAATGCATGGTAAATATACAAGATATGCATTGGACTTATAATCCTTTTCACTATACAATAAATGAGTAAGAAATGCAAAGGATACGTGAAAAAGAGGAGAAGAGAAATGAAGAGTTGGGTGGAGAAACAATTTAAGCTTTCTGAGAACGGCACAAATGTAAAAACAGAGATTTTTGCCGGAATCGCAACGTTCGTGACAATGGCGTACGTGCTGGCAACTGTTCCCAATATTTTGGGAGAAGCAGGGTTCAATAAGGGCGGCATTCTGACTGCCATGATTTTATTGATTATCGTTACGACAGTTGCCATGGCACTTTACACCAATCGCCCGTTTGCGCTGGCACCGGGACTTGGCAGTGTGAGCATAGTGGCAGGTATGGTGGCAAATGAGGGGATACCGGCTGATATAGCGGCAGGCATCATCTTCCTGAGTGGAGTGCTGTTCATACTTGTTTCATTCCTGGGACTGCGGGAGGCTGTTGTGCGCGTAATCCCAAAGAGCCTGAAGTTTGCTGTCAGTGCCGGAGTCGGTCTGTTCATCGCGCTGATCGGAGCGAAAGGATGTGGACTGATTGTAGCAAATGAGGCAAAAAATGTGTTGGGATTTGGGGATCTGAAATCACCACAGGTCATACTCGCTGTGATTGGATTTTTGATCATTCTGATTTTGAAGACCAGAAATGTACCGGGTTATATTATTTTATCGATTCTTATAACCACAATTATCGGAATCCCTATGGGAATCACAAAAATGCCGCAGCAGATCTTTGCACTGCCTTCCGGAATTGGAGATATCTTTCTTCAAATCAATATCTGGGGGGCATTGAAAATCGCCTATGTGCCGTTTCTGATTGCACTGTTTATACCGGATTTCTTCTCAACATTCGGAACGGTTCTCGGTGTAGGTGCGAAGGCTGGCTATCTGGACGAGGATGGAAATCTTCCGGGAATTGACAAATGCTTTCAGGTAGATGCGATTGCCACTGCACTGGGCGGTCTGTTCTGTATTCCATGTCTGACCACCTACCTGGAGTCCTCCGTGGGAGTGGAATCCGGCGGACGCACCGGTCTGACTACAATTTCAACCAGTGTGGTATTTGCACTCACATTGTTCTTGGCGCCGATTGCACTCATGATTCCGGGAGCGGCTACGGCACCGGCGTTGATTTACATTGGAATCGGCATGCTCAGTTCTATGAAAAATATAGATTACAGTGATGAAACAGAGTGCTTTCCTGCATTTATCTGTATCGTATTTACAATTTTTGCAAACAACATCGCAAATGGGATCTGTGCGGCACTGCCTGTATATTTGATTCTCAAGCTGATCTCCGGAAAGAGAAAAGAACTTTCACCGGCGTTGTACGTGATCGTGGCTGTGTGCGTATTTTATTTTTACAGTATCATTCGGTAGTTCAGAAGGAAAGGGAGCCGCAAAATGGAGAATCGGGCAGATATTATTTTTAAGAATGTAAAGGTCTACAACAGTTATTTTAAAAGCTTTCATCTCGCAGACGTGAGCGTGCTGGATGGGAAAATCTATTATATCGACCGTGAACAGAGCGGCCAGCTGATGGCAGAAGAAGAGTTAGACGCATCAGGCAGTTATATGATCCCTGGACTGGTGGACGTTCATATGCATATCGAGAGCTCTATGATGACACCGAAGATTTTCTGCGGCCAGCTGGCGTCCTGCGGCGTCACAACGATTGTCTCCGAGCCTCATGAGATGGCAAATGTGAACGGAATCCGCGGCATCCTGGATATGATCGACGCGGGGGAATCATGCGCCGTCGATATATTTTACGGAATACCAAGCTGCGTGCCGTCCACAAGTGAGGTACTTGAGACAACCGGCGGAATCATAGATTGTCAGGCGATGAAGCGTCTGCTGGAGAATGAGCGGATTATCTGCGTGGGCGAGATCATGAATTACCGACAGATTATCAAAGAAAATAATCTGGAGATTGGAAAGTTTCTCGACTATCTGAAGAAAATAAATTCCAATCTGGTTATTGAGGGGCATTGTCCGGACCTGGTGAATCTGGATCTGGCAAAATTCCTGTATCTTGGAATTAATGGGGACCACACAGAACATGACATCGAAGAGATCAGGCAGCGGTTTGAAAATGGAATGTATGTGGAACTTCAGGAAAAAATGGTCTCCCGTGAAATATTAGAGTTTATCGAAAAACATGGGCTGTACGAATATTTCGGGTTTGTGACGGACGATGTGATGGCAGATACGTTGTTTGAAGAGGGACAGCTGGATCATGTGGTGAGAAAGGCAATTCAGCTGGGGATGCCTCCGGAACAGGCGATATATAATGCAACCTTCACCAATGCCCGCAGAATGAATCTTCTGGACCGGGGAGTGCTTGCACCGGGCAAGAAAGCAGATTTTGTTCTGGTAGAAAATCCGGAGTCCCTGAAGGTGACAGCCACTTATAAGGATGGCCGGTGCATATATCGGCGGGAAAACAATTTAGAACATGTTCAGAAAAACAATGCACTGTGTGGTCAGACACAGGCAAAGCGCAGCTTCGGTGCAGAGTATTATCACAGCATTCAGTTGGAGAAAATGCCGCTGGATCGTTTCCAGATTCCGGTGGAAGGAGGAAACGATCAGGTGATGGTCCGCGTTATGGAGGTTTGTGACGGCAGCACCAAGACGAAGGAGCAACACACGACACTTCCGGTAGTGAACGGATTTCTGCAGTGGGAAAACAGTGCGTGCAGGCTGGCCATGGTTGCGGAACGCTACGGGAAAGAAGGTTCCATCGGCTACGGTCTGGTGTGCGGAGACATCATAAAGACAGGGGCTGTGGCAACCTCCTATGCACATGACAGTCATAACCTTCTGGTCGTGGGCGCCACGGCGAGAGAGATGCAGTTGGCCGCAAATCGGGTGATTGAACTCCAGGGCGGAATCGTGACAGCCGGAAATGAAAAAGTCACGGCAGAGCTGCCGCTTCAGGTGGGCGGAATCCTGTCGGAACAACCGATTGAGGAAATCAGCAGAGATCTGAAACGGGTACGGGAAGAAATGATCCGGCAAGGTTACTGCCATTACAATCCCATCATGTCATTGTGTACACTGACACTGCCCGTCAGCCCGAAGCTGAAATTGACCAATAAAGGACTTGTAAATGTAGGAGAGGGCAAGATTGTGCCGCTCCTGATATAAAGAAAATGCCATTGGCAGATACTGAAATAAGCATCCCCTCACTTTGTGCTCTGTGCACCGAAAGTGAGGGGATGCTTGTATTGTTCAATCGGAAGAACTATAATATGACGTAAGGGTCAAAAGGTATTTTGACCCTTGATACCTACGGATTATTCCGCACTTCGTGCTTCCATAATCCTAAAAACATTCGAAATCCGCCCTAATCGGGCTACTTTCTCATGTTTTGCGGGTCCCAAATTCATGCTTTTTCGTGCAAGCACGAAACGCATGACCTTTTGATCCTGGTATCATAATATAGGACAATGGAGAGTGAATATAAATGAAAAAGATATTTTTAGTTGAAGATGACCTGAGTTTAATGAATGGTCTGTCATTTGCCTTGAAAAAACAAGGATATGATTTAGATATTGCGCGCACTCATGGTGAGGCAGAGAGCATATGGACGGATGGAAAATATGATCTGGTGATTTTGGATGTATCCCTGCCTGACGGATCCGGTTTCCATATATGCAGAAAAATCCGGCAGACTTCGAAAGTGCCGATCGTGTTCCTGACTGCTGCAGATGAGGAAATGGATATAATTATGGGGCTTGACATCGGTGGGGATGATTATATTACAAAGCCCTTTAAGCTGGCTGTATTGATGTCGAGAATAAACGCTTTGCTCCGCAGAAGCAATGATTTTGTTCAGGACGAGACAGAACTATGTTCAAATAATATTAAGATGCTGCTTCTGAAAAGTAAGGTCTATAAAAATGAGGAACGACTGGAATTAACGGCAAGCGAATATAAATTGCTGCGGCTGTTTATGGAGAACCCGGATCAGGTGCTTTCCTCCGAACAGATTCTGCATCAGCTGTGGGATTGTGATGAAAGCTATGTAGACAGCAACACGCTCACCGTGTATATTCGCAGATTACGCACGAAAATCGAGGATGATCCCAGCACCCCGAAACGGATCGTCACGGTTCGCCGCATGGGATATAAATGGAATTTAGTGGATTGAGGTATGCGATGAAAATATTAGTAAATAAAAAAATCAAGACTCTGTTTTATGCAATATTGTTGTGTGTCGTGCTGTTTTCTGCTGCGGCACTTTCTTTTATGAAGTCTGGTCTTGAAAATTTGGCACTTTATATTTTCCTATGTGCGCTGTGCATGGCGGCAGCGATATCCATATTCTGCTATCAGTATTTCAGGGAACAGCAGAGATTGATTGAGAACGCCACCGCACAAATTACAGAGTATATTGCGGGGGATCACGGTGCCCATATTGAGTGTAACGATGAGGGCGGGCTGTACCGGCTTTTTCACGAAGTAAATTCAATGGAATTTTGCAGGACGAAGCACAAAATCTTCCCATAATCCAGGAGTTTACCGATCTTTCAGAGCAGGAGCTGGACAGAATGGAAACACTGGTCCAAAATCTCTTGAAAATCACAAAGCTGGATGCAGGTACCATCGTGATTGATAAACAGGCAGAGAGCGTGGATGAGATGATAGCCAGTGTACGTGAACATTTCCTGTTCCGCGCAGAACAGGAAGGAAAGGAGATTTGCCTGAACGGTGAAGATACGATTACTTTATTATGTGACAGGGACTGGCTGATGGAAGCAGTCGACAATATTGTAAAAAATGCACTCGATCATACAGAAAAAGGAAACAAAATACAGATCACATGGAAACAGTCTGCAGCGATTGTTCAGATTGTCATAAAAGACAATGGAAGGGGCATTCATCCGGAGGACATAAACCATATTTTTAAGCGTTTTTATCGCAGCCGGTTTTCGAAAGATACACAGGGAATCGGACTGGGACTGCCGCTTGCCAAGGCGATTATTGAAGAACACAATGGTACGATTGAGGTTGACAGTGAATTAGGTGTCGGCACGACTTTTACTATAAATTTTCTAATTCCTACAAAACTGTAGGCTGAGATTCATATTACAGTAGGGTTCGTGTGTTACTCTTTCCATACAGTTCAAAATAGAAAGAGAGGTTATACGATGAACTTATTAGAAGTAAAATCTATTTGTAAAACTTATGGTAGTGGTGAAGCTGCTGTGCAGGCATTAAAAAACGTCAGCTTTGGTGTTCCCAAAGGTGAATTTGTCGCGGTCGTCGGTGAATCCGGATCTGGAAAAAGCACACTTTTAAACATGGTGGGAGCACTGGATACGCCAACCTCCGGCAAGGTGTTTATTGATGGCAATGACACCTTTTCTATGAAAGACAATGCGCTTACTGTTTTTCGCAGAAGAAACGTGGGATTTATCTTTCAGGCATTCAACCTGATTTCGGAACTGACCGTTGAGCAGAATATTATTTTCCCGGTCCTGCTGGATTATCAGAAGCCGAACAAAAAGTATCTGGAAGAATTGCTGACGGTACTGAACTTAAAAGAGCGGCGCAATCATTTTCCAAGCCAGTTATCCGGAGGTCAGCAGCAAAGAGTCGCCATTGGACGTGCATTGATTACGCGGCCTGCCCTGATTCTGGCGGATGAACCGACCGGAAACCTGGATTCGCAGAACAGCAGCGAGGTGATAGCACTTCTGAAACAGGCGTCGAAAAAATATGAGCAAACCATTCTTATGATTACCCATAACCGAAGCATAGCCCAGACTGCGGACCGGGTGCTGCAGGTGTCGGATGGCACACTGACCGATTTTGGGAGGTGCCGTGAATGAAAAGCTATTTAAGTCTTATTCCAATCTCTGCAAAGGTCCGGAAAAGACAGAATCGCATGACAAGGCTGTGTATTATCATTTCGGTTCTGTTAGTGACAACGATTTTTAGTGTCGCAGACATGATGATTCGTAAAGAAAGCACTTCTATGTTGGAAAATAATGGAAACTGGCATGTTCAGCTGGATCAGATATCACAGGATATCGGAAAAGAAATCAGCCGGCGCCCGGACGTGAAAGCCATCGGCTGGTCGGAAGTATTCAATCAGGATGCCGACGAACCTTATTCTATTGATGGGAAAAAGGCTGCTCTGATCGGCACAGACGAAGCATATATGACACAGCTTATGAATGGTCTTAAGGAAGGAAAATTTCCACAAAGTGATGAGGAGGTCATGCTCAGCACCAATGCGAAAGAGGCCATTGGCGCGCAGCTTGGTGACCGCATTACCCTGCATACCCCTGCGGGAGATACCGTGTTTACGGTATCCGGATTTGGTGCGGACGACGACAAATATTATCAGGGGCAGACTTATCTGGTCGGCATATGCATGACGCGGACTTCCTTTTCAGCTATCATGGGGGAAAACGAAATTGCAGAAAGTCCGAGCTGCTATGTGCAGTTCCAGGATGCAGCAAAGGCCGCCAAGGCGATTTCGGAGCTGACTGCACAGTATCATTTATCAAAGGACCGTATTTCTGAAAATACCGCAGTTATGGGGATTTCCGGAAAGAGCAGCAGCAAAGTCATGAAAAATATCTATGGCATAGCAGCGGTGCTGTTTGTTTTAGTTCTGCTGGCCGGAGTATTGATGATTTCCGGCAGTATGAACAGCAATGTAACGCAGCGCACTCGCTTTTTTGGAATGCTGCGCTGTATAGGCGCAAGCCGCGGACAAATTATCCGGTTTGTCCGTCTGGAAGCGTTGAACTGGTGTAAAACGGCGGTGCCTGTTGGCGTGGCTCTGGGCACGGCAATCAGTTGGGCTGTCTGTGCGCTCCTGCATTATGGAATCGGTGGTGAATTTGCCACAACGCCAGTATTCGCGTTCAGCCCGGTAGGAGTGATAAGCGGTATTGTTGTAGGGATTACGACTGTGTTGTTGGCAGCACAATCTCCGGCGAAACATGCGGCAAGGGTATCACCGGTGGCAGCAATATCCGGGAACACAGAAACAGAGCGGTCTGTACGACGCGCAGTAAAATCTTCTTTTGGTAAAATAGAATGGAACTTAGGGATTCATCATGCGGCAGCATCCAGAAAGAACTGGGTACTGATGACAGCCTCCTTTGCGCTTAGTATTATTCTGTTGCTTACATTTTCGGTGGGGATGGATTTGGCACGTGAGCTGATTCCATCGTTGCGGTCATGGCAGCCAGATATAATACTGACTGGCTATGCGAACGCTCTTGTGATGGATCGAGCACTGGTCGATGAAATTGACAAAATTCCCGGCGTAAAGCATACATTTGGCAGCTGCTATGCGGACAACATTCCGGCAACCTCCTCGCGCGCCTCCATCGATCACATTAATCTGGTCTCCTACGACACGTACATGATGGAATGTGCGCAGAAAAGTGTTGTCCAGGGAGATTTTTCAGAGATTAGCGGAGACGGCAGCAAGGTGATGACTATTTACAATAAAAACAACCCATTTCGAGTGGGTGATACAATCGATGTTGGAGGAACCGAGCTTGAAGTGGCCTGCGCGCTATCAGAAGGTTTGTTTGCAGATGATCTGATTATAATCTGTCCGCAGGAAATGTTTGACCGGCTGATGGGCGAAGAAAAATATGGTACGATAGGTGTGCAGCTTGATAAAACAGCGACAGAGGAAACCGTGGAAAAAATCAGCAGCTTTGTAACGGGGGATGTAATCTTTTCAGACACGCGTAAAAGCAATGAAGAAAATATCTCCACATATTGGGCAACGAGAGTGGTTGGATATGGATTTTTGATTATCATCGGGATGATTACGGTGTTCAATATCATTAACAGTATTTCTATGAGTGTATCTGCAAGGACAAAACAGTATGGTGCCATGAGAGCAGTTGGCATGGATGACAGCCAACTGACCAGAATGATCACCGCTGAGACCTTCACCTATGCATTTTCCGGATTGGTGGTGGGCTGTGGAATCGGGATTCCACTCAGCCGAAGCCTGTATGTCCAGTTAATCACAAGACATTTCGGAAAAGCATGGACGCTGCCGACGCTGCTGATCTGCATCATTGTTCTGTTTGTTCTTGCTGCGGCGCTGGCTGCTGTTTATGTGCCGGCAAAGCGGATTCGCAGCATGGCTGTAACGGATACGATCAATGAATTGTAGTGTACGTATGGGGGTGAGTCATGAAATTCACTGATAGCGAAAACCGCAATCGCAAGAAAAAAACAAGAATTAAATAAAAGCCTTTCAGGCGTCCATGTGTTAAAATAACAACATGTAAAAAAAGAGAGGGGGAATTAGTTTGCCGAAATCGACGCTGTTAAGCAGCCGCATGAAAAAGTATGCCTACCGTGACACATTGGAAATTTATCAGGATATTCCTACGTCACCGGACGGTCTGACACTCAAACAGGTGGAAACCATGCGGGAGCAATATGGAGCAAATCAGCTGACCGGCAGGAAAAACGATACTCTGTGGTATCGTCTTCGGCGCGCTTTTATTAATCCTTTTACCGTGATTCTGTTTGTTCTGGCTGCAGTTTCTTTGATTACGGATGTTCTGCTGGTTTCTGATTTCAGCCGGAATATTACGACAGTTGTGATTATCTGCGTTATGATCCTGATCAGCGGGACGATTCGACTGGTGCAGGAACTTCGCGCGAAAAACGCTTCTGATCGTTTGGGAAGGCTGATCCATGCCAGTGTCACCGTCAAGCGGGAGGGAGTGCTGATCGATATTCCGGCAGAAAACTTGGTGGTAGGTGATCTGGTTTTTCTTTCTCCGGGTGATCGGATTCCGGCTGACTTAAGATTGGTGAAAACACAGGATTTGTTCATTTCGCAGGCTGCAGTCACAGGGGAGAGTGCGATTCTGGAAAAAGACAGCCGCACCAGTCGATATTCTGAGCAGCTCCCGATCATACAACTAAAGAACCTTGCGTTTATGGCGACTACCGTCATCAGCGGAAAAGGCGAGGGAATTGTACTGGCGGTTGGGAAGGATACCTTATACGGCAATTTTATCCGTCCCGATTCCGAAGGCTCCACAGCATTTCAAAAGGGTGCGAATTCCATTGCATGGGTGATGCTCCGCTTTATGATGATTCTGGTGCCCATCGTATTTCTGGTTTCTGGAATTACCAAGGGAGATTGGGTGGAATCTTTTGTATTTGCTCTTTCCGTAGCAGTGGGGCTGACTCCGGAAATGCTTCCCATGGTTATTACTGCCTGCCTTGCAAAGGGCAGCCTCTCGCTGTCCAAGAAGCAGACGATCGTGAAAAATATCAACGCCATGCAGGGCTTTGGCAGTATGGACGTGCTTTGTATGGACAAAACCGGTACATTGACCAATGAACGTATTCTTCTGGAATACTATATGGACATCCTTGGAAATGAAAGTGCAAAAACTTTGGAGTTTGCTTATTTGAACAGTTATTATCACTCCGGTGTGCGCAATCCTATTGATAATGCGATCCTTGCCTGCCGTACCATGCCGAAGCAGGAGAACGTCTATGCCGCGCTGGTAAAGCGTTTTCAAAAAGCAGATGAGATTCCCTTTGATTACAGCCGCAAATTTGTCAGCACGCTGGTGACAGATGAAAACGGAATGCACGAACTGATCGTCAAAGGGGATATCGGGCAGATCTTTTCCCATTGCAGCTTTGTAGAATATCAGGGAAAGGTCCTGCCAATCGAGGACAGTGGATTTGACAATGTGACGGCTATTGTAGATGAGATGCTGGAAGATGGCATGAAGGTCATCGCCATCGCCCACAAAAGCCTTGGAGCGCAGGACCGGATCGTCTCAGCAGATGAAAAAGATTTGACACTTATGGGGTATCTGGCCTTTTTTGATGCACCGAAAAAATCGGCAGCCGGTTCCGTTCAGGCACTGAAAAAATTACAGGTGCGGCCTAAAATTCTGACCGGAGACCGGGCGGAAATCGCGGTGTCAATCTGCCGCAGAGTGGAAATTTCCGTAGATTGGCTTATGACAGGTTCAGAAATCAATCAGCTTTCGGATGAGCATCTCCGCTCTATCGTGGAGCAGACGGATGTGTTCGCGGAACTGGCACCGGGGCAAAAAGTCCGGATACTCAATGCACTGAGGGAAAACGGCCATACCGTAGGATTTCTGGGGGATGGTATGAATGATATTCCTGCGCTCAGTGAGGCAGACGTCGGTATTTCTGTGGACACGGCCGTGGATGCAGCGAAGGACATCGCCGATGTGGTTTTGCTGCAAAAGGATCTGACGGTTCTGGAACAGGGGATTTTGGAAGGACGAAAAACGTTTTCCAACATGATTAAATATATTAAAATCACGGCAAGTTCCAATTTCGGAAATATGCTGTCCATTGTCTGCGCCAGTGCGGTTTTGCCATTCCTGCCCATGACAGCGATCCAGCTTTTACTTTTGAATCTGCTTTACGATGCGCTGTGCATAATTTTGCCGTGGGACAACGTAGATGCGGAAGATATGGTCACACCGCGAGCCTGGTCAGGAAAAACGCTGGGGCGGTTCATGTGCGCCTTTGGGCCTATCAGTTCTGTATTTGATATTTTGACCTTTTTGTTTTTATATTTTATTTTGTGTCCTGCCTTGTGCGGCGGGCTGACCTATACACAGATGGCTGATTCAGCGATGCGGGCACAGTATATTGCCATTTTCCAGACCGGCTGGTTTTTGGAATCTATGTGGACGCAGGTGATGATTCTGCACCTGCTGCGCACAAGGAAAGTTACTTTCCTGCAAAGCAGGGCATCCAATCCCGTTCTGCTCATTACGCTGGCTGGAATCGTCGCGTTTACGCTTCTGACTATGACGCCGCTGGCCGCCGTGCTTGGCCTGACCAGGCTGCCGCTTTTGTACTTTGGCTTTTTGCTGTTGATGGTGCTGCTTTATATGCTGCTGACGACGGCAGCCAAGCGTGTGTATCAAAACCGGTATCATGAATTACTTTGAGAGGAGGAATTACATTGAAAAAGAATATAAGCTTTATCCCAATGGATTCCATCCTGTCTCAATGGCTCTGTAAAAAATTAAAACAGGAACCTCCCAAGACACCCTGCGCCGGAGAACTATTGGCCGGTGTGCAGGAAATGCTGACCGGAGAAACTCAAACGCTGATGCTGGGTGCGCAGGGAGATGTAGATACCTTTCCTGCTGCCGGAGAGGATGGAATCTGCATCGGGGACCTTTCCATACATCCAAAGAGCCGGAAAGTAATACTCCGCGGCTGTGAGGTGAATCTGACTCCGAAAGAATTTGATATTTTATATTTCCTGATCCAGAATCGTGGCGAGGTATTCACAAAAGAGCAGATTTACCGTGCCGTCTGGGAAGAAGACTTCTTACTGTCAGACAGCAATATCATGGCGTTTATTCGGAAACTGCGAAAAAAGATCGAACCAAATCCGGATGCACCGGAATACATTTTGACCATTTGGGGAATCGGCTATAAGTTTAATGATACTCTGTAAAATACATAGGAATTTCTTGCAAAAATGCAAGGAAAACGCAAGGTTTCGACCATGTGATTTTCCTTGTGTTTTTTTTATACTGAAAAAGAAGTTTGAAAAAAGAGAAGGAGGGTAACACCAATGAATAGAAAAATGAATAACAGAATGCTGATACACAAAATAACAGAAAAAGCGGTTCTGCGTGATGAGCAGGAGCGTCGCATCCACTATGCAGCGACGCAGCCCATCAAGGAAACTTTGAAAAGCCTGCATTCCGAGCTGACAGGGCTGGATGAAACGGCGGTTGCGACCAACCGTGCACAATACGGCGAAAACAAAATCACGCGTGAAAAAAAGAAATCTCTCTTCAAGCGTTTGACAGAAGCGTTTGTAAATCCTTTTACCGGTATTTTGTTCTGCCTGGCACTGGTGTCTGGTGTCACAGATATGTTGTTTCCAATGATGCGCTTGTTTGGAAATGCACCGGAGGATTTTGACTGTCTGACGGTTGTGATCATTCTTACGATGGTCATCATTTCAGGGACGCTGCGTTTTGTACAGGAGTCCCGCAGTGGAAATGCGGCAGAAAAGCTGCTTGCCATGATCACGACCACCTGCACCGTGGACAGAAAGGAGCAGGCAAAGCAGGAAATCCCGCTGGATGCTGCAGTCGTGGGGGATATCGTTCATCTGTCCGCAGGTGATATGATTCCTGCGGATGTTCGAATCCTGGAAGCGAAGGATTTGTTTATCAGCCAGTCATCTCTGACAGGAGAGAGCGAACCTGTTGAAAAACTGGCAAATATAAGCGAGCCATATGATTCCATCACAGATTATCAAAACATTGCGTTTATGGGCAGCAATGTGATCTCAGGCAGCGCGACGGCGGTTATTGTATGTACGGGGGATCACACATTGTTTGGAGCCATGGCTTCTGCCGTGGCAGGCGAGGCGGTGGAAACCAGTTTCACCAAAGGAGTCAATGCGGTATCCTGGGTGCTGATTCGATTTATGCTGGTCATGGTGCCGGTGGTGCTCTTTATCAACGGTTTTACCAAAGGGGATTGGCTGCAGGCGTTTTTATTTGCAATCTCTATTGCGGTAGGACTGACCCCTGAAATGCTGCCGATGATTGTTACGACCTGTCTTGCCAAGGGTGCAGTTGCTATGAGCAGAAAAAAGACCATTGTAAAAAATCTCAATTCCATTCAGAACTTTGGTGCGATTGACATTCTCTGCACGGACAAAACGGGAACCCTTACTCAGGACCAGGTAGTGCTGGAATATCACCTGGATGTGAACGGAAAGGAGGATGTGCGGGTGCTCCGACATGCCTACCTGAACAGCTATTTTCAAACCGGATATAAAAATCTGATGGATCTGGCTATTATTCGCAAAACAGAAGAGGAAGAGGCAGAAGATCCACAGCTGATCGATCTGTCCGAACATTATATTAAGGTGGATGAGATCCCCTTTGATTTTACCCGTCGTCGTCTGTCCACCGTGGTTCAGGATAAAAATGGAAAAACGCAGATCGTGACCAAGGGCGCGGTGGAAGAGATGCTCTCCATCTGTACCTATGCCGAGATGGATGGAGCCGTACAGCCGCTGACCGAAGAGCTGCGCTGTAATATTTTGAAAACAGTGGATGATTTAAATGAGGACGGCATGCGCGTGATTGCCATTGCGCAAAAGAGCAACCCGTCCCCGGTGGGAGCATTTGGAGCCAAAGATGAATGTGACATGGTGCTAATCGGTTATCTGGCATTTCTTGATCCGCCGAAGGAGTCTACCGCGGATGCAATCAAAGCCTTGAAAGCACATGGTGTCACAACAAAAATTCTGACAGGAGATAACGATAAAGTCACTCGTACCATCTGCAAACAAGTGGGGCTGAAAGTGCGGAATATGCTGCTGGGAACCGACCTCGACCGCATGACAGATGAGGAACTGGCAAGAACGGCAGAAGTCACAGACGTGTTTGCCAAATTGACGCCGGAGCAGAAATCCCGTGTGGTGACGATCCTGCGCGGTGCCGGGCATACGGTTGGATATATGGGGGATGGCATCAATGATGCTGCGGCTATGAAGGCAGCCGATATCGGAATTTCCGTAGATACGGCTGTGGATGTTGCCAAGGAATCGGCGGATATTATTCTGCTGGAAAAAGATCTAATGGTGTTGGAAGAGGGGATTATTGAGGGACGGAAAACCTATGCCAATATGATAAAGTACATCAAGATGACCGCTTCTTCCAACTTTGGAAATATGTTCTCCGTACTGGTATCTTCTGCGCTGCTGCCGTTTCTGCCTATGGAGAGCATTCACCTGATTTTGTTGAATTTGATTTACGACTTAAGCTGTACGGCTATTCCCTGGGATAATGTGGATGAGGATTTTATTGCGGTTCCACGAAAGTGGGATGCGTCCTCTGTCGGCAGTTTTATGATCTGGATTGGACCGACCAGTTCGATCTTCGATTTCACCACCTACATTTTTATGTATTTTGTATTCTGCCCTTTGTTTGTTTCCGGCGGCGTGCTGTACAATGATCTTGCAAATCATTTCAGTGGAGCGGAACTTGCACAGATGCAGACCACTTATATCGCAATGTTTCAGGCGGGCTGGTTTGTGGAATCTATGTGGAGCCAGACACTGGTCATTCACATGATCCGTACAAAAAAACTGCCATTCCTCCAGAGCCATGCGTCAGCGCCGTTGACGCTGCTGACCTGCTCAGGAATCGCACTGCTGACCATCATTCCGTTTACTGGTTTGGGCAGATTATTAGGATTTGTGGCACTTCCGGCGACCTACTTTGTCTATCTGATTCCGTGTATCCTGCTGTATATGTGTCTTGCAACCAGCTTGAAAAAAGCGTACGTACGCCACTATGGCGAATTACTCTAAGGAGGTATGAACAATGAATTGGACAACGATCTGGATGAAACTTTTTGGAACGACACAGTTTCTCGGCCTGAACATGGGATTTTGGGCCGCGATCCTCGCGGTGGCGCTTATCGTCATTTTGATGAATGTTGTATTTTGGAAGATGAAACCGAAGAAAAAATGATATTGCGGCATATAAACAGGATATGAGGGATGCCGGGTTTGCTTCGGTGCGCTATGGTATGGGGCGAGGGCTCTAATATTTTCCCATTACAAAATGTAAAAAATATGTTATAATCAAGGGCAGAAATTAAACGAAAGGATGGCGGACATGGCAGGCAAAGATAGGTACAAATTTGATAGCAAAATTCATGTGTATCGGGCAACCAAACGCATGACGCAGCAGGAGCTTGCGGACTTAGTCGGCGTGTCACGTCAGACGATTATGCAGCTTGAACGGAACCGATATAATCCGTCTATGTTACTGGCATATAGTATCGCGAAGGTTTTTGATGTTACCATAGAGGATTTATTTGATTTTAAGGAGGAAGGGAAAGATGCTTGAGATGTTTCAGAATCTGATGTCCAGTAGAACTTTTTTTATAACAGGCGCACAGCTGGGAGTAGTTGTTACCGTAATATTTATTATTATGATTGTACGGAAACGAAATCGCGATGAGCGTGGATGGAAAATTTTTGGAAAAGCAAGCATTGCGGCATTCATTTGGCTTATTTTAATTATAAATGTTATTGCAAAAATCACAGGCAATGCAAGTTACCCTCATGAACAAATAGGGTATCATCAATTTGCCAATACTTTACAGTGGGTTTATGACACAACAATTCTGGTGGAAATCGTAGCTGTTTTTATAATAAGACATAGAGAGTAAAACTAGTACAGCTATTGTTGCAATTTTGAGAAAAACCGAATAGTGGAGTCTTTGTAGAAATTCAGTCGAGCCTTCCTGCGGACTGAATTTTTTTGTTTTGATATGTATGAAATAGTAGACATTTAGTAGAAAATAGATTATACTTTGGTCAAGGACAAGGGAGGTACGGAATTAACTATATTTGTTCCGGAAAGGAGATGTGTTATGAGCGAAAAAGGGTTATTTGATAAAGTTATAGACTCTGCAAAAAAAATCAATATAGCTGGTATTCCGGGAAATACCGTAGAAAATTTCAACTTATGTGGTATACCGGGACTTACGATTGATAAAGCAGTGAAAAATTTTACTGAAACAGGCAGTGCTATGGTGTCTAAAGAAGAAAAATCTGAAGAATAGGCCACTTGGTATATGTTATCTGAGAAAGGATAATGGATTATGACAGAAAAAAATTTAACAGCAAGTATCACAGTTAAGAAACAACAGAATATGAAATTATTTCAAGCCGTAACATTGACCGTCTTAACACTTGTTTGGATTGTATTTGGTTGCGCACTTTGTCTTGGAAATAGTACATATATTTCAAGATACGCACTTCTGATATTACCGTTGTCTCTCATGAATCTTAAAGTCATGTTCACAAGAGAAAAGGCACAAACTAAAGTATTAAATATTTTAGCAAAGTTGAATGGTGTATTACTTTTTGTTTGGGCAATCGTTACGATTGTTTCCGTTATATTGAAATAGTGTGTCATTAGAGTATTGCGTTTGAAAACAATGCTGACGCATTCTCGTTACTTTAGTTGTGATTTAGTCAGCATAAAATAATTATGTGCCTTTCGGCACTTGAGGATTTTATTCATTTTACTTTATCTGTCTTCGAATTGCTGTTCATTCACGATCTTTCACGAATTGATTTCGAACTATTTTATACAGCACGAATCAGAACATACATTCGAAAAAATCTTGATTTATATGCTTACATATGGTATTATATGTATATGGAAAAACATTTGATTTAAACAATATTTCAAAACTTACTGCAGAGCAGTATGCATTTCGGATATTGGCAATGGAGGTCATGCCGGATCATATCCATCTTTTACTAGATTGTAGACCACAGTTTTTGATTTCAGATATGATCAAGATCATGAAAGGGAATTTGGCAAGAAGACTTTTTCTTGATCACCCGGAACTGAAATC
>NZ_FQZY01000061.1 GCF_900142165.1 Hespellia stercorisuis DSM 15480
GGTGTAGAAACTGTTCCAGCTGCATTGCGCTCGAGACACCATATCGATAAAATGCCAGTGCGTGGATTACTAAAATGCCGTTTACTGTTTGGGATTAAAATAGCTGCAATGAATGTAAGAAAGCTGGTCAAATATATGACCGGTTTGGATTCCTGCACCTTGAATACAGTAAATGCATAAAATCAGGTATGAAATGATCATGCTGTAGCACTAAACATACTTCAAAATCAAGCAAATGTATGCTTGAAGATAATATATTAAATTTTCAAGGAACAATATAGCAAAGAGACTGTGTTATTATGTCTCATTTGTCGCTTAACTCATACTATATACTAAGCATATCATAGAAAAGGAAAAGATAATGGAAGTTTATTTAGATAATTCTGCGACGACGAAGTGTTACGATGAAGTGAAGGAAATCACCGGGAAGGTGATGTGTGAGGATTACGGAAATCCGTCCTCTATGCACCGTAAGGGAATCGAGGCAGAGCATTATGTGAAGGAGAGCAGGGAGATCCTGGCGAGGCTTCTCAAGGTGGAGCCGAAGACGATTTACTTTACCTCCGGTGGAACCGAGAGTGATAATCTGGCACTGATCGGTGCAGCGAGAGCGAACAACAGGGGCGGCAAACATCTAATCACTTCTTCTGTCGAGCACCCGGCGATCCTGAATACCATGCGGTATCTCGAGGAAGAGGAGGGGTATACCGTCACCTATCTTCCGGTCGATAAAAACGGACAGATAGAATTGGAGGCTTTGAAGAAAGCACTCTGCAAAGAGACGATTCTGGTTTCTGTCATGTATGTGAATAATGAGATTGGTTCGGTCCAGCCTATTGAGGATGCGGTTCGCATAGTGAAGAGGTATAATAGCAGAATCCTGTTCCATTCGGATGCGGTGCAGGGATTTGGAAAATACCGGATTTATCCAAGGAGAGCCGGAATTGACATGCTTTCGATAAGCAGTCATAAGATTCATGGACCGAAAGGAATGGGCGCACTTTATATTGGAGAGAATGTGAAGATAAAACCGATTGCATTCGGAGGAGAGCAGCAAAAGAACGTGCGATCCGGCACTGAAAATGTTCCGGGGATTGCCGGTATGGGTGTGGCTGCAAAGCTGATCTATACGGATCTGGACCAGAAGGTTGAGCGAATGAGAGAGATGAAGCAGCATTTTATCGAGGGAGTCGGCAAGATAGAACATACGAAGGTGCACGGTCTGACGGATACATCATCGGCGCCACACATCATAAGTGTGGGTTTTGCAGGAATCCGGAGTGAGGTTCTGCTACATGCATTGGAGGAGAAGGGCATTTATGTCTCGTCCGGATCTGCATGCGCATCCAACCATCCGGCTATCAGCGGGGTACTCAAAGGAATCCACACGGAGAGGGAATATCTGGACTCCACACTGCGGTTCAGCCTGTCTGATTTTACGACGATGGAGGAGATTGACTACACACTGGAAATGCTGAACCAGTATGTGCCGATGCTTCGCAGATATACAAGACATTAAACAAAAAGAAAGAGAAGAGGAAAGAAAATGGTATTTCATTCATTTTTGATAAAGTACGGTGAGATTGGAATCAAAGGCAAAAACCGCTACATCTTTGAGGATGCCCTGGTTCGTCAGATGCGATATGCTCTGAAGAATGTGGACGGAGAGTTCAATGTGCATAAGGCACAGGGAAGAGTCTATGTGGACTGCGAGGGTGAGTACGATTATGAGGAGACGGTGGAAAGCCTGAAAAGAGTTTTTGGAATCGTCGGAATCTGTCCGGTAGTGCGTGTGGAAGAGCAGGGCTTCGAGCAGCTGAAAAAAGATGTGGTTGCCTATATGGATGAGATGTATCCGGATAAAAATAAGACCTTTAAGGTTGAGGCGAGAAGAAGTATCAAGAGCTATCCGAAAAATTCCATGGAGATCAACTGCGATCTGGGCGAAGTAATTCTGGAGACATTTCCGGAGATGAAGGTGGATGTCCACCATCCGGACATCCGTCTGAACGTTGAGGTTCGCCGTCAGATTTATATTTATTCCGAGATCATTCCTGGAGCTGGTGGAATGCCGGTCGGAACCAACGGAAAAGCCATGCTGCTGTTGTCCGGCGGAATTGACAGCCCGGTTGCCGGATATATGGTCTCAAAACGTGGGGTTGGGCTGGAGGCAACATATTTCCACGCGCCGCCGTACACGAGTGAGCGTGCAAAAGAGAAGGTAGTGGATCTTGCCAGACTGGTTGCCAGATATTCCGGACCGATTAAGCTGCATGTCGTGAATTTTACGGATATCCAGCTTTACATTTACGAGAGGTGTCCGCATGAAGAGCTGACCATTATCATGCGGAGATACATGATGAAAATTGCAGAACACTTTGCAAAAAAAGACGACTGCCTTGGACTGATCACCGGCGAGAGCATTGGACAGGTGGCGAGTCAGACTATGCAGAGTCTGGCAGCGACCAACGCGGTGTGCACACTGCCGGTCTACCGTCCGCTGATTGGATTTGACAAACAGGAGATTGTGGATGTGTCTGAAAAGATCAATACGTATGAGACCTCGATCCTCCCGTTCGAGGACTGCTGCACTATATTTGTTGCAAAGCATCCGGTCACAAAACCGAATCTGGAGCGGATCGAAAAATCTGAGAGAAGACTGGAAGAAAAGATTGATCAGCTTTTTGAAGAAGCGGTCAATTCTGTTGAGACGATCATCTGCAAATAAAGGTCGGTTCAAGAACCACGCTGCTCTCGGGAAGGGCTTTTTGCCCTTTCCTTCCAAATAAAAAACACATCTTGCTGTGTCAGCCACAACAGATGTGTTTGTTATATGCGGGTGTAAAAGGTGACCATCATTATTTGATGATGTATGGAGCTAATACAGCTAAGATTTCATCTAATGCACCATCAGCGTGGATGTTCAGATCGATCGGCTTTGAAAGATCAAGACTGAAAATACCCATGATTGATTTTGCGTCGATTACGTATCTTCCAGATACTAAATCAAAATCATAATCGTATTTTGTAATCTCGTTTACGAATGATTTTACTTTGTCGATAGAATTTAAAGAAATTTGTACTGTTTTCATGTTTAATTCCTCCTTATTATTGTGGCAGCGATGCTGCTGTCTTATCTACATTCTACGAGATAGGGGTGGAAAAGTCAAGGAACAATGACGTGAATATCAGTTAAAAACAGGAGAAATTTATATGAAGAAAGTAGCACTCCATAATCTGGGATGTAAAGTGAATGCATATGAGACAGAGGCGATGCAGGAGCTGTTGGAAAAAGAAGGATATGAAATCGTTCCTTTTAAAGAGGGGGCGGATATTTACGTGATCAACACCTGTACGGTGACGAATATGGCAGACCGCAAATCAAGACAGATGCTCCACCGCGCAAAAAAAATGAATCCGGATGCGATCGTTGTGGCGGCGGGATGTTATGTGCAGGCTCAAAGTGAGAAGGGGGAGATTGATGACAGCATTGATATTGTCATCGGAAATAATAAAAAACAGGACCTGATTGCCGTGCTGCGCGAGTATGAACAGAATCACGCGGAATGTGTCAGCGAGAATGTGATTGATATCAATCATACGAAGGAGTATGAAAATCTGCATCTGTCGAGGACCGCGGAGCACACGAGAGCCTATATTAAAGTGCAGGATGGCTGTAATCAGTTCTGCACCTACTGTATTATTCCTTATGCGAGGGGGAGAGTGCGCAGCAGAGATAAGGCTGAGATTGTGGCGGAAGTCACCGGCCTGTCGGAGAATGGCTATAAAGAGGTGGTGCTCACCGGGATTCATCTGAGCTCTTATGGAATCGATTTCCCGGAGGAGAGGGCAGAGAATCTGCTGTCCCTGATCGAGGCGGTACATGGAGTCAATGGGATTGAGCGAATCCGGCTGGGTTCACTGGAACCAAGGATCGTGACCGAGGAGTTTGCAAAGGCAATCTCGCAGATGCCAAAACTGTGTCCTCATTTTCACCTGTCTCTTCAGAGCGGGTGTGATGCCACACTGAAACGAATGAACCGTCGCTACAGCAGCGCGGAGTATCGTGAGAAATGTGAGCTGCTGAGAAAGTATTTTGAGATGCCTGCGCTGACAACAGATGTGATCGTCGGATTCCCTGGAGAATCGGAGGAAGAATATGCACAGTCAAAGGCGTTCGTTGACAGTCTGAACTTCTATGAGACGCATATTTTCAAGTACTCCAAACGGAAGGGGACGAAGGCCGCGGTGATGGAGAATCAGATTCCGGAGGATGTGAAGACAGCTCGCAGCAATGAGATGATTGCGATGGGGCATGAGAAGCAGAAAACCTATGAATCCTGGTTTTGCGGAAGACAGGTGGAGGTCCTTGTGGAGGAGCAGATCAGACTGGATGAGAGCACCGTTTGGACCGGGTATACAAGGGAATATATGAAAGTTGCACTACAAAGTGACAGGAACTTACAAAATTGTGTTGTAAAAGTGGAAATTGATAATGATTCACAAATTATGCATTGAATTTTATAAAATATTAGGTTAGAATGAGACTTGTATAAAGCTAGACGGAGAAAATAATGAACGGAGGAAGAAAATGAGTGATTTAAGCAATACACAATTTTTCCAGGTGGCGCCGGGACCGCAGATTCAAGCAAAAGATATTCTTGAAATTGTGTTCAAGGCACTGAAGGAAAAAGGATATAATCCGGTGAATCAGATCGTCGGATACATTATGTCAGGTGATCCAACATATATCACAAGTCATAACGGCGCAAGAAGCCTGATTATGAAAGTGGAGAGAGACGAATTGGTGGAAGAGATGCTCAAAGCGTATATCACACACAATTCATGGGAATAATATGAGAATCATGGGATTGGACTACGGGTCGAAAACAGTGGGAGTTGCAATCAGCGATCCGCTGGGATTTACGGCTCAGGGAATAGAAACGATTACTCGCAAGACGGAGAACAAGCTACGCCAGACTCTTGCGCGCATTGAGGCGCTGGTTGAAGAGTATGAGGTGGAGCAGCTTGTGCTCGGTTTTCCGAAGCATATGAATAATGATATTGGAGATCGTGCGGAAAAATCTCTCGAATTTAAGGCGATGCTGGAGCGGCGCACAGGATTAGAAGTAATCATGTGGGACGAGCGTCTGACTACGGTTGAAGCAGAGAGAACATTAATTGAAAGTAATGTACGGAGAGAAGATAGAAAGCAATACATAGATAAGATTGCGGCAGTATTTATTTTGCAGGGGTATTTGGATTCGATTTATATAAAGAATCAGACGGAGAACTAATATGGAAAAGATTAAATTTGAGATGGATGACACGAATGAAGTAGTGGATTTCTTTGTACTGGAACAGACAAGAGTAAATGGGGTAAATTACATTCTCGTGACGGATTCCGAGGAAGATGATGCAGAGTGTCTGATTTTGAAGGATACAAGTGCGTCTGAGGACGAGGAGAGTATATACGAGATCGTGGAGGACGACGTGGAACTTGCGGCGGTATCGAAAGTCTTTGAAGAACTATTAGAAGACGTTGAAATTGAAATGTAAAGTCTAAGGACATTTATATAACTGTGTTTGGTCAAAGAAAGCAGAAGCATCTTTCCCAGTGGGGGAGGAAGATGTCTTTTTTGTTTTGCTGTGGCCGTTCATGGAAAAGAAAGAAGATGGAGGTATTTTTTTGAAGAATGAGAACAACTCGAAATTGAAAATTATTCCACTCGGCGGTTTAGAGCAGATTGGAATGAACATTACTGCCTTTGAATTTGAGGACAGTATTGTCGTAGTAGACTGTGGACTCGCATTCCCGACAGATGATATGCTGGGAATCGATCTGGTCATCCCGGATATTTCATATCTGGAAGAGAATGCAGAAAAGGTGAAGGGCTTTGTGATCACACATGGTCATGAAGATCATATCGGTGCACTGCCGTATATTTTAAAGAAGATGAATCTTCCGATTTATACGACAAAACTGACGATGGGAATCATTGAAAACAAATTAAAAGAGCACAATCTGATGCGAACAACCAGAAGGAAGGTCGTAAAACACGGCCAGTCCATCAATCTTGGCAAATTCAGAATTGAGTTCATCAAGACAAATCATAGTATTCAGGACGCTTCAGCCCTCGCGATTTATTCGCCGGCGGGTATCGTGTTCCATACAGGTGACTTTAAGGTGGATTATACTCCGGTGTTCGGGGATGCCATTGATCTGCAGAGATTTGCAGAGATTGGAAAGAAAGGCGTATTATGCCTGATGTCGGACAGCACGAATGCGATCCGTCCGGGATTTACGCAGTCAGAGCGGACAGTGGGAATTACATTTGATCATATTTTTGCGGAACATCAGGATACACGTCTGATCATCGCGACATTTGCATCCAATGTAGACCGTGTGCAGCAGATTATCAATTCGGCGTACAAGTATGGCCGTAAGGTGGTCGTGGAGGGCCGCAGTATGGTAAATATTATCACGATTGCTTCGGAGCTCGGATATCTGAACATTCCAGAGAACACGTTGATTGAGATCGACCAGCTGAGAAATTTCCCACCGGAGAAGACGGTGCTGATTACGACAGGAAGTCAGGGAGAGTCCATGGCGGCGCTGTCACGTATGGCGGCTGGCGTACACAGAAAAGTATCGATCCAGCCTACTGACACTGTTATCTTCAGCTCCAGCCCGATCCCGGGTAATGAGAAGTCGGTTTCTAATGTAATCAATGAACTGTCAGCGCTTGGTGCAGATGTTATTTTCCAGGATACACACGTGTCAGGACATGCGTGTCAGGAAGAACTGAAGCTGATCTATTCACTGATCAAACCGAAGTATGCCATTCCGGTTCATGGCGAGTTCCGTCATCTGAAAGCCAATGCGGCGATTGCCAGATCACTCGGCATAGCAAAAGAGAATGTCTTTATTATGCAGTCCGGAGATGTGCTGGAAGTAAGTGAAGAATCTGCCAAGGTCGTGGACAAGGTTCATGTGGGCGGAATCCTGGTAGATGGACTGGGCGTTGGAGACGTGGGTAATATTGTTCTCCGCGATCGTCAGCATCTTGCGGAAGACGGAATCCTGATCGTGGTATTGACACTGCAGAAGGGGACGAACCAGCTCCTTGCCGGGCCGGATATTGTATCCCGTGGATTTGTATATGTGCGTGAGTCAGAGTCACTGATGGATGAGGCACGCAAGGTCATGGTTGACGCACTTGACAAGTGTCTGGGCGGCAAACATGCAGATTGGAATAAGATTAAATTAGTAGTTCGTGATACGATGAATGATTATATCTGGAAGAAGACAAAGAGAAGACCGATGATCATTCCGATTATTATGGATGTATAAGGAATAAATAATATGATAGTTGATGAGAGAATCGTTACTTTCATCCATTCCTTAGAGACAGAAAACAGTGAGCTTCTGGAGACGATAGAGAAAGAGGCACTGGATACCTCAGTGCCGATTATCCGTAAGGAGATGCAGAGTTTCCTGAAAGTACTGTTGAGAGTAAAGAAACCTATGCGCATTCTGGAAGTGGGGACTGCCGTAGGTTTCTCTGCGTTGTTGATGGCGGAGAATGTTCCGGAGGATTGTGAGATTACAACGATTGAAAAATATGAAAAAAGAATCCCCCTTGCCCGTGAAAACTTCAGACGGGCGGGGAGAGAAAAACAGATTACGCTTCTCGAGGGGGATGCACAGGAGATCCTTGAGGGGATGGCGGGAGAGTTTGACTTTATTTTTATGGATGCGGCGAAGGCGCAGTATATTTACTACATGCCGGAGGTGCTCCGTCTTCTCGTTCCCGGGGGGCTGTTGGTGTCTGACAATGTCCTGCAGGATGGGGATATCATAGAATCCCGGTTTGCCGTGGAGCGCAGAAATCGCACGATTCACAGCAGAATGCGGGAGTATCTGTATGCGCTGAAGCATGAACCACAGCTGGAGACGTCAATTATTCCACTGGGGGACGGCGTGGCGCTGAGCGTAAAAAGCGGGGAGGCAGATTCTAAGGCTTCAGTCCATATGGAATAATTATTGGAGCTTTGAATAAAAGGTTCGGATACCAGAGACAAAAAAACGATTTGGCGCTGGTATCCTGTTATTGAATTTGACAGAGAGGAACAGGAACGATGATCATGAGAAGACATCCTGAATTACTGATACCGGCGAGCAGTCTGGAAGTATTGAAAACAGCAGTTATCTTCGGTGCCGATGCGGTCTATATCGGCGGGGAGGCATTCGGACTGCGGGCAAAGGCAAAAAACTTTTCTATGGAGGACATGAAGGAAGGAATCATATTTGCCCATGAACACGATGTGAAAGTGTACGTTACAGCCAATATTCTTGCGCATAACGGCGATTTGAAGGGTGTGCGGGAGTATTTCACCGAATTAAAGAAAATAAAGCCAGATGCGCTGATTATTGCGGATCCGGGTGTCTTTGATATTGCAAAAGAAATCTGTCCGGAGATCGAACGCCATATCAGTACCCAGGCCAACAACACCAACTACGGTACCTATAACTTCTGGTACCGTCAGGGTGCAAGTCGTGTTGTATCCGCAAGAGAATTGTCGATGGCTGAGCTGAAAGAGCTGCGTGCCAATATCCCGGAAGATTTGGAAATCGAGACCTTTGTGCACGGCGCAATGTGTATTTCCTATTCCGGGAGATGTCTGCTCAGCAATTATTTTACGGGCAGAGATGCGAACAGAGGAGCCTGCACCCACCCCTGCAGATGGAAGTATGCGGTGGTGGAGGAGACGAGGCCGGGAGAATATATGCCGGTTTATGAAAATGAGCGTGGAACCTATATCTTTAACTCCAAGGACCTGTGCATGATCGAGCATATTCCGGAGCTGCTGGAGAGCGGGATAGACAGTCTGAAGATAGAAGGCCGCATGAAGACGGCACTCTATGTGGCAACGGTGGCGAGGACTTATCGGAAGGCAATCGATGATTACCAGAGAGATCCAAAGCTTTACGAGGAGCATATGCCGTGGTATCTGGAACAGATATCAAATTGTACCTACAGGCAGTTTACGACGGGGTTCTTTTTCGGAAAACCGGATGAGACAACGCAGATTTACGACAGCAACACTTATGTGAGAGAATATACGTATCTGGGAATCGTCGGTGAGGTGAAGGATGGACTCTGCCGCATTGAGCAGCGAAATAAGTTCAGTGTGGGAGAGACAATCGAAGTGATGAAACCAAACGGTGACAATCTGGAAGTGGAGGTTCTTTCTATCGTGGATGAAGAGGGAGTACAGCAGATAAGCGCACCGCATCCACAGCAGGTGCTGTATGTGGAACTGAGTGTTCCGGCACAGCAGTACGATATTCTGCGGCGCGCCGAAGAATCTATCTGATCGGTAATGGGCGGGAGTCCGCTGTCTGTACTTCAGGCTGGAAAATGAACGCGCAGCTTGGCGATTGCATTCTTTTCAATGCGGGAGATGTAGGAGCGGGAGATCCCCAATTGAGCGGCGATTTCCCGCTGCGTATATTCTTCCCCATTGTAGAGCCCGTAACGCATTTTCAGGATAAGTTTTTCACGTGGAGACAGGACTGTCTCCATTTTTTTATATAATGTCTGAATATCGTCCTTCAGGCTGATTTTCCCGACGGCGTCCTCGTCGCTGGTCTCGATGATATCGTACAATTGGATTTCATTTCCCTCGCGGTCGGTTCCGATCGGTTCAAAGAGTGAAACCTCGCGGGACATCTTCTTTTTTGCACGGAGCATCATGAGGATTTCGTTGGAAATGCACCGTGCGGCGTAGGTGGCCAGACGGTTTCCTTTTGTGGTGTCAAAGGTGGTGATCGCTTTGATCAGTCCGATGGTGCCAATGGAGATCAGATCGTCAGGGTCTTCGTCCAGGTACTGGTATTTTTTGATGACGTGTGCGACCAGCCGCAGATTATGCTCGATCAGAGTGTGTTTGGCTTCGAGGTCACCTTCCAGGTATTTCTGCATGTAGTATTTCTCTTCGGAAGCAGTCAGAGGCGGTGGAAATGACTTCACAAAAAGATACCTCATGGCATATTTGATACAGTTTATGTAGGGACAAAAATAAAAGTGCTTTTCCGTAGGAAAATTCTTGCGTTATTTGACGGGTTGTGTTATAGTTTAGCCACGATTCAGAGGGATTTCTTTCCCGTCTGTAATCTTTTTTTATCCGGTCGTTCGACCATATTTCACGTTTTGTTATTGCCAGGTGAGGCAGCATTATTGGAAGGGACACTGTGTTCTTTTTTAGGGATAGCCTGCACAGTGGATTGCCATATTTTCCGAAACTTGTTATCAGAGAAAATTCTCGGAAATATTCAGAAGAAAGGGTGTGTTTTTTGTGTTTAGTACAGTTTTATCAGCGACCATTGACGGGCTGTGTGTGGAGATGGTCCGGGTGGAGGTGGATGTCAGCAATGGTCTGCCAATGCTTCACATGGTTGGATTTTTGTCATCGGAGGTAAAGGAGGCGGGAGACCGCGTGAAGACGGCTATTGCGAATACGGGAATCCATATTCCGCCCAAAAAGATTGTGATCAATCTGTCCCCTGCGACCGTAAAAAAGAGAGGTGCGTCATTCGACCTCCCTATTGCACTCGGGATTCTGGCGGCCTTTGAATGCATCAACAGTGAGCCGTTGAGGAATGCGCTTGTGATCGGCGAGCTGAGCCTCGACGGAATGATGAGGAGTGTGACTGGTGTGCTCCCGATCGTGGCGGAGGCAAAAAAGCTGGGGTGTTGCACCTGCATTGTACCGGAGGCGAACGTGGAGGAGGCATCTGTGATTGAGGGCATGTGTGTGGTCGGAGTTTCCTGGCTGCAGGATGTTCTGGACTACACGTTTGACGCAAAAAAATTCCTGAAGAAAAACCACAGGGAAGACCGGGAAAGAGTGGCTGGAAAATCATGCAGGAGAACCGAAGCACCGGATTTTCAGGATGTGGCAGGACAGGAAACCCTGAAGCGCGCCGTGGAGGTAGCTGTGGCAGGGCAGCATAATCTGCTTATGATCGGGACTCCGGGAGCGAGCAAAACGATGATTGCAAAAAGGATCCCGTCGATTCTCCCTCCGCTCTCAAAAGAGGAGAGCATTGAGATCTCCAAGATATACAGTATTATGGGAATGCTCTCGGAGGTGAACCCGCTGGTCACGGAACGCCCCTTTCGCGAGGTGCACCACACAGCGACGAAGACCGCACTGGTGGGCGGAGGAACCATCCCGATGCCCGGGGAGATCAGTCTGGCTCACGGAGGTGTACTCATGATGGATGAACTGGCAGAGTTTCAGAAACAGGTGCTGGAGGTGCTCAGGCAGCCGCTGGAGGAACAGCAGATTCAGATCGTGCGTGCCCGCGGTTCCTATCTGTTCCCGGCGGATTTTCTACTGGTGGCAGCATTGAATCCATGTCCCTGCGGCTATTATCCGGATGCGAACAGATGTACCTGCAGTCCGGGGGAAATCAACCGTTATCTCGGCAAAATCAGCCAGCCGTTTCTGAGTCGGATGGATATCTGCGTGGAGGCATCCCGGGTGGAGTATGAAGAGCTGAATGCTGGGAAAAAAGGAGAACCGTCCGAAAAAATCCGGGAGCGTGTCTGTGCGGCGAGAAAGCGTCAGGCACTGCGGTATCGCGATCTGCCTGTACAGACAAACGGGAGGCTGACGGTGCATGAAATCGAAAAATACTGTGAGCTGGACCGGGAAGGTGCACGGCTCATGAAACAGGCCTACGATAAGATGGGGCTTACGGCGAGAACTTATCACAAGATCTTGAAGGTGGCGAGGACGATAGCAGATCTGAACGGTGCGGACCAAATTTCGGCCAGTCATGTGGCGGAGGCGCTTGGGTATCGGGCAATCGATAAAAAGTACTGGGGGAGATACGATGATGTATGAATACTGGTGGGCGAATGTCAGACCACTGTCGGATAAAAAGAAAATGGAGGTTAGACGGGGCATAGATTCCGCAGAAGAATTATATTATATAGAAGAAATGAAACTACGTATGTTTTCCTGTCTGGAAGAAGTGGATATCGCAGGAATCCTAAAGAGCCGCAGAATGTGGAAAACGAAGGAGGAATATGAGAAACTGAGGCAGCTGGAGATTGAGTTTATCCCCTGGTGGTCGGCCGGGTATCCGGAGCGCCTGTTGGAGATTTCCGATCCTCCCTATGCATTGTATGTCAAGGGAAAACTGCCGGATGAAAAACTGCCTTCAGCGGCAATTGTGGGGGCGAGAAAGTGTAGTCCGTACGGGGAGGCGCAGGCGACCAGGTATGCGCAGGAGCTGGCGGGAAGAGGGGTGCAGATCATCAGCGGAATGGCACGTGGGATCGATGGGATCGGACAGCGGGGAGCGCTGAATGTGCGCGGGAAAACATTTGCGGTGCTGGGATGCGGAGTGGACGTCTGCTACCCCAGAGAACACATCGGGCTGTATATGGATATTCTGGATCACGGTGGAGGGATCATCTCAGAACTGATGCCGGGAACGAAACCGCTGCCCTGGTTCTTCCCTCAGAGGAACCGGATCATCAGCGGTCTGTCCGGAGCGGTTCTTGTGATGGAAGCCAGAGAGAAGAGCGGGTCGCTTATCACAGCGGATCTGGCGCTGGAACAGGGGCGGGATGTATATGCCCTTCCAGGCCCGGTAAACAGTGCTTTGAGCCAGGGGTGTAACCGGCTGATCAAGCAGGGGGCGGGCATTCTGCTGTCCCCTGAAGAACTGCTGGAAGACCTTGCGGTTTTGGGGCGAAACAAAATGGAAAAGTTATATGAAAATGAAATAAAGCTTGAAACGAAAGAAAATATGGTGTATAGTTGTCTCGATTTCGAACCTAAAAATCTGGATAGACTGATCAGAGAGACAAAACTGCCTGTTACGGAGGTGCTGAGCGTTCTGATATCCCTTGAATTGATGGGATTGATAAGAGAAGTTTCGAAAAATAATTATAGTAAAATCATTTAGAATATAGCAATGAGCATGAAGGAGAAAAAATGGCACGCAATCTTGTAATCGTGGAATCACCGGCAAAAGTAAAGACAATTAAAAAGTTCCTCGGAAGTAGTTATACGGTGGCAGCTTCCAATGGACATGTAAGAGATTTACCGAAGAGCCAGATGGGAATTGATGTTGAAAATGACTTTGAACCGAAGTATATCACAATCAGAGGAAAAGGAGATATACTGGCAAATCTGAGAAAAGAAGCGAAGAAAGCAGACAAAGTCTATCTCGCAACTGACCCTGACCGTGAGGGAGAGGCCATATCGTGGCATCTGGCAAATGCGCTGAAGCTGGATGAGAAAAAAATGCGCAGAATCAGTTTCAATGAGATTACGAAGACCGCGGTAAAGACATCGCTGAAAAATCCGCGTAACATCGATATGGATCTGGTGGACGCTCAACAGGCAAGACGTATTCTCGACAGAATCGTGGGATACCGTATCAGTCCGCTGCTTTGGGCGAAGGTGAAGCGCGGGTTGAGCGCGGGGCGTGTGCAGTCTGTCACGCTGCGTATCATTGCGGATCGTGAAGAAGAAATCGATGCATTCATTCCGGAGGAATATTGGTCTCTGGATGCGATTTTAAAGATCAAGGGCGAGAAACGTCCACTGGTTGCCAAGTTTTATGGGACAGAGAAAAAGAAGATGACGATCCAGTCAAAAGAGGAACTGGATCAGATTTTGAAAAGTATAGAGAGTGCAGAGTACACGATAGCAGATATAAAAAAAGGGGAGCGCACCAAGAAGGCGCCGGTACCTTTTACGACGAGTACGCTTCAACAGGAGGCGTCAAAAGCACTGAATTTTGGAACACAGAAAACCATGCGTATTGCACAGCAGTTGTACGAGGGTGTCGATGTTAAGGGCAGTGGAACGGTCGGTGTCATCACCTATCTTCGTACGGATTCCACCAGAATCTCGGAAGAAGCGGACGCAAGTGCAAGAGAGTATATTGGAGAAATATACGGAAAAGAGTATGTTGCTGCCGGGACGAAGGCAAAAGAGAGTGACAAAAAGATCCAGGATGCACATGAGGCAATCCGGCCGACAGACATCACCAGAACGCCGGCGTCTATAAAAGAGTCTCTGTCACGGGATCAGTTCCGCCTGTATCAGCTGATCTGGAAACGGTTTGTGGCGAGCAGAATGCAGCCGGCCAGATACGAGACAACATCGGTAAAGATCTCGGCGGGAGAGTACCGCTTCACGGTTGCGGCTTCTAAAGTAGCCTTCGAGGGATTTCGAACTGTTTATACAGAGGCAGATGAAGAGAAAGAGGAGAGCAACGTTCTACTGAACGGTTTGTCGATGGACTCTCAGCTGACAAAAGAGGAGTTCGATACAAAACAGCATTTCACCCAGCCGCCTGCTCACTACACAGAAGCGGCGCTGGTTAAGACGCTGGAGGAACTGGGAATCGGTCGCCCGAGTACGTACGCGCCTACCATCTCCACCATCATTGGAAGAAGATATGTGGCGAAAGAGGGAAAGAATCTGTATATCACGGAGATCGGTGAAGTCGTAAATAATATTATGAAACGCTCGTTCCCAAGTATTGTTGACGTGAACTTTACGGCAACCATGGAGGGACTGCTCGATATGGTCGGCGAGGGAAAAGTTGCGTGGAAAGAGGTTATCCGTAATTTCTATCCGGACCTGGATCAGTCAGTGAAAACAGCGGAGGAAGAGCTGGAGAAGGTGACGATCGCAGATGAAGTGACGGACGTAATCTGTGAGGAGTGCGGAAGGAACATGGTGATCAAATACGGTCCGCACGGACGATTCCTTGCCTGCCCGGGATTCCCGGAGTGCAGAAACACGAAACCTTATCTGGAAAAAATCGGAGTGGCCTGCCCGAAGTGCGGGAAAGAGGTTGTTCTTCGAAAAACGAAAAAGGGAAGAAGATATTTTGGCTGTGAGGATAATCCAGAGTGTGATTTTATGTCATGGCAGAAGCCGTCAGAGAAAAAATGCCCTCAGTGCGGAGGGTATATGCTTGAAAAAGGAAATAAACTGGTCTGTGCAGACGAACAGTGTGGTTATGTGGAAAGTTTGAATGCCCGATCTACAAAAGAGAAAGATAATTAAAAAATTGTAAATAACGTTGAAATGCAGATAATTGTATGATAACATGGAAATATGCGTGAAATTTGCGCGAGTTGTATATACAATAAATATTTGGAGGCAATGCATGAGCGTACAGTTATTGGATAAAACGAGAAAGATAAACAAATTACTGCATAATAATAATACAAGCAAAGTTGTATTCAACGATATTTGTGATGTACTCACAGAGATACTGGAATCAAATGTTATCGTGGTCAGCAAAAAAGGAAAAATACTGGGAATCAGTGAATGCGGGGATGTCGAGGTGATTTGCGAACTGATCAAGGGGAGCGTGGGCAGCCGGATCGATGAGATGCTCAACGAGCGCCTTCTCAGCATTCTCTCAACAAAAGAGAATGTCAATCTGCAGACGCTGGGCTTTTCACCGGAAGCGGTCAAAGGGTACCAGGCGATCATTACACCCATCGATATCGCTGGAGAGAGACTGGGAACGCTGTTCATTTACAAGCAGAATGAGTTGTATGAGATCGACGACATCATTCTGAGCGAATACGGGACCGCGGTTGTCGGGCTGGAGATGCTTCGCTCTGTAAATGAGGAGAGTGCGGAGGAATCGCGCAAGGAGCACATCGTAGAGTCTGCAATCAGCACACTGTCGGTATCGGAACTGGAAGCAATCATTCACATTTTTGATGAGCTTGACGGGACAGAGGGGATTTTGGTGGCAAGCAAGATCGCGGACAGGGTTGGGATTACAAGATCAGTGATCGTCAATGCGCTTAGAAAATTCGAGAGTGCAGGAGTGATCGAATCTCGTTCTTCCGGAATGAAGGGGACCTATATCAAAGTAATCAACGATTACGTGTTTACAGAGCTTGACAGGATCAAGAAGGATAGAAAGTAGGCGACGCAGCATGTATGAAGGAAATCCAGCCACATTAAAAATAGAAAAGACGATTGCGCTGAATGGTGTCTTTGAGGAGAGCTCGAAGCAGTGCAGAGTCCTCCACTATGATCCGGAAGATGATTATATGAAACTGACACTGGAGGGCGCGAACCTGACGGAGATTCAGAGGGACGCAAAGTATCGATGCAGTATTACAACTAAAAAAGAAGTGTTGTCCTGTACGGGGATTATAAGAGACCGTTACCAGTCTGAAGAAGGGGATGTCCTGTTCTTCAAAATTGAGAACGGATTCTACAGTACACCACGCGAGAATTAATTATAAACAAATAATAAACTCTGTTGACAAATCCTCGGCAGAGTGTTATTTTATACACATGGGTTAGCACTCGTAAGAAATGAGTGCTAACAGAACATGAATATTTAAGGAGGCATTACTATGAAATTAGTACCATTAGGTGACAAAATTGTATTGAAACAATTAGAGGCAGAAGAAACCACAAAATCAGGAATCGTGTTACCAGGCCAGGCTCAGGAAAAGCCACAGGAAGCAGAAGTGATCGCAGTTGGACCGGGCGGCAATGTTGATGGGAAAGAAGTGACTATGCAGGTGAGTACAGGCGATAAAGTGATTTATTCAAAATATGCCGGAACAGAAGTTGAATTAGACGGAGAAGAATTTATCATCGTGAAACAGAACGACATTTTGGCAATCGTAAAATAAAAATCAGAATCAGAGAATGGAGTGACATATCATGGCAAAGGAAATTAAATTCGGGGCAGAAGCCAGAGCAGCATTAGAGGCTGGTGTAAACCAGCTGGCTGACACAGTCAGAGTTACATTGGGACCAAAAGGACGCAACGTTGTACTTGACAAATCTTTCGGAGCACCGCTCATCACAAACGACGGTGTTACGATCGCAAAGGAAATTGAACTGGAAGACGGTTTTGAGAATATGGGTGCACAGCTCATCAGAGAAGTTGCGGCGAAGACAAATGATGTAGCCGGTGACGGAACAACAACAGCGACTGTGCTGGCGCAGGCGATGGTTCATGAGGGAATGAAAAACCTTGCAGCAGGTGCAAATCCGATTGTGCTCAGAAAAGGAATGAAACAGGCGACGGAGACAGCAGTCGACGCAATCGCGAAGATGAGCAGCAAAGTGACCGGTAAGGATCAGATTGCGAAGGTTGCAGCAGTATCATCAGGTGATGCATCTGTGGGCGAGATGGTAGCTGACGCTATGGACAAAGTATCCAATGATGGCGTTATTACAATTGAAGAGTCAAAGACCATGCAGACAGAACTGGATCTGGTAGAAGGTATGCAGTTTGATCGTGGATACATTTCCGCATATATGGCAACAGATATGGATAAGATGGAAGCAAACCTGGAAGAGCCATATATCCTGATTACAGACAAAAAGATTTCAAACATTCAGGAAATTCTTCCGATTCTTGAGCAGATTGTTCAATCCGGAGCAAGACTGCTGATCATCGCAGAAGATATTGAGGGCGAGGCACTGACAACTCTGATCGTGAATAAACTGCGCGGAACATTCAATGTTGTTGCAGTAAAGGCACCGGGATATGGCGACAGAAGAAAAGCAATGCTGGAAGATATCGCCATTCTTACAGGTGGTCAGGTAATCTCCGATGAGCTTGGACTTGATCTGAAAGAGACAACACTGGAGCAGCTTGGACGTGCAAAATCTGTGAAAGTCCAGAAAGAAACAACAGTCATCGTTGACGGCGAGGGCGAAAAGGCAGCAATCGATGGAAGAATCGCACAGATCAGAGCGCAGATCGAAGAGACAACTTCAGAGTTCGACAAAGAAAAACTGCAGGAGAGACTTGCAAAATTAGCAGGCGGCGTTGCAGTAATCCGTGTCGGAGCAGCGACAGAGACAGAGATGAAAGAAGCGAAACTCCGTATGGAAGACGCTTTGAATGCGACAAGAGCAGCTGTGGAAGAAGGAATCATCGCAGGAGGCGGTTCTGCATACATCCATGCGTCCAAGGAAGTTGCGAAGCTGGTGGACACTCTGGAAGGTGATGAGAAAACTGGAGCGAAGATCATCCTGAAAGCATTGGAATCCCCATTGTTCCACATTGTTGCCAATGCAGGACTGGAAGGCTCAGTCGTAATTAACAAAGTGAAAGAATCAGAACCTGGAATGGGATTTGATGCGTATAAAGAAGAGTATGTTGATATGGTAAAAGAAGGGATTCTTGATCCTGCCAAGGTTACAAGAAGTGCGCTTCAGAATGCAACAAGTGTTGCATCTACCTTATTGACGACAGAATCTGTTGTATCTACAATCAAGGAAGACACACCGGCAATGCCAGCAGGCGGAGCAGGTGGGATGGGGATGATGTAGACAGGAACGAGGGTTCGAGAGGTTCGGGCACCCAAGTCGCCGATCCATATCCTACGGTGGACTGTTCGCGGTTCATTCCTAACAATAAAAATAGCGATGCTTCGGGCATCGGCAAAATTGACGGTCAGGCTGGATGCCTGGCCGTTTTAGTTGTCCTTGAAATTTGTTTGGAAAACAAATTTCATCCCGAGTGTTGCTGTTTTATTTTGTAGGGAATAAAAGCCACTCTCTTCAGACCGCGGGATGTGGAGTGATAAATTTTGTCTATAAAGGGGGAAGTTTTTACATTATTTTGAAATTACTTGACTTTGTGTGCCAAGTTTTGTACTATAATCGTTAATACAAAAAATCAAATTAGAAAAGGAGAGAAAGGAAAATCATGGGAAAAATTATTGGAGAAGGTATTACATTTGATGATGTGCTGTTAGTGCCGGCGTATTCGGAAGTGATTGCGAATCAGGTGGACTTACAGACGCGTCTGACAAAATCAATTAAGCTTAATATTCCGATGATGAGCGCCGGGATGGATACCGTTACAGAGCATCGTATGGCTATCGCAATGGCTCGTCAGGGAGGAATTGGTATTATTCATAAAAATATGTCCATAGAGGAACAGGCGGAGGAAGTAGACAAGGTAAAGCGGTCTGAGAATGGGGTTATCACAGATCCGTTTTATCTTTCGCCGGAACATACACTTGAGGATGCCAACAATCTTATGGCAAAATTCCGCATCTCCGGAGTGCCGATTACAGAAGGAAGAAAACTGGTCGGTATTATCACGAACCGTGATCTGAAATTTGAGGAAGATTTCTCGAAAAAGATCAAGGAGTCCATGACTTCCGAGGGACTGATTACAGCCAAAGAAGGAATTACGCTGAATGAGGCGAAGAGAATCCTTGCCAAGGCGAGAAAAGAAAAGCTGCCGATCGTTGATGATGATTTTAACTTAAAGGGTCTGATCACAATCAAAGATATTGAAAAACAGATCAAATATCCGGATTCTGCCAAGGACGCGCAGGGAAGACTTTTGTGCGGAGCAGCCATCGGTATCACTGCAAACTGTCTGGAGAGAGCAGAAGCTCTTGTGAATGCAAAAGTAGACGTAGTCGTGCTGGATTCTGCACATGGCCACTCTTTGAATGTAATCAACACAGTGAAGATGATTAAGGAAAAATTCCCGGATCTTCAGGTGATCGCAGGAAATGTAGCTACAGGCGAAGGAACCAGAGCACTGATCGAGGCGGGAGTTGACGCTGTTAAGGTTGGTATCGGTCCTGGATCAATCTGTACAACACGTGTGGTATCCGGAATCGGCGTTCCGCAGATCACAGCAGTTATGGACAGTTATGAAGTTGCGAAGGAATACGGAATCCCGATTATCGCAGACGGCGGTATCAAATATTCAGGTGATATGACAAAAGCCATTGCAGCTGGAGCCAACGTTTGTATGATGGGAAGTATTTTCGCGGGATGTGACGAGAGTCCTGGTACATTTGAACTGTATCAGGGAAGAAAGTACAAAGTATACCGTGGCATGGGTTCTATTGCGGCTATGGAGAATGGCAGCAAAGACCGTTATTTCCAGTCCAATGCAAAGAAACTTGTTCCCGAAGGCGTAGAGGGACGTGTTGCATACAAGGGAACTGTGGAAGACACCGTATTCCAGCTTATGGGTGGCCTTCGTTCCGGTATGGGATACTGCGGAACATCTACAATCGAAGACCTGAAAACGGGAGGAAGATTTGTGAAGATTTCAGCGGCTTCTCTGAAAGAGAGTCATCCGCATGATATTCACATCACGAAAGAGGCACCGAATTACAGCGTAGATGAGTAGGTTGAATGAAGAAAAGAAGTACCACAAAGAAAAAGAAGAATTATTTGAAAGAACTGACTAAGGATAAAAAAAAGCTGATGATCCTGGTGGGCACAGCTGTACTGGTGGTGATTCTGGTGGGACTGCTCCTGCGGTCGTATATAGTCAGGTCGAATAAGTATACGGAGAAAGAGAGCGCTGTGATTGATGCATCCAAGCCGGACATTGATGTACAGCTGCTGACTGTAAACGATTATTCGAGACCCGGTATTGAGACGGACAGGATTCGCGGAATCGTGGTGCATTATACGGCAAATCCGGGGGCAACAGCACAGAATAACCGCGATTACTTCGAGGGGCTGAAGGACACGCACGAAACTTCAGTGAGCAGTAACTTTGTGGTTGGCCTGGATGGAGAAATCATCCAGTGTGTTCCGACCTGGGAGGTTGCATATGCTTCGAATGACCGGAACCACGACACGGTGTCGATCGAGTGCTGTCATCCGGACGAGACGGGAGAGTTCAGCACTGCCACATACAATTCGCTGGTGCAGCTGACAGCCTGGCTGTGCATGAAGTTTGGGTTGGATCAGAACGATGTTATCCGGCATTATGACGTGACAGGCAAAAACTGCCCCAAGTATTATGTCGAGAATGAGAAAGAGTGGATTCAGTTTAAAGAATATGTAAAAGCGGCAATGGAGAGATCAGAGGCAAATCAATAAAGGATGTGTTTTCGTGTTTGGTTTTGAAGAGACCACATATTAGGAATCTGAAAAGCGGTGCGTGTTGCACCGCTTTTTACATGCTTGGAAATATCCGAATGTCTACTTTACATAAGGTCGAAAAATTGGTATACTATGAATAATTGTGAAAAAGAAGAGGTGGAAGAGGATAATGAACGATTTAGAGATGTATCGTGAGCAATTGGGTTTGTGTGACGATAAAATCATAGATGCTTTGGTAGAACGTAACGGGATTGTTGAGAAGATTATGACTTACAAGGAACGGTACGGAATGCCGATTCTGCAGCCGACACAGGAGGAGAAGCAGAAAAAACGCCTGAGAGCCAAGCTTGCGGAGAATAAATACCAGGATGAGATCTACGATGTGTTCCGCTGTATTCTGCATAACAGCAAGCGCATTCAGGCGAGAAAGCTGTTTTCATACAATATTGTTCTGATCGGTTTTATGGGAGCCGGAAAAACAACGGTTTCAGACTACCTGAGTACCTGCTTCGCGATGGATATCGTGGAGATGGATCAGGTGATTGCAGATCGCGAGGAGATGAGTATCCCGGATATCTTTGCTACATACGGGGAAGAATATTTTCGTGATTTGGAGACAAACCTGCTGATCGAGATGCAGTCGAAAAACAATATGGTGATTTCCTGCGGTGGCGGTGCTGCTCTGCGGGAGCGCAATGTGCAGGAGATGAAGAAAAACGGCAGGGTTGTCCTGCTCACCGCTAACCCGGAGACAATTTACGACCGTGTAAAAGACGGCGATGAGCGTCCGGTCCTGAAGGGGAATAAGAACGTTCCTTTCATCGCGGAGTTGATGGAAAAACGTCGGGAAAAGTATGAGGCGGCTGCAGATGTTGTCATCCACACAGACGACAAGGATGTCATGCAGATTTGTGAAGAACTGATTAATAAACTTACAGAAATGGATGCATAGCGTATGTTTGATAAGTTTTTTCCGGATGAATATGTAGCTTCAACTTATGTCATCCCATTTGAAAAATTGTATGAGAAGGGGTATCGCGGGGTGATATTTGACATCGACAACACCCTGGTTCCTCACGGTGCTCCCGCGGATGAGAGAGCAAAAAAGCTATTTGTAAAGCTTCGTGAAATCGGTTTTGATTCCTGTCTGATTTCGAATAATCAGGAACCGCGTGTCAGGATGTTCAATGAGGAGATTGGTACCCATTACATTTTCAATGCACATAAGCCTTCGCGCAAAAATTACAGGAAGGCGATGGAGATTATGGGGACAGACTGCTCAAACACATTGTTTGTGGGAGATCAGCTTTTTACGGATGTTTATGGCGCGAAGCGAACCGGGATGTACAATATCCTGGTAAAACCGATTCACCCAAAAGAGGAGATTCAGATCGTATTAAAGCGTTATTTGGAGAAAATTGTCCTCTATTTTTACAAGAAAAAACAAAAAAGGTTGAAAAATAGCTAGAATTATTATAGAATGGATTGAAATGAAAAGAACGTAATTTGCGTTAGGCGCATACTTTAAGGAGGATTATATGATTTCAGCAGGCGATTTTAAAAACGGTGTAACACTTGAGATTGAGGGGAATATCTATCAGATTTTGGATTTCCAGCATGTAAAACCAGGAAAGGGTGCAGCGTTTGTTAGAACCAAACTTAAAAATATTATCAGTGGCGGTGTAATTGAGAAGACTTTCAGACCGACTGAAAAATTCCCGAAAGCACATATCGAGAGAAAAGATATGCAGTACTTATATGCGGACGGTGACTTATACAACTTCATGGATGTAGAGACTTATGACCAGATCGCATTGAATGAAGAGGCGGTAGGAGATGCATTAAAATTCGTAAAAGAGAACGAGGTCGTTAAGATCTGTTCACATAACGGCAATGTATTTGCAGTTGAGCCACCGCTTTTTGTTGAACTGGCAATCACAGAGACAGAGCCAGGATTCAAGGGCGATACAGCACAGGGTGCTACCAAACCGGCAACAGTTGAGACAGGTGCTACAGTATATGTACCTCTGTTTGTTGAAGAGGGAGACGTGCTTAAGATCGACACACGTACAGGAGAATACTTATCAAGAGTATAATCTTAGCAGCAAAGCTGCGTAAGATTACGAGGAAGTAGCAAAGCGGATTCCGAGTATCCGCTTGGGTTTTGCAAAAGATGTTCCCCTACGCGTTCACATAGAAGTGAAAGCGTAGGGGAACATCTTTATCTCAGAAGAAGCTGCAAGCTTCTGCTGAGATAGCAGCAAAGCTGCGTAAGATTACGAGGAAGTAGCAAAGCGGATTCCGAGTATCCGCTTGAGTTTTGCAAAAGATGTTCCCCTACGCGTTCACATAGAGGTGATAAATTGAAATAAAAAACACTTGCTTTTTCGGAGAACATCGTTTATAGTATGACTTACATAATATTAATTCAAATCAGTTTCAAAGACACATCTCGTGTCAACATTTCAACATTTTAAAAGAATAATGACGGGCGCTTCAATTAGAGAGGAGTACTATGGATTATCAGAAATTCGTAAGCGCAGTCGAGGAAGAAATCAATCAGTTTTTCAGTGGGGATGTTCGTGCGCACATGTATGTCACCACAAAAAATAACGGAAAAGAAAGGAGAGGGATCACCATTGTGGAGAAGGGGATCAATATTGCCCCCACCATTTATCTGGAAGAGTTTTATGAACAATATCGGAAGGGGAAAGATATCCCGTCTATCGTAGAAAGAATTGCGGCGTTTTACCGCGAGGTCAGATTTGATGAGCCCTGGGACGCAGCATTTATGCAGGAGTATGACCAGATCAAGAACCGCATTGTTTTTAAAGTGATCAATGCGGAGAAAAATGCGAAGCTTCTGGAGCATACGCCACACAAAAAGATGCTGGATCTGGCAGCGGTGTTCTATGTTCTGCTGGACGTGTGCGATGGCGGGACAGCGACGATGCTGATCGATAATTCCCATATGCGGCAGTGGGGAGTGACGATGGAGGAGTTGTTTAGAACCGCACAGAAAAATGTAAAAAAATTGCTGCCGGCCCGTATGGAGACTATGCAGCAGGTTGTGTCGGATCTTCTTGAAAAACGGGGAGATGGAGAAAAACCCAGAAAGAAACGGGATCTCCTGGATGCGAATGAGGAGGTGCAGGAAGACACCATGTACATTCTGTCGAACGAACTGAAAAGCTATGGAGCGGCCTGTATTTTTTATGAGTATGTGCTGCAGATCATCGGGGTGAAGCTGGGGGAAGACTTCTATATCCTTCCGAGCAGTGTTCATGAGACGATTATCGTCCCGGAGAGCACATGCCTGAACCGGAAAGAACTGGATGAAATGATTGAGGAGATCAATGAGACACAGGTGGAAGAGGAGGAAGTGCTGAGCGATCATGCTTATATTTACCGAAACAGAACCGGTGCGATTTCGATGTGAGGGTATCAGAGCGGTCATGTGAATTAGGAATGTGAATTAGGAAGATAAGGAATGTGAATTAGGAAGATAAGGGCTTTACTTTCCACGAAGTTTGTGCTAATATTATTAAGCATTGTTCGGTGACGTCCGGATGACATCGGATAACAAATGCAATCATATACGCCTGTAGCTCAGTGGATAGAGCACTGCCCTCCGGAGGCAGGTGCAGCGGTTCGACTCCGCCCAGGCGTGTATCTTAATAAGGAGGTTTGGATGGGACGGCCAAAAATGATCGTTTCCGCAATACTGATATTTGTCATTGCAGGAACAGGGTTATTCTTTTTGACCAAAGACAGCAGAGCTGACCATACTACCGAGAAGACAGAAAAAGTTGAGATACAGACAGAGGACAAGAATACGAATCCGCTTGAGAAGAACAAGTATGCAGCCATCACGATTCTGATACAGGATTATTACAAGAAGGTGGCACTGGGAGACACGGATGGACTGTCAACAATTGTTGCGGTTCTGGATGACACAAAAGCATCCCACATCAAGAATGCAGAGAAGTTCACGGAGGCGTACACGGATATTAATGTATACACAAAAGAAGGAAAGCAGAAGGATTCTTACATAGCCTTTGCCTCCTATAAGATGAAGATACGAGACATAGACACACTGGTTCCGGGACTTGACACCTTTTACATTCAAAAAGGAGCCGGCGGTACATACCAGATCTGTGATGTTCCACAGTATGGTGAGACAGCTGATTATATTGCTGATGTGACACAGGAAGAGGATGTACAGGAGCTGGTGCACAGGGTGCAGGAAGAGTATACTCAGGCAGCTGCCGGGGATGCAACACTGCAGCAGGCATTGGATGATCTACAGTCCGCATATGGAAACGAATGATAAAAGGGGCTGTCGCACTAAGTAATTAGTGCGCAGCTCCTTTTTTATGCAAAAACACAAATGCCAGGCTTCGAAAAGCCTGGCAAAAGGTGTAAAATATACTTATGCTAATAAATAAAATCTTACAAAAGAATTATACTCTGGCAGAAGATTTTTATCAACTAAAACTGCCACTAAATATCGATTACATAATCCCAGATAATGATTCGGTGCGTTTGCTAAGTCAATTCGTGGAGGAGATGAATATTTCAGATTTATTAGGGACTTATTTCCGGATTCGGAAAAATACTGCAACGCCAAAACAGATGCTGAAGATT
>NZ_FQZY01000101.1 GCF_900142165.1 Hespellia stercorisuis DSM 15480
TCTTGCGTATTCTCGTAATGACGAAGCACGCATGTCTGAGGATATTATCTCTATCATGGATACCTGTAAATCAACTAAAAACGAGCACCTTATGTGGTTCAGAAGGTTATTGGACAATCACTTTGAGGGTATCATAGCTCATGCAACATATGACATATCAGCTGGTAAGATTGAGGGTATAAACAACAAAATCAAAACATTAAGACGACAGGCTTACGGATATCGTGATGATGAATACTTCTTCCTTAAACTGTTTGATATCAGCAGGAAGACTTATGTCAGAAATCCTTTATCCCACAAAATTTGTGATTGAGCCGTTTATTTTTCAAACTTCCTGAAGTTTGTTTTTCAAACTTCCTGAAGTTTGTTTTTCAAACTTCTGTGTATTTACAGGCTTTCCCGGCTCTTTTTTCATATTTTTTGTATTTGGGGCATCCACATCTTCCATTTCATCTGGTACGTTTTCTTCTGAATTTTCTTGTGCAATGGCTGCTGGTTCATCTGGATATTCCTGCAGACTGAAATTTTTCACATAGATCACGTTTGTTTTTCCCAGTCCGATTCTCTTCTTTTCAATCAATCCTATCCCCTTTTCCTGGTCCAGCTCTTTCAGACAATTTACTGCCTTATTTCTGCCACAATTCAACATCTCCATGATTTCTTCCACTGAGAAGAAAATGTATGCCCTGTCCTCTTCATCAAACCAACGATTCTTTATAGACAGCGACATCCGATCTAACATCAGTCCGTACAGCACCTTAGCTTCACAGGAGAGATTCTTAAAATATTCACTTGTAAACAGCAATTTAGGAATACGATAAAAGCTATACATATCGCATTCCATACCCTGAAAATAATGGAACGTTGCTCTTATACTCATGACCGATCCCTCCTTCCGTACTTATCAATGATTTTGATTGCTCCATTCCTCCAAAAGTTGACAGATGATACTACGCATCTTCTGTTCATCATAATCCGGAGGAAAGTACTTTTTTATATCATCTTGTTTAAATGTAATTGATGTTTTCTTCTTTGGCTCTCCTATTATCAGGAGCCGTATAACCTCTTTTGTCAGTGACTTTTCTTCTCTGTGTTTTCGCAACTGTTTTGCCTGTTCAAGACTTGGATACTTTCCGGTACTGTCGTGTACTTCTTCCACCATCTCTTGCTCTATAATCGAAAGGTAGGACAGTTCTACTCCAATTTGCAGCTTTATGATATTTTCATCTACAGCTTTTAACAGTGTATTCATCAGATATGTCAACCGGATATAACGATATACCTGTCTCGCACTATCTTTGTTTTCCTTTCCAACTTTTTTCGCACTATTGGCACCTGAAACACCCTGATGCTTCACCGCTTCCATCTTCATCCGGTAGGCAAAGGCTTTCTCACTCGGCAAGATATTCTCTCTCTGCAGGTTACTGTCTACCATTGCCTGTACAGCAGAATCCTTGTCCATCTCCCGGACAATGACAGGGACTTGCTTCAATCCAGCCAGTTCTGCAGCATGTTTTCTTCTATGACCAGAAATAATTTCATATCCGCCTTTTTTTAACGGACGCACTAATAATGCTGTCAATATTCCCTGTGCTTTTACGCTCTCCACCAGTTCTTTCATTTCTTCATCGTCTTTGACTTTGAATGGATGATCTGTGAAAGAATGTAATTCATCTATCGCAACTTCCCTGACATCTTCTAAAGTAGCTACACCACCAAGCAAATCATCATAGGAAGTCAGTGTAATTTTAGATGCACTTCTACTTTTCATCCATAAGCACCTCCTGTGTCATCATCTGATACGCTTCTGCTACTTTTCCTTTCGGATCATGTTGAAAAATACTAATTCCCTCAGCACTGATTTCCGCAGCACGTACAGAAAACGGAATGCTCTGCTGGAAAATATGAATCTTGTTTCCATATGTATTGAAAATCAATTCTGAAATATCTCTCGCATAGTTCGTGCGATTGTCTACCATGGTGATCAGTATGCCGCCAATCTCAAGCTGTCGGTTCAACTGCCTCCGTACTTTTCCAATCGTCCGGATTAGCTGTTCCAGACCTTTCACTGGAAGATATGCCGCCTGTACCGGAATAATCACTTCGTCTGCACAGGCAAGTGCATTGATTGTCAGCATCCCCAACGATGGCGAGCAGTCAATCAAGATATAGTCGTATTCATGCCGTATCTGCTCTATATATTGTTTTAAGACCAACTCTCTACTCATAAAATTCACCAGAGAGACTTCCATGCCGGAAAGTTCAATATTCGCCGGAAGTAAATCAATTCCTTCCTGATGGGCTAAGATTCCAAGGTCGTTTTCAAATGTCTCTTCTTCCACAACATTTGTTAAAATCGTAGCAAGAGTAACTGGAAGCTCATCCGGGTTCTGATATCCCAGGCTTGCAGTCATACTACCCTGTGGATCGTTATCTATCACGAGTACCTTCTTTCCTGCCCTTGCAAGACCAACCGCCAGATTTACGCAACTTGTAGTCTTTCCAACTCCACCTTTCTGCGAACATAATGCCAGAACTCTACTATCTTTATTTACCTTCTCTTTCATCTTTCTTCTCCTCCCATAAATAGCTGGAACCTTTCATCATCCATAATGCCGCATCAAGAAATGCCAGATACCGTTCCGTCATACTGTCCAGTCCTTCTTCTGATATTACTGGTTTCTCAGACTTCAAATCCCTTGCCACATCTTCCAGCACCAGATTCATTTCCCTCATCTCTGAGCGAAGGATTTCGATGTTTTCTTTTTTACCTACCACACAAACGTGATTGTAAATACATGATCTTACAATATAATCTTGTTTTTTCATGCCGCTTGCCTTAACCCTTTCTTCTATGCTTGCTTTTTCATAGGAATTTACCCGGAAACTAATCGTTGTCGTGTTGTGTTTTCCATGTCTTTCACTTGCCATACTTATGCCTCCCCATGTTTCTTATCCAGCAATCCTGCCAGTTTACTTTCCGTAATGACAAATGGTATAGGTGAAGAATATCCTAAGTGCCTCGCAATTTCCTGTGGATCAGCTCCAATACTTACAAGCATATTTTTATGAGAATGACGTAATTCATAAATACTAATTCGGTTTACCCCAGATTTTTCAATACCATACGCCATATAATGTTCCAGATCAGATTTTTCTAATTTGAACACCCTCTTACTTTCCATAGTTTCATTCAACTGACCGTAGTACTCTCGAAATTCTTCCACCAGAAAATCCGGCATTGTAATCATTCGGACACTATTTGATGTCTTTGGAGATGTAAGTACACCTTTTCCATTCAATCTCTGATAAGATTTATTTACAGAAATCGTTTTATCTTCCAAATTGATATCCTGATAAGTTAGTGCAAGCAGTTCACCAATTCTTATACCGGTCCAGTACGATACCACAAACGCCAATCGTAAATCTAACCTATCGTTCACTGTGTCCAGGAATTTATTAAACTCATCCTGTGTCCAGTAATTCCTACTTTTTTTATTGTTGTGTCTTTCATATCTATGAATTGCCATGTCTATGCCTCCTCTTCATGCTTTTTATCCAGCAATCCTGCCAGTTTGCTCTGTGTAGACGGATATAAATGAGAATATGTATTCAGCGTTGTTTCCACCTTTTCATGCCCCAACCGTTCTGCAATTTCTAGTGGTGCAACTCCCATATCCACAAGCATACTTGCATGGGAGTGTCGCAAATCGTGAAGTCGAATTTTCTTTACCCCTGATTTTTTAATACCACTTATCAGATTATGTTCCATATATGATTTTGTGAAATGGAACAGTCTGTCCTTTTTCATAATTCCGTATAAATGGCTGTAATACTCCCGAAACTCTTCCACCAGGAAATCCGGCATTGTAATCACCCGGATACTTTTCGGTGTTTTCGGCTGTGTGATCACATCTTTTCCTTTCAATCTTTGGTATGATTTATTAATGGAAATCGTCTTTTCTTCCAAATTAACATCGTGATATGTGAGTGCCAACAATTCCCCGATTCTCATACCAGTCCAATACAGTACCAGAAATGCCAGTCGTGCATCTGGTTTATCCTCTACAGTTTCCAGGAATTCATTAAACTCATCCTGCATCCAGAAATCTTTTGGTTCCCCTTTGCTCTTACCGATTGCCCCAGCTTTCCTGCATGGATTACTCTGCAAATTATAATAGCGAACTGCATAATTGAATATTGCCGTCAACTGACAGTTGATTGTTTTCAAATAGGTAGGTGAATATTCTTTTCCATTTTTATCCTTATGAGTCAGCAGCTCATTCTGCCATGCCCGGACATCCGCTACCGTAATTTCACTCAGAATCTTCTTCTCAAAGTAAGGTCTGATTTTAAGCTCGATAATATATCGTTTCGTGTTCATGGTATGTTCCCGAAGCCGCACATCCATATCTTTATAATAGATTTCCAGAAAGTTCCCAAACTCAATGTCTACTCCCTGGCTCTGTTGCTGCAGAAAGTCTCTCTCCCACTCCTTGGCTTCCCCTTTTGTACGAAATCCACGTTTCTGCTTTCTCTTACGGTTTCCCTGCCAGTCCTTGTAATAAACCTGTACCTTCCAGTTCTTTCCTTCTTTGTAAACACCCATCTCTAATCGCCTACCTTCATGCCATAAATCTTTTCTGCCAGAAATTTTGTAGAAATTTTTCCAGGCACCACAATGTACCCTGCTTTTTTCAACTCTTCATTGTACCCACGCATTAAGTTGTAGGCATATGCCTTAGATACTCCGAGAATCTCACATACATCATCCACATTCATATACATCTTTTCCTGTACTACACCCATGTTACTTGTCCTCCTTCAAATATTGTTCCACATGCTCCAGACCATAAATCTTGTCCTCTACATACCGGGTTGGCACCCGTCCAAGGATCACATAATAATTTTTGCTTGCCAGATCGGCATTCATCTTCTCTACTACCCTGTACGCAAAAGAAACTGACAATCCAAAGAGTTCTGCGATATCTTCCACTGATAAATACATCTTTCTCTTACGCATGAAACCATTCCTTTCCTTCTTCCTGCGGGATTTCACAGGTATCTTCTACTCCATAGAAACGCTTTACAAAATATTTTGTTGGAACCTTTCCTCTAAGTGTCAGATATCCCTGTTCTTCCAGTTCTTTGTTCAGGTTACCAATGATTTCATAAGCCAATGTCTGTTTTACTTCCAGAAGCTCACATATATCAGCCGCCTTTAAAAAAAGTTTATTCTGCATAATCAGTACCTCCTGTATTTTGAATATTTATCTTTTCATATACTCTGTACTGACAGGTGCAAAACAGGACATCCTATTTCGGATTTTTGCAAAAATTATTTTTTTTACGGTTGCTTCCATAATGTAGCTGGTATCCGGAGCTCATTGAAAAAGGGTATAAAAAAACAGTTTGCTCCAACGGAAAATACTTCCATTAAAACAAACTGTTCTTTAATTTCCACTAATTATATCTTTCTGAATTTGGATGATTTTGCGAAAATCTCGTCATTGTCCGGAATAAAAGCAAGAGAAAAAAATAAATTTTAACTCCATTTGCACTCCACCGGGCAATTCAGAAGTCCCGCAAAGCCTTTATTTACGGGCTTTTTCGCAATTTCGTCCGCTATTCAAATTCGGCAAGTCCCTTGCTTGTCTTAAACATATTCGTTTAAGTTTCGTGTGGAATACGCCTTTATTTTATCTCAATTACACATTTTATTCTGGCTTACTGATTTTCTGTTGCCAAAGTGTTGCCACGTTGATATTATACGTTATCATTATCAGGAAATCAATAAGTTCAATGGTTATTCCAACTCGGCAAGTTCCAACGTAACATTAAACATATTTGTTTAAGTTTTATGTCGAAACCGCCTTATTTTTATCTCAATTACATATTTTATTTTGTCTTACTGATTTTCTGTTGCCAAAGTGTTGCCACGCTCATATTATACACAAACCGCAACAACAATTCAATTCCCTTAGCGAAATAATATACTCGTTATATCTTGGTATCTATCAATCACACGATATATCTCTACATAGTCTTTTTTGATAAGATACAGCATAATGTAATTTCCATGAACCTGATACTTATAATCTGTCTTGAAACTCACTCGCTTTGACAAATCTGCTCCCATCGTGGGAAACTGCTGTAAGTTCTCAAAACTCTTGTAAATCTCGTCTACTGTCTTTCTGGCTGCTTCTGCATTGTCCTCTGCAATATAATCCTTAATTGCTTTCAGATCGGCTACTACAAGAGGGTTAATCCTTAATTTCATCAAGTGTTATTCCTCCATAGCCGATTTTAATTCATCAAGGCTCAACCAACCTGCCCCATCTGCAACAGCTTCTTCCGCTTCCTGCAACTTTGCCAACAGCTTTTTCTCTGCTCGGTCTTTCTCATAATCCTCAATATCAAGCACTACAAATCTTCCTCTGCCATTCTTGGTTAAAAAAACTGGTTCTCCGACTTGGCAATTTTTAAGAACTTCATTATAATTTCTCAAATCAGATACTGGTAAAATTTTAGACATGTAATCAACTCCTTCTCTGATAATATCGTTTTTGCTTATATTTCTATTGTATACACAATTGCTGTAAAATTCAACTTAAAACTTTACAGCATTATATACTCCTTTCTTTATTTCAAAACAATTATTTCGACCTACTTGACATTTGTATTGTTTAATGATATTCTTTCTATGACCAAATTAGTATTTTAAGTCATAGAAAGGAGAAAATATATGGCACGCAGTTTTACAGAACGAGAAAAAGAAAATATTAAAAATAATCTACAGGAAGCTTGTAAACAGAGTTGGACACAGTATGGCTATAAAAAAACAAATGTGGATGATCTGTGTAAACAGGCGGGAATTTCAAAAGGAGCATTTTACCTGTTTTTTGAATCAAAGGAATCTCTCTTTTGTGAGGTCTTGTGTTCTGTGCAAGAACAAGTCTGTAATATAGCATCGGAAGTAATAAAAAGCCACAAAGATAAGTATGGCGTTGCAGAGGCGTTAAAGCTTATTTATCGGGAGTATGATAAAAATAATTTTTTGTATGAATCAGACAGTACGGACTTTACAATTTTGATGAACAAATTATCAGAAGGACAAGCAAAAAAAATTGAGGAATCCAATAATATGAGCCAACAACTTTTTTTAGGTCAATCACATTTGAAATTCAAAATTAATGCGGATTTGGCGATGTCAGTTATTTACTCTTTAATTATGAATATCAAAAACAAGGATATTCTCCCACATAATCATACGGAAACCTTTGATTTTATGGTTGACCATTTGATTGACAGTTTATATGAATAGCAGGAGATAGAAAAATGCAAAAGAGAGAAAACAGAAGCCAGCCTATGATGTTGACTTCGGGGAACATAAAGAAACAGTTAATGCTGTTTTCCATTCCCATTTTTTTAGGAACTTTATTACAACAGCTTTATAATGTTATTGATGCAGTTGTTGCAGGGCGTTTAGTGAGCGAAGACGCGTTATCTGCTATCGGTGTATCTGTCCCGATTTATTTACTGTTTGTTTCCGTTATTTTGGGATTGGCTATTGGTATTACAATTCTTCTTGCCCAATTTTTTGGAGCAAAGCAATTCGAGCAGATTAAAAGCCTAATTTCCACAATGTCTATATTTTTGATTGTCTTAGGATTAGCGATGGCGTTTGGCGGAGCAATTTTAGCAAAACCGCTATTACAGATTACCCAAACCCCTGCGGAACTTTTAGACCCTGCTGCCACATATTTAAGAATGGTATTTTTGGGTATTCCGTTTTCAATACTATATAATTTGCTTGGGGCAATTATGAGAAGTTTTGGCGAAACAAAAATGCCGTTATATGCTTTGATTGTGTCGTCTATTATCAACTTAGTGCTTAACATCATCTTTGTTATCAACGGTGGAGGCGTTATTGGTATTGCGGTTTCAACAATTATTGCACAGGCAATTTCTGGTGTATATTTATTGGTACAACTCCGAAAGAAATTTCCTATGGCAATTCCAACGAAAACCGAGTTTGCTTTTAACAGGGAGTTATTAAAGCTTTCATTAAAAATCTGCATACCGATTATTATACAGCAATTAGCAGTTTTTCTCGGTATGTTGATTGTGCAGGGTTTTATCAATCAATTAGGAAATGCAAGCATTGGTGGAATGACAGCGGCAAGCCGAATTGAAGCATTTATTTTGTTGCCTGTTCAGGCACTCGGAAATGCTTTGAGTATTTTTGCGGGGCAAAATATCGGAGCAAATGAAAAAGATCGTATGAAGCAAGGTACACGATTTGGCATAACGCTTTCAATCGCTATCACAGCTCTGCTTTCCATAATTCTTCTATTTTGGGGAAAAGGAATATTAGGACTAATCATCGGTAACAACGAAGAAATGATAATAAAAGGTTACAGCTATTTCCATATTTGCCTATGGTTTTATCCAATAAATGCCTTGATATATGGACTGGGCGGTGTACTTTCTGGTGTTGGAGATACAGTAATTGCAGGTATTCATTCATTGGCATCCATACTTGTGAAATTGCTTGTCACTGTATTGCTTATAGGAAAACTAGGACTTCTTTCGATTGCCATCGCTTCTTGTCTGGGGTGGTGTGCAGCAAGTGCTATTGTTGTTATGAGGTATCGTGGAAATAAGTGGCAGTCAAAAGTCGTTGTTAAAACAATTCAAAATTGATAGGAGTACAAAATGAAAATAGAAATTATTAATACAAATAATATAGAAGTTGCAGTTGTGAGCAGCGATGAACTGTTGATCACTGATGTCCAGTCTGCTTTAGACTTAGTCATGACAGTAAAATACGAAACAGGCTGTACAAATATTGCTATAAGCAAGAGTGCTATTATAAATGATTTCTTTGTCCTTAGCACCTGCCTGGCAGGAGAAATATTACAGAGATTCATTAATTATGATGTAAGACTGGCAATATACGGCGATTTTACAAAATATACGAGTAAACCGCTGAAAGACTTTATGTACGAGAGTAATAATGGGAAAGATTTTTACTTTCAGCCCACTGTTACGCTTGCTGTTAATAAACTTTCTGAACCGGTTCCCAGAAGAACTTTCTAGAATTTATAAAATGGAAAATCTACAGTATGGCAATCTAGCTTTTGGTAGACTACCATACTTTTTTAACAAAATATAAATTCGTCCAGAACAATTTCCTTCGCAAGAATTGAGCGATATGCTCATAGCTGGACTGCTGAAAGATGAAAAGAAAAAGAAGAAAAAATAGACGCAAAAAAACCTTACCGACTTTCATTGTTTGAAAATCAGTAAGGTTTTTCTATGCTATATTCAGATAAAATTTATTCCTTGAGCGAGAGCCAAATGTTGGCAAATCGTTGCCACAGCTTAAACAAATTTGTTTGGAAGTCGCATAAACACTGGATTCTTTTTGACACTTTCATCACTCAAACTCTTTTTCGTGTTCTATATCTGTCGTGATTTATATCTGTTTTTGTCTCAAATTCGTATCTTTTTGTTACGGTTTTCTATGTCGTTTATCTGGTTATTTTTCTCTTGTACCCAAAATGTACCCACCAGCCTTGCTTTACTCTATAATTTAGAAGCAGAAAAACATTTTTCGTTCATCCTATTTATTACGCCACTTGTAATTTCTGAAATAACTCCAAAGAATCTTTTAGCGGCACTATCATTCTCATCCGTTTTATCCAAAATTTCTACTTCCATTTTTGTTTTAACATCCGAGAAAACATACTGATAAAACTGATTTGTGTCAAATTGCATTTCCTTTTTGTCTATTATGAATGCTTCTCTTTTTTCATTCGGATTTGTGTTTCTTAAAATGTACTGTCCTTCGTTTGAAGTAAACTCAAATGTTTTTTTCATATCGCTTCATCCTTCCTTGTATAGTTTGTAATCCACCATCAATATTATCTGCAACAATTTTCAAGATATTATATTCATCATCTTCATACTCTAGTGCCCCAGATTCTATCTCAAATTTCCCATTCTTTTTGCTTAAAAAAATAACATTATCAACATCTAAATTTACTATAAACTGTGGATTATGTGTTACCATAATCACTTGCCTTTGCTGCCCCATTCTTCTGAATTGTTCTAATACCTTCTCCTTAATAGCACGTTGCGAAATATGGTCTTCTGGTTGATCTATAATATATATACCCTTGTCACGTATTTCTCCACTTAAAAGCGTAAAATACATTTGTGCATCAAATCCAGAAGAAACCTCATCATAAACATCCATATTATCTTCAACAATAGTATTTCTAACTTTAAAATCAATATCTAATCTTGAAGATATTTTACTTTTCAACACTTCAAGTGGAGCAGTTTCTTCTTCATTTGGATATTTTTTTATCATGTCTTTTAAATCAGATTCTGTTATTATTTGAGTATCGATGCTCTTCCCCCTTTTTAAAACTGACTTTAACAAATCTTCAATATATGTATTGTCAATTTTTTCAATCTGTAATTTTGATATGAATCTATACTTATCCACTGGATTGGTTTCTGGGATAATTTGAATTTCACAAATATTAGGAACAATTTTTTCCAATTTCTCTTTTCGAAACAAAAGCTCTGCCATACTTTCAATGGCAATTTCTTTTTGCTCTACATATTCTGAAAAAACTGCTTGAGTATCTGTAATCTTCCTTGTGTATTTTGCTTTATAATTTCTAATAAAGGTATTAAAAATGTTTATTTTTTCGTTTTCACTTTTATCTTCATCTAATCGTTTTTCATATCGTTCTTTCATCATCCCAAACATTTCAAGCGTTGTTTCAAGATGCCTCTTATCAGTATCTAATAATTCTTTATTATCTAATAATTGCTTTATGCTTTTAATAGTATCCTCAAAATTGTCCACTAACGTTTGAAGTGCTTTTGTCTCAATTTTTTTTGCATTGTCAATAAATGTGATACTTTTCTCGCTTGCATCATCGTCTGGCAATTTAAATGTAGGCAGTTTCTTTACTTCATTATCATATGAAAACTTATTGTCTAATCCTTCATATAGTTTTTTTGTAACTGTTCAGAACTCCATTAGTTAAAGATGATATCGGAATTCCCTAAAAGGGCTTCTCTGATTGCTGTAAAAGCATTTATTCCATGCTTATGAGCAGTCCCAATATAGCTCATGATTGTAAGATATTCCTGTGCGCCTTCCTCACTGCGAAAACATCCTGAGACCTTGGTTTTAACCTTAATCATGCGCAAATCACGTTCCGCAAGGTTATTATCAAACGGAACACAGAGATTCTTTATAAATAAGCAGACTGATGCCTTGTAATTCACAAGTCTGTCAATTAGATTTAGTACCTTGGTCTTTTTCTTTCGACCACGCTTTTTGGTTGTG
>NZ_FQZY01000037.1 GCF_900142165.1 Hespellia stercorisuis DSM 15480
TCACTGCAGTTTTTCCAATAATCTTAGTGAAAATGCCATCAGACCATTTACTGTAGGTAGGAAAAACTGGCTATTCAGTGCTAGTCCCAAAGGAGCAACCGCCAGTGCTATGGTATACACCATGGTTGAAATGGCTAAAGCGAATGATTTGAACACCTATAAATATCTAACGTATCTATTGACACAACGGCCAAACGAAGGCATGTCAGATGAGTTGCTAGAGCAACTTACACCCTGGAGCGAAGCTGCCAAAGCTAGCTGTCAAAACTAAAATAGAGTAAAACGCTTGCATCTATCTTTGGTGCAAGCGATATTTTGTCAATAGCGTAGGATTATTTTGCGCTTACGTAGATTCAATATTATATACGTTATATTTAATGATTTTTAATATTGTTTTTTTATCTGTGCTTAAGCTAGGATTACTAGGATATTTTGTAGCTATTATCCTTTCTTCTATTCTTTCAATTATTCAACTTTTGATTTTTGGTAATGTCATCAGAGATTGTATATCAAACAAGCTTAATATGAGTTTGTTAAAAGAGATGTTAGTATTTTCATTTCCGATGATATTAAACAATGTATCTTGGTGGATAATTAATTCTTCAGATAAAGTAATGATTGAGTACTTTGATTCTGCCGCTGCCTCAGGAATTTATTCCGTTGCGGCAAAGATTCCATCGATAATAATTTCTTTGACAACTATATTTAACCAGGCATGGATTATTTCTTCTGTAAGAGAATATGATAACAACAAAGATCCAAATTTCTTTTCTAAAATTTTTAGCGTTTTTAATTGTATGTTAGTATTATCGTCATCGCTAATTGTTTTGATAATAAAGCCATTTATGTCAATCTATGTTGGTAGTAGTTTTGTTGAATGCTGGATTTTTGTTCCTTTTCTTTTATTAGGAAGTATTTTTCAGTCATATGCCACATTTTTTGGGGCAATTTACACATCAGCCAAAAAGAATGTCAATGTAATGTCAACAACATTAGTAGCGGCTATAATTAATATTGTTTTAAATATTTTGTTGATTCCACGAATAGGTGTTCAAGGGGCGGTTTTTGCAACTGCGATTTCATATTTTCTGATTTTTATTTTTAGAATGTATGATACACAAAAATATATTAAGTTTTCAATTGAATATTTTAATGTTATTTGTTCTGTTTTGCTTCTTTCAGTTCAATGCTGTATTATGATAAAAATCCAGCACAATATAGTATATGCATTATCAGCAGTTCTTTTTCTGGTTATTTTATTTGTAAATATGAATACTTTAAAGAATTTGAAAACAATGATATTAAAGAAAATTAATTTCAGAAATATAGGAGGTAAATAATTAATGAACAGCATATGGGAGGTAAATGGGTATACGGTACTGGCTATTTACCGTATACCGGCAGGGTATGGCAAACCATAAATACAACAATGGTTTGCCATGTTAGAGTCAGGAATTTCCTGCTATCTGTATGCGTTTCAAACAGTCACTGTTCACCTGGATAGGAGATTGCCCGGCAAGCCGCTTATAATAACTTAACATTCGCCATTTGTAATCCAGTATCTCTGGAGGCACATTTAATATAGCCGCGGTCTGGAAAAACGAGTTCGTTTCTCTGAGGGTCCGCATTGTTTCCTCAGAATCCAGTAGATACTCAGCAACAAACAGATTGGCTTCATTCTCTGTGTCAGAGATTACGTTATAGATACCGTAGTCTTTGAAGGTACAGATGGTTTTAGACATATGTTTGAGAGCGTAATGTCCGATCTCATGGAACATGATGATTCGTTTTAATTCTTCCGGTAAATCATCGTTGATGATGATACAGTAGCAGCGGTTACTCCGGTTGATGAATCCTTTGATGCAGTCCGTTTCTGTACCCATTGGCATATAATCATACCAGATATCCAGGATCTGGCAGAGTTTTTCAGGTTCGGTCACGTGGTAGGTATTTCGTAACTTTTGTGCGATACGTGTGATTTCGTCTTTTGTCATAGGCAGTATTCTCACCTTCAGGTTATTCGATAGTGCAAAATGGGCTACATATTCGCCTAACTATCACTTTTCTTGCGCCCGAATTTTTCCCGGGCATGTTCCTTATTAATAAAATAAGCTTTTGAAATTGCAGCAAAGAACATATCTTTTTGATCTTCACTCAATGTTCCGCCTGCAAGCATTTGTTCATTCTTAATTAGTAAATCTGCCATTTCTTCGGCACCCTTTTTCCCAAATTGATCTCTTGCTGCCTGAATAAAAGGTTCTTCATTGATTCCGGCAGTTGGTTCAGTGCAGTCATCGTGTGTTAAGTACCATTCTGTTACGCCCAGTGCCTCAGCGAGCTTTCTAAGGGATTTTTCTCTTGGAAGACTTTTATCAGTTTCATATGATACAATGGTGCGACGAGATACACCGCATAATTCGCCCAATTGAGCCTGGCCAATCTTCAGTTCGTCTCTTCTTAGTTTTACCTTCTTTCCTAAAGTCATGGTAGATTCCTCTTTTCTAAAAATGTGGGTTAATATTTATTTCTCTCGGTATGATGAAATTGTTATAAACTTCACTTGACAATGCGAAGTTCACAATATATAATACAAACATACATTCGAGAAGTTGAGAATAGTATAATTCTAAAACTTCTCAATGTCAAGTGAATTTGAGAAGATACTTCTATTTAACAGGAAAAATTTAGAACAGAGGTGATGTTGCAAGTAGATTCGGGTAACATTTTATTTACGAGGGAGGTGTTTGCGTGTGAAAGGCGTGAATAACATTGTCAGAACTCCAAGAAAAGGAGCGAGATTAGGGAATCGTACTGTTGTGGATGGGAAAATTGTCCTCCATGTGAAGTCGGGAAAATTAGAAGATTATGTCACAGCAGAAGAGATTGTAGAAGAACTGGTGGGTGTGCCAGTTGATCATATTGTATTTCAGTCAGATATGAAGTGTGACCATTAGATAATAATCGGATAGACAATTGGAGCAGCGTTTCTAGGGTAACACAGAAGTGTAGTTATTCAGCCGCAGGGATGATTGTTTGTAATTCGATACCGTTAGTTAGATTGGAATTAGGAGTATCTGTAATCCGAGCGTTGCCGGTTCTATGATATACGAGCACAGCCGTAGCAGAAACAGTGCAGAAGAATCTGTATCTTTGTATCTTGCTTTGGCTGTGCTTTCTTTATGCATCCAGACGCATCTATAGGTAAAGACATAATTTAATGGGAATGGGAAATCTTGTCGGATTTTGCTTTACGATATATGCGGAAAGTGCTATACTTATTTCACTATTTAACATTTATGAATAATTTTAGAAAATGATAATTTTGAAGAATGAATATTGATGATGAAAAAAGTGATAAGAGTGATTATTGAAAGGAAGTGAATTAGGCGTATTTTATATTGTTTGCATAGTATAATTTAGATATTTTATAGGAATTGTTTGCAAGATACATAGATAAATTTTGATAGATAATATTACATATTTAATTTTAATTGAAAAAAAGAATACTTTTAAAATTGAAAAATCAAAATATCGGTGTATACTTGTCAGCAATTGCAGTTCAAGTTTAATAGATAGCGCCTAGTGTCGGTAATCGTTCATGGATGATAAGCCGGAGTAGAAACGCATGATGATACTTTTGATTGGAAAATTAGAAGTATGTTATGTCTTTCTGCTCCGGCTTTTTTGTCGTTTTAAAGCAGAAAGAAAAAATACAAAGGAAGGAGGCAGCTTAACAGATGAAGATGAAATCAGATGCCAAGATATTAGGCGAAAACATTCGATCAGTCAGGAAAAAACAAAAAATAACGCAGGAAACGCTGGCATTTGATGCAGACATTTCTGTTAAGATGCTTTCCGAGTATGAGAATGGTAAAAGGGAGATGAATAGTCAAGTGCTATTCAGAATAGCAGATGCGCTTATGATACCTGTAGATGAATTGGTTCCAGAGCGTTTGAGGGTGTCGCAACCAGAGGTACATATGGCACCGGATGAAGAAATTTTACTTAACATGCTTCAAAAGATGAATCCAGAAGCTAGAGATTTGATTATGAAGATGGCAAATCAATTATCACAAACATCAGTAGCATAAACCGTGCAGGGGATTGAACTGCACGGTATTTTTTTGTTTTTTTTTAGACAGATCCATGAAACTTTACAGCGATGTAATGTTTTGCGTATCAGAATGCTCCTTACATTACATTCATCGGAGGGAGCTTTTGGGCGATATGCGATATCTTAGATATATCAAATGAAAACAACAAATCAAAGGATATGACAGAGACCAGGAGGTGAGTTCATGACAATCCAGGAAAAAATCGAATTTCGTCAGTATCTTCCTTATGATGCTATGGGGGATTAATCTGTATTCTCCAAATCGACGGAACAAAAGAAGAATGTTTCCATAAAGGAAGAAAAATCAATTCATGTGTTAAAACGACAGAAAGCCAGAAGATAGTGGTCTGAGATTCATAAGGCAGCAAGGAGGAGTCAAAGGCTCCCGTTAAAAAAAACGGGTTGGCCGGAGGCTGTTTTTTGCTGCCTTTTTCACGCAAGTTTCCAAGTGATTCCAGTCACAGTGTCACCCGTTGCCGAGAGGCAGGAAGGTGGCAGATATGCTGACATTAGAACAATTGCGGAACTTAGTAGAGGAACCAAAGGCTGGAGCTAAGCTTCCAACAGCCAGGGCGTTACGGGAATCGGATTGCGAAATTGTGGTAAAGGAAATTATGGGAAATGGTGCAGAACTTACAGTATATAAAAATGGATATGCACTTTATCAGATCAAGAATCGAGCAACTGTTTTTCCGGTGAATGGATGTAAATCTTATTCCTATGCAACGAATAAAGAGGATATCTGTGTGGATGAACATCTATTTGATCAGGAGAAATGGTATATCCGTCTGATGTTGGAAGGGGAGGACAGGCTTTCTCATAACTTCTATATGAAGGAAAAAGGGCACCAGGTTTCTTATAGTGCTGAAGCGGAAGACTGGGATGCATTGTCTGATCAAAGTGATTGTCTGGCTGATAGGCTCATACAGCAGGAGATGATGGAGGAACTGCTACAGATGCTTACCAACAGACAGAGAAAAGTAGTTGTGGAGTATTTCTATATGGAAAAGACCCACCAGCAGATTGCGGATGAACTGGGGATTACCCGTCCGGCAGTATCAGATGCGATAGCGAAGGCACTTAAACGAATGAAGAAAATTGTACTGAAATAGAAGGAGATCATAGCAATGAATACAAGAAAGCCAAAGGAAAGAGAACATTACAGAATACGTTTGGAAGATGGAACGTTAGTGGAGGTAACCAGGGAAGTTTATCTTTGCTGGTATCAGATGCGAAGAAAAGAGAAGTACCAGAAGGAAAAAGAGCAAAAACATCATGTGTACAGTCTGGAAGCAATGCAGGGGAACAATTTTTATTCGGATTTATCCATTCCGGACGAAGTTGATGTTGAGAATATTGTGCTCCGAGATTTTATGAGAGAGCAGGTTAGAGAGATGATCCGGGAACTAACAGAGTATGAGCAGGCAATTGTTTACTGTCTCTATTATCTGAACCTGAATACGGTAGAAACTGCACAGGAACTGGGGAAAAGCAGGAGAATCATTTTGTTTCGGAAGCGGCAGATACTTGAAAAGCTAAAAAAGAAGTGTACAAAAAGAAAAATCGATCAAATATAAAACTTTTTAAATAGAGTGCTTACCAAAGAACAGTGCAGGTGTGTGGTAGGTGAAAGGAGTCGAAGTACTTCTTTCATTGTTCCTTGAAAACTACATAACCTGCCTAGATATAGATACCTGGTCTGGTATGCATTCTGCGTACTGGATCGGCGGTCAGATAATTTCTGATAACGTTGCGGACACATAGGAAACCGGAACAGGAACGGGTCTGGGAAAGAAAACAGGAAAAGCTCAAAACCTTGAATAGATATAACAGTAGAAAGTGTAGCGGTGTTTGCCACAGGGCAGATACCGCTATATCCATGTGCTGTTATGTAAGATTTCCATCAAATACGCAGCACACAATTTGCGAAAGGAGGAACCCGATATGAAGACATAAAAGCAAGGGGTGTTACAACATTAAAAAAACAAAGTGAAGAAAGTGAGGTATTTTGAGAATGAAAGGAAATATAAAACGTGCCATGTCAGGCATTCTTACAGCAGTTACAATTTTATCTTCCTTTATGCAGCCCATGACTTCTTTTGCGGCAGAACTGCCGGTGGAGGAGAGTAAGCCGCCTCTTTATGAGAAAGTAAAAGAACAGCTGGATGCAGATGAAGTTGTGACTGCGACGGATTATGAGATGGAGGTTGGTTACAAGTTTGATGTCCAGATTGATTTTAGCAATCTTGAAATTATGGATGATGAAAAAGTAAAAGTAACCTTTGAAGAGGCAAAGAATGACAAGAAGCAGGACTTTTCCAATGATCATGCAGATACTTATACTGCAGTATATTATGTGGAACCAGTAAACAAGAACCATCCGAAGTATCAAATCAGCAGGAAATTGATTGTGAAGGAACCATCCGTAAAAACAGAAAATGTAAGTGAAGGTTCTGGAAGTTCTGAGAGCAACGGTGATGAAGAAGCGGAGCCGCAGCTGCAAACAGAAACGGTTACAGAAGTACCATCAGAATCAGCGGTAGAAGCAGAATCAGCGGAAGAAGCAGTATCAGAGACAGAACAGTTAGCAGAAACAGAACAGTTAGCAGAGACAGAGGAACAAAATCCAGTTACAGAAGAATCTCATATAGATGAGGAGACTGGTCTTACTTTAGATTCTGCTATGAAGCAGGCAAATGAACAGGAAGTCCCTATTGCTGATTTACAGGCAGGGGAGTCTGTAACTTTCCAAGCATATGGAACAGTGGCAAGAGCAGCGCAGTCTGTAACAGTAACAAAGGGAGAGGATATTTACTATTCCAGTTATGGATATGGTAGTTATCTGACCTGTGAATTTACAGTAAGTTTTGGTTCTGTAAGTGCAAAAGCCTATTGCGTGGAACCATCCAAAGCATCTCCCGGAAGCGGAAATTATTCCATCAGTAAATTAGGGGATGCGAAGTCACTTGCTAAAGTTTGTTATTATGGAACAAAAGCGGCAGGCGATGATAGCTTCTTTTCTGAAAGTTCCGAGTATGGCAACCTGCCATCCGGAGCAAGAGTAATTCTTCTTCATCTTGCAGCGTCTTATGCATATGATCCAGCCGGAGCCTGGACGGGAACCAATGAGACAGCTCAGAATCTGGCTATGAAGCTTTATAATTACTGTGTTAGTCAGTCGGATATTCCAGACGTTGCTATGTCGTTTTCAGATGGGGATGTAAAGGCGTATGTGGATGGAAAGGTTCAGCGAACAAAAAGTATTACCTTTCATGCAGATGCAGCACAGTCCATTACCATGAAGCTTCCAGACGGCGTGAAATTTCATAATGAGACAACAGGAAAGACTTCAGCAGCCGGAGAAAATGTAACAGTAAGTGGAGGAACAACCTTCTATTTATCTGCACCGCTCACACAGGTTGAAGATGTAAGCAGCAGCTGGTCATCTACTATGAAAGGATTTCTCACAAAGGATTATTCTGCTTATCTGATTACAACAGGAGGCACGACACAGAACCTGGCACTGGTATTTGGTGAAGGTGTAGATGATGAGAAGTACGTGGATTTTTCTGTGAAATGGGTGGACTTGGCAGAGGTATCTATTGTAAAAAAAGATACCAATACACAGACTTGTCTTTCTGGTGCTGTCTACGGTATTTACAGTGATCCGGAATGTAAGAACCTGATTGTTAAGATGCCGGCAACGGATAAGAACGGAGCATCCAAGGTTTCTTTTGTAAAAACACAGGAAACTGTTTATTTGAAGGAGATCACAGCTCCAAGAGGATATCTGGTGGAAACAAAGGCTGAGAATATCAAGTTGGAAGCTGCAGGAAAGACAGTGACTGTCACCGATAAGGAGCAGAAAGCAAATATCTTAATCTATAAGCAGGGAGAGGTGTTGACGGGTGCTCTTACTACGGATACTGGTGTGACCTTCCAGTATGAGAAGAGAAAACAGCCGGGGGCCGTATTTGAAGTAACAGCGGCGGCAGATATCGTAAGAGCAGATGGAACAACTGTCTATAAAAAGGGCGAAGTAATTAAGTCTGGATTAAAAACAGATGCGTCTGGAAGTGTCAGCCTAAAAAATCTGTATCTTGGAAGCTACAAGATTACAGAGACAAAGGCCCCAGCAAATCTGATATGTAAAGGGGAAAGCAAAGAGATTACACTGTCTTATGCAGGACAAACTGTTGAGACCGTAGTTGAAGAGATGACCTTTACTAACGATCGCCAGAAGGCAAACGTAACCGTTGTGAAAAAGGATATAGATACAGAAAAACCATTAGCAGGTGGTGTCTATGCCTTGTATGCAGGAAATGATATTAAGAATGTAGATGGTAGCGTGATTGTAAAAAAGGGAACCTTGATTGAAAAGGCAACTACCGGTGCTGATGGAAGTGCTCTCTATCAGGCTGATTTGCCAATTGGCAACAGCTATGACGTGAAGGAAGATAAAGCACCAAATCTGTATGTCAGAAATACGACAGATGTTTTTACCTTCCATTTTCAGTACACGACAGATAAGGAAGCAACCGTGAAGTTTACTCATACATTTAAAAATGACCATGTGAATGCCACGATTCATCTGATTAAGAAGGATGCAAAGACTGGAAGCATTCCACAGGGAGACGCAACCTTAGAAGGTGCTGTATATGGTCTATATGCGAAGAATGATATTGTACATCCCGATGGACAGACAGGGGTATTGTATAAAGCAGGAACCAAGATTGCAGAACTTACTACTGACAAAGAAGGAAAGGCTGAAATAAAAGATCTGTATCTGGGAGAGTATTATGTGAAAGAAATTTCTGCTTCCAAAGGATATCTGTTGGATGAGAATTCCTATGATCTAAACATGACTTATGAGGGAGACTTAAAAGCAACTGTAGAAAATACGGCAGAATCCCTGGAGACTGTTATCACACAGCCATTTCAGCTGATTAAGGTTGCCAACAATGGAAAGACCGATGCAGACTTACTAAAAGGAGTTGGATTCAGTGCGTATCTGGTAAGTAGTTTATCAAAGAATACCGATGGTACCTATGATTTCGCATCTGCACAACCAGTGGTAATTGGAGAAAATGGTTCCACAGAAATCTTTACCGATGAACGTAGATATGCCTGCTCGATTGCAATACCGTATGGAACGTATATTGTAAGAGAGACAACAACTCCACATAATTATACGCCGGTAGATGATTTTACTGTGAGCATTATAGAGGACCACCCGAATGAGCCACAGGTATGGCGTGTGCTTCTGGATGATGAATTCCAGGCAAAGTTAAAAATCACAAAGAAAGATGATGAGACAGGAAGAAGTGTTTTAATTAAAAACACAGAGTTCAAGGTATATGATCTGGATAAAAAGGAGTATGTAGAACAGGTTACGACTTATCCGAAGGTTGAGGTGCATAAATCTTACTTTACAGATGAAGAAGGATATCTGATTCTGCCTAAAAATCTGGCAATTGGTAATTATCGAATTGAAGAAGTTAATGCTCCATTCGGATATACACTCAATGAGAATTACTATGAGGTTTCCGTGGACAGTAACACCGCATTTTTAGTGGATTCTGTCAGTGGAGATACCGTGATTCCAGTCGATTATCAGAATCATCCGGTGAAAGGAAAATTAATTATTACCAAACAGGGAGAGCTGTTAAAAGATTATGATGGAACTTTCCATTATGAGATGGCATCTCTGGCAGGAGCAGAGTTTGAAGTGACTGCGGCAGAAGATATTTATACAGCGGATTTCCAGAAAGATGAAAATGGCAATCGCTATAAAGAATATGCCAAAGGTGAGGTAGTAACTACGGTAAAAACGGATGGAGATGGACAGGCAGTGGTGGAAAACCTTCCGATTGGAACGTACACTGTGAGAGAAATCCATGCACCAAATGGATTCGTATTAAATACAGTTTCGCAGGATGTAGAGTTTGCTTATGCAGACCAGAATACACCTGTGGTTTCAGAAAGATTAGATTTTGCCAATGATCGTCAGAAAGTCTCGATTCAAGTCATAAAACAGGATAAGGAAAGCAAGAAAGTACTGGAAGGAGCAGAGTTTGGACTTTATACGGCAGAAGATATCGTAGTAGGAGAAAAAACGATTGTCGAGGCAGATACTTTAATTGAGAAAGCAGAGTCTGATGAGAAGGGAATTGCTGCATTTACTATGGATATTCCACTCGGAAATTATGTGGTAAAAGAATTGAAAGCACCGGCAGGATATGTCTCTTCCAATGAAGTAATCAGCCTAGATGCAAGTTATCAGGGAGAAACTGTGAGTACAGTAGAGCTGACACCGGTCAAGGAAAATGATTCAACTACATTTGAATTCACGAAATCAGATTTGACAACGGGAGTTGAACTGGATGGTGCAATGTTGACAGTTCTTGATCGAGATGGAAACCAGGTAGACCAGTGGACATCGGTTAAGGATAAACCACATGTAATCCGGTGCCTGGTAGTAGGGGAAACGTATACTCTTCGTGAGGAATTTGCTCCATATGGGTATCTGAAAGCAGAGGAAGTAACATTCACAGTAGAAGATACTGCAGAGGTTCAGAAGGTGGAGATGAAGGATGATGTGCCAACGGCGTTGTTAATCATCAACAAAAAGGGAGAGTTTTTAGATAATGTTTCACTGCTTGAGAAAGCCAAAGGAACCATCGAGCATATTTTTGAATATGTCACAGGAAACCTGACGAAAGTAACATTTGAAGTGTATGCAAAAGAGGATATTAAAGCAGCGGATGGTGTCGGTGAAGATTATTATAAGGCAGATGAGCTGGTGGCAACCATAACCACAGATGACAATGGAATTGCAAAGGTGGAAAATCTTCCAGTAGGCAAATACTATGTAAAAGAGGTTGAAACAGTACATGGTTATGTCCTGGATGAGGAACCGAAGGAAGTAGATTTGTCATATCGCGATCAGGATACACCAGTGGTTACGTTTGATGAAGATTGGAATAATAATCGCCAGAAAGTGGCTATCCGTGTGATAAAGAAAGAAAAGAACACAGATAACGTCCTGGAAGGTGGTGTATTTGCTCTTTATTCCAGAGAGGATATCAAATCAGCTTCTGGAAAGGTTCTTTTGAAAAAAGATGAAATCATTGAACAGAAGGCAACGGATACAAAAGGTGAGATTCATTTTACTGCGGATCTTCCTGTAGATGGCAAATATTATGTGAAAGAAATCAAAGCACCAGAAGGTTTTGTAACATCAGGAGAAGAACAGGACTTCACATTTGAGTATGCAGGGGAGAAAGAAGCAGAAGTCACTTATGAATTTGTATTTGAAAATGATGTGACTAAAGTAGAAATTTCCAAACAGGATATGACCACTGGAAAAGAATTACCTGGAGCGAAGCTGACCATTTTTGATGAAGCTGGAAATGAAGTAGAAAGTTGGACTTCTGAGGAAAAAGCACATTATATCGAGAAACTGCCAGTCGGAAAGTACACTCTTCATGAGGAGAGTGCACCGGAAGGCTATTTGGTAGCGGAAGATGTAAGCTTTGAAGTGAAAGACACTGGAGAGATCCAGAAAGTGGTAATGAAGGATGAGGTGAAACCGGTAGAAACGGAAACACCAAAACCAGATACGGGAACTGAGACTCCGAAGCAGGACACTACGACCGTAACGAATGCTCCAAAGACTGGGGATAACAGTAAGATGGGCATTTGGTTACTGATGATGGCAGTGGCTCTTTGTGGTGCGGGCACATCAGTTTTCTATTTGAGAAAGAAAAAGAAATAAGAAGCATGTTGTTTGGGCGCTTATAGACCGTAACTGTCTGTAGGTGCCCTTTTTTCGTTTAAGGAGAGGATTGGAATGAAGAAGATGAATGTTGCAGCAATCATATTAGGAACTGTAGGTGTGGCAAGTGCGGTATTGTTGTTTGCCTGTGTCCGTGCAGGTGCAAAAGCGGATGAAAGGCTTAATGACTTGTGCAGTGATGAGAACTGGCCAGGTGATTGGAGCTGGGAGGATGATGACTGGAGTTTGGAGGATGAAGATGGAGAAGAATAACCATGCCCCGCATTATATGGCGGATAAGCCGGATGATTGCAAATACTGCTATTTCTGGCTGGGTAAGAAACGAGGCTGTGAACTGGATAAATGCTATTACCTGATTGAGGAAAAGAAGGAAGATAGACTGATTAAAGCTGAGCAAGATGGAAATTGCAGGGACTGCCCTTATGGAAAACATACTCCCTGTATTGGTTTTTGCCTAGTGAAAATCCTTCATGAAATGAAAGAAAAATGATGGATCAGGAAAAGCCTCTGGTATTTCCATTCCATTACGGGCAGGAAGCGGAGCAATACAGTTTTTACAAGGTGCCAAAGATTCTATTTACATCGCCTATGTTTGAAAAACTGTCTACAGAAGCGAAACTGCTATATGGACTTTTATTAGACCGGATGCAGCTATCCATTCAGAACGGATGGATTGACGATGAGGGCAGGGTCTATATCTATTTTACGATAGAGAGTATCATGCGGGCATTGAACTGTGGCAATAAAAAAGCCAGTGCACTGTTGGCAGAGCTGGATGAAAAGAGAGGAATCGGACTGATTACCAGAGTCCGGCAGGGACTTGGAAAGCCAGATAAGATATTGGTTCATAAGTGTGCACTTGCAGAAATGTCAGGGATACATTTCAAGAGATGTCAAAATGACACTTCAAAAGAAGGGAAACAGACAGCTCCAGAAATGTCAAAACCACCTCCTAATAAGACTGATAGTAATAAGACTGAGATAAATGAGACTGAGTTCTATCCTATCCATTCAGAAAACGTACTGGAAACTGGATATGATGCGAAAGCATATGAGCAATACCGTAAGTACTTCTGGGAACAGCTTGCTATGGATGCTTTGTTGGTGGACTATCCATATGATCAGGAAGCTTTGAATGAAATTCTGGATATTTTAGTGGAAACAGTTTGTTCCAATCGGCAGACCATAAGGATTGCAGGGGATGATAAGCCAGTCAAAGTCGTGAAAGAGCGGTTGATGAAGCTGAATGTAGAGCACATCCGTTATGTGATGAGCTGTATGAAGGAGACTACCGTGAAGGTGCGTAATATCAGGCAGTATCTGCTGGCGGCACTTTACAATGCTCCGGCTACTATCAGTCATTATTATTCCGCATTGGTACAACACAATATGTATGGGCAAAGTGAATGAACATGCAAGTGGAGAGGAGGGATAGGATGGAAGAATTGATTCAGGTGAGTTTTGAGAATGAGAGACCTACGGTATCAGCCAGGGACCTTCATGAAGCATTGGAGATTCGGACAAGATTTGTAGACTGGTTTCCAAGAATGTGTGAGTACGGATTTTGTGAAGGAACAGATTTCAACTTACTCAAAAATGAGAAAGTTCAAGTGGAAGGAAAAAGGCTGATTAACAGGGAACTTTTAGATTATCAGATGACGATTGATATGGCAAAACAAATTTGTATGCTGCAGAGAACAACGAAAGGGAAGCTGTATCGTCAATACTTTCTGGATCTAGAGAAAGCCTGGAATACACCGGAACAGGTGATGGCAAGAGCATTGCAGATTGCCAATGAGACCAGAGATCAATTAAGCATACAGTGCAGGCAGTTAGGATTGCAGGTACTGGAGCAACAAAAACAGATTAAAATAATGGAGCCGAAAGCATCCTATGCAGATATTGTTCTGCTTTCTGACTCTTTGGTGCTTGTTACACAGATTGCAGGAGATTATGGAGTATCACCGCAGGTAATGAATAAAAAGCTTCATGAATTGGGGATTCAACATAAGGTTCGAAATCAATGGATTTTATATAGCAAGTACAAAGACAAAGGATTGGCGAAAAGTACCACATTTGCAAAAAAACGTCCGGATGGAACCATTCTTACCAGAATACAGACGGAGTGGACGCAGGCAGGTAGGATGTTTATTTATGAAAAGTTAAAGGAGCAAGGAATTTTTCCTATAGTCGAACGGAGGTGAGATTCATGCAGGAAGAAGTAAATCAAAAGACCATTTCCCTTTGCGTGACTGGTGGAAAGATTTCTGCCAATATTTTAAAAGGAGCAATGAAAAAGTTCCTGGATGCACAGGGAAAGCTTAAGCAGCAACAATCAGCAAAGAACCAGGAGAAAAAAAGAGAGGCGATGCAGACATCCAATGCAGTTGCCTATAAGAGAGGAAAACAGACCTTAAAACAGTTGATGGATCAGGGTGGAAAGTTGACCAATATTGAGATTACGGATAACAACATTAAGTCCTTTGACCGTGTTGCCAGAAAATACAGTATTGATTACAGCCTAAAAAAAGACAAGTCCACAGAGCCGCCAAGATACATGGTTTTCTTCAAAGCAAAAGATGTGGATGTGATGACCAAGGCATTTCAGGAATATGCTGGTGTATCAATGAAGAAATCGAAGAAGGTATCAATCCGCAAGAAGCTGTCATTGGCTATTGAAAAAGTGGCAAAACAGCGGGAGAGAGAAAAAACAAAGCAGAAAGACAGAGGTCAGGCATTATGAGCAAGGTGAAAAAACAGATATTGTTGAACCTGCCATTTGTACTGGTCTTTTATTTCCTGGATAAGGGCGCATGGCTCTACCGTTACTGTGTAGGGGACAGTATCATTGAGAAATTAATGATACTTCTTATAAATTTTGGTAAAGCATTTCAGAATCCGCTGCTCAGCTTAAATATCCAGGATATCTGCATTGGTATCTTGGGAGTAGCAGCCTTGAAGGGCTATCTATATTATCGCAGAAAGAACGCAAAAAAATATCGGAAGGGAGTAGAATACGGCTCTGCCAGATGGGGAACAGCAAAAGATATTGAACCATTTGTTGATCCGGTATTTGAAAATAATGTGATTCTTACACAGACAGAACGGCTGACCATGAACAGCCGACCAAAAGAGCCGAAATATGCAAGAAACAAAAATGTAATGGTTATCGGTGGTTCTGGTAGTGGTAAGACAAGATTTTATGTGAAGCCGAACCTTATGCAGATGAGTGAAAAGGTCAGCTATGTAGTCACGGACCCAAAGGGTACGATCGTTATAGAGTGTGGGAAGATGTTAAAGGATGGCGGTTATAAGATCAAAGTATTAAATACCATTAATTTCAAAAAATCTATGCATTATAATCCCTTTCAGTATATTCGCAGTGAGAAGGATATTCTGAAACTGGTGAATACAATTATAGCCAATACTAAGGGCGAGGGAGAAAAATCTTCCGAAGATTTTTGGGTCAAAGCCGAAAGGCTTCTGTATTGTGCACTGATTGGATACATTTATTATGAGGCTCCGGAAGAAGAACAGAACTTCTCAACTTTATTAGAATTTATCAACGCCAGTGAAGCCAGAGAGGATGATGAAGAGTTTAAGAATGCAGTGGATGAGCTGTTTGAGGAACTGGAAGCAGAAGATTCGGAACATTTTGCTGTAAGGCAGTACAAAAAATATAAACTTGCTGCAGGAAAGACAGCAAAAAGTATTCTTATTTCCTGCGGTGCCAGATTGGCACCATTTGATATTCGGGAACTGCGAGATCTGATGGCATATGATGAGATGGAGCTGGACATGTTGGGAGAGGAAAAAGCAGCTTTGTTCGTTATCATATCAGATACAGATGACACATTTAATTTTGTGGTAGCGATTATGTATACACAGCTATTTAATCTGCTTTGCGATAAAGCAGATGATGAGCATGGCGGCAGGCTTCCCTTTCATGTGAGGCTGTTGCTGGATGAGTTCAGCAACATTGGACAGATTCCTAAGTTCGATAAGCTGATAGCCACTATACGAAGCAGGGAAATATCAGCATCCATTATCTTGCAGTCCCAGAGCCAGTTAAAGACCATCTACAAGGACGCCGCAGAGACGATTCTTGGTAACTGCGATACGATGTTGTTTCTCGGAGGAAAAGAAAGTTCCACTCTAAAAGAAATATCAGAAACACTGGGGAAGGAGACGATTGATTTATTTAATACTTCTGATACCCGTGGACAAAGCAGATCTTACGGTTTGAATTATCAAAAGACTGGAAAGGAGCTAATGAGCCGGGATGAACTGGCTGTTATGGATGGAAGTAAGTGTATCTTACAACTGCGTGGAGTACGTCCATTTTTCAGCAATAAATATGACATTACGAAGCACAAGAGATATCGGGAACTGGCAGATTATAACAAGAAAAATGAATTTGATGTTGAGAAGTATATGAAGCATGAACTTGTTATGAGTGTAAATGATGAGTTTGAAATGTATGAATTTCAGGGAGAGGAGGAAACTGCTGATGTTAATTAAAGGGCAGGTCAGACTGCCACCTATACGTGCAGAGCCAGTACGATATTTTGGACAGGCAATTTACACAGTCAAATTAAAATAAAAGAAAAGGAAAAGAATCTAAAGAAAGTGAGCCGACCGTTGCAAAGATGCAGCGGTTTTTTTATGACTGTGTACTGAATTGTTTCAGACTTATCTTTAGATTTCGGATTAGAATATGGCATTTTTTACTTCAGCAATTACAATTTTAAAGACTCTCGTTATTGCAATCGGGGCAGGCCTTGGTGTGTGGGGTGCAATCAACCTCATGGAGGGGTATGGAAATGATAATCCCGGGGCTAAGAGCCAGGGTATCAAACAGCTTATGAGTGGCGGTGGAGTTATTCTTATCGGAACTCAGCTGATTCCATTATTAAGCGGATTGTTCGGTTAAACCGATAAGAGAGGAGCGCATCCATGTTCGATAATATTTTTGAAGCAATTGAGGAGTGGATGAGAGATCTTCTGACAGGAATGGTTCAGTCCAACCTGACTACAATGTTTACCGACGTGAATGAAAAAACAGGTCAGATTGCATCACAGGTTGGACAAACCCCACAGGGGTGGAACGGCAGCATTTTCAGCATGATACAGAGTTTATCCGATTCGGTGATTGTTCCTATTGCAGGAATGATTATTACCTTTGTACTTTGTTATGAGCTGATCTCCATGCTGACAGAGCGAAATAATATGCACGATATAGATACATGGATGTTCTTTAAGTATTTCTTTAAGATGTGGATTGCCGTGTATCTGGTAAGTAATACCTTTACCATAACGATGGCAGTGTTTGATGTGGGGCAGTCAGTTGTCAATTCGGCTGCCGGCGTCATCACAGGAGAAACAGCGATTAACATCGATTCGGCAATTGCTAATATAAGCGAAACGATGGAAGCTATGGAGATAGGAGAACTTGTCGTGCTGGCTCTGCAAACATTGATTGTCAGCTTTTGTATGAAGATCATGTCTGTACTGATTACTGTAATCATGTATGGACGTATGATTGAGATCTACTTATATACTTCAGTTGCACCAATTCCATTTGCAACTCTTTCCAACAGAGAATGGGGGCAGATGGGTATGAATTATTTCCGGGGATTATTCGCCCTGGCATTCCAGGCATTTTTGATGATGGTCTGTGTCGGTATCTATGCGGCACTTGTGGCTGGTATTCAATTGTCTGATGATTTAACATCTACACTGTTTGGTGTAGCGGCATATACGGTTATCTTGTGTTTCAGCTTAATGAAGACAGGAAGCCTGAGCAAGAGTATTTTTAATGCTCACTAATTATTTTGAAAGGAGAGGTGTTTATGGCTTATGTAAGTGTTCCAAAAGACTTAACGAAAGTTAAAAATAAGATTGTATTAAATCTTACCAAGCGGCAGATCATCTGCATTTTGATTGCCGCCATGTTAGGAGTCCCCTTTTATTTTGCAACTAGAAATCTGATAGGAACGAGCAATGCAGCCACAGGGATGGTACTTTTGATGTTGCCCGCATTTTTCTTTGCACTGTACGAAAAAGATGGGATGCACTTAGAACAGATTTTAATGAATGTAATTCGGGTGCGATTTCTAAGACCCGGTGTTCGAAAGTATGAAACAGAAAATCTTTATGAAAAGAAGCCACCGATACAGGCTTCTAAGGTGAAAAAAGATGTGACAAAGAAGTTAGTGCCAAAGAAGTCAGTAATAAAAAGTTCGGTATCAAAGAAGGCAATAGCAAGAAAGGGAGGAAATAGCCGTGTCAAGAAAGGATAGAAGACTTCGTTCTTATAAAAAGGAATGTACGAAGGAAGAAAAAAAGAAACAGAAAAGAGAGCAGAAAATCAGGAAGAAAGAGGAGGCTATTCGCAGGAAAGAAGAAAGAAAACAAAAAAGGAAAAAGCATGTGGCGGCAAAGCCTGCTGGAAGTCAACCCTCAAAGAAAAAAACATCATCAGCGAAAGCGGAGAAAGAAAAGAAACTTTCTGTCCAGAAAACGATCGCTTATCGAGAAATGGGAAAAGATGGCATCTGCCGGGTACAGGATAAGGTTTACTCCAAGACCATTCGCTTTTATGATCTGAATTATCAGTTAGCTCAGAATGAGGATAAAAATGCAATTTTTGAGAACTGGTGTGATTTCCTCAATTATTTCGACAGTACCATACATTTCCAGTTATCATTTATCAATCAGAAGAACAATATGCTGGAATTTGAAAAAATCATCCGTATTAAACCACAGCATGATGAGTTTGATGATGTTCGTATGGAATATGCACAGATGTTAAAGAATCAGCTGGCAAAAGGAAATAATGGTCTGTTAAAGACAAAGTATATTACATTTTCCATCGAAGCGGATAATATTCGTGAAGCAAAGCCAAAGCTGGAGCGTATTGAAGCGGATATTCTTAATAACTTCAAAGTGCTTGGAGTCCTGGCGTATCCATTAAGTGGTTCTGAGCGACTGGAAGTATTGTATGAAACATTCAATCCAGATAATAATGTACCACTAAAATTTGATTACAATCAAATTGTAAAGACTGGACTGGGAACGAAGGATTTCATAGCTCCGACTAGCTTTACTTTTAAAAACGGAAAAGATTTCTCTATGGGAAATACTATCGGAACAGTGTCCTATCTGCAGATTCTGGCACCAGAGCTGACAGATAAAATGTTGGCGGAATTTCTGGATATTGATAAAAATCTCATAGTCAATCTCCATGTGCAGTCGGTAGATCAGATGAAGGCTATCAAGCTTGTAAAAAGTAAAGTTACGGACATCAACCGTATGAAAATTGAAGAACAGAAGAAGGCAGTAAGGTCCGGTTATGATATGGACATCATCCCGTCCGACCTCAATACTTATGGTGGAGAGGCAAAGCGGTTATTGGAAGACCTTCAATCCAGAAATGAGCGTATGTTCCTTGTGACAGCGCTCTTTTTAAATACAGATAAAACGAAGCAGGAATTGGAAAATGCAGTTTTTCAGACTGCGGGAATTGCACAGAAATATAACTGTGTTCTTAGAAGATTAGATTATCTGCAGGAAGAGGGACTGATGAGCAGTCTGCCCCTTGGGATAAATCATGTGCCAATCAAACGAGCACTGACAACAACATCCACAGCTATTTTTGTACCATTTACGACCCAGGAGTTATTTATGGCAGGGGAATCGCTTTACTATGGTTTGAATGCTATTTCCAATAACATGATTATGGTGGATCGCAAAAAATTAAAAAATCCGAATGGACTGATTCTTGGTACACCAGGATGTTTTACTGGGGATACGCTATTATTGCTTTCCGATGGAACTACCATCAGTTTTGACGAACTGGTGGAGCGAAAGACAGATGTGATGGTAAACAGTTATGACCTCCGCAATCAGCAGTTAGTAGCAGCCAGAGGGTATGATGCCTGTATTGTGAAGAAAGCAAAATCACTGGTTGAGGTGGAGTTAGAGACAGGAGATAAGGTTCGTTGTACCTCGAATCACTGGTTTCTGACACGATCAGCGGGATATACCGAGGCAGCTAATCTGCGTGTAGGAATGAAGTTGATTCCGGATCATGAAGTGAAAGCAGTTCGCATGATTGAACTGGAAACAGAAGTTCCAGTTTATGATATTTCCGTGGAGGACTTTCAGAACTTCCAGCTTGCCTGCGGTATTGTCGTGCATAACTCGGGTAAATCATTTGCAGCAAAGCGAGAGATTACCAATGCATACTTTGTAACGCAGGATGACATTATCATTGGAGATCCAGAGGGAGAGTATTATCCGCTGGTTCATGCACTGGGCGGACAGGTCATTCATATTTCACCTACCAGTAAGGATTTTATCAATCCGATGGATATCAACATGGACTATTCCGATGATGATAATCCACTTGGAGTAAAGAGTGATTTTATTCTTTCTCTCTGTGAACTTATCATGGGTTCCAGAAATGGTATTGAAGCAGAAGAAAAGTCTGTCATTGACAGATGCCTGCCGATTGTATATCAGAAATATTTCGAAAACCCGGTACCTGAAAATATGCCAATACTGGGAGATCTTTATGAATGTCTGAGAGCACAGAAAGAAACGCAGGCACAGCGAATTGCGACGGCGTTGGAAATCTATGTCAATGGTTCCCTTCGGGTATTTAACCATCAGACGAACGTGGCACTGAATAACCGAATTGTTTGTTTTGATATTAAGGAGCTTGGAAAACAGTTGAAGAAACTGGGGATGTTGATTGTACAGGATCAGGTCTGGAATCGAGTGACGATCAATCGCTCGTCTCATAAATCTACCCGGTATTATATCGATGAATTTCACCTTCTTTTAAAGGAAGAGCAGACGGCAGCATATTCTGTCGAGATTTGGAAGAGATTCAGAAAATGGGGAGGTATTCCTACGGGTATTACCCAGAATGTGAAAGATTTACTGGCATCGCGAGAGATTGAGAATATTTTTGAGAATAGTGATTTTATCTATATGCTCAACCAGGCGGCGGGAGATAGGCAGATTCTTGCAAAGCAGTTAAATATCTCGCCTTATCAGTTATCTTATGTAACGAACAGTGGTGAAGGGGAAGGGCTTTTATTTTATGGAAGTACCATTATTCCTTTTAAAGATAAATTTGATAAGAACCTGAAGCTCTATTCATTAATGACAACGAAGCCGGAGGAAGTGGAAGCCAGAAGACAGGCAGAGGAAAAGAAAAGGGGAGAATGATAAGTGAAACCATATATTAAGAGTTTTGAGAAAAAAGAAATATTTGTGGAGAGAGAAAGTCTGCACAGAGAAATTAGAAATGTATTAGCAGAGCAGAACATGCAGGATGCAGAGCGAAGATTCTATGAACTTTTTGAAGATCTGTATGAGGTGATCAAAGAAATGGATGAAGTGTATGCATATTTAACAGAAAATATGTTGTTGAATGCGCATTCGATTGATTGTCTGGATGCAATGAAAGCAAATGCACAAAAGGCTACGAACTGTTTGGAAAAATGGGAAAAGTATATTCTGGAGCAATAATAGGTGCCAGATGGAGAGGAGGTGAGGTACATGGCAGGAAAAGAATATAGAGCCAGGGACCGTAAGGTGGCTAAGATGACCAGAGAGGGATTGACAGAAGAAAATCTCCGAGATGGAACTAAAAAAAGCATTAACGGAAAAGAAGAAATCCCGAAAATTCGTTCTCCGGAATATACGATAGAGCGGGAACGAAGCAGAGTACTTGATGCATCGGATCATGTTACCTCAAAGAAAAACCGGAAGTATCAGTCAAAAGTAGAAATAGGAGTTGAGAGTGAGCCGCCTGTGAAGGCGGCTTCTTTACATTCAGGGGAAAAAGAAGTTCGTAGTCGAAGAGGTCAGGTAAAATCAGAACTTCTGAAATCAGACCAAGGAGAGATGCCCGAAGACGTTACAGATGCCGGAAAACGGAAAAGACAACAGGGAAAATACGAAGAATTGAGGACACTGGAATCTGAGGTGAAATCAGAAGAAGCAATGGAAGATGGAGGGACTTCACTTCATCAGGCTTCCAGTCGTATGAATGGTATTCGAGAACACTCTGCAGGAAGTGCAAAGGCATATACCCGCAGTGCGGTGGAGACTGCACATAATCGGAAGAAGAAAATCGTACAATCCCGCTCTAAACGGAAAGTATTCGAAAAAGAAACACAAACCATGGAAGATTTTCGTGAAGATGTGGAGAAGAAGGTAAAACGAGAACAGGTTAACCAGGCACAGAAAAAAGTACGATTGTCGTTTGAAGATGAAGGTGGAGGTATGGTAAAAGGCTCTGGGACAGGCTTTGCAAGAAAAGCAGTTTCTGGCATAGGCGGGGTGACATCCACAATGCTGCATGGAAAGGTGCATGAGGCGGAGTCTGATAACACAGCCCTAGAGAGTGCTCATGGCAGTGAACTGTTAGCAGAACATGCAACAAGAAGTCTTCGAAATGCGCAGGAGAGAAGCCGAAAGAAATACAGTTATTCTGCCAGGCTGAATAAAGCTGAACCTTTGTCAGAAAGCAACAGAGGTTTAAAGTTTGGTGAAGGCAGCGCAACAGAAGCTGTGAAGAGTGCTACCAATCATACTGCACAAACAGAAGCTTCTAAGAAGTCACGTATCATGCGGTTCTGGCAGAAAAAGAGATATAAAGAAGCTTATGTGGCTGCCAAGGAAGGGAAGAAGATAAAGGAAACGGCAAAGGCGGCGGAATCTGTAACCGTAAAAGTACGTGTGATTGCGAAGCAGATATTTAAGCGCAACAGCAGTTTATTAATCGGTATTTGTGTTTTTGCACTGCTTTTTGGAATCCTTGCTTCTTCCTTGACTAGCTGTTCTGCAGGTATTCAGGGATTTAGTACATCTTTTGTTGGAACCACTTATTCCAGTTCAGATGAAGAAATTTATGCGACAGAAAATGCGTATCTTGCATTGGAACAGGCTTTAAACGAACAGATTAACAGTATCGAATCCAGACAAGAGGGCTATGAGGATTACCGCTATCAGATTGATGAAATCAGCCATAATCCATATCATTTAATCTCATATTTTACAACAAAGTATGGAGAATTTTCTTATGAGCATATAAAAGACGAGTTGGAGGAAATATTTAGAGAGCAGTATGGTCTTACTACACAGTCTCAGCAAGAAACGGTAACAGAGACAAAGACTGTCCGAGTTGGAGAGTCTCTGGGACAGGTTGTAACCAGTGGGTATTGTAATTGCCCAATTTGCTGTGGTCAGTGGTCAGGTGGGCCAACCGCCAGTGGTGCTATGCCAACAGCAAGCCATACGATAGCGGTGGATGCGTCTACTCCATTTGTTCCTATGGGAACGAAGGTGGTGATGAACGGTGTGGAATATACAGTAGAAGATACTGGTAATTTCACACAGTACGGAGTGCAGTTTGATGTATATTATGGAGACCACGCAAGTGCATCCGCACATGGACATCAGACCTGGGATGCTTATATTGCAGACAGCAATGGCAGCCAGGAGATTGAAGTAACTACGACGGAAAATGTCAATCGCTTGAATGTTACGCTTACAAATCACAATCTGGATACTGTTCTCCGTAACCGTATGACTGATGATGAAATTGCCCGATATGAGCTATACAATTACCAGTACGGTAATCGTGATTATCTTTTTGATCTTAATACACTTCCAGTCGGTGGTGGAGGTGGTGGATTTGGATATCAGATTCCATCCGAAGCGTTATCCGATGAACGGTTCGCAAACATGATTCATGAAGCAGAGAAATATCTGGGTTATCCGTATGTTTGGGGAGGTGCTTCACCAAGTACCAGTTTTGATTGTTCCGGCTTTGTTTGTTGGGTAATAAATAACTGTGGAAATGGTTGGAATGTAGGAAGGCAGACAGCAGACGGAATAAGAGGAAGCTGCGCACAGGTATCACCGTCAGAGGCAAAACCAGGAGATTTAATCTTCTTTGAAAGAACCTATGAGACGCCGGGGGCAAGCCATATTGGAATCTATGTAGGTGATGGAATGATGATTCATTGTGGTAATCCGATTCAGTATGCAAGTATTGAAACTGCCTACTGGCAAGAGCATTTTATGGCATTTGGGCGTTTACCATAAGAGAGGAAGTGAAACATTGAATAAGAAACTGAAACGATATCTGGATGAAATAGATAAGACCAATGGAAAGATCGCAGAACTTCAGGAGTATTTAAAATCGGTGCAGATAGCACTGAAAAAAGAAGAAGACGGAGAGATCATCCGTAGTATTCGCAGTATGAAGCTGGAACCTAAAGCATTATTTGATTTGCTGAATGGGTTGCAGGATGGAAGCTTAACGATACAACAGGTGCAGGAGTCGATGATAAAGTCGGCTTCTTCAACACAAAAAGAACTGCCACAAGAGGCAGAGAAAGAATTGGAGGATATAGATGATGAAGAGAAAGAAATTCGCTAAATTATTTGCAATGATGGCACTTTCCTTAACATGCATGGTGGGAGCAACAGGGGTAACGGCTTATGCCAATGTTAATGAGGCAGAGATGCAGGCTGCAGAACAGCAGGCAGCTACAGAGCCAATTATTCCGGAAACAGAAGCGCCACAAACAGAAGCACCCCAAACAGAAACAGCAGCAGAAACAACGCCAGATGATGGAAGAGTACAGGGTGATGCATTTTCTGTTCCAGGGAATGCAGAGGTTTTGGATGATATCACGGATGGTTCCAGTAAGGAGTTCTTCACCATTCAGACAAAGAATAATAACACGTTTTATCTGGTAGTTGACCGTTCTCAGAATACACAGAACGTATATATGTTATCAGCCATTGACGAAAGTGATCTGGAAAAATTTCTGGATGAAACACAGAAGGAATCAGAAAAGGAAACCGAGGCCCAGGTCGTGATACCAGAAGAACCAGCAACAGAAATACAGACGGTAGAGCCAGCAGAACCACAGAAGAATCAAAGTGGGAATATGGCGGCTCTTATCCTGATTGTAGTACTTGCGGCAGGCGGAGGAATTGCATATTACTTTCTGAAGGTGAAACCTGGTAAAGCAGAGGATGATGTTATCAGTGAAAACCTGGAAACGGGTGATGGTCTGGAAACAGAAAATGAAGACGAAGAAGAGGAGTAATCTGATTCGATAAAATAATTTGGGGTGGTCGGAGTAATCTGACGCCCCTTTTTGATTGGAGGAAAAAGAATGTATTTAGTGATATCAGAAAAACCAAGTGTATCTCAAGCTATTGGAAAAGTCATTGGAGCATATCGAAGAGAGAACGGATATCTGGAGGGCAGAGATTGTGTGGTCAGCTGGTGTCTAGGACATCTAGCAGAGTACGTTTCTCCGGAAATCTATGGTGAACGATATGGAAAATGGCAGTTTGACGATTTACCAATTGTGCCGGATTCCTGGCAGCTTGCAGTAGCAAAGGATAAAAAAGAACAATATCAGGTATTAAGGAAATTGCTGAATCGTACCGATTTTGATTATGTAGTCAATGCCTGTGATGCAGGACGTGAGGGTGAATTGATTTTTAAAAGAGTCTATGACATGTCGGGAAGTACGCTTCCAGTAAAACGATTATGGATCAGTTCTATGGAAGATCAGGCAATCAAGGATGGATTTACACATCTTCGGGATGGCAGAGATTATAAAAACCTGGCAGATGCTTCAGTATGCAGGGCAAAAGCAGACTGGCTCATAGGTATGAATGCAACAAGAGCATTGACTACCACTTATGGAAAGAAGCTGATTGTTGGAAGAGTACAGTCACCAACGCTGTCCATGCTGGTGGAACGAAATGAGCAGATCAATCATTTTCAGAAGCAGAAATATTTTAATGTGTCTCTTGATATGGACGGACTAATCGTAGAGAAACAGAAAATTCAATTTGAAGACGAAGCAGAGAAAATCTGTGAAAAGTGCAGAGGACAGAGTGCTACCGTGGATAAGGTGATTTCCACAGAAAAGAAGATAAATCCACCCAGACTATATGACTTAACAACATTACAGCGAGATGCTAACCGTCATTATGGATTAACAGCACAGCAGACTTTAAATTGTGCACAGAGCTTGTATGAAAAGAAACTTGCAACCTATCCGAGAACAGATAGTCAGTATCTGACAGACGATATGAAAGCTACAGCAGAGAAGGTGGCAGAGTTGGTCAAAAAGAAATACGGATTTGATAATCCATTTGAAGATACGCCGATACCGGTCAATGTCAGTCTGGTATTAAACAGTAAAAAAGTATCGGACCATCATGCGATCATTCCAACCCTGGAGTTGGAGAAACAAGAGACTGCAGGTTTATCCAGGGATGAAGGCAGAGTATTGTATCTGATTGCACTTCGTTTACTGGAAGCAGTGGGTAATCCTCACAAGTATTTGGAAACAGAGGTAACGACAGAATGCATGGGGGAACTCTTTGCTGCGAAAGGAAAAACAGTAATCGAGATGGGATGGAAAGTATTGGAAGAGCAGTTACAGAGAACTGCAGAAGCAACGACAGACATACAAGCGGATTTGGCTTTGAAACCAGTCAGAGAGGGGGAGACCTGCTCCAATGTGGATGTCAAAAAGACAGAACATTATACTTCCCCACCTAAGGCATTTAATGAAGATACGTTACTTGCAGCTATGGAAAGTGCCGGTAAGAAAGAATTTGACCAGGATGCAGAACGAAAGGGACTAGGTACTCCTGCAACAAGAGCCAGTATTATAGAAAAACTAGTTCACTCTGGGTATGCCAAACGAAAAGGAAAGCAGATCACACCAACAGATGATGGAATGATATTAAGCTCTGTACTGCCAGAATATCTAAGATCAGTTACGATGACAGCAGAATGGGAGAATAGGCTGCTAGAAATGGAAAAAGGAAAAGTACCACCAGAACAGTTCATGGAAGGAATTAACCGACTGGTCGGAAAAGTACTGGATGAATGCAGAGGATTATCGGATGAAGAGCGATGCCGTTTCCGGGAGAAAAAGGAAGCGATTGGTATCTGTCCGGTATGTGGAGCACCTGTGTATGAAAGTAAAAATAACTTTTATTGTAGCAGCAAAGAATGTTCCTTCGCTCTTTGGAAAGAAAATCGTTACCTAAAGTCTATGAAGAAAAAAATAGACATTCAGAGTGCATCACAACTTTTGGAAAATGGAAGATGCCGAATGAAGAAATTATATTCAGTAAAAAAGGATAAGTATTTCGATGCGGATTTGCTTATGAAAGTGAAGGATGGGCGAGCTGAATTTAGCTTAGAATTTACAAATAACAAGGAAGGAGCAGATGAGAATGGCAAAAATAAATGATATTAGGAATTTGGCTGAAACAACAGCAGAAGAGGTGACCAGGTCTCCTCGTGACTGGATGCGGTATCTGGATACGGCAGCAAACCTTTATCGTTATTCATTTACGGATAATCTGCTGATTCATGTACAGAGACCAGATGCAACAGCCTGTGCAGAATTAGAGCAGTGGAATCTAAAAATGAACCGTTGGGTCAACCGGGGAGCCAAGGGCATTGCACTTTTAGATGATACCGGGCCTAGAAGAAAACTCCGGTATGTCTTTGATGTAAGTGATACGCACATGGTACGAGGCGGCAGGACTCCAGCTCTCTGGAAAATGCAGGAACAGTATAGTCAGAGCCTTCTGAATCATCTGACAGACGCCTATGGACTGGAAGGGGATGATGCAACCATTATAGAAAATGCTCTTCTTGAAATAGCTTCTCAGATTACAGATGAAAATATGGAGGAAGCCATGGAAGGACTGCAGTATGAGGTAAAGGGTTCTTATCTGGAGGGTCTGGAAGAAGATACTGTACGGGTGCAGTTTAGAAATCTGATGATGAACAGTGCCTATTATTCTTTATCCAGAAGATGTGATTTAAATCCAATGGAAGATTTGGATGAAGAAGATTTTATTGGCATTACAGATTTTAATCATTTATCTGTGCTGTCCTTTCTTGGAAATGCAGTCAGTGAAGCAGTGGAGCCGGTTCTTCGTGATATTGGGAGAACCATAAAAGGTTATTATCTCGAAGAACAAAAACAGATTCAGGAAAAACAGATAGAAGAATCTCAAAATATGGTTGCAAATACGAAAGAAATGCTTTACAATAAATTTAACGAATTAACGTGTGAAAGCGAAAAGGGAGGAATAGATCATGGAAATGACATATCATCGCAAGGGAGATTACCTGTTTCCGAACCTGGTACTGGAGGAAGAGCCGGTGACCATCGGGAAGTACGGGATGCTACGGAAGACATATCTGAAGGAACACAAGAAGAACTGGTATCAGAGCATGCTTCTGACCGGGAAACTGGACAGCCATCTGATGGAAGTAGAGAAAGCAGCCGAGGAGAGGATGGAAGTTCTAATGAAACAACTGAGGAAGACATATCCAGAGCCGGACAAAGCGACACAGCAGATGGAATGGGTCGGATATATGAACAATCTGACAGCAATGGCAGAGGAGAACATCTTGACGGAGTTGGTGTACAACTAATTGAAGAGACAACAGAACATGATTTGAGTGAAGCAGAGGAGATAGAAGCCTCTGCTTTATCTTTGCCCGAATTACCAACCGTAGAGCAACAGAAACGTGCCATAGAAGAACGGATGGCTGCACTTTATGCAGATGAAATTTCAATTCCCTCGGAAGTGGTGGATGAAGTGCTTCGCTCTGGAAGTAATCATGATAGAAGTCAGCTTCGTATCATTCACAATTTTATGAGTGCGCAGAGCATGGAAGATTATACGGATTTTATCAAGCGTGAATATGGCACTGGAGGAAAAGGATATCAGATTGGCGGTCAGGAGTATTCTATTTGGTTTGATGAATTGGGTATGCAGATTGCACTTGGTCATACGGTAGAAGATAAGCTCTTAGATAAAGCGTTTCTATCCTGGGAAGATGTGACGGGAAGAACCAAGCAGTTACTTGATCAGGGAGAATATGCGCCACAGGTGATTTTAGATGCGGCAAGAGACAATGCCTTGCTGGAACATGCACAGGCGCTTGCTTTTATGGAAAGGGATATGTCAGAGGGAGTGGCGGAACTAGTCTTTGATCATATGGAACTTTTTCAAGGTGGGTTCCAGACGATGGAAGAGAATCTCAAAGAGTATTTATCCCATCCGGAAAACGTCGCGGAATTGGTGGAACGGTTAGAAGGACTGGCAATTGCTTATGAGGAAGACCCATCTATCATGCGGTTTCATCATTACAAACCAGACCGTGTACTGAGACAATTTCAAAAACTGACACTAGAAACCATTCCCTTTCAGGCACGAGAAGATTTCATGTGGCAGCCACCCCAAATCATCATTACCCAGGATGAAATTGATGCCTTTCTTGCAAGAGGTGGTGCTTATTCAGACGGCAGACTATCCACATACTCTTATTTTTTACAGCATGAGGATAACAGTGACAGAACGGATTTTATAAAAGAACGTTATGGTACGGGCGGCTGCAGCCATGCACTTTGCGGTGCGGATAATTCTCATGCAGATTATGATGCAAAAGGATTGCAACTGGCAAGAGGCGCTTATGGAAATGAAGAAGTAAAGATTCTTTTGAAATGGCCGGTGGTCGCAAAGAGAGTTGCCTATTTGATTGAACAGGACAAGTATCTGCAGGCAAAGGACTTTTCGAGAATGGCAGACTATGAACGTTCAGAGATGGCTGGAAAAGTGATTCGTTTTTATAATTATCTACCACAGGAAGTGATGCGCCCATGGGAAGGAAACATGGATTATGGAGAGTATCGAAACGATGTAATCAGCCTTTTATCAAATGAAGATGGGCAGGCAGGATTATTGGAAAAGATGGATGCCATTCTAGCAGAACTCCCAGTGGATTTCAGAGACTATGAACGTAAGGTACAGCTTTTATCTGAACTTCATCAGTACGTGGAAGGGAATTTTACAATCTTTCCTGTAAAGGAACAGATACCGGAAGCTGCGGAAATTGGACAGATATCTATGTTTGAGTTTTTGAATACGTCTGAAGTAAATGCACCGGAAGAAGTACTCACGGAAGTAGCTGATCAGACAGTAGATACTAAGGATGAAGCATTAGATGTTAAGGAAGCAGAAAGCCCGGTTGGTGATGAAGAGGAATCACATTTACCCTTTGAAGCGGCGAAAAAACTGTGGGAAGAGGGTTATGTATATGATGATTATGTTTTAAGGAGTACCACAGGAGAACTGATCCGTGAAAGTATGGAGAATACGGATTTTGACTTAGATGATTTTTCTCCAGAACAGGTCGAAGTGATTCGACAAGTGGCTGAAAAAGGTGGGGTATTAGAACCAATCTTAAATCCAGAATTTTCACCGGAACAGATGCAGCTGATTACGGACGTGGTTGACCGTATGATGGCGCAGGAAAAGCGATGGTACCAGAATGAAGTGGATGCCGTAGCAGGTCATGTGATGACACCCGATGAGGTCAATGAGCAGAGAAAAGAAAGAAATATGCCGCTAGAGCCTGTGGAAGAACTTGAAGGTGCTACGCAATCTGCATCTTCGAAAGAACCAATGGATGTAGAAAGACATAATTTTCATATCACCGATAATGATCTAGGTGCAGGCGGACCGAAAGCAAAATATCACGCCAATGTGGAAGCAATCCAATTATTGCAGACGATTGAATCAGAGAACAGACTTGCAACACCAGAGGAACAGGAGATTTTATCACGCTATGTTGGATGGGGTGGGATTCCACATGCCTTTGACGAAAGAAATTCAGACTGGTCAAATGAATACCAGGAGTTAAAGAGCCTGCTTTCAGAAGAGGAATATGAAGCAGCTAGAGCATCTACATTAAACGCATTTTATACCTCCCCGACAGTGATCGGAGCAATGTATGAAGCATTGGGAAATATGGGACTGGAGAAAGGAAATCTTTTGGAACCATCCTGTGGAGTAGGAAATTTCATGGGATTACTTCCAGAAAGCATGCAGGAGTCCAAAATGTATGGAGTGGAACTAGATAGCATTTCCGGAAGAATTGCACAGCAGCTGTATCAGAAAAATCCAATTGCGGTGCAGGGATTTGAGACGACGGACTATCCAGACAGTTTCTTTGATTGTGTGATTGGAAATGTACCTTTCGGTTCTTACAAAGTAGCAGATCGAAAGTATGACCGGCATAATTTTATGATTCATGATTATTTTATTGCAAAGTCTTTGGATTTAGTAAGACCAGGTGGTGTGGTTGCAGTGGTTACATCCAGTGGAACGATGGATAAACAAAGTTCGGCTGTCAGAGAATACATTGCTAATCGAGCAGATTTACTGGGAGCAATCAGACTTCCAAACAATGCTTTTCAGAGAAATGCCAATACAGGAGTTGTGGCAGATATATTATTTTTCCAGAAGAGAGATCGAGTATCCTTAGAGAAACCAGACTGGATACAACTGGGGGTAACAGAAGAAGGGTATACAGTAAATGCTTATTTTGCGGAACATCAGGAAATGGTTCTTGGAGAATTTACGACAGAGAGTACCCAGTATGGAAAACAGGAAGTCACTGTAAGAGCCATAGAAGGTGCTAATCTTGCGGAGCAGTTAAAGATGGCAGTCAGTCATATTCATGGCAGCATTACAGAAGTAGAGCTAGAAGATTCCGAACTGGATGAAGTAGATAGCTCGATTCCGGCAGATCCATCGGTGAAGAACTTTAGCTTTACCAATGTAGATGGGCAGGTTTATTATCGTGAGAACTCGAAAATGAATCGTATGGAACTTCCGAAAATGACCTCGGAGCGTGTGCTTGGCATGATCGCAATTCGAAATCTCACGCAGGAGTTAATTGAATGTCAGCTAAATGATGGCAATGATGCAGAAGTGAAAAATCTGCAGAATCAATTGAATGAAAAGTATGATGATTTTACTGCGCAGTATGGTCTGATCAGCAATACAGCAAACCGCAGAGCCTTTAATCAGGACAGCAGCTATTGTCTTTTATCTTCCTTGGAGTTGTTGGATGAGCAGGGGAATCTGGAGCGTAAAGCAGATATTTTTACCAAACGCACGATTCGAAAAGCAGAACCTGTTACTTCCGTCGATACGGCAAGTGAAGCATTGGCTGTCTGTATCGGAGAAAAAGCAAAAGTAGATGTTCCCTTTATGGCAGAACTGGCAGGCAAGAGTGAGCAGGAAATTACCGATGAATTAGCAGGAGTTATTTTCCAGAATCCACTAACGAATCTTTGGGAACCTTCGGATGAATACCTGTCCGGTAATGTGCGAGAGAAACTTCGTACTGCCAGGACATTTGCAGAAGGACATCCAGAGTATGAGATTAATGTACAGTATTTGGAAAAGGTGCAACCAAAAGAATTGGAGGCATCCGAGATTGAAGTACGTCTAGGAGCAACGTGGATTAACCCACAGTATGTCACCGATTTTATGGGAGAAATCTTTCATACCCCATTCTACAGACTGGGGAGAGCAATTAACTGTAATTATGCATCAGTCAGTGGACAGTGGGAAATATCAGGAAAGACAACAGACAGTGGAAATCCCATGATTAATTCCACCTATGGAACCAGAAGAGCCAATGCTTATCGGCTTTTAGAGGATGCCTTGAATTTAAAGGATACCAAGATTTATGACACTGTTAGTGATGCAGAAGGCAAAGAACGTAGGGTGCTGAATAAGCAGGAGACTATGTTAGCACAGCAGAAACAGGAAATGATAAAGGATGCTTTCAAGGAATGGGTATTTAAGGATATCGACCGAAGAGAGGATTTGTGCCAGATCTATAATGAGCTTTATAACAGTATCCGTCCTCGTGAATACGATGGCAGTCATATCCAGTTTGTAGGAATGACACCAGAAATTTCTTTGATGCCCCATCAGAAGAATGCAGTGGCACATGTACTATATGGGAATAATACGCTGTTGGCACATTGCGTAGGAGCAGGAAAGACTTTTCAAATGATTGCTTCTGGAATGGAGAGTAAACGACTGGGACTTGCACAGAAGTGTCTGTATGTAGTGCCAAACCACTTGACGGAGCAGTGGGGCAATGACTTCCTTCGCCTATACCCAGGAGCGAATGTGTTAGTGGCTACCAAAAAGGACTTTGAACCTGCCAACCGTAAGAAGTTCTGTTCCAGAATCGCTATGGGTGATTATGATGCGATTATCATCGGTCACAGCCAGTTTGAACGAATTCCTTTATCGAAAGAACGGCAGGTGGCAACTATTAACCGGCAGATCGATGATATAACCAATGCCATAGCCGATGCCAGTAGTGAGGATGGAAGCCGCTTTACGATTAAGCAGTTAGAAAAGACCAAGAAGGGACTGCAGGTACGATTAGAGAAATTAAATGATCAGCAGAGAAAGGATGATGTGGTCACTTTTGAGCAGCTAGGAGTGGACAGGCTGTTCGTAGATGAATCTCATTTTTATAAGAATATGTTTCTTTATACGAAGATGAGGAATGTGGCTGGTATTGCACAGACAGATGCACAAAAGAGTAGTGATATGTTTATGAAGTGTCAGTACATGGATGAGATTACCGGTGGGAAAGGAGTAACCTTTGCGACAGGAACCCCGGTCAGCAACAGTATGGTGGAACTTTATACTATCATGCGGTATTTACAATATGATCAGATTCAACAGATGGGCCTGGGACATTTCGATGCCTGGGCAGCATCATTTGGTGAAACAGTGACAGCGATTGAGTTGTCACCAGAGGGAACGGGTTATCGTGCGAAAACACGGTTTGCCCGCTTTTTCAATTTACCGGAACTGATTTCACTGTTCAAAGAATCTGCGGACATTCAGACTGCAGATATGTTAAATCTTCCAATCCCAGAGGCGGAGTATATCAATGAGGTATTAAAGCCAAGTGAAACTCAACAGGAGATGGTCAGCAGCTTTGCAGATCGTGCAGAGGCAGTAAGAGGTGGAGCGGTAGACCCAAGAGCCGACAACATGCTCAAAATCACCAATGATGGAAGAAAGTGTGCACTGGATCAGAGACTAATCAATGATATGCTGCCAGACGAGCCGGACAGCAAGGTTAACCGATGTGTAGATAACGCATTTCAGATATGGCAGGAGTCGATGCCAAACAAATCGGCACAGCTGATATTCTGTGACCTTTCTACTCCGAAGAGTGATGGAAGTTTTAATGTGTATGACGATGTACGTGAAAAGCTGGTAGCAAAAGGTATTCCAAGAGAGGAAGTAGCCTTTATCCATGAAGCAACTACCGAAGTGAAGAAGGCAGAGCTGTTTGCAAAGGTTCGTTCCGGACAGGTCAGGATACTGTTAGGGTCTACTCCAAAACTGGGAGCAGGGACGAACATTCAAGACCGTCTGATAGCACTTCATCATTTGGATTGTCCATGGAAACCTGCCGATTTGGAACAGCAGGAGGGACGTATTTTAAGACAGGGGAATCAGAATAAAAAAGTAAAGATTTTCCGGTATGTTACTGAGAACACCTTTGATAGTTATATGTGGCAGATTCTGGAGAACAAGCAGAAGTTCATTTCCCAGATTATGACCAGTAAATCTCCGGTCAGAGCCTGTGAAGATGTGGATGATACGGCACTGTCCTATGCAGAAATCAAAGCACTAGCCACTGGAAATCCTTATATCAAGGAAAAGATGGACTTAGATATCCAGGTAAGTAAATTGAAACTGTTGAAGGCAAACCATACCAGTCAGAAATACCGCTTGGAATCAGATATTGCCAGAACCTATCCGATGCAGATTACAGCAGTGAAAGAGCGAATTGCGGGACTATCTTCTGACCTAGAAGTAGTAAAGCCTGTATTGGAGCAGGAGAAAGAGTCGTTTGTCATTACGATTGGTGGAAAGACATTTACAGATAAAAAAGAAGCAGGAACAGCATTGATTGCAGCCTGCGCAGGGTTGAAAGCCGTGAATACCGCTGGAGTTGTGGGCGATTATCATGGCTTTTCTTTAACCGCAAATTTTGACAGCTTCTATCAGAAATATATGCTGACTGTCAAAAGACAGTGTAGTTATAACATCGAAATAGGAAAAGACGCACTGGGAAATATTCAGCGTATCAACAATGTGTTTTCGGGAATTGGAAAGCAGCTGCCAGAAGCCCAGCAGAAACTAGAAAACCTGCAGGAACAGTTAAAAACTGCACTGGAAGAAGTTCAGAAGCCATTTGCACAGGAAGATGTGCTTACAGAAAAGATGGAACGACTGTCAGAACTTAATGCCTTGCTGAATATGGATGAGAGTGGCCCATCGGAGGCAATTGGTGTAGAAGAGGATGCGGATGTTGCTGATTGTGGAAGAAAGGCTTCTAATCTTGCAGGAAGAGTATCAGAGAGCAGTCGAATTGCAGATAGTCCTAATAAACCATCCGTTCTATCGAAACTGAAGGAAAAGCAAGTGCAGGCAGTAAATACAATACAAAATACATCGCATGCAAGGAAAAACGAACAGGTACTTTAAAGATAACCCCGTCAGGATATTGATTCTGGCGGGGATGAATAAAAGGAGGTAGCAGATAATGGCAGGAAAGAGAGAGGAACAGCTAAAAGAGATTACAGATCGTCTGGAAAAAGGCGTAGAAGAACTGTTTACATCGGAGCGATACAGGGATTATCTAAAGACCATGTCACAGTTTAATAATTATAGTTTTAATAATACCATGCTGATCGCAATGCAGAAACCGGACGCCACACTGGTTGCAGGTTATCAGGCATGGCAGAAAAAGTTTAATCGACACGTATTAAAGGGAGAAAAGGGCATACAGATCATATCTCCGGCACCAAACCGAGAAAGAGAAGAAGTAGAGAAAATAGATTCAGTGACCCAGGAACCAGTATTAAAGGACAATGGACAGCCAGAGAAGGAAATAGTGGAAATGGTCATTCCAAGATTTAGAGTAGTCACTGTATTTGATGTATCCCAGACCGATGGGGAACCATTACCATCTTTAGGCGCAGACGAACTGACCGGGAGTATAGAAAATTATGAGCAGTTCATGGAAGCAATTAGAGCGGTATCTCCAGTGCCAATGCGGTTTGATGAGATTGCAGGTGAGAGTCACGGCTATTATCACAACATTGATAAAGAAATCGTGATTCAGCAGGGAATGAGCGAAAGTCAAACCATGAAAACGGCGATTCATGAAGTGGCACATGCAAAACTCCATGATCGGGAACTGATGCAAAATCTGGGCGTAGAGAAAGACCAAATGACAAAGGAAGTGGAGGCAGAAAGTATTGCATATTCTGTTTGTCAGCATTTCGGACTGGATACGGCAGATTATTCGTTTCCCTATATTGCAGGATGGAGTAGTAACCGGGATATGAAAGAACTTAAGACTTCGATGGATACCATTCGCCATACGGCAGGGGATTTCATAGAGGAAATGACAGAGAAACTGCAGGAGTTACAAAGGGATGAGCCAGAACAGATGCACCTGCTGGATAGTGATTTGATATTAAAGATGTCTGGAAGCATGGAAAGTGAATATGCCTATGATGTCATTCGTAGAATGGGAAAATCGGAACTGTTAGACGCAGTGAGAGAGTTTCAGCGTTTGGAAGAGAATGGTGCATTTCTGGAAGAGCCAGATCTGGAAGAATATCTGTCAGAGAGAGGCGCTGAGGTGATTCCGTGGTACGCATCCAATGGCTATCAGGTAGAGAACCCAGTTACTTTTTATGATGTGGAGTACGATGCAGATACTGGAATTACAGATATCGCAAGTCTTTCGTCCATGCAACAGGCACAAAATATGGTAGAACGTGCAGAGTATGGTGGAACATTATTCAATGATGATGACCGAAATCTGATCGTGAATTATGCATATCAGCTAGACAATCTGGAGGATACCAGAATTTTGATTCAAGAATTGGCTGGAGCAATACAATCACCGGATTTACGAGCACCGAATGAAGTGATCCAAAATGCACAGGCAGAGATTGATGCTCTCCCAGATGGAATGATTAGTATTACTGATATGCACGAGTATGGATATGAAAATCCTGAGATGCTGCCATTGACGAAAGAAAAAGCATTGGAGTTGTATCATCAGAATTTGGAAATCTTTTGTTTATATGAGGATGGAACGGAATCTGCCTATGATAATGAGCCGGCACTTCATACTCACGACAGGATATATGGAATTGAGAAAGAAACATGGGATAAATTTCAGAAACAGGAAAGGCTGGAACAGAGAATTATGGCAGGGCAGGAAGAAAAGTTTAGTATTTACCAGATAAGGGATGATAGTCCCGGCAGAGAGTATAAGTTTATGGGAACCTCTTTTCTGGAAGACCAGGGAATGCAGGCAAGACGAGAAGATTACAATCTTATGTATACCGCTGATTTTACAGAAAATGAAACATTGGACAATATTTTTCAAAGATTCAATATGGATCGTCCATCCGATTTTTATGGGCATTCCTTATCCGTTAGTGATGTGATCGTAGTCAGCCATAATGGGGAAACCAAAAGTTATTATGTGGACAGTTTTGGATTTGCGGAACTTCCTGAATTCTTTCTGGAGAGAACGGTGGAAATGGAGATGCCTGTTACTGAAAAGAGTCTGGCAGAACGCATTAGCGATTATAGTGCTATGAGAGACAGTATTTATTTAGAACTGATTCCGAGGGAAGGAAATGAGGAATTACTCGAACGGGCAGTCCATAGGGATATGGAAGATATGGCAATTATTTATAAATTTGCATTGAGGAAAAAAGAAGACGGATTAATCAGTGGAACCCTGAAAAATTCATTGTTAGATACTTATGGAATTTCAGAGGAAGAGCTATATCAAAATGCACTTATTACAACCGAAGAGAGATTTCCAGTCAGATTAGTGAATATGGGGATATCAGCAGAACAATTACAACTGAAAGATGACCCAAGTGTTTTTCCGTCCATGCTTGTTGCATCCAATACAACAATGCGTCATGGAGCTACCGTTATGTTGTATCCGGATTTTTTTGAGAATATATCAGAACGGTTGAATGGCAGCTTTTATATCCTTCCTTCTTCACAGCATGAAATCATTATTTTACCGGATTATGGAGAATATGTTGCAGAAGAGCTTACAGGTCTGGTACAGGAAGTGAACCAGACAGATGCAGTCGGGGAGGATAAATTATCGGATGTCGTGCTTCACTATGATGCTCAGAGAAAAGTATTAGAGCGTGCGGAAAATGTGAATGTTATGGATGCGCAGGAGACAATCAGAGAACTGGCATATGAAGTAGGAGACCGGTATCTACTGATTCATGAGACCGATGAGGGCTATGATTATACATTTTATGGAAAGAACTACCTGGATCTGGATGGTGGTCTCTATGATAACCCTGATGTAACAATCCGAGAAGCTTTGGTCGATATTCTGGATGGAGAAGACTTCCGGTTGGAAGATTGTAGAGAATTAGATTATGAAGATATAGAAGCAGAAGTGGAGCTTGCGGAAGAGGAACATTTTAGGCAGGTGCAATTAGAGACAAACTGCCCAGATTCTATTTTCGAAGAATATGAAAGCTTGAAAGATACCACAGAATATGGTGGTGTTGCAATGAAGATAGGAAATCTCTATTTGACAGTACAGCCAGTGGAAGATGGATTCGATTATATCTTTTATGATGATGAACTAAAGGAAATCAATGGAAATACTTATGAGGATCCAAGTATCTCTATTCAGAAAGCAACTAGAGAAATTATTGATAATGAGCAGATGGCAGATATTCCATGTACTGCAATGGAATATAAGGAATTTGAAGCAATGACTATCAAACAGGCCAGAGAGCGTCTTGCTACAGAAGTGACACCTACTTCACAGATTGGAAGAAGAGAAGCTGCCTTAAATGGACAGACAAGGACAGATATCGAAGAGTTGGTTCTTGATTATGCGCAGTCGCAACTGGAAGAGATGAAGCTGGAGGAAGACGTTACACTGATCGGTGCTCGTATCTATGGTAGCAGAACCAGAGAGGGATTGTTCCAGGAAGGTTCCGATATTGATGTTGTTCTTTCCTATGAAGGTTCTATTGCGGAAGATTCCTTCTTTAATACACTTCATGAGCATGGAATGAAGGTAGCCGGCATGGAACTTGATATTAATCCAATCTCACTGGAAAAAACAGGAACATTGGAAGAATATCTGAATCAGGCAGAACACTATCTGGATGAGAAAGAACCGTCAAAGAAAGAACTGGTTGGAAGAACTTCATATGCAAATGGGGAACAGTTTGAATTTTATGATAAGGAAGCATTTCTGAAAGAAATTGATGAGGAAATTGAATATCGTAACTCTTCGGGGTTCCAGTATGAAGTATTGACAGCTGATCCGGAATTACGAAAAGCAGTAGATGATATCGTATATAACCTAATGGGTGAAAAGAATCCTTATGAATTATCAGATTATCAAGAAGATACAGAAGAGGTAACTATAGAAAAAGAGGCACTGCAGCTTGCAATTGAGATGGACAGTCTGTCAGAAGCATTGGATCCTTATGAATATCGTGATTCAGTGGAAGATAAAGAGGCACAGATACAGTTGCTGAAAGAAGATTTACTGGTAGGCGGTGAAAAAACAGAGCAGTTGAAAGAATGGTTTGCGGAGTTTAAAGAGGATGAAGAATTAACGGAACAAATTGAAAAAGTACTTTCCGACATGAATACATTTGAAACAAAAATCAACCCTTTGCAGCACGAGGTGGAAAAGAGCGAGCCGGAAAAAGAGGCAACAATCAGTTTTTATGTAGCAGAGTGCATGGAATTTCCAATCCTTGGAGTCTACCAGGACGACCTTACTATGGAAGAAGCATTGGAAATATATGAGCAGATACCAGCAGAGAGAATGCATGGAATTAAAGGTGTTGGATTTTGCCTGGAAGATGGCAGTATGTATGATGGGGAGTATGAACTGATGGCTGCAGGAAGAGTAGATACAGAATCGATTAACTGCATTGAACATTATAAAAACAGCCCACTGGTACAGAATGCAATTGTAAAAATGCAGGAATATCTGGATGCACAGCAGGAGAAGCTGCCTATTCAGCAAGAACCAGTACAAAAAGAACAGCAGGAAGTGGAACGAAAAAAAGAACCAGTGAAATATGAGCAGCACGAGGAACCAGCAGGAAAGACGGTTGAAGCAGCCAGTAAGCCGGAACCAGTACAGACACGAGTTAAGAGACCAGAAGCTAAGAAAGAGAATGGCAAGAAGGAATCCGTCCTGCAGGCACTCAGAAATCGACAGGCTAAGATGAAAGAGCAGGAACAGAATAAAGCAAAAGAAAAATCACAGGCTCGTAAGAAAGGGGATATGGAATTATGATGAAAATTACATTTGAAGAAAACGAATATTTGGTACTGGCAATGTTTGATGCGGGAAATCGTCAGACAACCCAGGATAGAATCACAGAAATCCTTCCTCATGTAGAAGACGATGAAGAAGTCTATGCTCTTGCTATCAGTACCATTGAGAAACTGAAGCGTATTTCTGATATGGAATACCATAAGATTGATCTGGAGGAATTTAAACAGAATGCGGAGGATGAGGAGTAATGAACCTACACCAATATGCGATATACCAGTTAAAGGAAGAGGCGGAGACCAGGAAACTGCGTTTCCGCCCTTATCAATATCTGAAAGAACAAAAGATTGATATCCGGGTAGAAAATTATGAGCAGGTGTATCTGACGGGTGCATTGCCTGATGATTCTGCCACAAGGATATGGGAGAGGTTCTTAAATCAGCCACCCAAGAATTTCAAAGGAAAGCATGCGCTTAGTGTCAGTGATGTCATTGCCTATAACCGGGACGGAGTAACAAATTGTTATTATGTGGACAAAGAAAAGCTTATCCCGATTCCCGGATTTATCAGACTGAGTTCCTCTGCGACTCTTATCTCTATGGAAACAAATGATTTTAAGGTCGATGGAATGAAAGGTAACTGGATATCGACTGATGAAGTAATTGTGGATGGACGGCAGTTCTTTCTGTTACAGAATGATTATTATAAAGACAATGCACGATTTCTTATCGTAAGTTCTGATGGGGCAGTTGTTGCAAACGACGCAGATGGACTGGCAGGAGCCGATTTGGATAAGATACGGGAGTTTCTCCAGCCCAAAGAAGAAAAGGGACAACAGAGGCAATCACAGCCGCCAGAGAAGGAGCTGTGGCAAAAGTATTACGATAACGGTGAGTATGTTAGAAGTTCCGAGTCAGGAACCGAACAGAATTATAATATGATCGATGGACAGGTTAATAATAAGGCTGGAAAGAAGAAAGAAAAGGTCAAGGTGTCGGTGCTGGCAAAACTGCACCAGAAGCAGGCGGAGATTGCACAGAGAAGTGAAAAGGTTGCACCGCAGATGAGTATGGAAATGGGGAATGAGCGTAACCGAAAATAGCACAGAAGAGTGTCTGGATCAGAGATGGTCTGGATGCTCTTTTTAAGATAAGGCTGACAATGAAAGTGATAAGTGAGATAATATATATAAAGCTAATTTTATGTAGAAGAGTTTAACAACAAATATATGGAAAATGCAAATGCACACGAGGAGAAAAGCTGATGAGAGTTAATAGTACTATTTTAATGTTTAATGGAAATGAATATTATTATGCCGATTCGCCGGGCATTATAGCAGGTGAATTTGGTGAGTTAAGATCGACAGACACCCTTACTGAATTAAGAGATTTTCATAAATATGCAAAATTAAAATTTGATATTAATATAAAAAGTGGTATCACATTTGATTTCCTGAAAAAGGAATTAATAAAACGATTAGGATTTTCTGAAAAACTTGTTTTGGAAAGGGGATTTCCATTATATATTCAAACGGAGTCTATCTTGATCTATATTGGAAATATGTCATATTCTATTGAAAAATTTATGGAGAAATTTTCGATAAAAGATCAGGAAATAGATGTATATTTAATCTATAGTAATCAAGCGGGAGAGATTTGGAAAGATGATGGAATAAGATACTATATGAACTCAAGAGAGGCGGGAAAACATAATAGAGCACACGTACACGTGCGCTTTAAACACGAAGAGGAAGGGGTTATTGCTATTGATAACGGAGAAGTTCTGGCGGGAGATTTACCAGCAAAGATAATTAAAAAGGCTAGACAGAGAATACTAGATAATCAACGTTTCCTTTTTGAATGTTGGAATGATATGACAGATGGCTTGTACGTTGATATTAACAATTATTTTGGAGTTAGACCAGTAATAGTATAACGCCTATAAAGAATGCAATATATACAGAAATTCTAATAAAATACTCCTAGAGAAAATATATCTAAATTTTATGTCAAAAATGAAAAAATTGCATAGATAAGAAACAATAAGCGTTGGGATTTACACTTTTGTTAATTCTTCAAAGGTTACACAAAAGATTTCACATAGTGCCTTAATTTCAATATCCGTTACATAGCGCTGATTAGTTTCAATTCTAGTAATGACATTTTTATCCATATCATAACCGGCAAGCTGCAGTTGCTGAGCCAGTCCACGCTGGGATAGATTATGCTGCTTGCGAAGTTCTACCAGATTAGTACTTATTAGATTTTTATTGCCGGATTTTGTTCTTGGTTTTGGCATTGTATGTATCCCTCCTGTCGATATAGATCGAATTGCCCCGAAATGTTGTCTCACTTTTTGCACCAACTGTATTGATTTTACAAAAGAATGCTCGTATAATCGGTTGTAAAAGTGAGACACAAACAAATAAATAAGCCTGCAAATAAAAAGTCAAGGCTAAATTGAAAGAACATTGAAAATTTTATACAGGTTGAAAAGTAGGCATCAAAATAAGACCACCACATCGTGCTGGTCAAAAAATGAGAGTTTTGGATTAGTTTGATTCTGGAAGAGTTGAAAGATATTCGTTCACTCGACCATAGTAGATGCGAAGAAATTTATTCGCACCAGCTGTCATGTAGACATAGTAGGGCTTCCCCTGAGCACGCTTCTTATCAAGAAACATATAAACAGGGTCATCCTGAGGCATGGTTTTGATAAGGGCATCCATTACCTGAAAAAGAGTTTTTCGCAGGTCTGCAGAACCT
>NZ_FQZY01000043.1:0-8725 GCF_900142165.1 Hespellia stercorisuis DSM 15480
CAATAACCTTTGTTGCCTCAGGGATGGTATTGGCGGGCTTACGGCCTTTGTTACCGTGTACAAAGTATTCTTTCCCTGATTTTGTGTAACCAGCAAGCATGCGGTTGATGTGGCGTACTGTGCAGCCAAGTGTAAGAGCAGCTCGTTCTTTGTTTGGACTTGGATGGTCAGCAAGCCCTTTAATCACTTCATATTTCTTTTGTTCGTCCATATCTAATATAACCTTTCTGATAATGAATTCCTCCTGTTCTAAATTATAAGCAGGAGTCAGTATACCATACTTGGGACATTTCCCCTTGTGGTATATAAGGACATTATCATAAATGGTTCATATCTGCGGAAACTCAGGGATAGTAAAACTTGACAAAATAGATCCCTGTAGTAATATATAAATAGGAGTAACTGTTCTGGAGGGTTACGAGAGGAAAAGAAGCCCCAAGGCAGACCGATGCATATAGCATGGGGATCTGCCCTGGGGCTTCTTTTTTCAGAGTAAATACAGCGTTTTTTCAGAGATATCTCGTATGCAGCCTGCAGGCTGGCGAGATTTAGAGAGGTAGTCGAAAACAACATGGGGGCGGAATATGAAAAATGTCAAAAAGACAACAGCGATACTCTTGTGTATCTTATTATTGGTGGGGACAGTCATACCTGTTTTTGCTGCGCAGACAACGACAAAAACAACGATTCGCGTGGGCTGCGTTGATATTGACAGTTTTTTAGTGCTGAACGAGGATGGAACGGCCTCCGGGTATGGTGCGGAGTATCTGGGGGAATTGTCCAAATACACTGGCTGGAACTATGAATATGTCAACGGTACCTGGAATGAATGTATGCAGTGGCTCAAGGAAGGTAAGATTGACCTGCTGCTCCCGGCGGAGTACAGTCCGCAACGCGCACAGGAATACAATTACAGCACCTTGGAATGCTTCATTGATTACGTTGCGTTTTTGACCCGGGCGGATGAGGAAGAACTGTATTTCGAGGATTATGATCATTTTGACGGTCTTGCCGTGGGTATGATCGAAGGAAATTTTTTGAATACGAAATTCGAGGAATTTGCTGCTCAAAAAGGCTTCCGTTATCAGACACAATACTATTCCACAATGAAGGAACTGAATCAGGGACTGGAAGACAAAGAAGTAGACGCTATTGTGACCGGCAATATGAGCATTGCAGAGAATCAAAAGCTGTTGGCAGAATTTGACTATATGCCCACTTATTTTATTACCCGCAAAAGTGATACAACGATACTGCCTGCGCTCAATGACGCCATGTATCAGATGAAACTGCAGACACCTAAATTTGCAATAAATTTAATGGAAAAGTATTATGGGGCGATAGCGCGGCAGATACAGAGCTTTTCCAAGGAGGAAACTCAGTTTATCGGACAGGCTGCGCCGGTCACGGTTGCCTGTGATGCCGATAATTATCCATTTTCCTGGTACGATTCTAAAAGCAGCAGCTTTAAGGGAATCGATGTGGATCTTTTAAAGCGCATTTCGGAAATTAGCGGCTTGACCTTTGAAATAAAGCAGACGGACTCTTTTAAAAAGGCCTGGGAGCTGGCAAAGATAGGCGAGGTCGCTCTGCTGACTGGGGTCTATGGGAATGATTCGATTTCCAAGCAATATCAGATGACATTCACAACTTCTTATATGAATGAATATCTGGTAGGCGTGGCCAAAAAGAACAGCATGATTACTTCCGGCATGAATGTTACTGCGGTACTGCTTTCCAATTTTGTCGGAAGCCAGGAATATATGAAAACATCGCATACAAACTGGACATTTTTGACTGCGGAATCGGTCGAGGAAGGCCTTGATCTGGTGGAAAGCGGCAAGGCGGATGTTATGTTTTTAAATTCCTATTTGATGCAGTCAGATAGTTTCCTGGATAACTATCCGGAGTTGGCAATTGCATCCACCAATATGGAATCGATACCGATTTCCTTTGGGGTAGCGGAAACGGCTGGAGGGGCAGGCCTACAGGCAGAATCAGAGACATCTGCGCAGATGCTCTATTCGGTCATAAACAAATCGCTGCTGCAGATAACGGAGGAGAATATTGACAAGTATATTGCCAATAATACCAATATCGAAGCCGCACCACTGTCGCTTGGCGGGCTGCTGCGAAGATATCCGCTGTTTTTTGTGGGTTTGGCAACGCTGCTTATCTTCGTAATTGCGGTGGTGGTGTCTTTGCTATACGCTGCCAAAATTCGCTCAAAGAAAAATGAAGTATTGGCACAGAAGAATGAAGAATTGCGCGAGGCAGTGACTTTGGCGGAAAAGGCAAATGCAGCCAAATCAGAATTTCTCTCCCGCATGAGCCATGAGATTCGAACCCCGATGAATGCCATCATGGGTATCACCCAAATTCTCCTGACAACCCCGTCCACCTCACTGGAAAGTCGGGAATATCTGACGAAAATGGATCATGCATCGGGGCATCTGCTGGCCTTGATCAACGACATTCTGGATATGGCCCGCATTGAGAGCCATAAGGTCATACTGGATCAGAAACCATGCACAATTGCAGAGTTTATTCCAATGGTGGATACCATTATCCGGCCGCTGGCAGAAGCGAAGGAGATTACCTATAACAGCAATGGGACAGACATCCCGTCGCAGGTATTTTTGATGGATAAGCTGCGGCTGCAGCAGGTTTTTATCAATTTATTAAACAATGCCGTGAAATTTACAAATCGGGGAGGCCTGGTAGAATTTGATGTTCGGAAATTATCCGAAAATGAAGACAAAGCTGCGATTCTGTTTATGGTACGTGATAATGGAATTGGCATATCAGAAGAGTTTCTGCCAAAAATCTATGATGATTTTGAGCGTGAAGAGGTGGGGCAGACCAGTGAACACAGTGGAACCGGTCTTGGTCTTGCCATTGTAAAAAATCTGGTATCATTGATGCAGGGAACCATCTCCGTAAAGAGCAAGGTCGGCGTAGGGACCGAATTCAGTGTGATTTTGTGTCTTGACAAATGCGGGGAGCCTGCCGGACAGACCGATCCGGAAGCTTTTGCACCCGAAATGCCGGGCATGACTTACCATTTTGAACATAAGCGCATACTGTTGGCGGAGGATCATCCGCTGAACGTAGAAATCGCTAAAAAGCTGTTGGAAAATGTAGGAATACAGGTTGAGACCGCAGCCAATGGACAGCTGGCGGTAGAGCAATTTGAAAAATCACCTCTTTACTACTATGATATGGTCCTCATGGATATCCGCATGCCGGTCATGGATGGACACCAGGCCACAGAGCAGATTCGCGGACTGGATAGAGCAGATTCACAGCTGCCGATCATTGCCATGAGTGCGAATGCTTTTGCCGAGGATGTCAGCGAATCACTCGCACATGGAATGAATGAGCATGTGACAAAGCCGATTGCTGTCGCAGCTTTGTATGAAGTACTGCAGAAATATCTGGGAAAATAAGCCCCTGCAGATAAGCCGTGATTACTGGCAGGAGCTGTTAGGCGATTATAAAAAAACGATAGAGCATGCCGGGATTGAATGGGTTCCGGGATGCTCTTTTGCCGAAAACATATTTTATCATTGCATTCCTGCCTTTTCTTGCTTTTTCATATTATAGAATTAAGATGGTATGACCTGTTTTGACCTACCATCTGAAAATATATCCGCTTAGACACGCACTAATTTAATTCTCCCGCATACCTTGTGTATAAGGGCAATTACATGAAGGGAGTGATACCTTGGCGAAGCCCACTTACTATCTCTGGAAGTCTGACTTTGAAACAGAAGAAGCTTTGTCACAAGAGAAAATGAAATACACCGCCATGGGTTTTCGTGTTGTTATATATCAAGATGGTATTAGCAAAACGAATATACATAACGGATTAAAGGAATTAATCAAAAATCATTTTCTTGATAATCTCCATTGACATATCCTTTTTTATGATATATCCCGTATTTACATAGTGCTTATAAACAAATTTCTATGAAGGAGAATATATATGAATGTAGGCTATGTTAGATTATCGAGAGATGATGATAAACGTAATTACATTTCCATTGAAAATCAAAAACTGATTATCAATCAGCACACTGCTTCTCAAGGGATTGCGATAGACCGCTGGTACGAAGATGATGGCGTATCAGGTTATAAATTTGACCGGCCGGGCTTTAACAATCTGATTGCAGATTTAGACAAGGATGTTGATACTGTTTATGTAAAGGATTTCTCTCGTCTTGGACGTCACAATGCAAAAGTATTACTGCTCTTAGACGAATTTCAAGAGCGTGGCAAACGGTTGATTGTAATCGATGATAATTATGATTCGTTCACCCCGGATGATGATGTGATAGGTATTAAAACATGGTATAATGAAAAATTTGTAAAAGACACCAGCAAAAAAATTCGGCGTGTTTTAGGCGCACGTCAGAAAGAGGGAACACTTTTGACACACGTACCATTCGGATATACCCGAAATAAAAAAGACAAAGAACTCATCGAAGTTGTGCCACTGGAAGCCAGGCAGATACGGCAGATTTATGAACTTTATATGCATGGGTGTGGATATCGCAAAATCGCAACATTTCTTACAGCAAACCATGTCCCGACACCCTCTATGATTCGCCGTCAAAGAGAACTTGAAGATGGAAAAATCAGCAAACGACATATTGCATCGGAATGGTCTGACGGTATGGTAAAAGATATTTTAGATAATGATTTCTACATAGGCACTTATCGTCTTCACAAACGCTCCAGAGCAACAGTTCATGGCAAAGACAAACGAGTACCAAAGGAAGAACAGTATATTTTTGAAAACCACCACCCTGCAATCATTGATAAGCTGACATTTGAACTTGTACAGGATATGAAAGAAAAAAGAGTTCGGAATAACTATCGAGGAAGTCATGGACAATGGGCTGGAAGTGAAATTCCCAATCCATTTGGTACTTGTCTATTCTGTAAAGATTGTGACAATCGGCTCACTCCAATTGTGCGAAAGACAACAAATGGGGAACGGAAATATTACATTTGCAGTACCTATAACAGCAAAGGAAAGCGACACTGTACAAAAGCACACTTGATAAATGAAAAAGATTTAATGGAAGATGTTGTAGGTTATATTCGTCTATGCCGAAACTCCTTGTGTGAAATGATTGCCACCTATGATTTGAAAGACTTTGAAACAGAAAAGAAATCTGTGGAAGTAAAACGAAAAGAGATTACCGAACTCAGTGACGAACAAAAAAAACAGTTAAAATCATTATTTGCCCAGAAAGTCAAAGATATAGCATCTCATGCGGACAATGAGGAACTGATTACAGAAAGCTATGAGGCTCTTCAAAATGATATTTTGGCACATATTCACGCTCTGGAACTACAATTGCAGGAATTAAACGAAACCACTTTAGAAACACCAAATGTAAAACAGAAATTATCGACTGCCCTTGAAGTTGTAGACAGCATCATTCAAAAAGGGACTTTAAACAGAAAAGATATTGAAATTCTCATCGAAAGAATTGAAGTCGATGAAAACGGTCTCCCCGATATTATATTAAAATACGGTCTATCTGGTTTGATTCAATACAGCCCAGCAGAGGAACTCAACAAACGTGAGAACGAAATCATTCTTGCTGCCATGAAACTGATTCGTGAAGATACAAGAGGTTTTACTTCTGCTAAATATCTTTCAACAAAATTAACAGATATCGGCTACAAAAAGTCAAAAAAATCTGTACTTCCTTATATACAGATAATGATAGCAAAGGGATTGATAGAACCTGCTGATAACACTTTAAAGCCTTATACAATCATCAAGACCAGAGAAGAAATTGAAGAATTGATTGCAAATTTCCTGAAAGGCATACCGTCTGACGCATCCTATGATACACATTTACATGGATATGGTGCAGGCAGGCGGTATGCCTGAAATGGTTTTTGAATTTATCCTGAAAGACCAGGGTATTGATCCAGCTAAGGATCTTTCAATTAACCAGAGTATCGATTTCGGTTCTACAGCCGCGGCTTTTGCTGGTGGGCAAGGGGATTTTACAGTTGTGAGAGGCGTAAACTACACCACCAAATTTATACCTGCGCGCCCGGGCTTTTTCTTTACCGAGCCTCACTTTTATCATCTATCCAAATTTTAATTGCTTCGATTCTGCGGCTCTCTCCGACACTTCCACGGAATGCTCCGATATCACTCGCTGTCGCGATGGTGCTCCATCCTTTGTCCTGCTCATGTACTTGGAATTTTAACACCCTGCCCGTCGGCAGGCCAGTGACTTCAAATTCAATCCCTTCCAGTCTGCGGCCCTCCCCTTTGGTTCCGATCACAGTAGTCGATTTGATATTTTCATACGTCTTATCACCGATATCCTGCACGTGTACTAGGACGTTCATCTTCAGATTTTCATAACCTTTTACTTTTCTCAAGACATCCACGTCAACGGTGATTGCTTCCAATCGTTTTGAGAACCCCGTAGTTCCAGCTACTTGTCCATCTCGAACTACCGAACAATCACCAATGTCTTGCACGTGGCCTGCATACTTCAGCCCCACTTTATTCTTTGCCATTCCGGGAATCTGTTTTGGTTTTACTTCGATCTTAGTCGGCGCACTTGTTGCTCCAGCATATGCGTCCCATGCCGCGGTATCACCATAAAACAAATCAAGATCCAGACACCCTCCCCAGTTTGCAAGGCAGCCGCTCGATGTATACTGTAACATCGCATATCCCGGCCATGCGCCGGTGCCCTCTCCATCGATCCATGGTTCTGTCTGATATCCAGTTTTATTATAATCCGGATATTGCGCCACCCACAATCCGTAATTAGCTGCAACTAAACTAGACCAATCCTGCTGACGCGTTACACTCATAGACATATAGATCATCGGTTTGACACCAGTTTTTTGTGTCACACGATCCATAAATTCTTTTGCATAGGCAACGTTTCCAAAATTTGGATTCTGGTCGGCCTCCCAGTCCAATACCAGAATCGCTTTCCCGATATAGCCCTGAATCTGATCAATGAAAAAATCAGCCTCTGCAACCGCACCACCGCCTCCTGCATAATGGTAAACACCAAGTTTTTTCCCTGCCGCCACTCCATTCTGGAATGCTCGGTCACAATCCGGATTCACATAACTAGTCCCTTGTGTAGCCTTAATGATAGCAAAATCACAAGGAACCGCACCAAGATCTATTCCTGCCTGATAACTTGCGATATCAATTCCATTCAACATAATAATTCCTTTCTGTGTGCGACGTCGCACATAACCTGCTGTTAACTACTTTCCGCTCTCATTTTCCCCGCTGTCATCAATTTTGTTTTTCAGTACTGCTATATACTTAATAAGCCACTCTGGAACATCTGCCCCCATCCTCCCTGCATTTTCTGTTATAGACAATAATTCATTAAGGATGTACCAGATGGAGATTGCAAGCCCAAAGAATGCGGATGCATGTATCTCAAACCCAAGTTTTCCACCGATCGTCATAATGATGTAATCCAAAACCATTGCTACAGCAATAATGCATATGTAGCCGAATTTCTTTAGAATCCCTTTCAGACCCTTCTTAGAGTTCCAACCATATTCCGGATTATCCGGATGATCTATCGCCTCCGCCTTGCTCGCCGCCATCCCGGTCAGATAATCCACTACCATCAAGAATAGCAAAACGCATAATATAGGAAATAAAATTCCTAATTTGTCACTGATCCACGCAACAACGCCAGCTAAAAACACCTGTATTGCTAAAAAATATTTTTCCATTTTATCCATAAACCTCATTCTCTTTCTGTGATTGTTTCTGTGTCTAGTATAGTAACATTTGCAAACAGGCTTGTCGCCGCATCCGGTGTCCACTTCTCCTGTGAAACATGATCCTGAATCACACGATATATGGTGCCATCGTATTTCACCCTGTTTCCTGTTTTGTACGTCACGCCATCCGCATTCCATTCGGGGAAAAGTTCCTTGTACTCCATTGCCATGCAGTCACTCATCTGCGCCGCATTGTCCTCAATCTGCTTTCGCAGCTCCTTGGCTCTTTCAACAACATCCATCATTACACCTCCTCTCCGAGTAGAATTTTCGCCGCCTTGACATAATCTGAATCTTTCGACATGGATCCGGTGGACGTCTCTCTTATATAGAAGTGCGTTGTCAGCGTACCATCCGGATTTATAACAATCTGCACTGAATCTATGCAGACTCCATGCATGGAGCGGATAACATCTTCTTTCTGCACAATGTCCACCTTATAAAGCTTATCCGGTGTAAGCATGTCCCAAGTTTCCATTAATTCCTCTTTTGTTTCGGACTTCACAATAATTGATCCAGATAACAAACTGTCTTCAATCTGCACTTCCGTTCCATCACTTAAAATCATTTTCATATAGCCATTCTCCTTCCTGTTTTCGGTAAAATAAAAGACCGCGTGTGCGGTCGTGCTCTGATTTCCATACGTTTTCTCCTCTGCTAGAACATTTTCGCTATCTGATCTTCTGTTAGTGTTCCGAGGTTCCAATTCCAAGCGGTTATGTTAGCTCGATTTACTAATACACCATTTATCTTGCATCCTCTGAATACGCCCGAATAATTAGTAACCTTACTTACATCCCAATTACTCAAATTCAAAACAGTTAAGTTTGAACAGTACATGAACATATCAAACATAATCGTCACGTTGCTCATATTAAAACCACTAAGGTCTATGGTTTTTAATGATGAACAA